>NZ_CP021744.1:1463333-2195000 GCF_002192455.1 Streptomyces albireticuli
TTCGCCACCGACGCCGAGCTGACCGCGATCGACCGGGACTGGCTGCGCGGCAAGGGACGGTTCACCAAGGAACTGGCCTTCCTCGTCGGGGAACGGCTGGGCGCGGCCGCCCCGTCGCGCCGGCTCTTCGTGGGGCGTATCGAGGGCGCCGCCGTCGGCTACATCTCCTACTCCCCCGTCTACGGCACCCGGCCCGGCTGGCTGCACGACCTCACCCGGCGCCGCCGGGAGGCGCCGCCCGGGGTGATGGAGGCGATCAACGCCACCGCCGTCGAGGCCTTCTCGGCCGAGGGCGCGCCCTGGCTGCACCTGGGGTTCACCCCGTTCGTGGGCCTGGACAGCGAGCCGGAGCCGCCGGGGGCCGGGGCGGGCGTCGCCCGGATCGTGCGGTTCCTCGCCGCGCACGGCGAGAAGGTGTACCCGTCGCGGACCCAGCTCGCCTACAAGGAGAAGTGGGCCCCGCACGTCGTCCTGCCGGAGTACCTCGCGTTCGAGGGCCGGCCGAGCCTCGGCGCGATCGTACGGCTCATGCGGGTCGCCAATGCCATCTGAAGTCACCGGGCCCGCCCGCGCGGCGGCCCCACCGAGCGCAGTGCCCCGTACCGAGGCGCGTCGAAAGGCGGATGACATGAGGTTCTTGGCGAGGGAGCGGGCGACCCTCGACGCGCTCCTGCCGGGTCTGGACAAGGAGTTGGCCGGCCGCCCGCTCGGCGAGCTGGAGAGCCCGGGGAACCCCGGTGTCAAGGCGTTCAAGGAGGCGGGCGGCGCGGGGCTGCTCGTACCCGCCGCGCACGGCGGCAAGGGCGCCGACGCCCTGGCCGCGGTCCGGGTGCAGCGGGCCATCGGCTCCCGCTCGCCGTCGCTGGCGGTCGCCACCACGATGCACCACTTCTCGCTGGCGAGCCTGGTCGCGCTGAGCGAGACCGGCAACGGCTTCGAGTGGATGCTGCTGACCGGCGTCGTGACCGGCAATCTGCTGCTGGCCTCGGGCTTCGCCGAGGGACAGCCGAACGGCAGCATCCTGCGCCCCACCATGTCCGCCCGGGTCACCGGGGACGGCGTGGTGATGAACGGCGCGAAGCGGCCGTGCAGCCTGGCCCGTTCGATGGACCTGCTCACCGCGAGCGTGATGGTGCCCCGCGAGGACGGCGAGGGCGAGCAGCTCGCCGTCGTCCTCATCCCGGCGGAGAGCCCGGGGCTCGCGGTGTCCCCGTTCTGGGGCAGCTTCGCCCTGGCCGGCGCGGAGAGCGACCAGGTCACCGTGACCGACGTGCTGGTGCCGCACGACCTCGTCGTGCGCACGGAGGTGCCCGAGGGCGAGGTGCTGGACGACATCCAGACCACCGGGTTCGTCTGGTTCGAGCTGCTGATGACGGCCAGTTACCTGGGCGCGGCGAGCGCGCTGGTGGAGCGGCTGGTCGGCAACGAACGGGTGCCCGAGCTGGAGCGGGTGCGGCTGGTGGGCGAACTGGAGGCCGCCGTGGCGGCGGTGGAGAACGTGGCCCGGCAGACCGGGGCCGCGCTGTGCGGGCAGGAACTGCTGGTGGACTCCCTGCACGTGCGCTACGCCGCCCAGGACACCCTGGCGCGGGTCGTCCCGCGCGCCGTGGAGCTGCTCGGCGGCCTGAACTTCATGAGCTCCGACGACATCGGTTATCTGGCGGCCGCCGTGCACGGGCTGGGGCTGCACCCGCCCGCCCGCGCCAAGATGGCCGCGCCCCTGGCCCGCTACCTCGCGGGCCACCCGCTGGAAATAGTTTAGGGAGCAAGGAAATGAGCAAGCCGACGCTGCTGCTCACGGGGGCCACCGGAGTGCTCGGGCGGGCCTTCGTGGAGGAGCTCGCCGAGGACCACCGGGTGATCGCCCTGCGCCACCGCGCGCCGGTCGACGACCCCCGGGTGACGGAACTCCAGGGCACCCTCGACGACCCCTTCCTCGGGCTCGGCGCCGAGGGGTTCCACGATCTGGCACGCCGGGTGGACCTGGTGCTGCACTCGGGGGCCCGTACGGCCTGGAACACCTCGCGGGAGGCCCTGTTCGCCGCCAACACCACCGGCACCGCCCACATGCTGGGCTTCGCCGAGGCCGCCCGGGCGCCCTTCTACTACGTCAGCACCGCCTTCGTCGCCCGCCCGCAGGAGGAGGAGCGGACGGCCTCGGGGCCGGGCGCGTACGTCGCCTCCAAGATCGCCGCCGAACGGCTGGTGCGCGAGAGCGGCCTGGAGGCGGCGATCGTCCGCCCCTCCGTGGTCGGCGGCGACTCGCGCACCGGCCGGATCGCGGCCTTCCAGGGCATGCACCAGGTGATCGGCGGATGCGTGCAGGGCGCGATCCCGGTGGTGCCCGCCGCCGCCGATTCACCCTTCGACCACATCCCGCAGGACCTGGTGGCCAGGGGCGTCGGGAAGCTGCTGCGCGACGGCGTCACCTCCGGCGAGTACTGGCTCACCGGCGGCCCCGCCTCACCGACGGTGGGCGAGCACATCGACCGCATCCTCCGGGTCGCCGAGCGCTTCGGGCACCGGCCGCCCCCGCCCCGGCTGATGCCGGCGGAGGCCGTGAACCGGCTGCTGCTGCCGATGATGCAGGACGTCATCCCGCGGTCGCTGCGCCGGCGGTTCGCCGGCTTCGAGGACCTGATGCTGCTCTTCCAGTCCTCGGCCAGCCTGGAGTCCTCCTTCGGGGCGCTCGGCATGGCCGGCGAGGTGACCCACGACGCGCTGCTGGCCGCCTTCGACAAGTCCGTCGCGTACTGGATCGCGCTGAAGGCGCCGGCCGTGGAGACGGCGGCATGAGGGCCCGGACCACCGGTGCGGGCACCGGGAGCGCGCTCCTCGCCGAGGGCTCCGGGGACGCCCCGGGCCCCACCGTCACCGAACTGACCGGGCTCCGCTACGAGCGGCACTTCGGCCCCGGCAAGGCCGCCCTGGCCCGGCTGCTCGGCACCGTCGTCGAGACGTACTCCGAAGGAGCGTGGATCACCGCCGCCGACGGCAAGCGGTACCTGGACCTCGGCGGGTACGGCGTCTTCATCCTCGGCCACCGCCACCCGCGGGTGGTCCGCGCCGTCAAGGAGCAGATCGACACCCATCCGCTGGCCACCCGGGTCTTCCTGGAGCCGGTGGCCGCGGCCGCCGCGGCCGCGCTGGCCTCCGTCACCCCCGGCGACCTGGACATGGTCCACTTCGTCAACTCCGGCGCGGAGGCCACCGAGGCCGCGCTGAAGCTGGCCCGGGCGCACGGCCGGAACGCCGTCGTCACCACCCGGCGCGGCTTCCACGGGAAGACCCTCGGCGCGCTGAGCGTCACCGCCAACCGGAAGTACCAGGACCTCTTCGAGCCCCTGCTGCCCGGCGTCCGCGAGGTGCCCTACGGGGACGCCGGCGCGCTCCGGGAGGCCCTGGCGGCCACGCCCGGCCGGGGCTGCGTCATCGTCGAACCCGTGCAGGGCGAGGGCGGGGTGCGGATACCGCCGCCCGGGTACCTGCGCGCGGTCGCCGACGCCTGCGGCGAGTTCGGCGCCTTCCTGATCGTGGACGAGATCCAGACCGGGCTCGGCCGCCTCGGCACCTGGTGGGGCTGCGCCGGCGAGGGCGTCGTGCCCGACATGCTGCTGGTCGGCAAGGGGCTGTCCGGCGGGGTGGTGCCGGCCGCGGCCATGGTGGCCCGGCCCGCGGCGTACCTCCCGTTCGGCCGCGACCCGATCCTGCACTCCTCCACCTTCGGGGCCTCGCCGATCGCCTGCGCGGCGGCCCTGGCCGCGGTGGAGACCATCCGCGACGAGGGGGTCGTGGCCCGGGCCGCGCGACTGGGCGAGCGCCTGCTCACCGAGGTCCGGGAGATCGCCGCCAAGCGGACCCCGGACCTGATCGCCGACGTCCGGGGGCGCGGCCTGCTGATCGGCATCGAGCCGGTGGCGCAGCGCTTCGTCGGTGAGCTGCTGCTGGAGTTCATGGACCGCGGCGTGCTGGTCAACCACTCCCTGAACGCCTCCGAGGTGCTCCGCCTCACCCCTCCGGCATCCCTGTCCGAGGACGAGATCCAGCTGTTCCTGCGGGTGGTCGACGAATCGCTGACCGCCGTCGCGGAACGCGCC
Organism: Streptomyces albireticuli; assembly: GCF_002192455.1. Classification (NCBI taxonomy): domain Bacteria; kingdom Bacillati; phylum Actinomycetota; class Actinomycetes; order Kitasatosporales; family Streptomycetaceae; genus Streptomyces; species Streptomyces albireticuli. The sequence continues at coordinate 1,467,431 of NZ_CP021744.1, forward strand.
TGACGAAAGGTTCCCCGCCATGCCCACCGTGACCCTGAGGGTGCTCGCGCCCGCGCTCGCCCCGACCGACGCCTACGCCCGGATCAGCGACTTCGCCCGTTACCCCGAGATGACCGCCACCGTGGAGAGCGTGGTCGTGAACCCGCCGTCGCCGGACGGCTCCGTACTGTCGGAGTGGACCGTCCACTTCCGCAACGGGCTGATGAAGTGGACGGAGCGGGACACCTTTTCGCCCGAGGCCTCCGCCATCGCCTTCGAGCAGGTCAGCGGCGACTTCGCGACGTTCCGCGGCACCTGGGGGGTGAGCGCGGACGGCGCGGGCGCCCTGGTCTCCTTCGACGCGGAGTTCGACCTGGGCATCCCGACCCTGGCCGCGATCCTGGACCCCGTCGCCGAGGCGGCCCTGCGCGACAACATCCTGAAGATCCTGGAGGGGCTGCTCGGCGAGGCGCAGGAGGTCGTGGCGGACCCCGAGCTCGCGGAGTCGGCGCAGCCGTGAACAGCGTGTACGCCGCGGCCCCCGAGCTCGGCACGGAAGCCTGCCGGAGCCTGTACCGGAAGCTGGCCGCCGGGGTGACCGTGGTGACCACGTGCGGCCTCGACGGCGAGCCCCAGGGGCTCACCGCGTCCTCGGTCACCACGCTGTCGCTCCGCCCGCCCATGATGCTGGTCTGCCTCGCCACGGGCTCCGGCACCCTGGCGGCGATCCGCACCCGCCGGGCCTTCGCGATCCACCTCCTGCGGGCGGAGCAGACCGCCCTGGCGGCCGCCTTCGCCAGCAGCTCGGGCACCGGCAAGTTCGCCGGGGTGGAGTTCCAGTGGGCGCTCGGCATCCCCGTCCTGCCCGGCACCATGGGCTGGGCGACGTGCGCGCTCGCGGACGAACGGCGGTACGGGGACCACAGCGTCGTCGTCGGCAGCGTCATCTCCGTGAGCGACGGCAAGGGCGAGCCGCTGATCTGGCACGACCGGCGGTTCCGGGAGCTGTCGGCGAGGGAGCGGCGGGATGCGTTCGCCGAGAACTGAGCCACGGCCCCGGGAGGAGCCGCCGTGGCGCCCCGACGACACGCCCGGGGCCGCCCGCCTCGCCGGCCGGGTCACGGCCGACGTGGCGGTCGTCGGCGCGGGCCTGACGGGGCTGACCACCGCCTACCGTCTGCTCACCCGGGCGCCGGGACTGGACCTCGTCCTGGTGGACGCCGACCGGCCGGGCGCCGGGGCCAGCGGGCGCGGCACCGGGCTGCTCGGGCCCCGGGTCGGCCCGCCCGTCGACGTCGCGCGGCGGCGCTTCGGCGACGAGACCGCCCGCCGCGCCTACGAGGCCAGCGTCGGCTGGGTGCGGGAGGCCGTCCGGCTGGCCGGCGAGCTGGGCGCCGACTGCGGCCTGGTCCCGGCCGGCCAGCTCGTGGTGGCCGGCTCGCCCCGCGCGGCGGCCGCGCTGAGGCGCCGGGCGGCCGCGTACGGCGCGCTGGGCCTCGACCCCGAACTCCTCCCGGATCCCGGCCGCTTCCACGCCGCGCTGCGCTTCCCGGTCGCGGCCACCCTCGACCCGGCCGCGCTCACGGCGGCGCTGGCCGCCGAGGTGACCCGGCTCGGCGCGCGCCGCTTCGACCACAGCCCGGTGCGGGCGGTGCGGCGCGGCGAACTCGCCTTTCCCTCGGGGATCCTGCGCGCCCGGTGCGTGGTCTTCGCCGTCAACGGCTTCGCGCGGTCGCTGCGGCTGCCCGTCGGCACGGTCGCCCCGCTGGAGGTGCGGGCCGTCGCGACCGCGCCGCTGCCGCCCGCGCTGCGCGCGCGCCTGGGCCCGGAGCCGGTCATCGACGTGACCCCGCTGGGCCCCTACCACCGGCTGACCCCGGACGGCCGGCTGGTCATGGGCGGCGGACCGGCCGACTGCCCGCCGCCGTCCCGCCCGGCCCGGCGCGAGCGCGCCTGGGACTGGCTCGCCGAACGGCTGCCCCCGGACGTGGAGATCACCCACCGCTGGTCCGGACGGATCGGCATGACCCGCGACGACCTGCCCGTGGTCGGGCGGATCGGCCCAGGCACCTGGTTCGCGGGCGGCTGCTGCGGCCACGGCCTGGCCCTGTCGGTGGCCACCGGCGCGTACCTCGCCGACGCCCTGACGGGCCACGCCCCGCCGCCGGGCGACGGCGGCCCCCCGCCGGCGCTGCCCTGGCACCGCACCCGCGGCCCCTGGCTGCCGACGGCCGGCGCGGCCCGCCCGGCGCTCCGGGCCTACCTCCGGCTGCTGGCGCACCGGGCCGGGCGGGACGGGATCCGGTGCGACGGCTGACCGCCCCGGCCGGGGTACGGAAGCGGCCGTCGCACCGGCCCTGTTCCTCCGGGGCCGCGCGGGCAGCATCCTGTGTCATCGGAACCCGAGCGCCCCGAACGAAGGGAACCAGCGAAATGCGTGTGCGGCACCTCAACTTCGGTACGTACCGACCACCTTCGCAGAAGCTCATCAACGGCCACGGGAGCCTGTTCCGCGCCGGCCACCTGGTGTGCCACTGCCTGCTCCTGGAGACCGACGCGGGCCTGGTCCTCGTCGACACCGGCTTCGGCACGAAGGACGCCGCCGACCCGCTGGGCAGGCTGGGGCGCGCCTTCATGCTCCGCTCCCGCCCGGTGCTGCGCCCGGAGGAGGCCGCGGTCAGCCAGCTGGCCGCGCTCGGGCACGACCCCCGGGACGTACGGCACATCGTGCTGACCCACCTGGACCGCGACCACACCGGCGGGCTGGCCGACTTCCCCGAGGCCCAGGTGCACGTCTACGGGCCGGAGTTCCGCGCCGCCATGGATCCCCGCACCAAGCTGGAGCGGGCCCGCTACCGGCCGACGCAGTGGGAGCACGGACCCCACTGGATCGTCCACGAACTCGCCGACGGCGAGAAGTGGTTCGGCTTCGAGTGCGTGCGGCAGATCGCCGGGCTGCCGCCGGAGATCCTGCTCGTCCCGCTGCTCGGGCACACCCGGGGGCACATAGGCGTGGCCGTCGACACCGGGACGGGGCTGCTGCTGCACGCGGGCGACGCGTACATGTTCCACGGCGAGATGGAGAACCCGCCGTACTGCTCCCCCGGGCTGCGTGCCTTCCAGAAGAAGTTCGAGGTGCTGCCCCAGCGGCTCACCAACGTGGCGCGGCTGCGCGAGCTGCGCCGCACGACCGACGTCGAGGTCTTCAGCGCCCACGATCTGATCGAGTTCGAAGGGTGGCAGAAGCGGAATGGCTGATGTCGTCGACGCGGCGGACGGCGCCGGGGCCGCGTCGGAGAGCGGGACGGCGGGCGCGGCGGGCGGCAAGGTCAGCCCGCTGCTGCTGCTCGCGCTGTTCAGCGGCCTCTTCCTGGTGTTCCTGGACACCACGGTCGTCAATGTGGCGCTGCCCGACCTCCAGGACGACCTCGGCGCGGACGTCCGCGGCCTCCAGTGGGTCGTCGACTCCTATCTGCTCACCTTCTCCTGCCTGCTGCTGAGCGCGGGCGCGCTCGCCGACCGGATCGGCGCCAAGCGGCTGTTCATCGGGGCGCTGGTGGGCTTCACCCTCACCTCGGCCTGGTGCGCGCTGTCCGGGAGCGTGGCGACGCTCCTCGTGGCGCGGGCCGCGCAGGGCGTCACCGGCGCCGTCCTGATGCCCGTGTCGATGGTGATCATCACCCAGCTGTTCCCCGACCAGAAGGCACGCGGCCGCATGGTCGGCGTCCAGTCCGCCGTGGCCGGTCTCGCGCTGGCCGCCGGGCCGCTGATCGGCGGCCTCCTCGTCGAACAGTACGGCTGGCAGAGCGTGTTCTGGGTGAACCTGCCCGTCGGCGTCCTCGCCGTCGCCGTCCTCGCCGTGCTGCTCCCCCGCGCCCGCCCGGAGCAGCGCACCGGCATGGACCTCGGCGGGCAGTTGCTCTTCGTGGCCGGGATCGGGCTGCTCACCTACGCCCTGATCGAGGGCAACTCGGCCGGCTGGACCTCGGCGCGCATCCTCGGCTGCTTCGCCGGGGCCGCCGTGGCGCTGATCGTCTTCGTCCTCTGGGAGGCCCGCCAGAAGCACCCGATGCTGCCGCTGGGGTTCTTCCGGCACCCGCACGTCAGCGCGGGCGCGATCATCAACTTCACCGTGTTCGGGGCGATGTTCGGCGCCGTGTTCCTGCTGATGCTCACCCTCCAGGAGGTCGACGGGCTGAGCCCGGTGCAGGCCGGGGTGCGGACGGTCGTACTGACCGTGACCGTCGCCGTCACCTCCGTGCTCGGCGTCATGCTCGGCGAGCGCGCCGGGGTCCGGATCACCGCCTTCGTCGGCGCGGTGTCCATGGCCGCCGGGCTGACCGGGCTGCTCCTGCTGGAGTACCAGGACGGCTTCGCCCACTACTGGTGGCAGTTCCTGCTGCTCGGCCTGGGCGCGGGCTTCGCCGGCCCGCCCGTCACGGCCGCACTGCTGCGGGCCGTGCCCGAGGAGCGGGCCGGCACCGGCTCCGGCGTGGGCTACACCTCGCGGCAGGTCGGCTCGGTCTTCGGCGTCGCCGTCTCCGGCACCCTGGTCTCGCACCACCTGAGCTCCGGGGCGTCCTCCGCGCTGGCCGGGCTGCCGCTGCCCCGGGAGGCGGTCGACAAGATCGCGGCCGGGGACTTCTCCGGTGCCGAGGCGCTGCCGGAGCGGATCCGCCCCGAGGTGCTGAGCAGAGTGGGCAACCTGTTCCTGGACGGCACCCACCTCGCGTACGCCTCCGGGGCGGGTGCCTGTGGCGTGGCGGCGCTGGCCGCACTGCTGTTGCTGCGCCAACGGCGCACGGAGGAGGGGGACGGAGCGGCGGGCTGACGCGGGGGCCCTGGGCAGGGCTCCCGGTTCCGCTTCCCCGGGCCTGCATATGCTGGGCGGCACGGGGCGGGATCCACTTCGTCCCGCCCGTGCACGTGTCATCGATCGGGGCCGGCGCCGGCCACGGGTACACGCAGGAGCGAGGGGACAGCAATGGCCGAACGGGCGTTGATCGCGGCGGTGGGCGGCAAGGAGCCGAAGGTGGACCCGGAGGCCTTCACGGCCCCGACCTCGGTGGTCGTCGGCGAGGTGACCCTGCACCCGGGCGCCGGCGTCTGGTACAGCGCGGTGCTGCGGGCCGACTGCGGGCCGATCGTCATCGGCGCGGACAGCAACATCCAGGACAACTGCTCGGTCCACGTCGACCTGGGCTTCCCCGTCACCGTCGGCGAGCGGGTCTCGGTCGGCCACAACGCCGTGCTGCACGGCTGCACGGTCGGGGACGACGCCCTCATCGGCATGGGCGCGACGGTGCTCAACGGCGCGGTCATCGGCGCGGGGGCCATGGTGGCCGCGCAGGCGCTGGTGCCGCAGGGGATGCATGTGCCGCCGGGCGCGCTCGTCGCCGGGGTGCCCGCGAAGGTGCGGCGGCAGCTGACGGACGAGGAGCGCGAGGGCATCACGCTCAACGGCACGATGTACGTCGAGCTGGCCAAGGCCCACCGCGCCGCCATGGAGGGGTGAGACCGCAGGGGCTCACGCGTGGCGCGGGCCCGCGCCGGCGGCCCGGGGCAGCGACTGCTCGCACCAGACGGTCTTGCCCCGGGGGCCGTGGCTCGCGCCCCACTCCCGCGCCAGGCCGCCCACCACCCGCAGGCCCCGCCCGAACTCCTCCCCGAGGTCGCTGCCCAGCAGCGCGGGAAGCGTGTGGTCCTCGTCGGTGACCTCGCACAACAGCGTGTCCGTACGCACCAGTCGCAGGCCGAGGTGGCGCGACGCGGTGTGCCGCACGGCATTGGTGACGATCTCGCTGACGAGGACGGTCGCGGTCTCCACCGCCTCGGCCAGCCCCCAGGCGCGCAGCCGCTCCGCGACCAGCCGGCGCGCCCGGCCCACCTCGCGCGGCGCCGGGTCCAGCCGCCATTCGGCGACGTGCTCCGGCGGAATGCCGCCCAGCCGTGCCGTCAGGAGCCCGAGGTCGTCCTCGCGGCCCGTGCCGAGGGCGCGGGCGAGGGCGTCGCAGGCGTCGGCCGGGGAGGCGGCGGGGTGGACGGCCGCCTCGCACAGGGCGGCCAGGCGGGTGTTCCCCGGCGCGCGCCCCCGGCCGCGCACCTCCAGCAGGCCGTCCGTGCACAGCACCAGCCGGTCACCGGGCGCCACCCGCACCGTGACCGTCTCGAACGCCACCCCGCCGACCCCGATGGGCACGCCCGTGGGCGGCTCCAGGAGCGTGCCGCCGCCGTCCGCGCGGAGGAGGACGGGCGGGAGGTGCCCGGCGTTGGCGAGGGTCAGTTCGGAGCGGATCGGGTCGTAGACGGCGTAGAGACAGGTGGCCGGGGAGTGCGCGCCGAGCCGTCGCGCGAGGTCGTCGAGCCGGCTCAGGAGCCGGCCGGGCGGCAGGTCGAGCGCCGCCATCGTCTGGACGGCGGTGCGCAGCCGGCCCGTCGTCACCTCCGCGTCCGGGGCGCGGCCCAGGACGTCGCCGACGACGAACCCGGTGCGCGAGCCGGGCAGCCTGACGGTGTCGCACCAGCCGCCCCGGCCGGGCCGGGCGCCGGGCAGCAGACGAGTCACGGTGTCGCAGCCGGCTGTGCGCGTCTCCTCCTGGAGCGGCTCGCCGGGGGCCTCCTGGCGGAGGTGCGGGCGGGCTTCGTCGAGGAGGAGGACGCCGCACGCGGCGGGGCCGGAGGCCGGGGCCGCGGCCGGCGCGGCGGCCTGGGCCACGGCGGCCGGCGCGGGAGGCGGGCCGGCGTTCCCGTACGGCCCCGCCTGCCGTGGCACGGTCTCCGGGGGAAGCGGCGTGGCCCAGTCGGGTGTGACGGGGATCCGCTCGCGGCGGCTGATCTCCAGGACGGGGCAGCCCAGTTCGAGGACCTGGCCGACGATGCGGGCGCTCACGGCGGGTGCCATGCCGGGCAGCTCGGCGAGGCCCCGGACCTCGCCGCCGGCCTCGGTGAGTCCGGCGTGCGGGGCGAAGCCGGGCGCGACCCGGTCGTGCGTGCCGCCGGAGAGCCCGGCGGCGTCGGAGGCCAGCACGAGCAGCCGCTCGGGGCCGGGGCCGACGAGGGGATAGGCCCACCACAGCACGTCGACCTGGCCCCGGACGGAGCTCCCGGAGCGGGCCCGGCCGCAGCTGGGGTAGCCGGGTGTGGCCAGGAGGGCGCCGCTGATCGGCATGAGATCGGCCGCCGGTCTGCCGACGGCTCTCTCCCGTGGGTGCCCGAACAGCCCGTGGGCGCCCGCGCTCCAGTGCGTCACCAGGCCGGCGGAGTCCACCACGGCCACCGCGAGCGCGATCCGCGCGGGGACGGCCCGGCGCTGGGCGGAGGAGGGCTCCGGCGTACCACGGTCCATGGGCGGGTTGCTCCTTCGTACGCGTACGCAAGGGGCCGCGTACGCAAGATCTGCGCCACCGCTACCACCGTAGGGCCCCGGCGGTCCGCGGCGGGGCCGTTCGCGAAGATGGCGCGCGCCGGGGAGCGTCCCGGCTCCCCGGCGCGCGCGGCCCCGCCCCGGATGCCGGGGCCCGTGCCCGCCCCCGGCGTCCGCCGGAGACTAATCGGAATGGCCGAGCTGGAGGTCCCGCTCGGTGCGGCCGCCGCCCGCGACCTGCAACACCGTGGCGACGGGCGGATATCCGGCGGCGATGACGGTGTACTCGCCGGCCGAGAGGTCCACGAACCGGAAGGCGCCCTCGGAGCCGGTGGTGGTGGAGTCCACGACATTGCCGGCGGCGTCCAGGAGGGTGACGCGGGCATCCTCGACGACGCGCCCGCCGCCGGCCCGTACGACACCCCGCAGCACCGCGCCGCCCGCGAGCTCGATGTCCTGGCGGGTCTCGCGGCAGGCCTGGACGGTCACCGGCAGCGCCGCGGGCCGGAAGGCGGGGGCGCTGGCCGCGAGCGTGTACTCGCCCGCGACCAACTCGGAGATCACATAGGCGCCTTCGCGGCCGGTGCGGGTGGAGGAGACGACCTCGCCGTGCACATTGGTCAGGGTGACCAGGGCGTCGCGCACGGGGGTGCCCTCGGGCGTGAGGACGGTCCCGGCCAGACGTCCGGCCCCGCCGAGGACGACGTCGAGCTCCACGGGCCGTTCGGCGACGGTGACCGTGACGGCCTGCGGCTGGTGGCCGCCCGCGGCGGCGATGAGGACGTACGAGCCGGTGCCCGGCGTGCTGAGCGCGTAGCGCCCGTCCTCGCCGCTCGCCCCGCGCCCGACCTGGCGGCCGCCGACGTCGATGAGGGTGAGGGCGGCCCGCGGCACGATGGTGCCGTCGGGGTGCTGGACGGTGCCGGTGACGGGGATGCCCGCCGCGAAGTGCACCGGTTCGCTGTCCGGCGGGGCCGGGCGGGCGGCGGGGATGACGGGGGCTTCGGAAGCGTTCTGGGACACCACGGTCTTCTCTTTCAGCAGGAGGGCGAACAGAAAGCCGAGGACGAGCACCGGGACGAGGTAGAGGAAGATCCGCGGCATGGCGTCGGCGTACGCCCGGACGTAGCCCTCGCGCAGGGCGGGGGGCAGGGCGTTGACCAGCTGCGGGGTGAGGGAGTCGAACGAGGGCAGGCCGGGCCGGTGGGGCAGTTCCTCACCGAGGCGCTCGGTGAGACGGCGGGCGAAGAGGGTGCCGAAGACGGCCGCGCCGACCGAGCCGCCGATCTGCCGGAAGTAGTTGTTGGCGCTGGTGGCGGTGCCGAGGTCGGCGGGGTGGACGGAGTTCTGCACCGCGAGGACGAGGACCGGCAGGGCGAGCCCGATGCCGATGCCGAGGATGCCCATCCAGGCGCTGTAGACGGCCCGTTCGGTGTGGGCGTCGAGGTGCGAGAGCAGGTACATGCCCACGGCGGCGACGGCGGTGCCGATGACGGGGAAGGGGCGGTAGCGGTCGGTGCGGCTGATGAGCTGGCCGGTGACCATGGACGCGAGGACGATGCCGCCCATCAGGGGCAGCATCAGCAGCCCCGACTCGGTGGCGTCGGCGCCGTCGACCATCTGGAGGAAGGTCGGCAGATAGCTGGCGGCGGCGAAGAGCGCGACCCCGACCGCCGCGCCCGCGAGCGCGCAGACGGTGAAGGTCCGGTCGCGGAAGAGGTGCGGGGGGATGATCGGTTCCCGGACGAGGTTCTCGACGACGAGGAAGAGCAGCGCCGTGCCGAGCGCCCCCGCGGCGAGGCCCAGGACGACGCGCGACCGCCACTCGTACTCGGTGCCGCCCCAGGTGGTGAGCAGCACCAGGAAGGTCGAGAAGGCCATCAGGAGCAGCGCGCCGAGGAGGTCGAAGCGCCCCCGGCGGGCGGGCTTCGGCAGCCGGAGGCCGAGGGCGACCACCACGAAGGTGAGGAGGCCGACCGGGATGTTGAGGTAGAAGCACCAGCGCCAGGAGGCGTGGTCGGTGAAGAAGCCGCCGAGCAGGGGGCCCGCGACCGAGGCGAGGCCGAAGGCGGCGGCGATGACGCCCATGAAGCGGCCGCGTCCCCGGGGCGGCACGAGGTCGGCGACGATCGCCTGGACGCCGATGATCAGCCCGCCGCCGCCGACGCCCTGGACCGCGCGGTAGACGATGAGCTGGTCCATGGTCGGGGCGCGGCCGGCCAGCGCGGAGCCGGCGACGAAGATGACGATCGCGGAGAGGAAGAGGCCCTTGCGGCCGAGGAGGTCGCCCAGCTTGCCGTAGACCGGCAGGACGGCCGTGGAGCTGAGCAGATAGGCCGTCACCGCCCAGGACATCCGGTCGAGTCCGTGCAGCTCCCCGACGATCTTCGGCAGGGCGGTGGCGACGATGGTCTGGTCCAGCGCCGCGAGGAGCAGTGCGAGCAGCAGGCCGCCGAAGACGAGCCGCACCCGCGCGGGGCCGAGCCGGGGCTCCCGGGGGGCCGGGGCCGGCTCGGCCACGGGCGCGGGGAAGGCGCCGGAGGCGCCCGGGGGCGGCCCCTCGCCGTACGGCACGGGTGGCCCGCCGCTCTGTACCAAGGTGGTCCCGAATGTGGTCCCTCCCACGGACCGCTCCCCTCGTCGCGCCTGCGTCGCCGCCCTTTTCTCGCATTTCGCGACAACGGCTAGCAAGCGCGACGATTGCCCGGAGAGTGTCCCCTGTGCGGCTTTTCGCCGGTGGGAGGCATACGGCACCCCGCCTCGGCGCGGGGGAAACCACTCGAAACGGTGAAGCTCCTAGGTCACTGTTTCCGCCCCGCCACCCGGGCCGCCCCGCGTCCGCTACTTGCCCGCGCCCTTCTCCGTCTCCGCGGCGAGGTTCACCAGCAGGGCGTCGTAGATGCGGCCGAGACCCTTGGGCGCGAAGGTCCGCTCGAAGAAGCCGCCGATGCCGGTCGCGCCGTTCCAGACGGTGGAGACCACGACGCGGGCCTTGCCCTCGCCGGCGGGGGTGACGGTCCAGGTGGTGACCATGGAGGAGTTGAGGTCCTTCTCGACCAGCTGTCCGGTGGTCGGCTCCGTGACCTCCAGCAGACAGTCGCGGACCCGCTTGCTGGTGGCCTGGAGCTTCCAGTGCACCTGGGTGCCCTCGCCGTCGCCGCCCTTGCGCACCTCGTACTCGCTGAAGTGCTCGGGCAGCAGCTTGGCCCGGGTGCCGGTGTAGTCCGCCAGCGCGTCGAACACCTCCTCCGGGTCCGCCGCGATGATCCGCTCCGTGGTGGCCTCGACCTGGCCCATGGCTTGTCCTCCCGGACGTCGTGCTTGGCGTTTCTGCCTGTGCGCCCCAGCCAACCACCATCGTCACGGCCGCCCAAATCCGGGGCGGAGCGCCTTTCGGGAACATGAGTTCCCGGCTCGAATGGAGCTGTACGAGCGTGGTGCCCTCCCCTGCCGGGCGGGCCGGAGGGCCGGCCCGCCCGGCAGGGGAGGACCGGCTAGCCCAGCCTCGCCAGCGCCTCGTGCGCGGCCACCCGTAACCGGTCGTGCCGCCGCGCGGCGACGAGCACGTCCTCCGCCCGCCGGTCCCCCAGCGCCCCCAGCCCCTCCACGCACGCCCGCGCCACCGGCCAGCAGTGGTCGCGCGCCGCGAGGAGCCGCTCCAGGGTGGCGACCAGGGCCGGCACGGACTCGGGGGCGCGCAGCTCGGTCAGCAGCCGGACGGGGTGCAGGGCGTAGGCCGTGCGCAGCGGGTTCGTGGCGAGGGCGGCCGCCGCGCGGGCCGTGCGGGGGTCGCCGAGGCGGGCGAGGACCGCGGCGGCGGTCGCGCAGCGCACCGGTTCGCGGTAGTTGAGGAGGAGGACGAGGGTCTCGAAGGCGCGCCGGTCCCCTTCCGCGCCGAGTGCGAAGGCGGCGATCTCCCGCGCCCACAGCGGCTGTTCGGAGGCCACGAGCAGCGCGGCGAGCTCGTCGCGCCGCCGGGCGCGGCCCTCGGCGCGGGCGCCGCGGTCGCCCCCGCGGACGAGGGCGAGCAGCCCCTCGAAGGCCGCGAACTCGGTGGGGCTGACCAGTTCGGCCCGTACGCGCTTCAACAGCGCGCGAAATTCCTCTTCCATTGCCCGCTCTCCTCCCCGAGTGGCCTGGACCACATCGTAAGTCGCGCACCCGCCCCCTGGCGCTCTTGGTTACCCGTGAGTTAATCTCCCGGCAAGAGCGGTACCCCCGCTCGGGCGGCCTGGTGACGCAGCCGCCCATCGCTCCGACCTCGACGTCGGTTCGTCGGTTCGGCATCTCTTCACGGCAGGGCCCGGGACAGGCCCGCCGCCGCACAACTTCCTTTCCGTGGGCGCTCCTTACCCGTACCCGGAAATCCCACGGTCGGCGCGGTCCGCCGGTGACCGCTCACCCGACCGGCACCCAACCGACGCATCCCCCGCGCACGGGGAACACCTTCTGGAGTCTTGCGATGGACCGTCCGTCCACCCCTCCGCCCTCCCCGCTCCCGACCGCCCCCGCCGCTCCCGACGCTCCTGGGGCACAGGCCATCCGCACCGTCGCGGTGGTCGGCCTCGGCACCATGGGCACCGGCATCGCCGGTGTGCTCGCCTGCTCCGGCCGCAAGGTCATCGGCATCGACGTCTCCGGGGCGGCCGCCGCGCGCGCCGTCCGGGCGCTGGAGGTCACGACCGCCCGCGCGGTCCGGCGCGAGCGGATCACCGAGCAGGAGCGGCAGGCGGCGCTGGCCCGCTTCCGCACCTCCCGCGAGCTGCGCGAGGCCGCCGACGCCGACCTGGTGATCGAGGTGGTGCCGGAGGACTACGCGCTCAAGCACGAGGTGTTCACCGCCCTGGACGCGGTGGTGCGGCCCGGCACGATCCTGGCGACCGGCACCAACGCGCTGTCCGTCACCCGGCTCGCCGCCGACTCCGCCCGCCCCGAGCGGGTGCTCGGCCTGCACTTCTTCAACCCCGCGCCGGCGATGAAGCTGGTGGAGGTCGTCTCCTCGGTGCTCACCGCGCCGGCGGCCGTCGCGGCCGTCACCGCGCTCGCCCGCGAGCTCGGCAAGGTGCCGGTGGCGGTCGGGGACCGGCCCGGGTTCGTCGCCGACGGGCTGCTGTTCGGCTACCTCAACCAGGCCGCCGCGATGTACGAGTCGCGCTATGCCACCCGCGAGGACATCGACGCGGCGATGCGGCTGGGCTGCGGTCTGCCGATGGGCCCGCTCGCCCTGCTCGACCTGATCGGGATCGACACCGCCCGTACGGTCCTGGAGGCGATGTACGCGGCCTCGCACGACCGGCTGCACGCGCCCGCGCCGGTCCTCGCCCAGCTCGCCGAGGCCGGGCTGACCGGCCGCAAGGCGGGCCGGGGGTTCTACACCTACGACGGGCCGGACTCGGCGGTCGTCGTGGCCGACGCGCGGACCCCGGGCGCGCCGGCGGACGGCGCCGCCCGGAGCGCGGCCGGGCGCGAGGTGCGCTCGGTCGGCGTCGTCGGCTCGGGGACGATGGCCGCGGGCATCGCCGAGGTCTTCGCGAAGGCGGGGTACGGGGTCGTGCTCGCGGCCCGTACGGCCGAGAAGGCCGGGGCGGCGAAGGCGAAGGTGGCGAAGTCCCTGGCCCGGTCGGTGGAGAAGGGCCGGCTCACGGCCGTGGAGCGGGAGGGCGCGCTCGCCGCGATCACCCCGGCGGACTCGCTCGACGCGCTGGCGGAGGTGGACCTGGCCGTCGAGGCGGTGGCGGAGGACCTGGCGGTCAAGCAGCAGCTGTTCGCCGCGCTCGACAAGGTCTGCAAGCCGGGCGCGGTGCTGGCGACCACCACCTCCTCGCTGCCCGTCATCGCCTGCGCCCGCGCCACCTCGCGGCCGGCCGACGTGATCGGGATGCACTTCTTCAACCCGGCACCCGCGATGAAGCTCGTCGAGCTGGTCCGTACGGTCCTCACCTCCGACGACGTGCACGCCACGGCCCGCACGGTGTGCGCCCGGGTCCGCAAGCACCCCGTGGACTGCGGGGACCGGGCCGGCTTCATCGTCAACGCGCTGCTGTTCCCGTACCTGAACAACGCGGTCAAGATGGTGCAGGAGCACTACGCGTCGCCCGACGACATCGACGCGGCGATGAAGCTCGGCGGCGGCTATCCGATGGGCCCGTTCGAGCTCCTGGACGTGGTGGGGCTCGATGTCTCGCTCGCCATCGAGAAGGTCCTGCACCGGGAGTTCCGCGACCCGGGGCTCGCGCCGGCGCCGCTGCTGGAGCACCTGGTGGCGGCGGGCTGCCTGGGCCGCAAGACGGGCCGCGGCTTCCGCGAGTATGCGAAGGCCTGACGGCGAGCCGGGCTGGGGCGGACTGCTGGAACCGGCGCGGGGACACCTCCCCGCGCCGGCCGGGGGAGGTCCGCCCCGGCGCGCCCGCGCGGACGCGTGTTACGTTCCCCACATGTCCCAGCCCGCCAAGGCCGCCCGGCCCACCCGCACGGCCGTCGAAGAACCCCGGGAGCCGCACGTCGGCACCGAGAGCGCAGGCAGCCGCCGCGCCGCCGCCCAGCGGCTCTCCATGCGCCGCAAACTCGCCGCGGCCGCGATGGAGTTGTTCGCGACGAAGGGCTACGAGGCGACGACCGTCGACGAGATCGCGGCCGCGGCCGGGGTCGCCCGGCGGACCTTCTTCCGGCACTTCCGCTCCAAGGAAGAGGCCATCTTCCCCGACCACGACGACACCCTCGTGCGCGCGGCCGGCGTCCTCGACGCGGCCCCCGCCCACGAGAACCCGCTCGACACGGTCTGCCGCGGGATCAAGGAGGTCATGCGGATGTACGCGGCCTCCCCCGCGGTCTCCGTCGAGCGCTACCGCCTGACCCGGGAGGTGCCCGCCCTGCGCGAGCGGGAGATCGCCTCCGTGGCGCGCTACGAGCGCCTGTTCACCCGCTACCTCCTCGGCCACTTCGACGAGACCGCCCACCATGTCGGCGACGACGACCCGCTGCTGGCCGAGGTCGCCGCCTCCGCGGTCGTCACGGCGCACAACCACGTGCTGCGGCGCTGGCTGCGCGGTGGCGGCGTGGGTGACGTGGAGACCCAGCTCGACCACGCCTTCGCGATCGTGCGGGACACCTTCGGCGCGGGCATCGGCGTCGGCCGGAGCGCGCAGGAGGACTCCCCGGCCGTGTCGGCGCGGGCGGAGGGCGAGGTGCTGGTGACGGTGGCCCGCACGGACGCGCCGCTGGGCGAGGTCATGCGCGCCATCGAGAAGGTGCTCAAGAAGAGCTGACACATACCGATATAGACGGACAAGAGCCGCCCCCAGGGGCGGCTTTTGTCGTTCCCGCCCCGTTCGCGCATGGCCCGCGCGTTGCTCATACGTGCCACCCGGATGACATCTGAGAGAAATTGTTGGCACCCAGTGTCTTGTCGCATGGCACGCGGTGCCATACGTTGTGGGTGTCCGGGCGGCCGGCGCGCAGACCCAAATGTCGTGCGCCGGCTGTCCCCACAAGTACCTCATCCGTACGCCGTGCGCCCGGACGCCTGCGTCACAGGCCCCTCCCCAGCCACCGCTGGGCGCTCACCCCGGCGCCACCCGCGCCAGGCACAGCTCTTCGCACCACCGCCGAACCGACGGCACCGCCTCTGTTCCACCTTCCGCACCACCCCCGACGTTCCCTCAAGCCGTTTCCCGACGTGCTTCGCCGGAGGCAATACCGTGAACCAGATACTCGACGCGATCCTCTCGCCGGACACCACGCCCGAGGACTTCGCAGCCCTGACCGTCCCCGAGTCCTACCGCGCGGTGACCGTGCACAAGGACGAGGCCGGCATGTTCGAGGGCCTGACCACCCGCGAGAAGGACCCACGCAAGTCGCTGCACGTCGAGGAGGTGCCGGTGCCCGAACTCGGGCCCGGTGAGGCGCTCGTGGCCGTCATGGCCAGCTCGGTGAACTACAACTCCGTCTGGACCTCGATCTTCGAGCCGCTGTCGACCTTCGCCTTCCTGGAGCGCTACGGCAAACTCTCCCCGCTGGCCAGGCGGCACGACCTGCCGTACCACGTCATCGGCTCCGACCTCGCGGGCGTCGTGCTGCGCACCGGCCCCGGCGTCAACGCCTGGAAGCCGGGCGACGAGGTCGTCGCGCACTGCCTGTCCGTGGAGCTGGAGTCGGCCGACGGCCACGACGACACGATGCTCGACCCCGAGCAGCGCATCTGGGGCTTCGAGACCAACTTCGGCGGCCTGGCGGAGATCGCGCTGGTGAAGTCCAACCAGCTGATGCCCAAGCCGCGCCACTTGAGCTGGGAGGAGGCGGCGGCGCCGGGGCTGGTCAACTCCACCGCCTACCGCCAGCTCGTCTCCCGCAACGGCGCCGGCATGAAGCAGGGCGACAACGTCCTCATCTGGGGCGCGAGCGGCGGACTCGGCTCGTACGCCACCCAGTTCGCGCTCGCCGGCGGCGCCAACCCCATCTGCGTCGTCTCCAGCGACAAGAAGGCGGAGATCTGCCGGCGGATGGGCGCCGAGGCGATCATCGACCGCTCCGCCGAGGACTACAGGTTCTGGAAGAACGAGCACGAGCAGGACCCCCGCGAGTGGAAGCGCTTCGGCAAGCGCATCCGCGAACTCACCGGAGGCGAGGACGTCGACATCGTCTTCGAGCACCCGGGCCGCGAGACCTTCGGCGCCTCGGTCTACGTCACCCGCAAGGGCGGCACGATCGTCACCTGCGCCTCGACCTCCGGCTACAACCACGAGTACGACAACCGCTACCTGTGGATGTCCCTGAAGAAGATCGTCGGCTCGCACTTCGCCAACTACCGCGAGGCGTGGGAGGCCAACCGCCTGATCGCCAAGGGAAAGATCCACCCCACGCTGTCCAAGACGTACCGCCTGGAGGACACCGGCCAGGCCGCCTACGACGTGCACCGCAACCTCCACCAGGGCAAGGTCGGCGTCCTCGCCCTCGCCCCCGAGGAGGGGATGGGGGTCCGCGACGAGGAGATGCGGGCACGGCACATCGACGCCATCAACCGCTTCCGGAACGTGTGAGAAACGGGTTATGACCGACCGCCACAAGGACCGGCCCTGGCTCATGCGGACGTACGCCGGCCACTCCACCGCCGAGGCGTCCAACGAGCTCTACCGCCGCAACCTCGCCAAGGGCCAGACCGGCCTCTCGGTCGCCTTCGACCTCCCGACGCAGACCGGCTACGACCCGGACCACATCCTCGCCCGCGGCGAGGTGGGCCGGGTCGGGGTCCCGGTCGCCCATCTCGGTGACATGCGGCGGCTGTTCCAGGACATCCCGCTGGACCGCATGAACACCTCCATGACCATCAACGCCACCGCCATGTGGCTGCTGGCCATGTACCAGGTGGTCGCGGAGGAGCAGGGCGCCGACATCGGCCGGCTGGCCGGGACGACGCAGAACGACATCGTCAAGGAGTACCTCTCGCGCGGGACGCACGTCT
This sequence comes from Streptomyces albireticuli, assembly GCF_002192455.1. NCBI lineage: Bacteria > Bacillati > Actinomycetota > Actinomycetes > Kitasatosporales > Streptomycetaceae > Streptomyces > Streptomyces albireticuli. The sequence continues at coordinate 1,484,230 of NZ_CP021744.1, forward strand.
TCCCGCCGGGGCCGTCCCTGCGGCTGACCACCGACATGATCACGTACACGGTGGCGCACATCCCCAAGTGGAACCCGATCAACATCTGTAGCTACCACCTCCAGGAGGCGGGCGCCACGCCCGTCCAGGAGATCTCGTACGCGATGTCCACGGCCATCGCCGTGCTGGACGCGGTGCGGGCCTCCGGGCAGGTGCCGGAGGAGAGGTTCGGCGACGTCGTCGCCCGGATCTCCTTCTTCGTCAACGCGGGCGTCCGCTTCATCGAGGAGATGTGCAAGATGCGCGCCTTCGGCCGCATCTGGGAGCACGTCACCCGCGAGCGCTACGGCATCGAGGACCCCCGGCAGCGCCGCTTCCGCTACGGCGTCCAGGTCAACTCCCTGGGCCTGACCGAGGCCCAGCCGGAGAACAACGTCCAGCGGATCGTCCTGGAGATGCTGGCCGTCACCCTCTCCAAGGACGCCCGCGCCCGCGCCGTGCAGCTCCCCGCCTGGAACGAGGCGCTGGGGCTGCCCCGGCCCTGGGACCAGCAGTGGTCACTGCGCATCCAGCAGGTCCTCGCCCACGAGAGCGACCTGCTGGAGTACGAGGACATCTTCGCCGGGTCGCACGTGATCGAGGGCAAGGTGGGCGCGCTGGTCGACGAGTGCCTCGCCGAGATCGAGCGGATCCAGGCGATGGGCGGCGCGATGGCGGCCGTCGAGTCCGGCTACCTCAAGTCGCAGCTGGTCTCCTCGCACGCCGAGCGGCGGGCCCGGATCGAGAGCGGCGAGGAGAAGATCGTCGGGGTCAACTGCTACGAGTCGACCGAGACCAGTCCGCTCACCGCCGACCTCGACACCGCGATCATGACGGTGGACCCGGCCAACGAGGCCCGGGTGGTCGCGGCGCTGCACCGCTGGCGCGACGACCGCGACGAGGGCCGCGCCCAGGAGGCCCTGTCGGTGCTCAAGAAGACGGCCGCCGGCTCGGACAACCTGATGGCCGCCACCCTGGAGTGCGTACGCGCCGGTGTGACGACCGGCGAGTGGTCATGGGCGCTGCGGGACGTCTTCGGCGAGTTCCGCGCCCCCACGGGCGTCAGCAGCGCCCCCGTGGCCGTCACGGCGGAGGCGGGCACCCCGCTCGCGGCCGTCCGCGCGAAGGTCGCCCGGACCGCGCGGGACCTGGGCGGCGGCAGGCTCCGCCTGCTGGTCGGCAAGCCGGGCCTGGACGGCCACTCCAACGGCGCCGAGCAGATCGCCGTACGCGCCCGGGACGCCGGCTTCGAGGTCGTCTACCAGGGCATCCGGCTGACCCCCGAGCAGATCGTCTCCGCGGCCGTCGCCGAGGACGTGCACTGCGTCGGCCTGTCCATCCTCTCCGGCTCGCACGCCGAGCTGGTGCCGGACGTCCTGACCCGGCTGCGGAGCACCGGGGCGGAGGAGGTGCCCGTGATCGTCGGTGGCATCATCCCGTCCGCGGACGCCGCCGCTCTGCGGTCGGCCGGCGTCGCGGCCGTTTTCACCCCCAAGGACTTCGGTATCACGGAGATCATCGGCCGTATCGTCGACGAGATCCGGAAAGCGAACCACCTCGACCCACTGGAGGTCCCCGCATGACTTCGCCTGTCAACCGTCTGCGGCCGCGCCGCTCCTGCCTCGCCGTCCCCGGCAGCAACCCCCGCTTCCTGGAGAAGGCCCAGGGCCTCCCCGCCGACCAGGTCTTCCTCGACCTGGAGGACGCGTGCGCGCCGCTGGCCAAGGAAGGCGCCCGGCACACCGTCGTCGAGGCGCTGAACACCGGCGACTGGACGGGCAAGACCCGGGTCGTGCGGGTCAACGACTGGACGACGCACTGGACGTACCAGGACGTCATCACGGTCGTGGAGGGCGCGGGCCAGAACCTGGACTGCATCATGCTGCCGAAGGTGCAGGACGCCCAGCAGGTCGTCGCCCTGGACCTGCTGCTCACGCAGATCGAGAAGGCCATGGGCTTCGAGGTCGGGCGGATCGGCATCGAGGCGCAGATCGAGAACGCCAAGGGCCTGATCAACGTGGACGACATCGCCACCGCGTCGCCCCGGCTGGAGACGATCATCTTCGGGCCGGCCGACTTCATGGCGTCGATCAACATGAAGTCCCTGGTCGTCGGCGAGCAGCCGCCCGGCTACCCGGCGGACGCCTACCACTACATCCTGATGCGCATCCTGATGGCGGCGCGGGCCAACGACCTCCAGGCGATCGACGGTCCGTACCTCCAGATCAGGAACGTGGACGGCTACCGCGAGGTCGCGGGCCGGGCCGCCGCGCTGGGCTTCGACGGCAAGTGGGTGCTGCACCCCGGCCAGGTCGAGGCGGCCAACGAGGTCTTCTCGCCCTCGCAGGAGGACTACGACCACGCCGAGCTGATCCTGGACGCGTACGACTGGTGCACCTCCGAGGCCGGCGGCAGGAAGGGCTCGGCGATGCTCGGCGACGAGATGATCGACGAGGCGAGCCGGAAGATGGCCCTGGTCATCGCCGGCAAGGGCCGGGCGGCGGGCATGGTACGCAAGTCCGTCTTCGAGATCCCGGAGGCCTGAGCACCATGCAGTTCGGCCGCACCTACGAAGAGTTCACCGTGGGCGACGTGTACAAGCACTGGCCCGGAAAGACGGTCACCGAGTACGACGACCACCTTTTCTGCCTGCTCACCATGAATCACCACCCGTTGCACCTGGACGGCAACTACGCGGAGAAGACCACCGATTTCGGCAGGAACGTCGTGGTGGGGAACTACGTCTACTCGCTGCTGCTGGGAATGTCGGTACCGGACGTCTCGGGCAAGGCGATAGCGAATCTGGAGGTCGAGTCGCTCAAGCACATCGCGCCGACCTTCCACGGCGACACGATCTACGGCGAGACGACGGTGCTGGGCAAGACCCCGTCCCGGTCGAAGAGCGACCGCGGGGTCGTGTACGTCGAGACCAAGGGCTACAAGCAGGACGGCACGGTCGTCTGCGTCTTCCGGCGCAAGGTGATGGTGCCCACCGCCACGTACATCGAGGAGCGCGGCGGAGAGCAGCCCGGCCGCCCCGAGCCGATCATCCGGGAGAAGTGAGATGGGACGCCTGGCGCAGACCGAGGGCCTGACGGACATCCAGCGGGAAATCCTCGCGACGGTCCGCGAATTCGTCGACAAAGAGATCATCCCGGTCGCCACGGAGCTGGAGCACCGCGACGAGTACCCCACCCGGATCGTCGAGGGCCTGAAGGAACTCGGGCTTTTCGGGCTGATGATCCCGGAGGAGTACGGCGGGCTGGGTGAGTCCCTTCTCACATACGCGCTCTGTGTGGAGGAGATAGCCCGCGGCTGGATGAGCGTGTCGGGAATCGTCAATACGCACTTCATCGTCGCGTACATGCTCAAGCAGCACGGCACCCAGGAGCAGCGGGACCACTTCCTGCCGAGGATGGCGACCGGCGAGGTCCGGGGCGCGTTCTCGATGTCCGAGCCGGGGCTGGGCTCGGATGTGTCGGCTATCACATCGAAGGGCGTGCGGGACGGCGAGGAGTACGTCCTGAACGGCCAGAAGATGTGGCTGACCAACGGCGGCTCGTCCAACCTCGTGGCCGTGCTCTGCCGGACGGACGAGGGGCACCCCGAGGGGACCGCCCCGCACAAGTCGATGACCACCTTCCTCGTCGAGAAGGAGCCGGGCTTCGGCCAGGTCAAACCGGGTCTGACCATCCCGGGGAAGATCGACAAAATGGGTTACAAGGGCGTCGACACCACCGAATTGATCATGGATGGGCTGCGGGTGCCGGCGGACCGGGTGCTCGGCGGCGCCACCGGCCGGGGCTTTTACCAGATGATGGACGGCGTCGAGGTCGGCCGCGTCAATGTCGCCGCACGTGGTTGCGGTGTCGCACAGCGTGCGTTCGAACTCGGTGTTTCCTACGCGCAGCAGCGGCAGACCTTCGGAAAACCCATCGCTCAACATCAGGCCATTCAATTCAAACTGGCCGAAATGGGGACAAAGGTCGAAGCGGCGCATGCGATGATGGTGAACGCAGCACGCAAGAAGGACTCGGGGCAGCGCAACGACCTCGAGGCCGGAATGGCCAAGTACCTGGCGTCCGAGTACTGCAAGGAAGTGGTGGAGGACGCCTTCCGTATCCATGGTGGCTACGGCTTCTCCAAGGAGTACGAGATCGAGCGCCTCTACCGGGAGGCGCCGATGCTGCTCATCGGGGAGGGTACGGCCGAGATCCAGAAAATGATCATCGGGCGTCGGCTACTCGAGGAGTACCGACTCCCGGGTTAATTGATCGGATTAGGGGTGATTTGACCGAGAAGAAGATCACACCCAGTCATCGGACTTCGGCCATCTACTGGCCCTGGCGCTTGGCCAGTTGCCGCCCGCAACCGATACCATCCCCGGAAAGCCGCCGTCCCCCAATCGTTACGCGGCACCCTCCGCTACGAAGGTCACCCATGCCCCACAGCTCTTCCTCTGCACCTCGCGGCCGCGTCCGCCTCGCGCGCGGAGCATCGCCGTGGCTCCTGCCGACCGTCGCCACGGCGGCGGTCAGCCTCACCCGCGCCCGGCGCTCCGGTCGCTGGGCGGCGCTGGCCGTGCCCACCACCGCGCTCGCGGCGGGCATGCTGTGGTTTTTCCGCGACCCCGATCGTGAGATCACCCAGGGCCGGGTCATCTCCCCCGCCGACGGTGTGGTGCAGAGCATCATGCCGTGGAAGGACGGGCGCACCCGCGTCGCGATCTTCATGAGCCCGCTGAACGTCCACGTCAACCGCGCGCCCCTGGCCGGCACGGTGACCTCGGTCGAGCACATCCCCGGTGGGTTCGTCCCGGCGTTCAACAAGGAGAGCGAGAACAACGAGCGCGTCGTCTGGCACTTCGACACCGAGCTCGGTGACATCGAGATGGTGCAGATCGCCGGCGCCGTCGCCCGCCGCATCGTTCCTTACGTGCCGCAGGGCACGAAGGTGGAGCAGGGCGAGCGGATCGGTCTGATCCGCTTCGGTTCGCGCGTCGACGTCTACCTCCCGGCCGGGGTCGAGGTCGCCGTCGAGGTCGGCCAGCCCACCATGGCAGGGGTGACACGCCTTGACCGTGATTGATCAGGACACACAGGCCTCCTGGGTGCCCGAGGCCGAGGACGGGGAGGACATTCCGCTGTCCACCCGGCTGTCGATAGCGGACACCCTCACCCTGGGCAACGCGATCTGCGGCTTCATGGCGGTGTACTTCACCACCACCGGCGTCCTCATCCCGCACCTGACGGGCAACGAGGACGGCGGCATGGCCCGCCACAGCGCGGCCACCGCCGTGATACTGATGCTGCTCGCGTCGATCTTCGACCTCTTCGACGGGCTCGTGGCGCGCAAGCTGCGCAGCTCGGCGATGGGCGCGGAGCTCGACAACCTCTCGGACCTCATCAGCTTCGGTCTGGCGCCGGCGTACTTCGTGGTCGTCTGGGGCATGGTGGCCGACGACGCGCACCAGCGGGTCTCGGCCGTGGCCGCGGTCGTGGTGCTGCTGGCGGTGGTGCTGCGGCTGGCGCGCTTCTCGTGCGTCCAGCTGCGCGACGGCATCTTCCAGGGGATGCCGAGCCCCTTCGGCGCGCTGACGGTCGTCTCGATCGTGCTGCTGGAGCTGCCGTTCATCCCGACGCTGCTGGCGATCGTGGGTGTGGCGTGGCTGATGGTCAGCCGGGTCGAGTACCCGAAGCCGCGGGGTCGCCTCGCGGTGGCGATGCTGAGCTGGATCGTGCTGAGCATGGGCCTGCTGGCGGCCTGGGCCTTCGACGCCCCCGGCGGCGAGCTCCTGCTCCAGACGGGCTGCGCGCTCCAGGTCGTCCTGGGGGCGGTGATCCCGCTGTTCGCGACGGCGCGCCGGGTGAACACGTTCCGTGACAACCGGCGGGAGGCGCGGGCGGCGCAGCTGCCGTAGCGGTTTCCTGTACGACCCTGAGGGCCCCCGAACGTTTCGTTCGGGGGCCCTCAGGGTTTCGGGGGGTTTGTGGGTGGGGGCGTGGTGGGGCGGTTTTCCTCCCCGCCCCGCCCCTTCCCGTTTTTGTCCTCAGGCGCCGGACGGGCTGGGTGTACGCCTGGCCGGGAGGCCGGGAGGCCGGGAGGCCGGGAGGCCGGGAGGCCGGGAGGCCGGGAGGCCGGGAGGCCGGGAGGCCGGGATTTCCGGCAGAGGCCACGGGGCGCGCGGGAGCCGAGGGGCCGGGCGGTGGCTCCGCCACGGGGACGCGTCCAGGCCACCCGCCGCGCGCCCCGGCAGAACCACGAGACCCACCGGACCTCAGGACCCGGACAACGGCTCCGCTAGCCCATCGCGCGCAGCCCGGCGGAGACCGAGGGGCCGCGGGAGCCGCGGGGCCGCGCGGACAGCGGCTACGCCGACACGTCCAGGCCGTCCGTCGCGATCCGTCCGGCCAGGCGTTCCAGCAGGGGGCCGGCGAGGGTCATGCAGCGGGACGGGTCCGGTTCCAGGTCCGTCAGGGCGTAGACGCGGCGGAAGCCCGCCGACCGGAGGGTCTCCTCCGGCAGGGAGACCCGGCCGCAGACCGCGACCACCGGGACGCCCCGCGCGCGGGCCGCGGCGGCCACCCCGGCGGGGGCCTTGCCGTGGAGGGTCTGGGCGTCCAGGGAGCCCTCCCCCGTGATCACGAGGTCGGCCGACTCCAGGGCGGCCGGGAAGCCCAGGACGTCGAGCATCACCTCGATGCCGGGGCGGAAGGCCGCGCCGAGCCCCGCCAGGGCGCCGTAGCCGAGCCCGCCGGCGGCTCCCGCGCCCGGGGCGCCCGCGAGCGCCCCACCGTCCAGGACGGCCGCGTAGCGGCCCAGGGCGGCGTCCAGGACGGCCACGTCGTCCGCGCTCGCGCCCTTCTGGGGCCCGTAGACGGCCGCGGCGCCGTGCGGGCCCGTGAGCGGGTTGTCGACGTCGGAGGCGAGCACGAGGCGGGTGGACCGGAGCCGGGGGTCGAGGCCGGTGAGATCGGCCGTGACGAGGCCGGCCAGCGCCGCGCCGCCCGGACCGACGGGATCCCCGGCCGCGTCGAGGAGCCGCGCGCCCAGCGCGCTCAGCGCCCCCGCGCCGCCGTCCGTGGTGGCGCTGCCGCCGACGCCGAGCACCACCGTGCGGGCGCCCGCGTCGAGCGCGGCCCGCAGCAGCTCCCCGGTGCCGTACGTCGTCGCGGTCAGCGGCGCGAGGGCGCCCCGCGTGTGGCGCAGGCCCGAGGCCTCGGCCATCTCCACGACCGCGGTACCCGCGCGGAGCGCGTACGCGGCGGTGACCGGCTCGCCCAGCGGCCCCGTCACCCGTGCCTCGCGGCGCTCGAAGCCGGCGGCCAGCGCCGCGTCCACCGTGCCGTCGCCGCCGTCGGCGACCGGCAGGGCCGTGACGTGGAGCCCGGGTCCGGCGGCCGCCCGCAGGCCCGCCGTGAGGTGCTCGGCGACCTGCGCGGCCGTCAGCGAGCCCTTGAACTTGTCCGCGGCGATCAGGACCCGCCTCGCCCGCGCTGCGTCCGACAACTCGTCATCCCCTCGCTTCCGGGCCGTGCGGCTCGCACCGGCGGTCGCGCCGCAGCGACCCTACCCGGACGTATGCGCGGTTGCCCATGCCCGTGCGCGGCGTGCCAGGCCACCCATTCCGGTACTTCCCGGCCATAGTGGGGTGACATGAGCACCGACGCATCCGAGTCGCCCGACCCCGCCGTCCCGGCCGGCCCGCCGCCGGACGAGCCGCCGGACATGACCCTCGTCGCGATCGGCGCCGCCGCGGTGCTGGCGGTGGTCGCCTGGGCCGCGCTGGGCAAGCACTCCTTCGACCGCGTGTCGTCGGCCGCCCTGAACTGGGTGCTGTCCAACTTCGCCTGGCTGTTCGTCATCGCGGCCGACGTCTTCCTCGCCCTGTGCGTCGTCATCGCCTTCAGCCGCTTCGGCCGGATCCGGCTCGGCCGGGACGACGACCAGCCGGAGTTCAGCAACCTCGTCTGGATCGCGATGATGTTCAGCGCGGGCATGGGCATCGGCCTGATGTTCTACGGGGTGGGCGAGCCGCTCCAGCACTTCGTCGCGCCGCCCCCGGGCAGCGGCATCAGCGCGGAGACGCCGGCCGCGGCCCGTACCGCGCTGGAGTACTCGTTCTTCCACTGGACGCTGCACCCCTGGGCGATCTACGGGATGTCGGGGCTCGCGCTCGCCTACGCCGGTTTCCGCAAGGGCCGCGGCAACCGGCTCAGCTCGGCGTTCGTCCCGCTGCTCGGAGAGGAGCGGGCGGCCGGCTGGCCGGGCCGGGTCATCGACCTGCTCGCGGTCTTCGCGACGGTCTTCGGCACGGCCACCAGCCTGGGCCTGGGCGCGCTCCAGGTGTCGAAGGGGCTCAACATCACGACCGGCGCCGAGGACTCCACCTCCCTGGAGCTGATCATCATCGCCTCGCTGTCGGCGGCGTTCGTCCTGTCGGCCTTCTCCGGCCTGCACAAGGGCGTCAAGTGGCTCAGCACGCTCAACATCGCGCTCGCCGCCTGCCTGATGCTCTTCGTCTTCGTGCTCGGCCCCACGGTGTTCGTCCTCAACACCATCCCGGCCGCCGCCGGCGGCTATCTGCACGACCTGCTGACCCTGGCGACCCGCACGGGGGCCTTCACGGACTCCAAGTGGCTCGGCGCGTGGACCATCTTCTACTGGGCGTGGTGGCTGTCCTGGGCCCCCTTCGTGGGAACGTTCATCGCCCGCATCTCGCACGGCCGGACGATCCGGGAGTTCCTGATCGGGGTGCTGCTGGTGCCCAGCGGGGCGACGGTGGTGTGGTTCTGCGTGATGGGCGGCAGCGCGCTGCGCCTCGACATGTCGGGCGAGGCGGACATGGCGGGCACGGTGCAGGACGGCGCGGAGGCCTCGCTGTTCGCGCTGCTGGAGACGCTGCCCCTGGAGACGCTGACCTCCTGGATCGCGATGGCGCTGGTCATGACGTACTTCATCACCAGCGCCGACTCCGCGTCCCTGGTGATGGGCTCGCTGTCCAGCCGGGGCGCGCTGCACCCGCGCACCTGGCTGGTCGTCACCTGGGGCGTGCTGATGGCGGCGGTCGCGGCGGTGCTGCTGGTGGCGGGCGGCCTGAAGTCGCTCCAGTCCGCGACGATCCTGGTGGCCCTGCCGTTCGTCCTGGTGATGCTGGCCCTGTGCTGGTCCCTGATGAAGGAGCTCCGCGAGGACCCGGGGGCGGGGCCGGCCCGCCACCACGCGCTGCACGGGCTGCGGAGCGCGATGCGGACGATGATCGGCGAGGCGATCACGGAGCAGGGGCCGGTGCGGCATCCGAGGCTGCGGCGGGTGGCGGAGAGCGCGCGGGACCGGGACGACGACGGCAAGTAGGGCGCCGCGCGGGGGTTGTTCCCCGCTCCGGGCCCCGGTCCTCAAGGGCCGGACGGGCTGATGTCAGCCCGTCCGGCGTTTGAGGACACCGCGCGTCAGCGCGGAAAAGGGGGTCCCGGTCACGGGAACGGGCAGCGAGGAAAGCCGGCCCGCCGCAGGCGCCCGCTCAGACCGTCTTCACCGTGCCGCCGTCGATCACGTAGTCCGCCCCCGTGATGTTCCCCGCCACCTCCGACAGCAGGAACACGATCAGCGCCGCCACCTCGTCCGCCTCCGTGATCCGCCCGCTCGCCATCCCGAAGAGCTCCGGCACCTGCCCGAGGAACTCCTCGTGGCCGACGCCCGCGGCCGCCGCCACCTTGCTGCCGAAGCCGTCCGGGGCCTCCCAGATCGCGGTGCGGACCACGCCCGGCGAGACCGTGTTGACGCGGACGCCCCGGGGTCCGAACTCCTCGGCGAGGGACTTGCCGAGCGCGGTGAGCGCGGCCTTCGCGACGCTGTAGGCGACCGGTCCGGCCGCGGGCAGCCGGGAGTTGATCGAGGAGACGTTCACGATCGACCCGCGCCGCTCCAGCAGGCCGGGCAGCGCGGCCCGGCTGGTCCGGGCGGCGCTGAGGAAGTTGAGGTCGAAGTTGGCCCGCCACTGGTCGTCGTCGGTGGCGAGGAACCCGCCGAGCTCCACGACGTCGCCGCCGCCGACGTTGTTGACCAGCAGGTCCAGTCCGCCCAGCTCGGCCGTGGCGCGCTCGACGAGCGTGGCGGCTCCCTCCGGGGTGCTGAGGTCCACGGCGACGGTGGCGGCGCCGGTGTCCGTCAGCTCCGGCGTGATCGTACGGGCGGCGCCGACGACCCGGACGCCTTCCGCGACGAGGCGGCGGACGGTGGCGAGGCCGATGCCCCGGCTGGCGCCGGTGACGAGGGCGGTCTTGCCGGTGAGGTGGAGGTCCATGGCACGTCCTTTTTCTTTACCTGTAGGTACAAAAACTGGGTACGGGCGGGCATGCCCGGGCCGTTCAGGGCCCCGCGACCCCGGGAACGGGCGACTGCCGACCGGTCAGACGAGGGTCAGCGCCGCCTCGGCGACGCGCCGCAGCCGCTCCGGCCCCTCGGCCGTCTTCGCGATGACCCGCATGCCGATCACGGTCGCGAGCAGCAGACTCGCGACCGCCTGGGCGTCCCGCCCCGGATCGATCTCCCCCGCACGCTGCCCGCGCTCGACGGTCGCCCGGAGTGCGGACTCGGTACGGGCGAACATGCGGCGTACGAGCTCGGTGGACCCGGCGTCCACGCCCGCCAGTTCGGTGGCCGTGTTCACCGCGAAGCAGCCGCGCCGGTCGGGGTCGGCCAGGTCCATCTCGATGAGCAGCTCCAGCGCTTCCCGCAGCAACGGGCGCACCGGCCCCGGCCGGTCGAGCAGTTCGACCAGCGCGGCGGCCTGGGTGTCCCGGTAGCGGGTCAGCGCCCGCTCGAAGAGCGCGTGCTTGCTGCCGAAGGCGTGGTAAAGGCTGCCCTTGCCGATGCCGAGCTCGTCGACGAGGTCCTGCGGGGTGGTCGCGGCGTAGCCCTTGCGCCAGAAGACGCCCATGGCCTTGTCGATCGCCACGTCCGGGTCGAACTGCTTGGGTCTGCCCATGAACAGCACCCTAGCAGGGTTCTTGACCTATAGGTCAATTACTTCTGGAGCGCGCCCGGGGAGCCGGCCGGCGGGCCCGGCGCGACGCGCATGCCCGCAAATCCCCTCGCCCGCCCCGGCCCCGCCCGCCTACCCTCGCCGCCATGAGCAGCAGCGAGACGACCGGGACGGCACGGCAGGACGCGGCGCGCCCGCTGGTGGCGATCCTCAGCGGCGCCGGGATCTCCACGGACTCCGGCATCCCCGACTACCGCGGGCCGAACGGCCTGTGGCGGCGCGACCCGGAGGCCGAGAAGCTCGTCACCTACGCGTACTACATGGCCGATCCGGAGATCCGGCGGCGGGCCTGGCGGATGCGGCGCGACGGGCCCGCGCTGCGCGCGCGGCCGAACGCCGCGCACGAGGCCGTGGTGCGGCTGGAGCGGTCCGGCACGCCCGTACGCGTGATCACGCAGAACGTCGACGGGCTGCACCAGCTCGCGGGCATGCCCGGGCGGAAGGTCCTCGAACTGCACGGGTCGGCGCGGTCCGTGCAGTGCACCCGCTGCAAGGCGCGGTCCGGGATGGCGGAGGCCCTGGAGCGGGTCGCCGCCGGCGATCCGGACCCGGCGTGCGAGGCGTGCGGCGGGATCCTGAAGTCCGCGACGGTGATGTTCGGCGAGGGCCTGGACCCGAGGGTGCTGGGCGAGGCCGTGGCCGTGACGAAGGCGTGCGACGTCTTCATCGCGGTCGGTACGAGCCTCCAGGTGCACCCCGCCGCGTCGCTCGCGGGGCTGGCCGCCGATCACGGCGCCCGGCTGGTCATCGTGAACGCCGAGCCGACCCCGTACGACGACCGGGCGGACGAGCTGATGCGCGAGCCGATCGGCACGGCGCTCCCGGCGCTGCTGGAGCGGATCGCGGGCGGCGCGTAGGGGCGCCCGGACTCCCCGGCACCCGGACACGAGGACGCCCGTCAAGGGAAGGTTGACAAACGATCGCCGTCAAGGAAATCTTGACGTCATGATCGCTTCGTCGCGGCCGGTGGCCGCCCGTAAGACCTCCCTCGTCACGTCCGTCATCGGCATGCTGCCCCTGGCGGTCGTCCTGAACGCCCTGGCGATCTCGCGCGCCGACGGCGTCGACGACATGACCTTCTTCGTGCTGCTGGCCTCCGACCTCATCGTGGTCGCCGCCATCGGCCTCCTCGGCGCCGCGCTGAAGGTGGAGGCCGCCGGCGACGTGACGGAGGCCGAGCGCGCGGAGCGGGACCGGCGGACGCTGGACGCGCTGGAGCCGCTGCGCGCCGAGGCCCCGGCCGGTGAGGGCCGATGAGCGAGGGCGAGCTGCTCGGCCCCGAGGAGGCCGCGCGCATCCGGGAGGCCATCGCGGCCGCCGTCCTCGGCGCGCCGGACGGCCTGGCCGAATCGCTGGAGCACGACCCCGAGGGCTATCTCCGCCTGGTCGCCGCCACCCGGGCGGGCGCCGAGGAGACCAGCCGGCTGCTGCGCGAGGCCGTGCAGGGCGCACGGGCCGCGGGGCACAGCTGGGACACCGTGGGCCGCGTCCTGGGCGTGAGCCGGCAGGCCGCCCAGCAGCGGTTCTCCGGCAAGGGGCCCGGCCCGGACACCTCCGGCGCGGCGGAGCGCCGGGTGCTGACGCCGCTGACGGCGTTCGACGAGATGCAGGCGCTGGCCGAGGCGGGCCGGGACGGCTGGCAGCTGGTCGACTACGGCCCGCTGTTCCATGTGGTGGAGCGCTCCGGCCACCCCTGGGAGCACCGCCGGGTGCCGTTCGCCGTGGGCGGCCGGCACCGCCGGATGGAGAGCGAGGGGTGGACGCAGGTCGGCTCCGGCTCGTTCCCCTGGCGGTACTACAAGCGCCCGTCGAAGCGGGAGGACTGAGGGGCGGTCCGGGCGGGCCCGCGGGCCCCGGGGGACGCGCCCGTTCAGAACAGCTCGGCCTGCTCCGGAGCCGCCACGCCGCGCTCGAAGGCGAGCAGCCTGCGCTTGCGGTCCAGCCCGCCGCCGTAGCCGGTGAGACCGCCGCCGGCGCCGATGACGCGGTGGCAGGGCACGATGATGCTGACGGGGTTCTTGCCGTTGGCGAGGCCCACGGCGCGGGAGGCGCCGGGCGCCCCGATCCGGTCGGCGAGCTCGCCGTACGAGACGGTCGCGCCGTACGGGATCTCCTGGAGGCCGGCCCAGACACGGCGCTGGAAGGGCGTGCCGTCCAGGCGCAGCGGGAGGTCGAAGCGGGTCGACTCGCCGGCGAAGTAGGCCGCGAGCTGGCGCAGCGTCCGCGTGAACGGTGTTTCGTCGCGCGGGCCGAAGGTCTCCTCGGCCGGGCGGTGGCGCTGGTCGGTCATGTACAGGCCGCTGAGGACGCCGTCGGTCGCGACGAGCGTGAGGGGGCCGTAGGGGCTGTCGATGACGGTGTGGACGCGGGATGCCGTCGTGTCGGACATCGGGGGCGATCCTCTCTGCGGGGCGGCTCGCTCGGCGGGCGGCCGGACCGGTGGGGTCGGGGCGGTGGGTCGGGGCGGGTCAGTGGGCCGGCATGTGGTTGACGGCGTGGTCGTCGGCGGACCAGAGGTACTGGACGGCGTAGGAGCGCCAGGGCCGCCAGGCGGCGGCGTGCCGGGTCAGCGCGCCCGGTGTCGAGGGCAGGCCGCGGGAGGCCGCTGCGCGCCGGACGCCGAGGTCCGTGGGGACGAAGGCGTCGGGGTCGCCGAGGGCCCGCATGGCGATGATCCCGGTGGTCCAGGGGCCCATGCCGGGGAGCTCCGCGAGCCGGGCGCGGGCCTCGGCCCGGTCGCTGCCGACGCCGAGGTCGAGCCCGCCGGTGGCGAGGGCGCGCACCAGGCCGACGACGGTGGCGCGGCGTCCGGCGGGCATGGCGAGGGCGGCGGGGTCGAGGCCGGAGAGCTCCCCGGCGGAGGGGAAGAGGTGCGTGAGCGTGCCGCCCAGGGGGTCGCGTACGGGCTGTCCGTGCGCGGTGACGAGCCGGGCGGCCAGGGTGCGGGCCGCGGCGGTCGAGACCTGCTGGCCGAGCACGGCCCGGACGGCGAACTCCGCCGGGTCGACGGTGCGCGGCACCCGCCGGCCGGGAGCCTTGGCGACGAGCGGTGCCAGCCGTTCGTCCGCGCCGAGGAGTTCGTCGACGGCCTCGGGGTCGGCGTCGAGGTCGAGGAGGCTCCGGCAGCGGCTGATGGCGCCCGCGAGGTCGCGCTGGTCGGTGAGGGCGAGGCGGCAGGCGATGTGGTCGGGGCGGGGGGCCAGGGCGACGGCCCCGTGCCCGTACGGGAGGCGCAGGGTGCGGCGGTACGCGCCGTCGCGCCACTCCTCCACGCCGGGGACGGCCGTGGCGGCGAGGTGGCCGAAGAGGTTGTCGGGACACAGCGGTGCCCGGAAGGGCAGCCGGAGGGTGAGCACGCCGGGCGCGGCGGGCGGGCGGCCGTGGGCGGCGCGGGCGCGGAGCTCGGTCGGGGTGAGGGCGAAGACCTCGCGGACCGTCTCGTTGAAGGCGCGGATGGAGGAGAAGCCGGCCGCGAAGGCGGCGTCGGCCATGGGCAGGTCGCTGGTCTCGACGAGGAGGCGGGCGGTCTGGGCGCGCTGGGCGCGGGCGAGGGCGAGCGGGCCGGCGCCGAGTTCGGCGCGCAGCTGCCGCTCGATCTGGCGGGTGCTGTAGCCGAGGCGGGCGGCGAGGCCGGGGACGCCCTCGCGGTCGACGGTGCCGTCGCCGATGAGCCGCATGGCGCGGGCGACGAGGTCGGCCCGCTCGTTCCACTGCGGCGAGCCGGGGCTGGCGTCGGGCCGGCAGCGCTTGCAGGCCCGGAAGCCGGCCTGCTGGGCGGCGGCAGCGCTGGGGTAGAAGGACATGTTCCGGTCCTTCGGCGGCACCGCCGGGCAGCTGGGGCGGCAGTAGATGCGGGTGGTGAGGACGGCGGTGAAGAACCATCCGTCGAAGCGCGCGTCGCGGGAGCGCACCGCCCTGACGCAGCGGTCGAAGTCGGTGTACATGGGCAAGGGCCGGGCGGCGGTGGCGGACGCCGCCGGTGCGGCGGGCACGGTTCCGGTACGGGGCGTACGGGCGCGGCCGGAGGCGGCGGGTGCCGCACCGGGGCCGGGCGTACGGGCGGTCCGGGCTTCGGGGCCGGGCGTACGGGCGGCCCCGGGCGTGGCGCGGGTCGCCGCCGGTGCGGCGGGCACGGCGCCGGGACGGGACCCAGGGGCACGGCCGGAAGCGGCGGGCGCGGCTCCGGGACCGGGCCTGCGGGCGGCTCCGGGCGTGGCGGGCGCCGCTGACGTGGCTGACATGACTCCAGGATCGGCCGTTCGGGCGCTCCTGGCTCGCGGAATTCCGACACGCACCTCCGGCGGCCACGGATTCCGCCACCCGCCTCGTCAATCCAGATTGACACCCGCCTCGCCGTCACCCTAGGTTGACGCCATGGCCGGAACGGATGCGAACGACGCGGTCGCCACCACCGAGGCCGCCATGAACAGCGATCCCCGCGTCGGGCTCCGCGCCGTCGCCGCACTGCGGCGGCTGGTGGAGCGCCTGGAGGTGCTCCAGGTCGACAGTGCCCGGCGGCAGGGCTGGTCCTGGGAAGAGATCGGGGCCGCGCTCGGCGTCAGCAGGCAGGCCGCCCACAAGAAGCACTCCAGGAGGTAGGGAATGTTCGAACGGTTCACCCTGAACGCGCGGATGACGATAATCCGGGCGCAGCAGGAGGCCCGCGAGCTGGGGCACCCGTGGATCGGCAGCGAGCACCTGATGCTCGGGCTGGTCGCGGAGAAGGAGGCTCCGCTCCTCGCCCTGGCACGGCTCGGCGTCACGTACGAGGCGTACCGGCCGGCGGTGCTCGCCGCCGCGGACGGGGGCCTCGGGCTGGCCGAGGAGGACCGGGAGTCCCTGACCGGCGCCGGCATCGACCTGGCCGCCGTGCGCGAGCACTTCCTGCGGACCCACGCGGCCGCCGCCCCCGCTCAGGCCACCGCCCCGGCCGCCGCCCCGGAGCCGGCGCGCCGGTGGCTGCCGTTCGGGCGCCGCAAGGCCGCCGCGCAGCAGGCGCCCGGCCCCGTGACCGCGTCGGTCGTGGTCCCGGGCCTCGCGCCCGACGCCCACCTCCCCTTCACCCCGCACGGCCAGCGGGCGCTGGACAGCGCCTCCAAGGTGATGCTGGAGCAGGTCGACGACCGCATCACGCTCGCGCACGTCGCGCTGGGCCTCCTCACCCCCGGGGACGAACTGCTCTCGCGGACCCTCCAGCGGGTGGGGACGGACATCGAGCCGGTCCGCGCGGCGATCCTCGCCGACCTGGGGCAGGTGGCCTAAGGCCCGTTGCGGGAGGGGAACCGCTCGTGGAGGATCGCGCTCGTGGGGCGTGGTGACTCCGGGGCGGCCCCCGTTCCGGAGCGAGGCGGAGGAGCGGTCCCGTGCGCGTCGTCGTCAGCGAGTTCATGAGCCTGGACGGCGTCGTGCAGGCGCCGGGCGGCCCCGGCGAGGACACCGACGGGGGCTTCGCCCACGGCGGCTGGTCGCACCCGTTCTTCGATCCGGAGGTGGTGGGCGGCGCGTTCGACGACGCGCTGTCCAGGGCCGGCGCGCTGCTGTTCGGCCGCCGCACCTGGCAGACGATGGCGGCCGCGTGGCCCGAGCGGGCCGGCGACCCGTTCGCCGACCGGATGAACGCCCTCCCGAAGTACGTCGTCTCCCGGACCCTCAGCGACGCCGAGCTGACGTGGGACCACACGACGCGCGTCCCGGGCGACGAGGCGGTCGCCCGGATCCGCGGACTGCGCGCGGACGCCGGGGCCGACCTGCTGGTCATGGGCAGCGCGATGCTGGTGCGGACGCTGCTGGTGGAGGGGCTGGTGGACGAGCTGCGGCTGGTGGTGATGCCGGTGTTGCTGGGCGGGGGGAAGTCGGTCTTTCCGGGGGACGGGGGGTTGCGGGGGCTGGAGCTGGTGTCTGTGGTGACGAGTGGGGCGGGTGTGAATGTGTGCCGGTACCGGGTGCGGCGGTAGCGGGGCGTGGTGGGGTGCGGGTGCGCCTGCGGCGGGCCTTTTCCCCACCCCGCCCCTTCCCGTAACCGGGGCTCCGCCCCGGACCCCGGTCCTGACTTCAGCCCGTCCGGCGTTTGAGGACACCGCGCGTCAGCGCGGAAAAGGGGGCCTGGGGGCGAAGCCCCCGGTTACGGGAAGGGGCGGGTAGGGGAAAAGGCCCGCCGCAGGCGCACCCCGCACCTCACTGCCCCCGGCACAACCACCGCCAGACCGCCCGAGCAGCATGCCGCCCACACATCCCGTGCACCCCCGGCCCCGGCGGCGTGGCCGAAGAGCACAGGAACACCGCCGGATGCGCCGTCGCGTACGGCACCCGCGCCAACCGGGGCCGGATCACCAGCCGCAGCCCCGCCGTCGAGCCCGTGTTGATGTCCCCGCCCACATAGTTCGCGTTGCGGGCCGCCAGCTCCGGCGGCCCCGCCGTGGCGCGGGCCAGGACCAGGTCGCGGAAACCGGGGGCGAAGCGCTCGATCTGACGCTCGATCACCTCGGTGGCGTCGCCCTCCCAGCCGTGCGGCACATGGCCGTAGACCCAGAAGGTGTGCTTGCCCTCCGGCGCGCGGCTGGGGTCGACGAGGCTGGGCTGCGCGGTGATGAGGAAGGGGACCTCGGGGTCGCGGCCGCGCAGGGCGGCGCCGAGGGACGCGTCGATCTCCTCGTACGTCGGGCCGACGTGCACCGTGCCGGCCCGGCGGGCCTGCTCCGAGGTCCACGGCACGGGCCCGCTCAGCGCGTAATCGATCTTGAAGACGCTGGGGCCGTAGCGGAAGCGGCGGTAGGCGTCGCCGAGCCCGGCGATCCGGGCGAGGGCCGTGGGCGAGGTGTCGAAGACGTAGGCGCGGGCGGGCGGCAGGTCGTCCAGGCGCTTGACCTCGAAGCAGGTGTGGACGGTGCCGCCCTCCTCGCGCAGGTACGAGGCGAGGGCGTCGGCCACCGCCTGCGCCCCGCCGCGCGGCACCGGCCAGCCGCCCGCGTGCGCGGCGAGCGCGAAGAGCAGGGCCATGCCGCCGGTGCCGATGCCGGTGAGCGGCCCGATGCCGTGCGCGGCGAGGCCCGCGAACATCGCGCGCGCCTTGGGGTCGCGGAAGCGGCGGGTGAGCAGGGCCGCGGGCTGGGCGGCGGACAGCCCGAAGCGGGCGTACAGCACGGGGTCGGCCGGCAGGCCCGCCCAGGCCGGGCGCAGGAAGTCGGTCGCCACCGTCTCCCAGCGGCCGTGGAAGGGCGCGACCAGGCGGCGGTACGCCCCGGCGTCGCGCGGGCCGAGGGAGAGCGCCGTCTCCCCCACGCCCCGGGCGAGGACCGCGGCCGTCCCGTCGGGGAAGGGGTGGGCCATGGGCAGCCCGGGGTGCAGCCAGCGCAGGCCGTGGCGGGCCAGGGGCATCCCCGTGAAGGCGGGCGAGCCGGCGCCGAGCGGGTGCACGGCGGAGCACGGGTCGTGGCGGAAGCCGGGGAGCGTGAGCTCCTCGGTCCGTGCCCCGCCGCCGACCGCCGCCGCGGCCTCGAACACCTCGACGGACAGACCACGGCGGGCCAGTTCCACTGCGGCGGTCAGACCGTTCGGTCCGGCGCCTACGACGACCGCGTCGAGCATGGTGGGCACCGGACGCACTCCCCTCGTCCCTGGCGGGGTCAGCCGGCGGACGCCAGCAGCCCCAGGATATGCCGGAGCGTCAGCTCGTCCCGGGCGGCCGCGAAGGGCAGGGCGTTGCCCCCGGCGATCCGGAACGGCTCGCCCGCGACCGTGGCGCTCGCCCCGCCCGCCTCGGCGACGAGCAGCAGCCCGGCGGCGTGGTCCCAGGCGTTCTCCCACGAGAAGGCGAGTCCCGCGAGGGTGCCGCGGGCCACGTTCAGGTACTCCAGGCCGGCGGAGCCGCAGGGGCGCGGGGCGATGCCTTCGGTGCTCAGGGCGCCCAGGACGCGCTTCTGCTCGTCGTCGGTGAAGTCGTAGTGCGATATCGCCACTTCCAGCGGCGCGCCGGGCTCGGGCGAGCCGGAGCGCAGCCGCTCGCCGCCCAGCCAGGCGCCGCCGCCCCGGCGGGCCGTCGCCATCAGGTCCAGGGCGGGGGCGTACGTCCAGGAGGCGAGGAGCTCGCCGCGGTGGGCCAGGCAGACCAGGGTCGCGAAGCCGGGGTCGCCGTGGACGAACTGCCGGGTGCCGTCGACCGGGTCGACGATCCAGACCGGGTCGTCGCCGCGCAGGGCGTCGAGCACGCCCGGATCGGCGTGCACGGCCTCCTCGCCCACCACCACCGAGCCGGGCAGGAGCGTCGTGAGGGAGGCCGTGAGGTGCTCCTCGGCGAGCCGGTCGGCGACGGTCACCAGGTCGTGCGGGCCGTTCTTCTCGACGATCTCGTGCGCGGCGAGCTGCCGGAAACGCGGCACGATCTCGGCGGCGGCCGCCTTGCGGACCGCCTCCTCGACGTCGTTCAGTCCACCTGCGAGAAATTCATCGATCATACGTCCATCGAACCACGCCCCACCGACAATCGGGGGCGCGGCGGTGGCCTCACCGTGTCCCGGAGGTGAACGGCTCGCCCCGCGCGCCGCCCGGCCCTCTCGGGACCCTCAGGGTTCCCGTCAGCGCCCCACCGCGTAGCCCTGCATCCCCCGGGGGTTGGCGGCGGCCGACAGGACGCCGGTGCCGGGGTCGCGCGCCACCGCACACAGCCGTCCCTCCGACCACGACGGTCCCACGGTCACGTCGTGTCCTCTGCGCCGCAGCTCCGCGACGGCCGCCTCGCCGACCCGGGCCTCGACCGTCACGGCACCGGGCCGCATGGCACGCGGGTGGAAGGAGCTGGGGAAGGACTCCTGGTGCCAGTTGGGCGCGTCGATGGCGCCCTGGAGGTCGAGGCCGCCGCGCACGGGCGGGCGCAGGGCGGCGGCGAGGAAGAAGTGCAGCTGCCACTGGTCCTGCTGGTCGCCGCCCGGGGTGCCGAAGGCGAGCACGGGCTCTCCGTCGCGCAGGGCCAGGGACGGGGTGAGGGTGGTGCGCGGCCGGCGGCCGGGGGTGAGCGAGTTGGGCAGCCCCTCCTCCAGCCAGGCCATCTGGAGGCGGGTGCCGAGGGGGAAGCCGAGCTCGGGGACGACGGGGTTGGACTGGAGCCAGCCGCCGCTGGGCGTCGCGGAGATCATGTTGCCCCAGCGGTCGACGACGTCGAGGTGGCAGGTGTCGCCACGGGTGGCGCCGTCGGTGGTGACGGTGGGCTCTCCCGCGCCCAGGCCGGTGGGGGTCGCCGGGTCCGTCGCGGCGACGGTGACGTAGCGGGGCAGCCGGGGCGTACGGCCGCCGGGGCTGCCGGGGCGCAGGGTGCGGGAGGCGGTGTCGCCGATCAGGGCGCGGCGCGCGGCGTTGTACTCCGGCGAGAGCAGGGCGCGCAGCGGGACGCCGGCGTCCCCGTGCGCGGCGTCGCCGTACCAGGCCTCGCGGTCGGCCATCGCGAGCTTGCCGCCCTCGATGAGGGTGTGGAGGTAGCCGGGCGTGCCGTACTCCAGGGCGCCGGGCCGCTCCGGGAGCAGGGCGAGCTGCTGGAGCAGGACCGGGCCCTGGGACCAGGGCCCGGGCTTGCAGACGGTCCAGCCGCCCCAGTCGTGGGTGACGGGCTCCTCGTAACCGGCCCGGTAGCCCGCGAGGTCGTCGCCGGTGAGGGTGCCTGTGTGGCGGGCACCGGAGGTGTCCAGGGTGGGGCGGGCGGCGGCGCGCAGCAGGGCGTCCGCGATGAAGCCCTCGCGCCAGACGCGGCGGGCGGCGTCGATGCGTTTCTCGCGGCTGCCGCCGGCGGCGTCGGCCTCGGCCAGCAGGCGCCGCCAGGTGGCCGCGAGCGCGGGGTTGCGGAAGAGCCTGCCGGGCGCGGGCGGGCGGCCGTCGGGGAGGTACAGGGCGGCGGAGTCCGGCCACTCGGTGGCGAAGAGCTCGCGCACGGTGTGCACGGTCGCGCCGATGTCGGGGAGGGGTGCGTGGCCGCGCTCGGCGTACCCGATGGCGTAGGAGAGGACGTCCGCGAGCGTCCGGGTGCCGTGGTCGCGCAGCAGGAGCAGCCAGGCGTCGAAGGCGCCCGGCACGGCGGCGGCGAGGGGCCCGGTGCCGGGGACGAGGGTGAGGCCGAGCGAGGTGTAGTGCGCGACGCTCGCCCCGGCGGGCGCGGGTCCCTGGCCGCACAGGACCCGCACCGGGCCGCCGGCGGGTGCGAGGATCGCGGGCACCTCGCCGGCGGGTCCGTTCATGTGCGGTTCGACCACGTGCAGGACGAACCCCGCGGCCACGGCGGCGTCGAAGGCGTTGCCGCCGCTCTCCAGGACGGCCATGGCCGACTGCGAGGCGAGCCAGTGGGTGGAGGCCACCATGCCGAAGGTGCCCTGGAGCGTGGGCCGTGTCGTGAACATGGCGTCTAGGAAGGCAGATCCTTCAGCCACTGCGCAACACCGCCGTGGTGGGAGCAGGTGCCCCTGCGGTGCGCGGAGTAGGAGTACGAGCCGTCGTTGCAGACCGCCGAGGCGCCGGCGTGGGAACCGCCGGTGGAGGACGAGCCGGCCGACGTCGAGCCCGAGGACGACGAGCCGCCGCCCGTGGAAGAACCGCCGCCCGACGTGGAGCCGGAGCCCTTGACGCCACCGTCGGAGGCGGGCACCTCCGCCTTGGGGGCGGGGGCGGGCACGTCCGGCGTCGTGGCCGGGGTGGGTGACGCGCTGGTCGGCGAGGGGGACGGCGACTCCGTCCGGCTGGGCTCGGGCTCGGGTGACCCGGAGGGTTCGGCCGGGGCCGAGGAGACGGACGCCGACGGCTTGTCACCGGCCGGCGTGTCGGCGTCGTCGCAGGCGACGGCGCCGAAACCCAGGGTCAGCGCGACGGCCAGGGCCGCGCCGGCCCGTCTCACCCTGCGCGAGGTGTACGCGTTCATGTTCAGGTTCCCCCCTGAAACAGCGGCTGCGCGGAACGATTCCGCGCATGGCTCCGCACCCGGTCGTGAACCGGCGCCCGGCGGGCCGGGGGCGCGGGAGTGGGGGGAACGAAGAAGCCTGTGGTGCTTGTGACGCCTGTGATACTTGTGGGGTGCACAGAGTGTACGCGGACCACCCGCGAGGGGGACCGGAACCACGGAGTTACCGTTGATTCCGCTGTCGGCCGGGTGGCCGGCCGGAGAACCAGCGGGAGGTCGCAGCCGTGCACGGCGAATACAAAGTTCCGGGCGGCAAGCTCGTCGTCGTGGACCTGGAGGTCGAGGACGGGCTGCTGCGCGACGTACGGGTGGCCGGGGACTTCTTCCTCGAACCGGACGAGGCGCTCCTGGACATCAACCGCGCCCTGGAGGGCGCGCCCGCCGACACCCTCGCCCCGCAGCTCGCGGCGCGGATCGACGCGGCCCTGCCGGAGGGCACGGTGATGTTCGGCTTCAGCTCCGAGGCCGTGGGCGTCGCCGTCCGCCGGGCGCTGGCGCACGCCACCGACTGGACCGACTTCGAGTGGCAGCTCATCCACGACGGGCCGCAGCCGCCCGCGCTGCACATGGCCCTGGACGAGGTGCTGACGGCCGAGGTCGCGGCCGGGCGGCGGCCCCCGACGCTGCGGGTGTGGGAGTGGGGCGCCCCGGCCGTCATCATCGGCAGCTTCCAGTCGCTGCGCAACGAGGTGGACCCGGAGGGCGCCGAGCGCCACGGGATGACGGTGGTCCGCCGGATCAGCGGTGGCGGCGCCATGTTCGTGGAGCCCGGCAACACCATCACCTACTCCCTGTGCGTGCCCGACTCCCTGGTCCAGGGGCTGTCCTTCGCCGACAGTTACGCCTATCTGGACGACTGGGTGCTGGGCGCGCTGGAGGGCATGGGCGTCAAGGCGTGGTACCAGCCGCTCAACGACATCGCCACCGACTCCGGGAAGATCGCGGGCGCGGCCCAGAAGCGGCTGGTGGGCCCGGCCGGCGCGGTGCTGCACCACGTGACGATGGCGTACGACATCGACGCGGACAAGATGCTCGACGTGCTGCGCATCGGCAAGGAGAAGCTGTCCGACAAGGGCACGAAGAGCGCCAAGAAGCGGGTGGACCCGCTCCGCCGGCAGACGGGCCTGCCGCGCGCCGCGGTCATCGAGAAGATGATCGAGTCCTTCCGCGGCCGCTACGGGCTGGCGGAGGGCTCGGTCACCCCCGAGGAGATGGCCCGGGCCCGGGAACTGGCCGCGACGAAGTTCTCCTCGGAGGAGTGGACGGCCCGCGTCCCCTGACCGGCGCTCGGTCCCCGGCGGCGGCCACGCGTCCGGGGCGCGCCCGCCCCGGCCACAGCCGGACGAAGGTGACGGCCGCGAGCGCCGCGAGCGCGAACGGCAGGGCGAGGAGGACATCCCACGGAACCGCGCCCGCCGCGGCCAGGAGGCAGCAGAGCGGCACGGCGAGGGCGGCGAGGGACGCCTCCACGCCGTCCAGGTGGTCGCGGATCAGGCGGGACGGGTCGACCCCGGCGTCGAGGCAGGCGGCGATGGTCTCCAGGCCCAGCCCCAGGCCGCGCAGGGCCAGCACCTGGTAGAGGCGGACGAGGTCGTCCTCGGTGTACTCACGGTGCCCGCCCGCCGTGCGCCGCGACGGGCTGAGCAGACCGATGGTGTCCCAGTGGTGGAGCGTGCGCACGGTCAGGCCGCCGGCCTGGGCGAGCGGGCCTACTTTCATGGTGAGGGCGGTCATGGGACAACGATGCGTCCTGACGCGACGTGAGGTTCAAGCCGGGTCCGTGCCCGGCCTCCCGGTCGCCGGACAGGCCGGCGCTTCCGGCCGCCCGGCGCGTGCGGGCCCTCGGCGACCCCGACGCCTTCGTCCCCACGGACCTCGGCGTCCGGCGCGCCCGGGGGTGTCCGGGCCTCCTACGCTCCCCCGCCCAGCACGGGGATCACATCCTTCCCGTACGCGTCGATCGTCGCTTCCCTCGCGTCGTGCATCGCGTACAGCGCGAACTGGTCCACGCCCAGCGCCCGCAGTTCCTCCAGCCGCTCCCGGTGGGCCGCCACCGGGCCCAGCAGGCAGAAGCGGTCGACGATCTCGTCGGGGACGAAGTCCGTGGAGGGGTTCCCGGCGCGGCCGTGGTGGCTGTAGTCGTAGCCGTGGCGCTGCTCGATGTAGGCCGTGAGGGCCTCCGGCACCAGGCCGGAGTGGGCGCCGTAGCGCTGGACGAGGTCGGCGACGTGGTTGCCGACCATGCCGCCGAACCAGCGGCACTGGTCACGGGCGTGGTCGAGGTCGTCGCCCACATAGGCGGGGGCGGCGACGCAGATGGTGAGGGCGTCGGGGTCGCGGCCCGCCTCGGCGGCGGCGGTGCGGACGGCCTTGACCATCCATTCGGTCAGGAAGGGGTCGGCGAGCTGGAGGATGAAGCCGTCGGCCTCCTGCCCGGCGAGGGCGAGCGCCTTGGGGCCGTAGGCGGCCATCCAGACGGGCAGCCTGCCGTCCTTCACCCAGGGCAGCTTGAGGGTGGTGCCGCCCACGTCGGCCTCGCGGCCCTCGGCGAGGTCGCGGATGACGCGCATGGCCTCGCGCAGGGTGGCGAGGGTGTTGGGCTTGCGGCCGGCCACCCGCATCGCCGAGTCGCCGCGGCCGATGCCGCACACCGTGCGGTTGCCGTACATGTCGTTGAGCGTGGCGAAGGTGGACGCGGTGACCTCGGGGGTGCGCGTGGTGGGGTTGGTGACCATGGGGCCGACGACGAGCCGCTCGGTGTGGTCGAGGATCCGGCTGTGGATGACGAAGGGCTCCTGCCAGAGCACGGCGGAGTCGAAGGTCCAGCCGTAGCGGAAGCCGGCGCCCTCGGCTCGGCGCATCAGGTCCACCACGGCGGTGGCGGGCGGGTCGGTCTGGAGGACGAGGCCGAAGTCCACGGTGGTGCTCCTTACGCGAGGTGCTGACAGGTGGCGCGGGGGACGAAGCGGCCGTGCCCGGCCCGGCCGGTGTACCGGCGCCGGTCGATGACGGTCTCGCCGCGGGAGAGGACGGTCTCGACCCGGCCGGTGATCTCCTTGCCCTCGTACGCCGAGTAGTCGACGTTCATGTGGTGGGTCGTGGCGGAGAGGGTCTGCCGGGCGTGCGGGTCGTAGATGACGATGTCGGCGTCGGATCCGGGGGCGAGGGTGCCCTTGCGCGGGGCGAGGCCGAACATCCGGGCGGGGGCGGTGCAGGCGATGTCGATCCAGCGGCGGCGGGAGATGTGGCCGTCGACGACGGCCTGGTGGAGGAGGTCCATGCGGTTCTCCACGCCGGGCAGGCCGTTGGGGATCTTCGAGAAGTCGCCGCGGCCGAGCTCCTTCTGCCCGGAGAAGCAGAAGGGGCAGTGGTCGGTGGAGACGACCTGGAGGTCGTCCGTGCGCAGGGCCCGCCAGAGGGCGGCCTGGTGCTCGCGGGGCCGCAGGGGCGTGGAGCAGACGTACTTCGCGCCCTCGAAGCCGGGTTCGGCGAGATTGTCGGTGGACAGGAAGAGGTACTGCGGGCAGGTCTCGCCGAAGACCGGGAGGCCCTTGTCACGGGCCCGGGTCAGCTCGGCGACGGCCTCCTCGGCCGAGACGTGCACGACGTAGAGCGGGCTGCCGGCGACGCGGGCCAGGGCGATGGCGCGGTGGGTGGCCTCCGCCTCCAGCAGGGCCTTGCGGACCTCGCCGTGGTAGCGGGGGTCGGTGCGGCCGGCGGCCAGGGCCTGTTCGACGAGGACGTCGATGGCGATGCCGTTCTCGGCGTGCATCATGATCAGGCCGCCGTTGCCGGCGGCGCGCTGCATGGCCCGCAGGATCTGCCCGTCGTCGCTGTAGAAGACGCCGGGGTAGGCCATGAACAGCTTGAAGGAGGTGACGCCCTCCCCCACCAGCAGGTCCATCTCCTTGAGCGAGCTCTCCCGCACATCGGAGAGGATCATGTGGAAGGCGTAGTCGACGGCGCAGGTGCCCTCGGCCTTGGCGTGCCAGGTGTCGAGCCCCTCGCGCAGCGAGGAACCGCGGGACTGGACCGCGAAGTCGACGACGGTGGTGGTGCCGCCCCAGGCGGCGGCGCGGGTGCCCGTCTCGAAGGTGTCGGAGGAGGCGGTGCCGCCGAAGGGGAACTCGAAGTGGGTGTGGGCGTCGACGCCGCCGGGGACGACGTACTTCCCGGTGGCGTCGAGGGTGCGGTCGGGGATCCAGCCCTGGGCGCAGGCGCTGTCGGGGGCGGCGAGGGCGGCGATCCGCTCGCCCTCGACGAGGACGTCCGCCAGGATCTCCTCGGTGGCGGTGACGACGAGGCCGCCGCGAATGGCCGTGGTGGTCATGCCCGTTCCTCTCCGGCGAGGGCGCTGTGCGTGCGGTGCAGGGCGGTTTCGAGGACGGCCGCGCCCTCCTCGGCCTCGGCGACGGTGAGGGACAGCGGCGGGGCGATCCGCAGGGTGCCGGCCTCGCGGCCGCCCTTGCCGATCAGCAGGCCGCCCTCACGGGCGTGTTCGAGGGTGAGGGCGGCGGCCTCGGGCGAGGGCGAGCCGTCGGGGCCGGCCAGCTCGACGCCGATCATCAGGCCCCGGCCGCGCACCTCGCGGACGAGGGGCAGGCCGGCGGCGACGGCGCGGAGCCGCTCGATGAGGAGGCCGCCGACGCGGCGGGCGTTGCCCTGGAGGTCGTGCTCCAGGAGGTGGGTGAGGTTGGCGAGTCCGGCGGCCATGGTGACGGGGCTGCCGCCGAAGGTGGAGATGGAGTTGGCGCCCAGGGAGTTCATCACCTCGGCGCGGGCGACGACGCCGCCGATCGACATGCCGTTCCCGATGCCCTTGGCGAAGGTGAGCAGGTCGGGCGGGCCGCTCGCGGCGTGGGCCTGCCAGCCCCAGAAGTGGTCGCCGGTGCGGCCCCAGCCGGTCTGCACCTCGTCGGAGATCCAGAGGATGCCGCGCCGCGCGAGGACCTCGCGGAAGGCGGCGTAGAGCCCGTCGGGCGGGGAGGTGAACCCGCCGACGCCCTGGACGGGTTCGGCGATGAGCGCGGCGACGTTGCCGTGCGCCTGGCCGAGGACGTCCTCCAGGTCGGCGACGCAGGCCGCGGTGAACTCCGCGTCGCTCAGGGCGGCGTACGGGCCGCGGGTGCGGACGGCGCCGTGGACGTAGAGCGTCTGGAGCGGGGAGAGGCTGGTGGGCGACCAGGCGGAGTTGCCCGTGACGCCGACCGCGGAGAAGGAGCGGCCGTGGTAGCTGTTGCGCATCGCCAGGATCTGGTTGGAGCGGCGGTGGGCGGTGGCGAGCAGCAGGGCGGCGTCGGTGGCCTCGGTACCGGAGGAGGTGAAGAAGACGCGGGCGTCCGGGATGCCGGAGAGGGCGGCGATCCGCTCGGCGAACTCCACCATGTGCCGGTCGAGGTAAAGGGTGGAGGTGTGCAGGATGCGCGCGGCCTGCTCGGTGACGGCCTTGGTGACCTCGGGGAGGGCGTGGGCGGTCATGGTGGTGAGGATGCCGCCGAAGAAGTCGAGGTAGCGGCGGCCGGCGGAGTCCCAGACGTGCCGGCCCTCGCCGTGGGTGAGCTCCAGGGGCTCGCGGTAGTAGAGGGCGAGCCAGTCGGGCATGACGGCACGGTGCCGGGCGTGGAGGTGCGTCGCGGGGGCGCCGCCGGGCGGTGGCGGCTCGCTCCCGGGGCTCATGGCCGGACCAGCCCCTCGTACGCGTCGGGCCTGCGGTCGCGGTAGAACGCCCACTGCTGCCGGACCTCGTCGATGAGGCCGAGGTCCAGGTCGCGGACGAGCAACTCCTCCTTGGTGTCGCTCGCGGTGCCGTCGACGAACTGCCCGCGCGGGTCCACGAAGTAGGACGTGCCGTAGAAGTCGTTGTCGCCGTACTCCTCCTGGCCCACGCGGTTGATCGCGGCGACGAAGTACTCGTTGGCCACGGCGGCCGCGGGCTGCTCCAGCTTCCAGAGGTAGGCGGAGAGGCCGCGCGAGGTGGCGGAGGGGTTGTAGACGATCTGGGCGCCGTTCAGGCCGAGTTGGCGCCAGCCTTCGGGGAAGTGGCGGTCGTAGCAGATGTAGACGCCGACCTTGCCGACGGCCGTGTCGAAGACGGGCCAGCCGAGGTTGCCCGGCTTGAAGTAGTACTTCTCCCAGAAGCCCTTGACCTGGGGGATGTGGTGCTTGCGGTACTTGCCGAGATAGCTGCCGTCGGCGTCGATGACGGCGGCGGTGTTGTAGTAGAAACCGGAGCCCTCGACCTCGAAGACGGGCACGACGATCACCATGCCCGTCTCGCGGGCCAGGTCCCGCATCCGCCGGACCGTGGGGCCGTCGGGGACGGGCTCGGCCCAGCGGTAGTGCTCGCTCTCCTGCACCTGGCAGAAGTAGGGGGCGTTGAAGACTTCCTGGAAGCCGATCACCTTCGCGCCCTGCGCGGCGGCCGCGCGGGCGTGCTCCTCATGCTTGGCGATCATCGACTCGGTGTCACCCGTCCAGGTCGCCTGAACCAGTGCGGCGCGAACGACATTGGCCATGAGCTGCTCCTTCGCCGGGGCGTCAGCCAGGCTGACACGCGTAGATCCACGTGTGGTTGCGACCGTATGACCCGGCACGCCGCGCGGCAAGACCATCGCCTGCCCTGTGGATAACCAGACAGGAAAACTTGCAAGTTTGCCTGTCTTTCTTTTACGGTGGAGGCATGCCCGAGAAGGATCAGGAACCCGGGAAGGACCAGGCGGCGGACCGGGAGCGGCTCGCCGCCGATCTGGCCGCCACGGCCTCCCAGCTCATGCGGCGCCTGCGCGCCGCCTCGCCGCAGGGCTCGCTCACCCCGTCCCAGCGCGCCGTCCTCAGCCGGCTGGGCACCGAGGGCCCGGCCACCACCGCGGACCTCGCCCGCGCCGAGCTCGTCCGCCCCCAGTCCATGCGGGTGATCCTCGGCGTGCTGGACGACCTGGACCTGGTCGCCCGCGCCCCGCACCCCACCGACGGCCGCCAGGTGCTCTTCTCCCTCACCCCGGCCGGCGAGGAGGCCCTCGCCTCGGTGCGCCGGTCCAAGCGCGGCTGGCTCGCCGACGCCCTCGACCGGCGGCTCGACGCCGACGAACGGGACCGGCTCGCCGAGGCCCTGAAGCTGCTCAGGAAACTCACCGAGGAGTGACGGACGTGACCGGAGCGACGGAACCTCCCACAGCCGCGGCACCCCCGCTCACCCGCACGGGTGAGGGACTTGGCGCCACCGGCCCGGGCTTCGGCGGCCGCCTGATGGCGCCGCTGCTGCTCGGCTCGGCCCTCAACCCCCTCAACTCCACCGCCATCGCCACCGGCCTGGTCACCATCGGCCATGCCTTCGGCACCGGAGCAGCCGGCACCGCCTGGCTCGTCTCCGCCCTCTACGTCGCCAGCGCCGTCGGCCAGCCCGCCATGGGGCGGCTGGCCGACACGCTCGGCCCGCGCCGCGTCTTCCTCGCCGGGCTCGCGCTCGTCTGCGCGGCAGGTCTCCTGGGCGCCCTGGCCCCCGCCTTCGGCTGGCTGATCGCCGCCCGCGCCCTGCTGGGCCTCGGCACCTCCGCCGCCTACCCGTCCGCCATGGCGATGCTGCGCGCGGAGTCCGCGCGCGTCGGCCGCGAGGCCCCGCGCCCGGTCCTCGGCAGGCTCTCCCTCGCCTCGCTGGGCAGCGCCGCCGTCGGCCCCGCGCTCGGTGGGCTCCTCACCGCCACCACGGGCTGGCGCGGCATCTTCGCCTTCAACGTGCCGCTCGCGCTCGCCGGCATCGTCCTCGCGCTGCGGTGGCTGCCCGCCGACCCCGTACGCCCGGCCGGCGCCGAAGGGCGGCGGGAACGCTTCGCCGACCCGCTCGGCCTCGCCCTCTTCGCCGTCGCGCTGACCGCGACCGCCCTCTTCCTCACGGATCTCGCGCACCCCCGCCGGCCGCTGCTGCCGGTGATCGCGGTGGTGACGGCCGTACTCGTCCGGTGGGAGGCACGCCACCGGCGGCCCTTCCTCGACCTGCGGGCGCTGCGCGGCAACCGGGCCCTCGCCCGCACCTACCTCCGCCACGGCCTCGCCTACCTCACGATCTACTGCGTGCTCTACGGCTTCACCCAGTGGCTGGAGGACGCGCACGGCTACTCCGTCCTCCAGGTCGGGCTGATCATGCTGCCGATGTCGGCCGCTGCCGCCGCCTTCGCCCTGCTCGGCGCCCGGACGAAGGGGCTCCGCGCCCCGCTCGTCACCGCGGCCGCCCTGCTCACCGCGGGCGGCGCAGCCCTGCTCTTCACCGGACGCGGCACACCGCTCGCCGTGCTGCTGACCGTCGCGGTGCTCTTCGGCGTCCCGCAGGGCCTCACCTCGACCGGCAACCAGGCCGCCGTCTACGCCCAGGCCCCGGCCGGGGGCGTCGGCGCGGCGGCCGGACTCCAGCGCACCTCCCAGTACCTCGGCGCGATGATCGCCGCCGGTCTCATCGGCCTCTGCTACGGGCCGGCCGCCACCGACCGGGGCCTGCGCGAACTCGCCACGGCCGGCGTGGCGCTGGGCGCGCTCCTGCTCGTCCTCACCGCGACGGACCGCGCGCTGCGGGCCCGTACGCGCGACCCGTCCCGGCCCTGAGCCGGGGGCCCGTCCACCCCGTCCACCCATGGAACGACCCGAGGAGAACCTCATGCCCGCCACCACCCTCGACGAGCGGACCGCGCTCGTCCTCATCGACCTCCAGAAGGGCATCGTCGCCCTGCCCACCGCCCACCCCGCCGACGAGGTCGTCGCGCGCGGCGCCCGCCTGGCGGCCGCGTTCCGCGCGCACGGACTGCCCGTCGTCCTGGTCCGGGTCGTCGGCGCCGCCCCCGGCCGCGCCGAGGCCCCCCTGCGGGGCGGGAAGCCCCCGGCCGGCTTCGCCGACCTGGTGCCCGAACTCGACCGCCAGGACGGCGACATCGTCGTCACCAAGCACACCTGGGGCGCCTTCCACGCCACCGACCTCGACCTCCAGCTGCGCCGCCGGGGCGTGACGCAGATCGTGCTGGCCGGCATCGCCACGGGTGCCGGTGTGGAGTCCACGGCGCGGGCGGCTCATGAGCACGGGTACCACGTGACGGCGGTGACGGACGCGATGACGGACCCCGACGCGGAGGTGCACCGGATCGCCGTCGAGCGGGTGCTGCCGCGGCTCGCGGAGACCGGCACGACGGACGAGGTGATCGCGCTGCTGGACCGGTGACCGGGGCTGGGGCCTCCCCACGGGCGCCGCGTCCGGACCCTGATCTCCGGACGCCGGCCGGGCCGGCCTCCCGGCCCGGCCGGCCGCTACCCCTCCCCCGCCGCGAAACACCCCACGACCACCACGGCGATCGCGGTGTACCCCACCAGCCCCGCCACCGCCCCCACGTGGTGCCAGCGCTCCGCCCGCGCCGGGCAGCCGCCGTGCACCGTCCAGCGCCAGGAGGCCACCGTGGCCATCACGGCCGCCAGCACGAAGCCGAGGGTGAGCAGATGGAGCCAGTCGATGAGCGTGAGCCCCACGGTGCTGTTCACCACCGCCGTGACCTGCTGCATGTTCAGCATCACCACGAACAGGCCACCGCCCAGCATCCCCAGCCGGCTCTGGAGCGAGTCCAGCCGCTCCCCCATCCCCAGTTCCTCGGCGTGCGAGGGCAGCAGGAACGTCGCGGTGGCCATGAGCACCATGAGGTACAGCGGGCCCGTCAGCTTCCAGAAGACCGTGGGGTCGTCCCGCGCCAGATCGACCTCCACCCGGATCCTGCTGTAGGTGGTGGTCGTGCCCCGGGGCAGCCTGGAATCGCCGAAGTTCGTGGGGTAGAGCCGCTGCGCGGGCGCGAGCCGGAAGCCGGTGATGCGCCAGCCGGGCGGCTGGATGTCCTTGTTGTAGGCGGAGTTGGCGTTGTCCGGCAGCAGCCGGAAGTCCTTGCTCTCCGGCGCCGCCGTGACCAGCACCGCGATCCGCTGCCGGTCGAAGGGGAAGGCGCGGACGTCCCAGTTCTGCCGGAAGGTGCCCTGGAGCCGCATCAGGTCCCGGAACCCGCTGCCTTCGGCGCTCAGGATGGGATCGCCCTTCTCCGGGTCGTTGGCGTTGCTGAACGAGACCGTGGGCAGCGGGTCCAGCTTCCGGTCCGGGCAGACGGACCACAGGAACATCCGCGCGGAGAAGACGTGCTTCGCGGGGTCCAGGTCGTACAGATCACTGAGATACGCGCCGAGTTCGCAGCTCGGCACCGGCGCCCGCACGGCCGGCGGCGGCGACGCGTACGCGACGGGATCACCGCCCGCGCCGCCGCCCGCGCCCTGGAGCAGCCACACCGCGCACACGCAGGCCACCACCGCCACGAGGGCGGCACCGGCCCCGCGCCGCCCGGACCGGCCGGGCCGTACCGCCCGTCCCCCACGCTCCCCAGCCATATGTCAGGGAGCGTGGCCCGGCCCGGGGCCGTCGAACCGGGCCCGCACCCCGATACACCCATGTGAGTGACGGGCGTCCTCGGCGCGCCTCGTTGCGCTCGGGCGCGCCTCGGTACCTCAGCGCGTCGGGGGCTGCCCGCTGGGGCGTACCACCATCGCCGAGCCGCCACCGCGCCGTGACTTCTCCGCGGCGGCGACCCACCGGCCGTCGGGCAGCCGCTGCACACCGGTCGCCGCGCCGATCTCGCGGTTCTCCTTGAAGACGTGTCCGAGGGCCTCCAGCTTCCCCCGCAACGGGCTGTTCCACAGGGCCGGTTCCAGTTCGGTCGCCGCGGCGTTGCGCTGGCTGGCGCGCGGTGCGGCGATCGCCTCGACGAGCGGCATGCCGCGGTCGACGTGGTTGAGCAGGGTCTGGAGCACGGTGGTGATGATCGTGGCGCCGCCGGGCGAGCCGAGCGCGAAGGCGGGCCGGCCGTGGTCGAGGACGATCGTCGGCGACATCGACGAGCGGGGCCGCTTGCCCGGACCGGGCAGGTTGGGGTCGTGGACCCCGGGGGTCACCGGGACGAAGTTGAAGTCGGTCAGCTCGTTGTTGAGCAGGAAGCCGCGCCCGGGGACGGTGATGCCGCTGCCGCCGGTCTGTTCGATGGTGAGGGTGTAGGCGACGACGTTGCCCCACTTGTCGGCGACGGTCAGGTGGGTGGTGCTCTCCCCCTCGTAGGGGGTGGGGGCGGGCCTGCCGCGCTCGCCGCAGGGCACCGGGTGGCGCGGGTCGCCGGGGGCGAGCGGGCTGGTGAGGGCCTTGGTGTCGGTGATCAGGCAGGCGCGGGCGTCGGCGAACCGCTGGGAAGTGAGCGCCGCGGTCGGCACGTTCTCGTGGGCGGCGTCGCCCACCCAGCGGTTGCGGTCGGCGAAGGCGACGCGGGACGCCTCGATGTAGCGGTGCAGGTAGGTCTTCTCGCTCAGCTCGCCGAGGTTCCCGCGCTCCAGGATGTTGACGGCCTCGGCGACCGAGGTGCCGCCGGAGGAGGAGGGGGCCATGCCGTAGAGGTCGAGGCCGCGGTAGGACGTGCGGGTCGGGGCCTGGGCCTTCGCCCGGTACGCGCGCAGGTCGCGCTCCGTCAGGTCACCGGGGCGGGCCACCCTGCCGGACCCGGGGGCGACGGGCGGCTTACGCACGGTCCGTACGACGTCGCGCCCGATGTCGCCCTGGTAGAAGGCGCCGATGCCGCTCCTGCCGAGTCGCTCGTAGGTGCGGGCCAGGTCGGGGTTCTTCAGGGTGCTGCCGACGGCCGGGGGTCTGCCGCCCGGCAGGTAGAGCGCGGCGGTCGCGGGGAAGTCCTTGAAGCGGGACTGGTTGTCGGCCGTCTGCTGCCGGAAGGTCTCGTCGACGGTGAAGCCCGAGCGGGCCAGGCGCTCGGCGGGCTTCAGGACCTGGGCGAGGGACCGGGTGCCCCAGGCGCGCAGGGCGCTGTCCCAGGTGGCCGGGGTGCCGGGGGTGCCGACGGCGAGTCCGCTGGT
Source organism: Streptomyces albireticuli (assembly GCF_002192455.1). Classification (NCBI taxonomy): domain Bacteria; kingdom Bacillati; phylum Actinomycetota; class Actinomycetes; order Kitasatosporales; family Streptomycetaceae; genus Streptomyces; species Streptomyces albireticuli. The sequence goes on from NZ_CP021744.1 coordinate 1,518,138, forward strand.
GTAGGCGTCGGCGGGCGGCAGGGGCTTGCCGTTCTCCAGGAACAGGTCCTTGCCGGCGCTGAGCGGGGCGCGCTCCCGGCCGTCGATGGTCGAGACGCGGTGCCGCTTCGCGTCGTAGTGGACGAAGTAGCCGCCACCGCCGACGCCGGCCGAGTACGGCTCGGTGACGCCGAGCGCGGCGGCGGTGGCGACGGCGGCGTCCACGGCGTTGCCGCCCTTGCGCAGCACCTCGACGCCAACGGCCGAGGCGTCGGGGTCGACGCTGGCGACCGCGCCGCCGTATCCCACGGCGACGGGGGACTTGGCGGGTGCCGCGGCGGACGGGCCGCCCGTCGCGTCCGGGCCGCCGCCGGTGGCGGCGGCCGGGACGACGCCCAGCCCGACGACCAGGGTGGCCGTCGCGGCGAGCACGGGAAGACGTCGGTCGGGTTTCGTTCTCGCGGGAGCCATCCCTACCTCCAAGCGGGCGAGCGGGGCCCGGAGCCTACTCGGCGCCCGAGGGGGAGGACAGGGTGCCGCGCGAAAGGCTCCGGGACTCGTGCTCACCGGCCGTGCGGAGGGCGGCCGGGCGGGTGACTCAGCGCTTGTGGCCGAGGGCGCCGAGCACCGCGGTGGCCATGGCGGACTCGCCCTTGGCATTGGGGTGGAAGGGGGCGGCCGGGTTCTCGGGCTGCGCCCCCTCGATCCAGCGGTCGGCGGTGGGCTTGCACACGTCGTGGCCGACGGTCGGGGCGTAGGTGTCGGCGTAGCGGACGCCGGCCTTGCGGGCCTCCGTCCTGAGCATGGTGTTGAGCTGCTTCTCGGTGTCGCGCAGGTACGGGACGTCGCCGGCGGCGATCGGCACGGACGGGAAGCAGCCGACACCGTTGTCCGGCATGATCGCCGGGTAGCCGACCAGCACGACGCGGGCGTACGGGGCGCGCTGGTGCACGTCCTTCAGCACCTTGGCGATCTTGGGTGCGGTGTCGGCGATGCGCTTGGTGAGCTCGTCGGTGCCGCCGGCGGTGAACTTCTTGCGGCAGGGGTCGCCGGCCGGGTCGGTGGCGGACAGCTGGGCGCAGGTGCCGATGATGTCGCCGAAGCCGATGTCGTTGCCGCCGATGCCGACGGTGACCAGGCGGGTGCTCCGGCCGAGGGTGTTGAGCTGGGGCGGGTTGTCGCCCTGGGCGCGCCACATGTCGTCGGTCTTGGCGCCGCTGCAGCTGACGTCCTTGAACGAGCCGATGCCCATGGCCTTGGCGGTGAGCGCGGGGTAGTTGACGCTGGAGCGGGCGCAGTCGCCGCCGCTCTGCTCGGGAACGCCGGGGGCGGAGGTGTAGGAGTCGCCGAGGGCGACGTAGCGCTGGCCCGTGGTGGGGGTCCCTTCCGACGCCTGGGCGGCCGTCGCGGGGGCGGCGGCCGCGGCCGCCAGGGCCGTGGCCGCGCCGAGCGCCGCCAGGACCTTTCCGTACTGCCCGCCGCGTCCGTTCACCTGTGCCACTGATTCCTCCGTTTGTCGTGCGTGTCGTGCGTGTGCCGTGGGCGGGCCCGCGCGTCGGCGCGCGCCCCCGTGGCCCCACGTGCTTCCCGCGCGGCCGGCCGCGCGGGAACGTCCGCTCATGTCTGCCGCGGACGATGCGTCGCAAGACTCGCCGCGTCGTGACCGTCTGTCAATGTGGCTGGTGGCGGCGGTTGTGGCGGGGGCGGCGTAACGGTCTCCGGCGGCGGGACGATGACACGTCACATGAGGATTCGATTAGCGGCATCCTGTGCGACGGCGGCCCTGGCCCTGATCGCGCTCGTCACGGCGCCGTCCGCCGCCGCGGCGCCCACCGTTCCGACGGATCTCTCGGTGGCCCAGGGGGGCAACTATCCGACAGAGTCGAACCGTGACGGCTCCTTCTCGGTCACCTGGAGATCGGAGGGCGCCTATGACATCACGGGGCTGACCCGGCTCACGGTCGAGCTGCCGCCCGGGGTCACCACGCAGGGCGCCCTGATGTACTCGATGCCCTACGACTACACGTTCACCGAGACGGTCTCGCCGGACGGCCGCCGCCTCACGGCCTGGTACTACGGCACGATGGTGCCGGGCCGCAGCCACTTCATGAAGGTGAAGGTGACCGCCGCCGGCAAGCCGTCCGGGGAGATCAGGGCGACCGTCGCCAACGTCAGCGACCTCGACGCGCGGAACAACGTCTCGACCGTCACGCTGGGCGGCACCGGCGGGCCGCCGGTGATCCCGCCGGAGCCGGTGGTGACGGGGATGGACACCCGGAGCGGCCCGGGCACCGGCGGCACAGTCGTGACGATCACGGGCCGGAACCTCGACGACGCATTCGTGGACTTCGGCCACGACAGGGCGCCGGGGTCCTGCACCAGCACCAGCTGCGTGGTGACCACCCCGCCGGGCTGGGGCGTCACGTCGGTGGACGTCGCCACGCCGGGCGGCGGCGCCTCCGCGGGCGACTTCACCTACGGCGAGCCGGAGCCGACGCCCCCGCCGGAGCCCGAGCTCAGCCGGCTGTCCACGCGCGGCGGTCCGGCGGCCGGTGGCACGGGCCTCCAGGTCGCCGGGAAGCACCTCGACCGCGGCGTCCTGATGGTCGGCGGCAAGCCCGCCGTCCACAGCTCGTGCGGCCCGGAGTTCTGCACCGGGCAGTCCCCCGCGGGCACCGGAACCGTCGACGTCACCGTGGACGCGCCCGGAGGTGAGAGCGCGCCCGGCCCCTCCCTCACCTTCACCTACGACCCGGCACCCGTCCCGACACCCGCCCACTAAATTTGGAGTCTCAAAATCCAATTAGATAGAGTACGTGTGTGCGACTGACCAAGAGCACCGACATCGCGCTGCGCATGGCCATGCGCCTCGCGGTCACGGGCCCGAACGACGCGCCGACCACCCGCGAGGTGGCCGGCGCCGTCGGCGTGCCGTACACCCACGCGGCCAAGGTGGTCAGCAGACTCCAGCACCTGGGGATCGTCGAGGCCCGCCGGGGCCGGGGCGGCGGGCTCACGCTCACCACCGCGGGCCGCACGGGCTCGGTCGGCCGCCTGGTGCGCGCACTGGAGGGCACGGGCGACGTCGTCGGCTGCGAGGACGACCCGCCGTGCCCGCTGGCGGGTGCCTGCCGCCTGCGGGGCGCGCTCCGCGCGGCCCAGGAGGCGTTCTACGCCGCGCTCGACCCGTTCACCGTCGAGGACCTGGTCGCCCAGCCGACCGGCCCCGTGCTGCTGAGCCTGGGATCCGGACCCCCGTCATGACGACCCCCTGAGGAAGCCGGCGCGCCGCCCGCACCTCTTCGGCGCGCCGGCGACATGACGGATCACCCACCGTCCGGTTGCCGCGTCGCACACCCTTAAACAAGAGTCTTAGATGAATATTTCAGCCTGAACGTCAGGAGTCGCCGATGCTGTCCCCCCAGTCGACCGAGATCGTCCGCGCCACCCTCCCGGCGGTCGGCGGCGCCATCGGCGAGATCACGCCGCTCTTCTACGACAAGCTCTTCGCCGACCGGCCGGAGCTGCTCCGCGACCTGTTCAACCGCGGCAACCAGGCCAACGGCAGCCAGCAGCAGGCCCTCGCGGGCTCCATAGCCGCCTTCGCCACCGCGCTGGTCGAGCACCCGGACACCCGCCCCGACGCGATGCTCGCGCGCATCGCCCACAAGCACGCGTCGCTCGGCATCGCCCCCGAGCAGTACCCGCTGGTCCAGCGGCACCTCTTCGCCGCCATCGCCGAGGTCCTGGGCGAGGCCGTCACCCCGGAGGTCGCCGCCGCCTGGGACGAGGTCTACTGGCTGATGGCCAACGCCCTCATGGCCCTGGAGGCGCGGCTCTACGAGGAGGCCGGCGCCCCGGACGGCGACACCCTGCGGCCCTGCCGGATCACCGGCCGGCTGCGCGAGACCGCGGACGTGACCACCTTCCTCGTCCAGCCCCTGGACGGCCGCCCGCTGCCCGCCGGCCGGCCCGGCCAGTACGTCTCGGTCCAGGTGGAACTGCCCGACGGCGCCCGGCAGATCCGCCAGTACAGCCTCTCCGGCCACCCGGACGACGCCCTCCAGTTCTCCGTCAAGCGCCTCGCCGGCGACCCGGCCGGCGAGGTCTCCCACCACCTGCACGACCACCTGGGCATCGGCGACACCCTGCTGGTCAGCGCGCCGTTCGGCGATGTCGCCCTGGACGGGGGCGACGCGCCCGTGCTGCTCGCCTCGGCCGGCATCGGCTGCACCCCGATGATCGGGATGCTCGCGCACCTCGCGGCCACCGGCTCGGCCCGCCGGGTCGTCGCCGTGCACGCGGACCGCAGCGAGTCCACGCACGCCTTCCGCACGGACCTCACCCAGCTGATCGGCAAGCTGCCGGACGCCGCCGCGCACATCTGGTACGAGCGCCCCGAGGCCGCCGACTGGCCCGCCGACCGCACCGGCCTCGCCGACCTCACCGGCGTCGAGATCCCGGCCGGCACCGTCGCCTACCTCTGCGGCCCGCTCCCCTTCATGCGCGCGGTCCGCGCCCAGCTCCTCGCGGCCGGCGTCCCGGCGGCCGACATCCACTACGAGGTCTTCGGCCCCGACCTGTGGCTGGGCGCCGCCTCCTGACGGATCCTCAGCCACCCGGGCCCTTCGGGGCACCGGACGATCAATCGTTACCCATGCGTAACTTGCCGGACCATTACCTCCGGTAAGGCAGCGAGGTTACCGTCGGGTCACTTTCACCGGCGTGCCGCACCCCCGTCACTTCCGCGGCACCGACGTCAGGAGTGACCGTGCGACACCCTCGTAAGGCGCTGCGCGCCTCCGCCGTCGGAGCCGCCTGTGCCGCACTGCTGGCGGGCGCCGCCCTGGGAGCGGCGCCCGCCGCGCAGGCCGCACCCGGGCAGCGGACCGTGGCGGCGCGGGCGGGCGGCGTGGAGTTCACCGACATCCCCGGCTCCGGGGGCATCACGCTCAAGGGCAACGTCTTCACCCCCAAGGGCGCCGACGGCTCGCGCCGCTACCCCCTGATCGTGCTCCCCACCAGCTGGGCCATGCCCCGGCTGGAGTACGTCGCCCAGGCCCGCAAGCTCGCCGACGCCGGTTACGTGGTGGTCAGTTACACCTCGCGCGGCTTCTGGCTCTCCGGCGGGAAGATCGAGACGGCGGGCCCCGCGGACGTCGCCGACTCCGCCGCGGTCATCGACTGGGCGCTCGCCCGCACCCCCGCCGACCCGGCGCGCATCGGCATGGCCGGGGTCTCGTACGGGGCCGGCATCAGCCTGCTGTCCGCCGGGCACGACAAGCGGATCAAGGCGGTGGTCGCGATGAGCGGCTGGGCCGACCTCATCGAGTCGATCTACGGCGAGCGCACCCAGCACCGCCAGGCGGCCGAACTCCTCGGCGGGCTGGGCAAGCTGACCGGACGGCCGAGCGAGGAACTCCAGCGGATCCTGGGGAACTTCCTCTCCTCGGACCTGTCCAAGGAGCAGGAGATGCTGGAGTGGGGGGCCCGCCGCTCCCCCGCCACCTACCTGGACGACATCAACGCCAACGGCGCGGCGATCATGCTGGGCAACGCGTGGGGCGACAGCCTCTTCCCGCCCGACCAGTACGCGAAGTTCTACGAGCGGCTCACCGGCCCCAAGCGGCTGGAGCTGCGGCCCGGCGACCACGCCACCGCCGAGGGCACCGGCCTGCTCGGCCTGCCCAACGACGTCTGGGCCAACGGGCAGCGCTGGTTCGACCGGCACCTCAAGGGCACCGACAACGGCATCGACCGCGAGCGGCCCGTCCAGCTGAAGTCCCGTACGGACGGCGGCTACGAGTCCTACCCCGACTGGGCGTCCGTGGGCCGGACGCGGCGCACCCTGCCGCTGGAGGGCACCCGGACCATCCGCACCGGCGTCGACTCGGGCGCGAACGGCGGCACGGCCCTGCTCTCCAACACCCTCGACCAGTTCCTGAAGCTGCCGCCGATGGTGTCGGTGCCGCTGCTGCCGCGGAGCTACGCGGCGGTGTGGCAGTCCGGGCCGTACGCGAGCGCGCAGCGCGTCCGCGGGAGCGTGCGGCTGCACACCACGCTGACGAGCGAGAAGGAGAGCGGCACGGCGGTCGCGTACCTCTACGACGTGGGGCCGCTCGGGCTCGGCAAGCTGGTCAGCCACGCCCCGTACACCTTCCGCGGGAAGGCGCCGGGGCGGGCGTTCGGGGTGGACCTGTCGTTGTTCGCGACGGCGTACGACGTGCCCGCCGGGCACCGGCTGGCGGTGGTGGTGGATTCCGTCGATCCGCTGTACATCGCGCACAACTCGGGCGGGCGGCTGACGTTCTCGTCACCGGCGGGGGATCCGTCGACGCTGTCGGTGCCGGTGCGCGACTGACGGGCGGGCGCCGGGCGGGCCGGAATCCGGCCCGCCCGGGGCGCCGGTGGCCTCGGTCAGCCCTCGTCCGCCGCCCGGTACGTGCCCGGCGCCAGGTACACCGAGAACCTCGGCGAGGCCCCGCCCCGGTACGAGACGAAGTTCTGTGTCAGGGACTCCGTCAGCGGGCGGTCCGCGAGCGCGTCCAGGACCGCCGCGTACGCCTCCGCCTCGGCCACGCCCTCGGCCCGGAGGAAGGCCAGCACCCGGTCGCGGGCGGCCGCGTCGTGGTCGTGGACGGGGATCATCGGGACGTACAGGGCCGCGCTCGGGCGGTCGTGCCGGCGGTCGAGGGTGAAGGTGGTCACCGGGGGCTTGCGCCGCCACGCCGGGGCGTCCTCGGGGCCGTTGATCTGCCGGAGGGCGCGGGCGAACAGGCCGGGGACGTGGTCGCGGGCGGCGGCGGACTTCGCGTCGATCCCCTCGGCGGTCACCCCGGAGTGCGCCACGTACACCTGCGCGCGGAAGGCGTCGCCGCCGACGAGGTCCAGGGCCACCGCCGCGGGCTCGTGCTCCGGGCCGAAGGCACCGAGGTGGTCGGCGAGGGCGCGCCAGGGGCGTTCCAGGCCCAGCCGGGTCATGGCCTCCGTGGTGCGGGCGGCGGAGTGTTCGCGGCCGGCGACCGCGGGGTTGAGGAAGATCTTGTACACGGGGTGCCGGCCGGGGCGCCAGGCCACCGCGTGGGCCATGGTGAAGAACCCCTGGGGGTCGTCGTCGGTGAAGAGGTCCTCGACCTCCAGCAGGCCGTCGAGGGAGACGCCGGGGCGGCCGGCCAGCCGGCGGCTGAAGTCCATGCCGTCCCGCATCCGGGAGAGGGCGGTGCCGTCGCCCGGTGACTCCAGGGAGATCCGGACGCCCGCCTTGCCGTCGCCCCAGGCGACGGAGGGCTCGAAGGGCATGCCGTCGATGGCGACCCAGCCGGCGCGCTTCGGAGGCGTGCCGACCGGGAGCCGGCCCCAGGCGCCGGTGAGGTCCTGGAGGAGGGCGAGGATCGACTCGCGGGTCTCGCCGGTGAGACCGAGGCACTCGTAGGCGCGCCACACACGGTCGCAGGCGACCTCCGCGTAGGTGTCCGTCGGGCGGTACCGCGAGGACTCGAAGCGCATCGGGCGGCCGATCATCTCGGCGATGACGCCCGAGTCGGGGGTGAACTCCGCCGTGGGGAGCGGGCGCTGGGGCACGGCTCCGAGGTCTGCGGTTTCCATGGTGTCTCCCTGTGCGTAACGCGGTGCGGACAAGGGCGTACCGAAGGCAAAAACGAGCGTGATCCTCCCACCGCCCGGCGGGCCGCGTCCACGCTTTGCCCGACAATTGCCCGGGAGCCCTTTATCGGGCATATGTTCCGGCCAATATGCCGGGCCCGGCGCCCGCCGGCGACCGCTCAACCGCGCGCCGGCGCCCGGCCGCCCGGTGGTCCGGGGGCGCCCGGCGCCCGGCGCCGCACGGAGTTCGTACCTGGGCCTTACCCGCCGTACCCGGAAAGCGATCAGGCAGTGCACAAGAACGGCCGAAATCCTCCACGGCGGTGGTCCGCATCGCGACGTTCTGCGACATGATCGCTACACAACGTTCGCCGGGGCCCTCCGGCGGACGCTGTGCCCTGTCCACATGCGGCCAACCGGAGCGTCGGCGCCGCCGTGCTCCGGGAAGCCTGCGCAGAGGAGTTGTTGACGCGTGTCCGCACAGCACCACTCACCGCGCCGCCTTCCCCCACCGGTCCCACCGGCCCCGCCGAAGGGGCCGCACCGCCCGCGACGCTTCCGGAGGCCTTCGCCGGGCAGGCCCGCCGCACCCCCGGCGCGACCGCCCTGGTGTGCGGGGACACCACTCTGACCTACCGTGAGCTCGACCTCCGCGCGGACCGCCTGGCGCGGCGGCTCGCGACGGAGGGCATCCGCCCGGGCGGCACCGTGGCCGTCCTCATGGAACGCTCGGCCGAGCTCGTCGTCGCACTCCTCGCGATCGTCAAGTCCGGTGGCTGCTATGTGCCACTGGACCCACGACAGCCGGCCGCCCGGTTGCGGTGGATCCTGGAACAGACCGGTGCCCGGGTGCTCCTGACGGGCGGCGCGGCGGCGGCCGGCCCTCGCCGGCCCGACGCGACGATCGGCGCGGGCCTGCGCACCCTCCCGGTGACCCTCGACGAGGCTCCCGGCGAGGAGCCGCCCGGCGTCCCCCTCTTCCCCGCCGAGCCCCGCCAGCTGGCGTACGTGATGTTCACGTCCGGCTCCACGGGCACGCCCAAGGGCGTGGCCGTCACCCATGAGAACGTCGTCGGGCTGGCCCGGGACCAGGCCTGGCGCGGCGGCGCCCACGGGCGCGTCCTGCTGCACTCCCCGCACGCCTTCGACGCCTCCACCTACGAGCTGTGGGTGCCCCTGCTGTCGGGCGGCGCCGTCGTCGTCGCCCCGCCCGGCGAGCTCGACGCGCGCGCCGTCGCGGCCGCGGTCACGGACGCGGGCATCACCGGGCTGTGGGTGACGGCCGGGCTGTTCTCGGTGCTGGCCGAGGAGGACCCGCGCTGCTTCCTCGGCGTGCGCGAGGTGTGGACCGGCGGGGACGCCGTCTCCCCCGCCGCCGTGCGCCGGGTGCTGCGCGCCTGCCCCGACACCGCAGTCGTCAACGGCTACGGACCGACCGAGACGACCACCTTCGCCACCTGCCACCGGGTCGACGACGCCGGGGTGCTCGGCACGGTGGTGCCCATCGGCGCGGCCATGGCCGGGATGCGCACGGAGGTGCTCGACCCCCGGCTGCGGCCGGTGCCCCGGGCGAGGTCGGCGAGCTGTACATCGGCGGCTCGGGCCTGGCGCGCGGCTACTGGAACCGCCCCGGCCTGACGGCCGAGCGCTTTGTCGCCGACCCGCTGGGCGAGCCCGGCGCCCGCCTCTTCCGCACCGGCGACCTCGTGCGCCACGGGCCGGACGGGCTCCTGGAGTTCGTCGGCCGCAGCGACGACCAGGTGAAGATCCGCGGCTTCCGGGTGGAGCCCGGCGAGGTCGAGGCCGTGCTCGCGGGCCACCCGGGCGTCGGCCAGGCCGCGGTCGTGGTCCGCGAGGACCGGCCGGGCCAGAAGCGGCTCGTCGGCTACGTGGTGCCCGCCGAGGAGGGCGGGCCGGACCGGGCCGCGGCGGCGCCGGACTCGGTGGGCGAGTGGCGGGAGATCTACGACTCGCTCTACAGCGGCACCGCCCGCGCCCGCTTCGGCGAGGACTTCTCCGGCTGGAACAGCAGCTACGACGGCCGTCCGCTGCCCCTGGAGCAGATGCGCGAGTGGCGCGAGGCGACGGTCGAGCGGATACGCGAGCTGCGGCCGCGCCGGATCCTGGAGATAGGCGTCGGCACCGGTCTGCTGATGTCCCGGCTGGCACCCGGCTGCGACTCCTACTGGGGCACGGACCTCTCCGGCCAGGTCATCGAGGCGCTCGGCGGGCTGGTCCGCCGGGACCCCGAGCTGGCCGGCCGGGTCGAGCTGCGCACCCGCGCCGCCGACGACTTCGAGGGCCTGCCCACCAGCTATTTCGACACCGTCGTCATCAATTCGGTCACCCAGTACTTCCCCGACGCCGCCTACCTGACGGACGTCCTGACCCGGGCCCTCGGCCTGGTCGTGCCCGGGGGCGCGGTCTTCGTCGGCGACGTCCGCAACCTCCGGCTGCTGCGCGCCTTCCACACCGACGTCCAGCTGCGCCGCCCCGACCTGCCGGACGACCCCGCCGCCGTCCGCGCGGCCGTGGAGCACGGCGTGGTCCGGGAGAAGGAGCTGCTGGTCGACCCCGCGTTCTTCGCCGAGCTGGCGCACGTCGTGCCCGGTGCCGAGGGCAGCGAGGTGCGGGTCAAGCGCGGCCGGTACGTCAACGAGCTGACGCGCTACCGCTACGACGCCGTCCTGCGCAAGGCGTCCGGCCTCCCGGACCGCACCGCGCCGCCCGTACGGGAGCTGCGGTGGGGCCGGGACGTGGCGGACCTGGCGGCGCTGGCCGCCCGGCTCGACGCGCGGGAGCCCGTCGACATCCGGGTCACCGGGGTGCCCGACGACCGCGTGGCGCCGGTGGCCGAGGGGCTGCGCGCCCTGGAGGACCGGCCGGACGCGGCGGGCGTACGGGCCCTCGACGCCCGCGCCGACGCCGAGGCCCCGCTCCTGGAGGGCTTCCACGAGCTGGCCGCCACCGTGGGCCTGCGGGCCTCCGCGAGCTGGGCGGCCGGGGAGCCCGGGGACCTCGGGCACGGGGGCACCCTCGACGTCGTCCTCACCTCCGCCCGGCCCGGCACCCGCAGCGCCGGGGCGCCCCGGCCGGCCGGGCTGCCGCTCGCCTCGCTGGTCAACGCCCCCGCGACGGCCCGGGACACCGGCGCCCTGGTCTCCTCGGTCCGCGCCTATCTGCGCGAGCGGCTGCCCGAGTACCTGCTGCCGGCCGCGACGGTGGTCCTGGAGACCCTGCCGCTGACGCGCAACGGCAAGGTGGACCGGCGCCGCCTGCCGGCCCCGGACACCGCCTCCGCCGAGGACGGGCGGGCCCCGCGCGACCCCATGGAAGAGCTGCTGTGCGGGCTGTTCGCGGACATCCTGGGCGTCTCCCGGGTCACCATCGACGACAGCTTCTTCGCCCTCGGCGGGCACTCCCTCTCCGCCACCCGGCTCAGCACCCGCCTGCGGTCCACGCTCGGCCTGGAGCTGCCGGTGCGCAGCGTCTTCGAGACCCCGACCGTCGCCGGGCTGGCCGAGGCCGTGCGCCGGGCGTCGGCGGGTGACCGGCCCGCGCTGGTGCCGGCCGGGCGCCCCGAGCGGGTGCCGCTGTCCTTCGCCCAGCGCCGCCTGTGGTTCCTCGACCGCCTCCAGGGCCCGGGCGCCGCCTACAACGTGCCACTCGTCCTGGACCTGCGCGGCGAGCTGGACGAGGAGGCCCTGCGGGCCGCGCTCGCCGATGTGCTGGAGCGCCACGAGAGCCTGCGGACGGTCTTCCCGGAGACGCGCGGGGTGCCCCGGCAGCGCGTCCTGGACGGCGCCGTCGCCCGGCCGGAGCTGACTGCGGCCGCCGTGGCCCCCGGGGAGCTGGACGCGGCGGTGGCCGCCGCCGTCCGGCAGCCGTTCGACCTCGCCACCGAGATACCGGTGCGGGCCCGGCTGTTCACGACCGGGCCCGGCGTCCACGTCCTGGCCCTGGTCGTCCACCACATCGCGTGCGACGGCTGGTCGCTGGCCCCGCTGTGGCGGGACCTCGCCGACGCCTACGCCGCCCGCCGGGCCGGCCACGCGCCCGCGGCCGAACCGCTCCCGGTGCAGTACGCCGACTACACCCTGTGGCAGCGCGCCCTGCTGGGCGACGCGGACGACCCCGACAGCCTGGGCGCCCGTCAGATCGCCTACTGGACCGAGGCCCTGGCCGGGCTGCCGGAGTGCACCGAGCTGCCCGGCGACCGGCCCCGGCCGCAGGTCGCCTCGCACCGCGGCGACACCCTCCACTTCACCGTCGACGCCGATCTGCACCGGCGGATCGCGGAGCTGGCCGAGCGCTGCGGCGCGAGCCCGTTCATGGTGCTGCACGCCGCGCTCGCCACCCTGCTGACGAAGCTGGGCGCGGGCACCGACCTCGCGATCGGCACCCCGGTCGCGGGCCGCACCGACCACGCGCTCGACGGCCTCGTCGGCTTCTTCGTCAACACGCTGGTGCTGCGCACCGACACCTCCGGGAACCCGGCGTTCCGCGATCTGCTGGCACGGGTGCGGGAGACCGACCTGGCGGCGTACGCCCATCAGGACGTGCCGTTCGAGCGGCTGGTCGACGCGCTCGCCCCGGCCCGCGGTCTCGCCCACCACCCGCTGTTCCAGGTGATGCTGGCCCTCCAGAACGCCCCCGAGGGCGCGGCGGAGCTGCCCGGTCTGACCGTCGCGGAGCGCGCGGTGAGCACGGGGGCCTGCCGGTTCGACCTCTCGCTGAGCCTGCGGGAGCGGCGCGGCGCCGACCGGCGGCCGGAGGGCATGGACGGCGTCGTGGAGTACGGCACCGACCTGTTCGACCGCGACGGCGCCGAGCGGCTCGTCCACCGGTTCCTGCGGCTGCTCGACGCGGTCACGGCCGACCCCGGGCGCCGGCTCGGCGGGCTCGACGTGCTGCTGCCCGGGGAGCGCGAGACGCTGCTGGAGCGGAGCGGCGACGGGGCCCACGAGGTCCCCCGGCTGCCGCTGCCCGCCCTGTTCGAGGCCCAGGTGAGGCGGACGCCGGACGCGGTCGCGCTGCTCCACGACGACGGCACCGGGCCCACCCGGACGCTGACCTTCCGGGAGGTGAACGCCGAGGCGAACCGGCTTGCCCGGTACCTGATCGCCTGCGGCGTGGGTCCGGAGCGGTTCGTGGCGATCGCGCTGCCCCGCACCGTCGAATCGGTCGTCGCGACCCTCGCGGTGCTGAAGGCGGGCGGCGCCTATCTGCCGCTGGACGCCCACTACCCGGCCGCGCGCCTGCGGCTGATGCTGGACGACGCCCGCCCGGCCCTGCTGCTGACGGACACCACCACGGCGCTGCCGCAGGCGGAGGGCCCGGGGGGCTTCAGCCCGCGCCGGATCGTCCTGGACCGGGACGAGACCCGGCGCGCCGTCGCCCTGTGCTGGGACGTGGACGTCACCGACAACGAGCGGGAACGGCCGCTGCTGACCGGGCACCCCGCGTACGCCATCTACACCTCCGGGTCCACCGGCCGCCCCAAGGGCGTGGTCGTGACCCACTCCGGTATCGCCGGGGTGGCCGAGGCCAATGTGCGGCGGTTCGGGGTGAGCGCGTCGAGCCGCATCCTCCAGTTCGCCTCGCACAGCTTCGACGGAGCGGTGTGGGAGCTGTGCGGCGGGCTGCTGACCGGGGCCACGCTGGTGCTGGCCCCGCCGGACGTCACGGCCCCGGGCCCGGACCTGGCGGCGCTGATCCGCCGGCAGCGGATCAGCCACGCGACGCTGCCGCCGGCCGCGCTGACGGTGCTGGAGCCGGAGCAGCTGCCCTCCCTGACCTCGATGATCGTCTCGGGTGAGGCCTCGTCCGGGGAGACCGTGCGCCGCTGGTCGGCCGGGCGCCGGTTCGTCAACGGCTACGGGCCGACGGAGACGACCGTGTGCGCGACCCTCAGCGCCCCGCTGACCGGTGCCGGCACCCCGCCGATCGGCCGGCCCACCGTGGGCGCCCGCGCCTACGTCCTCGACCGCGACCTGTGCCTGGTGCCGCCGGGCGTCCCCGGGGAGCTGCACGTCTCCGGCGCCGGGCTGGCGCGCGGCTATCTGCGCCGGCCGGAGCTGACCGCCGAGCGGTTCGTCGCCGACCCGTTCGGTGAGCCCGGCACCCGGATGTACCGCACCGGGGACACCGTGCGCTGGACCCCTGACGGCCAGCTGGAGTTCATCGGCCGGGCCGACGGCCAGGTCAAGATCCGGGGCTTCCGGATCGAGCCGGGCGAGGTCGAGGCCGCCCTGAGCACCCACCCGGGCGTGGCCCAGGCGGTGGTGGTGCCCCGCGAGGACCCGCGCGGCGGCACCTACCTGGCCGCGTACGCCGTGCCGGCCGCCGGCGCCCCGGTGCCGGACGGGCCGGAGTTGCGCGCCCATCTGGCCGGGCTGCTGCCGGAGTACATGGTGCCGTCCGCGGTGCTGGTGCTGGACGCTCTGCCGGTCGCCGCGACGGGCAAGGTCGACCGGGCCGCACTGCCGGAGCCGGACTTCGGGGCGATGTCGACGGGCCGGGCACCGCGCAATCCGCGCGAGCGCATCCTGTGCGAGCTGTTCGCCGAGGTGCTGGGCGTGCCGCAGGTGACCATCGACGACAGCTTCTTCGACCTGGGCGGGCACTCCCTGCTGGTGACCCGGGTGATCAGCGGGGTGCGCCGGCGGCTCGGCGTGGAGGTGCCCGTACGGACGCTCTTCGAGCGGCAGTCGGTGGCCGCGCTGCTGGACGCCGTCGACGGCCGGACCGCGCCGGAGGACGAGCAAAACGCGGACGCGGACACCGCGTACGGGCCGACGCCGGCCGCGCTCGCGGCGGAGGCGGTCCTGGACCCGCGGATCGCCCTCGCGCCCCGCCGCCCGCGCCGCCCCGGCGCCCCGGGCCGGGAGCACATCCTGCTGACGGGCGCGACGGGCTTCCTCGGCTCCTTCCTGCTGCGGGAGCTGCTGGACCGGACCAGCGCGGACGTCCACTGCCTGGTACGGGCCTCCGACGTCGCGCAGGCCGAGCTGCGGATCCGCCGGAGCCTGACGCAGTACGGGCTGTGGAACGAGTTCTCGCGCGGCCGCATCGTGCCCGTACCCGGCGACCTGGAGAAGCCGCTGCTGGGCCTGGCCCCCGAGCGGTTCGAGGAGCTGGCGGGCCTGGTCGACGCGGTCTACCACAACGGGGCCCGGGTGTCCGCGGTCGACGGCTACGCCCGGCTGCGGGCGGCGAACGTGGCGGGCACCCAGGAGGTGCTGCGGCTGGCGGCCCGGTCCGGCGGCGCCCCGGTGCACTACATCTCCACGGCCGCCGTGTCGGTCGGCACCGACGAGGCGCTCACCACCGTGCCCGAGTCGCACCGGGTGCGCCCGGAGGCGGTCATGCCGGGCGGCTACACGACCAGCAAGTGGGTCGCCGAGCAGCTCGTCTGGGCGGCCGCGGACCGCGGGATCCCGGTCACCGTGCACCGGTGCGGGCGGGTCAGCGGACACACCGTCAGCGGGGCGGGCTCCAGCCGGGACGTGTTCTGGCAGCTCGTCCGCGCCATGCTCGTGATCGGCGCGGCACCGCGCCCGCCGGCCGCCGAGGACCTGGCGCCCGTGGTCGACCTGGTCCCCGTGGACTACGTGGCCGCCGCGGTCGTCCACCTCTCCCGCCGCCCCGGCAGCCGCGGTCTGGCGCACCACCTCACCTGCCCGGCCCCGGTGGCCTTCGACGCGGTCCTCGGCCATCTGCGGGAGTACGGCTACCACCTGGACACCATGGAGCTCGACGACTGGACCCGCGCCCTGCGGCAGCGCGCGGACGCGGAGGCGGAGGCGGACCCGTCGGCCGGCGCCGGACTGCTGGACGCGGCCGTGCTGCTCACCGACACGCTGCCCGCGCTCGCCCGGCTGGGCCGGCTCCGGCTCGACCGGACCAACACGGTGGCCGGGCTGGCCGGTTCGGGCGTGGAGTTCCCGCAGCTGGACGGCGGACTGATCCGCGCCTACGCCGACCACTTCGTCGCCTCGGGCTTCTTCCCGCCCGCCGGCCCGCGCTGAGCGGGCACCGCGCGGGCCGTTTCCACCGTGCCGGGGCGAGGGGCCCCGGCACGCGCGTCACCCTCCACGAAAGGGCACACAGCATGAGCAATCCGTGGGACGACACCGAGGGCACCTTCCTGGTGCTCGTCAACGACGAGGGGCAGCACTCCTTATGGCCGTCCTTCACCGCGGTCCCCGCCGGCTGGACGGCCGTCCGGGGCCCCGCCACCCGTGAGGAGTGCCTCGGCTACGTCGAGGAGAACTGGACCGACATGCGGCCCAAGAGTCTCGTCGAACACCACAACCGTTTCTCGGAGGCACGGTCGGCATGAGCGAGAACACCCGCAGCACCCCGGACGCGACCGTGGACGAGCGGCCGGCGCCCCCCGCCTACCCCTTCAACGAGGCGGTCGCGCTCGACGTCGACCCGCTCTACGCGAAGCTGCGCGTGGAGGAGCCCGTCGTACGGGTCAGCTGCCCTTTCGGCGAAGACGCCTGGCTGGTCACCAAGCACGCGGACATGAAGACCATCCTCGGGGACCCCCGGTTCAGCCGGGCACTGGCGGCCGAGCACGACGAGTCCCGGCTGACGCCGCTGCCCATCCACACCAGCATCCTGGGGATGGACTCCCCCGACCACACCCGGCTGCGCCGACTGCTGTCCCGGGTCTTCACCATGCGCCGCGTCGAGCTGCTGCGCCCCCGCATCGAGCAGGAGGCCCACCGGCTGATCGACGGCCTGGTCGCCGCGGGCGCGCCCGGCGACCTGATGGAGGGCTTCGCCGTGCCGTTCGCCGGCACCGTGGTCTGCGATCTGCTCGGGGTGCCCTTCGAGGACCGTGAGCAGTTCCGCGGCTGGCTGGACGCCTTCTCCGCCACGACGGTGATGTCGGAGGAGGAGATCGAGGCGGACACCGAGCGGCTGCACGGCTACATCGCGAAGCTGATGGTCAGCCGGCGGGCCGAGCCGCAGGACGACCTGATCAGCGCCATGGTCAAGGCCAGCGACGAGGAGGACAAGCTCTCCGAGAAGGAGCTCGTCGAGCTGGCGAGCGTGCTGCTGATCGCCGGCCACGAGACGGTGTCCTCGCAGCTCATCGACTCGCTGCACGTGCTGTTCACCCATCCCGAACAGCTGGCGGAGCTCAAGCGCCGGCCGGAGCTGATGCCGCGCACCGTCGAGGAGCTGATGCGCTACGTGCCGCTCATCTCGCACGTCACCTTCGCGCGCTACGCCACGGAGGACGTCGAGCTGAGCGGCACCCTGGTCCGGGCGGGCGAGTCCGTACTGCCCGCCATTCCGTCGGCCAACCGCGATGAATCGGTCTTCGAGAACGCGGACCGTTTCGATCTGACGCGGGAGCACAATCCGCACCTGGGATTCGGTTACGGCATCCACCGCTGCCTGGGCGCTCCGCTCGCCCGGCTGGAAATGCAGGTGGCGCTGGATTCCCTGCTGACCCGGCTGCCGGACGTCCGGTGCGCGGTTCCGGTGGAATCGCTGGAATGGAAGGACGGAATGCAGGTGCGCAGTCTGCTGAATCTGCCGGTCGAGTGGTGAGCGGCCGGTGAGCCGTAGGCGCCGGTAGAGCGAAAGGGGCCTCCCCGCGGGTGCGGGGAGGCCCTCTCCTTCGTGCCGTCCGGGTGCCGGGCGGGTTCAGGCGAGGCGCCAGCCGGGGTCCGCCGGGCTGCTGTCGGCCGTGACGGAGGGATCGCGGTTCGCCACCGGCGCGAGGGCGGCGTCGATCGCGGCCATGGTCTCCTCGTCCAGCCGGACGCCGGCCGCCTCGGCGTTGCCGGCGATCTGCTCGGGGCGGGAGGCGCCGATCACGGCCGTCGCCACGTTGGGGTGCTGGAGCACCCAGGCCAGGGAGAGCTGGGCGAGCGTCAGGCCGAGGCCGTCGGCGACCGGCCGCAGGCGCTGCACCCGGCCCAGCACGTCGTCGTTCAGCCAGTCGGCCAGCACGGGCGAGCCGTCGTTGGAGGCCGTGGCCCGGGAGTCCGCCGGCCACTCGCCGCCGGGCAGGTACTTGCCGGTCAGAACGCCCTGGGCCAGCGGCGACCAGACGATCTGGGACATCCCGAGCTCCTCGCAGACCGGCATCACCTCGGCCTCGGGCACCCGCCACAGGGCGCTGTACTGCGGCTGGTTGGAGACCAGCGGGATCCGCAGCTCGCGGGCGAGGGCGTGGCCGCGGCGGATCTGGTCCGCGGTCCACTCGGAGACGCCGATGTAGTGCGCCTTGCCCGCGTGGACGAGGTCGGCGAAGGCCTCCATGGTCTCCTCCAGCGGGGTGGAGGGGTCGAAGCGGTGGGCCTGGTAGAGATCCACGTGGTCGGTGCCCAGCCGTCGCAGGGAGCCCTCGATCGACTCGCGTATGTGCTTCCGCGAGAGCCCCATGTCGTTGCGGCCGGGCCCGGTCGGGGCGAAGACCTTGGTGAAGATCTCCAGGCCCTCCCGGCGCTCGCCCTTCAGCGCCCGGCCGAGGGATTCCTCCGCCTGGGTGTCCGCGTAGACGTCCGCGGTGTCGAAGGTGGTGATTCCCGCGTCGAGCGCGGCACGCACCAGGGCGGTCTCCGTCTCCTCACTTCTCGATGAACTCCGGGTCAGCCAGTTCCCGTAGGCGATCCGGCTGACGATCAATCCGCTGCGGCCAAGGTGACGGAAATCCATGTGCCCACGCTAGCAATGGACTTCGCCCATGATCCGATGAATGCGGAATTCGCCGGGGGCCCTTTCTCAGTGCGTTCCGGCGCCGGGCAGCAGCGTTCCCGGCTCGGCGGCGGCGACCTCCACGGCCTCCGTCTTGGGGCTGCGGCGCTGGCGCCGGGCGGCGAAGTTGGCCAGCCACGACAGGATCATGCACATCCCGATGTAGATCGGCGAGATGATCATGACGACGGGGATGAACGGCAGCCCGTAGTCGAGGTTGCTGGCGATCAGCTTGCCCGCGTGCAGGAACTCCTCGTAGGTGATCAGGAAGCCGAGCGAGGTGTCCTTCAGGGCCACCACCAGCTGGCTGATGATCGTCGGCAGCATCGCGCGCAGCGCCTGGGGCACCAGGACATAGGTCATCACCTGTGTCTTGCGCATGCCCAGGGAGTACGCCGCCTCGCGCTGACCGCGCTCGACGGAGTTCACGCCGGTACGGAAGACCTCCGCGAGCACCGAGCCGTTGTAGAGGGTCAGACCGGTGATCAGGGCGGGCATCGGCTGCACCTTGAGCGCCACGAACACGAAGAAGATCATGACCAGCACCGGCATGGCGCGGAAGAACTCCACCAGCAGCGTGGCCAGCCAGCGCACCGGCCGGTGCGCGGAGAGCCGGCCCGTGGCGAGCACGCCGCCGAGGGCGAGCGAGAGCACGGCGGCGTACGCGAAGGCCTTGAGGGTGTTGCCGAGGCCGCGCAGCAGCAGCTCCTGGATGCCCACGTAGGTGAAGGGCCGCCACTTCTCGGCCGTGAACTGGTGGGTGTCGAAGAGCAGATAGACCACCCAGGCGACGAGGCCGAGGATCACGACCGTCGAGACGACTCCGTAGAGGCGGTGCCGGCGCCGGGCCAGCGGGCCGGGGATGTCGTACAGCGCGGTGTCACTCATGCCGCCTCCTCGCCGCGTTCGCTCACCGGGGCACTCCCCAGCGCTTCTCCAGCACGTTGAAGACCGCGCTGATGGTCAGGGTCACGATCAGATAGCCGACGGCGATCCAGATGAAGGTCCAGATGATGCTGTAGCCCAGCTCGTTGAGGGTCTTGTAGGTGCCGAGGAGCTCGGTGACGCTGAACGACCCGGCGATCGCCGAGTTCTTGGCGAGCGCGATCAGCGTGGAGCCGACCGGCGGGATCACGGAGCGGAAGGCCTGCGGCAGGATGATGTCGCCCAGCGTCTGCCCGAAGGTCATGCCGAGGCTGCGGGCCGCCTCGCCCTGGCCGGTGGGCACGGTGTTGATGCCGGAGCGGACGGCCTCGCAGATGAAGGCCGAGGTGTAGCAGCCGAGGGCGAGGACCGCGAAGAGCTGGAAGGGCAGCACCACGCCGAAGCGCGGCAGGCCCAGCAGGACGGCGAAGAACAGCAGGGTGAGCGGGGTGTTGCGGAGCACCGTCACCCACACCGTGCCGAAGACGCGCAGCGAGCCGACCGGGGCGACCCGGAAGGAGGCCATGAGGAAGCCGACGACGAGCGCCAGCAGCGAGGCGTAGACGGTGAGTTCGACGGTGCCGAGCAGCCCTTCGCCGTACAGGGAGAAGTTGTCGGTGAGTACGTTCACGGGGAACCTCAGCTGGCCGGGTAGCGGTCGACGGGCGGCGGCTGGGGCGCGGGCACCCCGGACAGGCCGAGGGTGGCGTCGTAGGCCTTCTTCCAGTCGCCGTTCTTCTCGTGCGCCTCGACGGCGTCGTCGAGGGCGAAGCGCAGGGCGTTGTCGCCGCGGGGGACGCCGATGCCGTAGGGCTCCTTGGAGAAGGGCTTTCCGGCGATCCTCAGCTCGTCGGGCGCCTTGGCGGCGAAGCCCATGAGGATGGTGTCGTCGGTGGTGACGGCGTCCACCTGGAAGCTGAGGAGGTTGTCCACGCAGATGGAGTACGTGTCGTAGGCGACGGCGATCGCCTTGGGGTAGTCGCGCTGGATGCGCTGGAGCGGGGTGGAGCCGGCCGCGGAGCAGACCTTCTTGCCGGCCAGGTCCTGGGGGCCGTGGATGTCCGTCTCGTCGGTGCGGACGAGCAGGGACTGGCCGGCGATGTAGTAGGGGCCGGCGAAGCCGACCTGCCGCTTGCGGAGGTCGTTGATGGTGTAGGTGCCGACGTAGTAGTCGATCTGGCCGTTCTGGAGGGCGGTCTCGCGGTTGGCCGAGGCGATGGTGCGGAAGGCGATCGTCTTGGGGGCGAAGCCGAGGGAGGCGGACATCATCCGGGCGATCTCGATGTCGAAGCCGGAGTAGACGCCGCTGGCGGGGTCCTTCTCGCCGAGGTAGGGCTGGTCCTCCTTGGCGCCCACGACGAGGTGGCCGCGGCTCTTGGCCGCCCGCCAGGTGGGCGAGTCGGTCAGCCGGAAGTCGGTGGCGACCCGGTAGACGGGCAGTTGGTCGGGCTGGGGACCCTTGACGGGCGGGCTGCCCGCCCTGCCGCAGGCGGCGGCGAGCACGGTGAGGCCGGTCAGGGCCAGGGCGGCGGCACGGCGGTGGACGCGGCGCGGCCGGGCGGCGCGCGGGAGCACCGGGGCCCCGGGGGCACGGCGCGGCCGGAGGGTGCGGAAGGGATCGGTCCGCCTCATCTGCGCAGTCACCCCGCTCAGTGCTTGAGGATCTTGGAGAGGAAGTCCTTGGCGCGGTCGCTCTCGGGAGCGGTGAAGAACTCCTCCGGAGGGCGGTCCTCGACGATGCGACCGTCGGCCATGAAGACCACCCGGTTCGCGGCGGAGCGCGCGAAGCCCATCTCATGGGTGACGACGACCATCGTCATCCCGTCCCGGGCGAGCTGCTGCATGACCTCCAGCACCTCATTGATCATCTCCGGGTCCAGCGCCGACGTCGGCTCGTCGAACAGCATCACCTTCGGATCCATGGCCAGCGCCCGCGCGATCGCCACCCGCTGCTGCTGACCACCCGACAACTGCGCCGGGTACTTCTCCGCCTGGGCCAGCAGACCCACCCGTTCGAGGAGTTCCCGCGAGCGCTTGTCGGCCTCCTCCCGGCCGCGCTTGCGGACCTTGACCTGCGCCAGCGAGACATTGGCCAGCACGGTCTTGTGGGCGAAGAGGTTGAAGGACTGGAAGACCATGCCCACCTCGGCCCGCAGCCTGGCCAGCGCCTTGCCCTCCTCGGGCAGCGGCTGGCCGTCGAGGGTGATGGTGCCCGACTCCACGGGTTCGAGCCGGTTGATGGCCCGGCACAGGGTGGACTTCCCGGAGCCCGAAGGGCCGATGACCACCACGACTTCCCCGCGGCCGACGGTCAGGTCGATGTCCTGGAGGACATGCAGCTTTCCGTAGTGCTTATTGACATCACGCAGTTCGATCAGAGGATCGACGGCCATACCCAGCCCAACCCACTCTCAGCGCTCTCGCGGTCGACGCCTGCTGTCGGCGCAAACTATCGGCCCAATGGGGGACTTCGCCGGTGACACGCTCACATAGGGGCATTCGTTGTATATTCCCCTCCATTTGCCCTAGGTACACAGACCCGGCCTGGGTACCTAGCCTGTGGGGGTCGAACCGGGGAGCTCGGGGGAAGGAGCCGGGGTGGGCGACAGCAGGCCCGTCTACCAGCGCATCGCGGACGATCTGCGCCGCCGCATCGACGAGGGCGGACTCGCCGTGGGGGACCGCATCCCGTCCCGGTCGGAGCTCAAGCGCGCCTACGCGGCCAGCGACCAGACCGTGGACCGGGCGGTGCGCGTCCTGAAGGCCGCCGGATACGCGGAAGGCCAGTTCGGGCGGGGCGTGTTCGTCACCGACCGGGTGCCCCTCGGCAGCCTGCTGCGCTCCACCGGCGCGGTCGACTCCCCCTTCGCCGCCCGGATGACGGCCCGGGACACGGTGCTGACGTGGGAGGCGTCCTCCAGCGAGGTCTGCGTCCCGGAGCGGATCGCCGACCGGCTGCGGATCGGCCCGGGCGAGCGGGTGCTCTGCACCCAGTACGAGTACCTGGCCAACCGCCACCCCGTCCAGCTCGCCACCAGCTGGGAGCCGCTGGCCATCACCGAGGGCACGGACGTGGTCCTGCCCGAGCGCGGGCCCTACGCCAGGCGCGGGGTGCGCGGGCGGCTGGCGGCCATCGGCATCCGGGTCGTCCGGGCGCAGGAGCTGGTCGGCTCACGGCCGGCGACCACCCCGGAGGCCGAGGCGCTCGGCTGCGCGGCCGGGCAGTGCGTCACGGTCGTCGAGCGCACCCACTTCGACGGCGACGGCCGGGCGGTGGAGACCTCCGACATCGTCGTACGGGCCGACCGCTGGCGGCTGGAGTACGACATCCCCTTCACCAGCTGACCCGCCGGGCCTCCCCTGCCCCGCGTCCGTCCTTCCCGTTCCTTCCCCCGGTCCTTCCTCGTTCCTTTCCTGCCCCGTCCCCCGGCTCTTCCCCGGGCCCCTGGGTCCCGTGCCTCCGGGTCCCCCGTCCCGGGTCTCAGCTCTCCGCGAGCTCCGCGTACAGCTGGGAGAGCTCCGGCGCGCCGTCGGCCGCCCAGGCCTGCCCCGATTCGACCACGTCGATCTCCCGCCCGTTGGCGAGCCGCACCACCGGCTGGCCGTTGGGCCAGATCCACCAGCCCGCGCCCGCGACCGTACGGACCACGACCGTGCCCAGGTACAGGCCCGCGTCGTTGCCGAGCCAGGGCAGCAGCTCGGGGTCCTCCCGCCAGCGGGGCTGGAGCTGGTCGAGGGCCTCCAGGGACGCCGGCGTGTCGTCGAGCGCTACGCCCGCCGACTGCGCCTGGTCGCGCAGCAGTTCGCACTCCGAGAGCAGCTCGGCCAGCCCCTCCGGATCCCGGTCGGCCCCGTCCGCCAGCGCCACCCCGTGCGCAGGGCCGTGCCGCTTGCGCCAACTGTCCAAGAAGGGAATGTTCATACCGGCCAGGATCGCACCGACACGGATGGCCCCACCACAGGCGCGCGGCGCCCGGCGTGACCGGATGGCCTCCTTGACGTTGCCCTGACGTCTCCCTAGCTTCATCCCGCCACATTCGCAGCGGGGAAGGCTGGGAGGCATGAGACACATGCTCCTGAGAACGCAGCTCGGCGGCAGACCTCACGGACGGCACAGACGGTGGACGGTGGCGGGCGCCGTCGCGGCGGGCGCGGCGTGTGCCGTGGTCGCCGCGACCACCCCGGCGCTCGCCGCGCCACCACGACCCGGCAGAGAGCCGCTCCCCCTGGAGCGGCTCTTCGACAATGCGGCGGCCGGCGACGACGCCCGCCCCGGCGAGGGGGACTTCGACGGGGCGGGCAACTCCCTGTCCGCCCAGGACCTCGCGGCCGCGGGCTGGACCCCCGGCCGGGTGCTGACCGTCGACCGGACCCGGCTGACCTGGCCGCGCCCGGCGCCCGGCCGCCCCGACAACGTCCGGGCGGCCGGCCAGGCGGTGCGGCTCACCGGCCGCGGCGAGGCCCTCTCCTTCCTCGTCGCGGGGAGCACCAAGGGCGCGCCGGGCCCGGACGTCACCGGCACCGGCGTGATCCATTACCGCGACGGCTCCCGCGCCACGTACCGGCTGAGCGCCCCGGACTGGCGGCGCGGGCCGCTGACGACGAAGGCGGTCGGCCTGCCCCGGCTGCGCACCCCCGGCGGGCCGCGCGCGGAGACCACCCGGCTCTACGCGGTGACCGTGCCTGTCGCGCCGGGCCGGGAGGTGGCGTCGGTGACGCTGCCGGAGGACCCGGGGCCGGACACCGACCTGCACGTGTTCTCCATGGCGCTGCGGGGTCCCACGTACGGGTGGACCGGGAGCTGGGCGGCGTCCCCTTCGGGTTACGCGGCGGTGGCCTGGACCGACCGGACGCTGCGGCTCGTGGTGCACAGCAGCGTGGGCGGCCCGGTGACCAGGCTCCGGTTCGAGAACACCTTCGCGCAGCGTCCGGTCAGGATCGGGCACGCCACGGTGGCCGTCCAGGGCAAGGGCGCCGCGGCGGCCGGCCGGCCCAGGGCGCTGACCTTCGGCGGCGGGGCGGGTACGGACATCCCGGCGGGGGCGCAGATGTTCAGCGACCCGCTGGGGTTCCGGGTGCCGGAGGACGCCAATCTGCTGGTGAGCATCCATCTGCCGGGGACCGTGAAGGCGGTGCCCGTGCACAGCTACACCGCCCAGGTGTCCTATCTGACGGCCGACGGCGGCGGTGACCGCACGGCCGAGCGGGGCGGCGGCGCGTACACCGCGACGCTCGACCGCTGGCCGCTGCTGACCGGCGTGGACGTCACCGGCGGGCCGGGCTCCGTGGTGACGCTCGGCGACTCGATCACGGACGGCGAACGGTCCACGCCGGGGGCCAACGGGCGCTGGCCGGACCTGCTGGCGCGGCGGCTGCGCGGGCAGCACGAGGTGCCCCGGTTCGGGGTGCTCAACCACGGGATCTCCGGGAACCGGGTGGTGACCGACCGCTACCCGGGCAACGGGACCAGCACCATCATGAGCGGCGTCAGCGCGGGCCACCGGCTGGAGCGGGACGTGCTGGCGCAGACGTCGGCCCGCACGGTCATCGTCTTCGAGGGGGTCAACGACATCCGGTCCGGGACCACGGCCGCGCAGGTGATCGCCGAGCTGCGGTCGATCGCGGCGCGGGCGCACGAGCGCGGCATGCGGGTGGTCGCCGCGACCATCGCGCCGTGCGGCGGGTTCTACGACTGCACGGAGACGGCGGAGGCCCACCGCACCGCCATCAACACGCACATCCGGCAGAACGCGGGGACGTACGACGCGGTGTTCGACTTCGACGCCGCCATCCGCGACCCGGAGCACCCCGAGCGGATGCTCCCGGCCTACGACGGCGGCGACCACCTGCACCCGAACGACGCGGGCATGCGCGCCTTCAGCGACTCGGTCGTCCTGCGCGACCTCGTCTGACCGGGCCCGGCCCGAAGGGCGGGACCGGGCCGGTCCCGCCCTGTCCGGTCCCGCCCGGACGTGAACGGCGGGGGTAAGGGCACCCCGGGCTCAGACGTCCAGGTCGACGACGACCGGGGCGTGGTCCGAGGCGCCCTTGCCCTTGCGCTCCTCACGGTCCACGAAGGCGTCCCGCTTCGCCTTGGCGAAGGGGGTGTTGCCGTAGACCAGGTCGATGCGCATGCCCTTGTTCTTCGGGAAGCACAGCTGGCGGTAGTCCCAGTAGGTGTACGGGCGGTCGTACTTCAGGGGGCGGGGCACGACGTCGGACAGGCCGATGTCGCGCAGGGCCGCGAGGGCGGCGCGCTCGGCCGGGGTGACGTGCGTGGCGCCCTCGAAGACGGCCGGGTCGAAGACGTCCTCGTCGGTCGGGGCGATGTTGTAGTCACCCAGGACGGCGAAGGGCCGCTCCCCCTCGGCGTCGGCGCCGACGGCGTCGCGCAGCGCCTCCAGCCAGCGGAGCTTGTAGGTGTAGTGGTCGTGGCCGACCTCCCGGCCGTTGGGCACGTAGACCGACCAGAGGCGGACGCCGCCGCACGTGGCCGAGATCGCGCGGGGCTCCTGGCCGTCCTCGTAGTCGGGCCCGCCGGGCAGGCCCTTGACCACGTCGTCCAGGCCGACGCGGGAGACCAGCGCGACGCCGTTCCACCGGCCGGTGGCGTTGACCGCCGACTCGTAGCCGAGCTCACGCAGGGCCTCGAACGGGAAGGCGTCCTCGGCGCACTTCGTCTCCTGTATGCACAGCACGTCGGTGCCGCTGCTCTCCAGCCAGGCCAGCAGCCTCGGGAGGCGTGCGGTGATCGAGTTCACGTTCCAGGTGGCGATGCGCATGGGGCAACCCTAACGGCCGGGTCCGACATTCAGAGCTCGACGGTCTCCCCCGGCGCCAGCCGGGCGTGGTCGGTGCCGACGCCCGGTCCGGCCGGGCCCAGCATCCGGTCGTAGACCGGCCGGGCGAGGTCGGTGAGCAGCGCGTCGTGGATGTCGATCGCCCGCCGGGGGCGGACCTCCCGCAGATAGTCGATGATCTCGCCGACCTTGTTCCACGGGGCCATGACCGGCACCATCAGCGTGTCCACGGGCTGCCCGGGGAGGGTCAGCGCGTCGCCGGGGTGGAAGACGGTGCCGTCCACGAGATAGCCGACGTTGGTGATCCGCGGGATGTCCGGGTGGATCACGGCGTGCAGCTGGCCGTGCACCTGGACGTCGAAGCCGGCGGCGGTGAAGGTGTCGCCCTCGCCCACGGTGTGCACCCGGCCGGGGAAGGCCGCGGACACCTGTTCCGCGACGCTGCGCAGGGTCCACAGCTCGGCGGCCGGATTCGCGTCCAGGGCCGCCCGCAGCCGGCCGATGTCGAAGTGGTCGGGGTGTTCATGGGTGACCAGCACGGCGTCCGCGCCGAGGGCGGCGTCCTCCTCGCTGAAGGCGCCGGGGTCGATGACGAGCGTACGGCCGTCCTTCTCCAGGCGGACGCACGCGTGGCTCTGCTTGGTCAGCTTCATGATCCCCATACTGCTACGCGCCGGCCGCGCCCGGTCCGCTCTCCTCGGAGATGACGCGCCGCGCGACCGAGAAGGCGGCGCTGGCGGCCGGGACACCGCAGTAGACGGCGGTGTGCAGCAACGTTTCCTCGATCTCCTCGGGGGTGAGGCCGTTGCGCAGCGCGGCACGGGTGTGCGCGGCCAGGTCGTCGAGGTGGCCGCCGGCGGTGAGGGCGGTCAGGGTGACGAGCGAGCGGCTGCGGCGGTCGAGGCCGGGGCGCGCCCAGACACCACCCCAGGCGTAGCGGGTGACGACGTCGTGGAAGTCGCCGGTGGCGGCGTCGGCGGTCGCCGCGGGGCCGTCGCCGAGCACCTCGCGGCGGACGCGCGCGCCCTCGTCGTAGGCGTCGGTGGTGGGCGCGGGTTCGAGGTCGACGGTGGGAGGCGGGCCGAAGCCGGGGAACGACAGGGGGGTGGCGGGAGTGGCGGCGGGGGCCGGGGCGGGTGCCTGCGCCTGCGGGCCGGCCGGGCCCGTCGCGTACGGGCTGGGGCCGGCGGGCGGCGAGGGCTGGGTGAACATCCCCCCGGGAACGCCGGGACCGCCGGGGACGAAGGGGGCCGCCGGGCCCGAGGCGGCGGGCGGGGCCGCGGGCGCCGGGCGGGCATCGGCCGCGCCGCCCGCCGGCGCCGCCTGCGGGGTGGCGAGCTGCCAGGCCGAGGTGAAGTGGCGTACGAGCAGGTCGGTGACGGCGCCGGGCTGCTCGACCGGCGCGAGGTGCGAGGCCCCGGGGACGACGGCGAGCCGCGCGTCGTGGATCGAGGCGACCAGGACACGGGCGTCGGCGGGCGGTGTCACCTGGTCCTCGGCGCCGACGAGCACGAGCGTGGGCACGCCGATCCGGGCCAGCCCTTCCCGGGCGTCGAAGGCGGCGAGGGCGTCGCACGCGGCGACGTAGCAGCCCGGGTCGGTGGTGCTGACCATCTGCACGGCCCAGTCGACGATGGCCGGCTGGGCGCCCGCGAAGTTCTGGGTGAACCACTGCTCGGGCGTGGCCCGGGCGACGGGGTCGAGGCCGTCGGCACGGACCCCGGCGCCGCGCTGCCGCCAGGACTCCGGGGTGCCGAACCGTGCGGAGGTGGCGACGAGCGCCAGCGAGGCGAGCCGGTGCGGGTGGCGCAGGGCGAGGTCGGCGCCGACCGCGCCGCCGAGTGAGCAGCCCGCGTAGCCGAAGCGCTCGACGCCGAGTCCGTCGAGGGTGGCGAGGAGCCGGTCGGTCAGCTCCCCGACCGCCGGGGCGGGCTCGGCGGGCGCGCCGCCGTGACCGGGGAGGTCGAAGCGGAGCACGCGCCAGTGGCGGGTGAGCTCCGGTATCTGCCGGTCCCACATGTGCCAGGTGGTACCGAGGGCCGGGCCCAGGATCAGGACCGGGGCGTCTTCCGGCCCGTCGAAGCGGTATTGGAGGGTGTTCGGCGTAGGCTCACTCACCCGCTTACGCTCCCACATCTCACAAAATCTCACCGACGGGGGTAGCGGCGTTGTCCGCCGAGTACGTGAGGCCCGCGGCGCGGGCATCGTACGGGCCTACGCGGCGGAGACCGCTTCGGTCCATGACCGGGTATGCGCGGGTGGCGCACCGCGTCACTCGGCCAGGCGTTGGAAGCCGCGGTCGCAGTAGATGAGCGGTGCGCCGTCGCCGGTGTACGTCGCCTCGACGCGTCCGATGAGGATGGAGTGGTCGCCGCCGTCGACGACCTGTTGCAGTGAACAGGCCACCCGGACCAGGGCCTCGGGTATGCCGGGCAGTCCGAGTTCCAGCGGAACGGCGTCGCCGTCGGCGAACCGGTCCACTCCTGACTTGGCGAAGCGCAGGGCGATTTCCGACTGTTCCCCGCGCAGAATGTTGATCATGAAGCGGTCGGTGGTGGCGAAGGCCTCATGGGTACTGGCCGCCTTGTCCAGGCAGATCAGCACCAGAGGCGGGCTCAGGGACAGTGAGCTGAACGAGCTCGCCGTGAAGCCCCAGCGCTGTCCGGCGGCGTCGACCGTGGTGGCCACCGTGACCGGACCGGGGACACGCGCCATGGCCCGGGTGAACTCTGCGGGTGCGAAGGGCATCGGTTCTCTCGCTTTCCGGGGGTGTCCGGGGAGGGGAAGGCCGGCGGGCGGCCCCGGGCTCTATCAGGGCGTGGGTCGGGCCCACCGCGACGGCCTCCTCGACCACGTGCTGAATGGCCGGCTTGTCGACGACCGGGAGCATCCCTGCGGCGTCCCGCGACACCTTGGAACGCCGTGACCTCGGCGCCCCGGGTCCGGCCGGCGATCTGGTCGGAGCGGATGCCGACCTGATCGGCGAAGCGGATCTCGCTGCCCTGAGCTTTCGCCTTGGCCCGGATCGCGGCCTGCCACTTCGCCCACCAGTTGTCCACGGCTTTCAGCGACACCCCGAACACCGACGTGCCGCCGGCGGCAGATGCCGCGCGTCCCCCACCAGATCGCTCACACCCGGCTCAACAACCCGGAATCACGGGCGTTCCGGATCAGTGGTCGCCGTCTTCGTCGTGGGCGGGGTTCCCACATTCCAGTCGACGGGCGGCGGAGTACCGTTGAGAAGCCAGTCCCCGATGGCCCGCTGCTTGAATATCACAGGGTTGTGGCTGGCGACCGTCCTTGAGTTGCGCCAGTGCCGGTCGAGACCGCGACCGACACTCGCCGCCGAGGCACCGAGCGCGTTGAACAGCAAGGTCGCCGAGCGCGGTACCAACTCGGAAAGCATCACCTGCGCCTGCTCGGAGCGGATCTCGGCCACGAGATTCGCCTCGCGGTCCTCCTCCGAATCGCGCCCGGCAACGCCCGTCTCCGAGGCCCGCTGCAAGGCCTCCGCCACGCCTCGGGTCAGAGCTCGCGCCGTATAGGCTATGGAGGAGATCTCCCCCACGATCGACTGGATGTTCGGGTCGTCCTTGGCGAGATCAGCGGAGCTGTGCGAATAGTTACGACTGCGAGTCCGCACCGCTTCTGTGATGTCCCGCTCAACGGCAACCGCGATGCCCGCCTGCACGACGAGCAATATCCACTGGTAGAGCGCCGCTTGATAGCGGATGCGATCCCCGAGGGGCGCGACATCGCGGGGGTCGACACGCGCCTCGTCAAGGAACAACGTGCCCGTGCCCGTGGTGCGCTGGCCGAACCCGTCCCAGTTGTCCTGAACCGTGACGCCCGTCTGATGTATCGAGACGAATCCAGCCACACTCTGCTCCTGGTGGATTCCTGACACATCCGCCCAGTCCGCGAAGATGGAGCCGGTCGTGTAATGCTTCTGACCGGAGACCGTCAGCTCATCGTCCTTCCAGGTGAAGAGCGTGTTCTTCTGCCCCATCGCGGTCGGACCCGCCTCTGCCCAGGCGTTGCCCACCATCTCCCCGTCAAGGAGCCGGCCCAGCCACAGCTTGCGATAGTCGTCGTCGGGCCGGTGCACGATGTCCTCGACGAACGCGATGTGGCCCCGAAAGATCTGCGGAATGTTGGAATCGGCCGCGGCCAGCTCGATGAGGACGTCTCCCCACTCGGGAATCGTGAGTCCGTCACCGCCCAGTTCCTTCGGTATACGCAGCCGGCTGAAGCCTGCTTCGACTACAGCACGCACCTGCTCCCGCGGCAGCTCCCGGGTAAGATCACGCGCAATCGCGCCGTCGGCCAGGTTCTTCACCACCGCCAGCACACTCGCCTTGGCCGATGCGGTGCCCGGGTTCTCGGGTGTCATCTACCTGGCGTCCTTCCGGGGTTTCCGCACTACCTGCAATGTCGAGTTGCCGAAGGCTTCCGTGTCGGTGTCGAGGCGTGCGAACTCCTCAAAGCCCGCAGCGGTCAACTCGGAGAGCAGCGATTCCGGGGAACGCTCGGAGTAGTGCAACACCTCGAGGTCGATGGACTTACGCTCGCCGTCGATCTCGACGTAGCGCGTGATGGTGCGCCCCGGCACCAGGTCGGCAGCGATGTCGTCGTAGTTCTTGATGGTGTGGAAGCCACGGCCCCATTCCGAGGCACAGTGGTCGACGACGAAGTGGCCACCAGGGCGCAGCACGTCGAAGACACGGGCGATGTGACGCGCCCGGTCCTCCGCCCGGTCGAGCATGTGCAGTGCACCCATGTTGAGGGCCAGATCGAAGGACTCCGCCGCCACGTCACGCAGGAAGATGATGTCCTTCTCGATGAACCCATCGGTGGGAAGCCCCTCTTCCCGTGCCCGCCCGCGCGCGTTTTCCAGGGCGCTGTGCGAAACGTCGAAGGAGGTCACGCTGCGACCGATTCGGCTGCGCAGAAGAAAGAGGCTGTCGCGCCCTTCGCCTGTGCCCAGGTCCAGGATGTCACCTTCGAATATCTCCGGGTGCTGCGCAAGGATCTCGCGCAGGCTCGCGTTCTCGGAGAGTGCCTCCCAAGATATCGCGCCGCGCTCGTAGACCTTTGCATAGCGGTCTTCATAGCCGAAGTAGTAGCCCTTCTCGGCAACGTACTTCTGCATCGCGGAGACAATCGGGTAGTCCGCCGGGATCGTGCGCTGCTGCGGCTCCACCGCACCGTCGCTGATGTACTCCGTCTGCGGCTGCGCAGCCGTCAGCAAGAGCTTCTCCCCCGCCGCGATACTGATCTTTTCGCCGACGCCGATGACCTCTACGCCTTCGCGCAGCTCCTCCTCGGAATAACCGTCATCGGGCAGACGGTAGAAACCGAGCCTGCCCCGCTTAACTGTCAGCGATGCCGACTCCGGATAGTCGAGCTGTACCACTTCCCTCGCGTCCATGAGGACGGTGACCTTCTGAGTCATTGTTCATTACTCCGTTCGTTCGTGCATGGGTGTGAGAACTGAGGAGGTCGCGGGGGTTGCTGCCGCGGAGATGGGCATCGGCCGCATCCCGGGTCCAGTGGAAGATTTTTTGCTGTACCTTGCTGCCGCCGATACGCAACTGCTGCCGTTCCAGGGCGAAGCTCATCACCCGCGCGGAGGTCGCGTAGTCGCGCCGGGCGAAGGCCGCGATGCCGTCGAAGAGCGGCCGGCACACCGAGTGGAAGAACTCCGGCGACTCCCGGGCGCGGCAGGAAGTCACGATCCTGTCGAAAAGGCGGTAGTCCTCAGCCTTCGCGAACGCCATCGCGGCGTGCAGATCGTTGAAGATGTAATTGGGGTCCGCCGCATAGGCAGCCCAGGCCTCCGCGAGCGTCGACCAATGGGGCACCAGCATCTCGGAGAGCTCCTGCCCTCCCAGCATCTCCAGCCGCCACAGCAGTGCGACCGCATCGAGGTCTTCCCGGGCTCCCGCCCTCGTCTTGCGGCGCACCTCCAGCTGGTAGCAGCGCAGGGCCTCGTCCAATTCGCCCTCACCGAGCAGCCCCATGGCGAAGTGCCACCACATGTGGATGCGCATGGGCTCGGCCTCTCCCCACCCGTTGGAGTAGCGGGAGATGGATTCTTTCGCCGCCTCGTATTCGCGCAGCCTCTGCAACACGTGGACCTTGGCATGCAGTGCGTAGACATCATCGTGATTGATGCTCATCGCACGCTCCGCGGAGGAGATCGCGGCGGAATAGTGCCCGCATTCCTCCAGGGCGAAGGCGAAAAGTCCATCGGTGAGGCCGGCGGCGCGGCGGGTCATCGTGGGGCGCAGCTCGATGAGGGCGCGGCCCGTCTCGAGAAGCCCCTCGTTGTCGCCCAGGGAGAAGTCGGCCATATGGGCGAGGAACCCGGTGAGCAACGCATGCTCGCCACTGGATTTTTGCAGGCTGCTCGCCAGCATCTCGCGAGCGCTCAGCAAGTCCCCCCGCGCCCAGCTCAGCACCGCCTCGCGAGTGGTACGGAACTCAGGGTCGAGGGCGCTGGGCGCAATGGCTTCAAGAATTTCGGTGGCTTCGCGTGATCGCGCTGCCTCCATATTGGTGACGCCTTCGGCGGCGACGACGAGGCCGTGGAACGGATCGGTGTTCCGAATGGTGCCGAGGTCGAGGCGGAGGGCTACTAAGTCTTCAACGATGTTTTCCATGTCCGGATTCCTCGGAACGAGTAGGACATAACGATGACAAGGAGGAACGGCGCAACCCACACCAGCGGTTGCGTCGCGCCGGATACGAGAAAGACGACAGCCAAGGTGGGAATCGCCGCGGCATTGCCGAGGGCGACCGCCTGGCTGGTGACGGCAGAGTCGTAGTGGGTAGCGGTGTACTCCCGCAGCGCGATGCGCAGCGCGCCGAAGCCGGCCCCCAGCGCGAAGGTGGAGAGCGCCATCGTGACCACGGCGGCGCCACCCGCCGGCAGCGCCCACAACACCCCACCCACCAGGGTGCAGGCGACCACCAGCGTCGAGAGCATCGCGGAAGGCAGCTTCGCGCGGGCCAACACCACACCCGCGACGATGACGCCGATTCCCAGGCAGGCGTCGACGATGCCGACCGTGACAAGGCCCGCACCGCGGTCACTGACCTGGAGCGGCAGCATCAGATTGAACGTGCCGAGCACCGGCCAGACGAGCGCGAACGTGGCGATCAGACGCAGCGGAGCCGCAGGCTTCGCCGAGGGAGCGGCCTCGGTCTCGTCATCCGTGCCGGCGACCACAGCGGCCTGCACACCCGCCCAGCTGAGCGCGGCAACCAGCACAAAACCTGCCGTCAACGCCAGCACGATGCCGCGGGTACCCACCACGTCGATGATCGCGGGGGCGAACAGCGGCCCGATCATCAGGGCCGCCTGATTACCCGACATGGTGACGGAGCTGGCCCACGACACATCCTGCCGCCGCTTCTCCTCATTGAACCAGCTTTCCCAACTCGCCTCCAGGGAGAAGAAGCCGACCCACATGAAGAAGTTCGCGACGACCAGCGCGGTGGCGTTCTCCACGAGAAAACTGACCACGAGCGAGACCACGGCCACATAAAGCAGCGACAGCACAGTGAGGCGCTGCCCCGACATCGTTATGCGGCGGATCACGAGCGGCACCGCCAGCGCCGGCACATACGACAGCAGCGTCGAAATGACCAGCCGCCAGTAGCCGCCGCTTTCCGATGTCGCGATCTGCCAGTTGACCACCACGAGGAAAGTGCCGGCAAAGAAGCGGTACAGGGTTGAAACAATGGTATAGCGGATCATAGGTGCCTCGACGAGACCTTCCTCACGCCCTCAGTTCCCGGTCACCCGAAGATTTCGTCGGAGAGTGCATCCGCGATCTCGACAGGCATCGTGGTGTACTCGGTGAAGATTTCGCTCCACACCATTTCGACCACGCCGTCCCGGGTGCTCCAGTCCGCGACAGGCTGCACGACGTCACCAGGCTTCTTGGACACGAAGACAGAGACCACGCTCTCGGGAAGTTCCTCCGGAATCCTTACCGAGGTGATCTCCCCTGGCTGTGCCTTGAGGAATGCCACGGCACTGCTGCGGACGGGTTCGCTCTGCACCAGCGGAAAAGGGTCGATCCCCAAGTAGGAGGACACATGCAGGGTGTACGGGTTGTACCCGTAGGCACGCTCCACCTGGTCCATGATGCCGTCACCGCCGGGACGAGCCGCCGCCTCGATGAGCCACGGAGCACCCTTGCTGTCGAATTTGATCTCGACGTGCGCGATCCCGTGATCGATGCCGAGGGCCTCGCACGCCTTCTCCGCCAAGGTCGTCAACGTCGTATCGCCCGTACGGTGACTGGGCACGAGGTGCCCGACCTCGGCGAAGAAAGGAGGTGCCGAAAGATATTTTTCGGTGACCGCGAGCGTCATGCGCCGATCGCCGTGGCACAGCACCTCGACGGAGATCTCCTCCTGGGAGTCCACGTACTGCTCGACCATGTAGCGGGAACCGTCGATGGGGAAAGCGTCGCGGTAGCGCTCGATGTGCTCCACCGAGGCCGCGAACGCGGCAATCGCCTCAGCACGTGTATGGGCGAGGCTGACCCCGCCGCTGCCGCTGAAGTCGGCGGGCTTCAGCACGACCGGGAACCCGATCTCCTCGGCCGCCGCGAGCATCTCCGCCTCGGAGGTGACGGAAATGGAGCGCGGAGTCGGCAGACCCGCCGCCTCGAAACGCGCCTTCATCGCGTACTTGTCGCGTGTGACATGTGCCGAATCGGCCGAGAGTCCGGGCAACCCGTACTTCTTCGCGACGGCACTCGCCGACGGCACACCCCAGTCGTTGACCGGCACAACCGCCGCAAGGTCCCAGCCGCGTTCCTTCCACTCGTCCACCGCCGCGAGCACGGAATCGGCGTAGCCGTCATCCGCCGCTATCACTCGGTCGAAGAAGCGCTGCGGGCTACGCAGCGGATCGAGCGCTGTCATCCACACAGGCATGGAACTTGCGTCCTTGGCACCCGAGAAGGAGCGCTCACGTAAGAAGTAGCTCGTCCCGAGACCTAAGAGAAGAACGTATGAGCGATTCGTATCCATGTGGTCGGGTCTCCGTCGGTTCGGCTACGGGATGCGTGGAGGCGGCGGCTGCCGTCGGCGCTGGGGATGCCGGAGAAGCGCGGGCGGTTGGCGCCGGCCCGGATGGAGGGCCTGCGCGGCCAACTGGAGGAGCTTCAGCCGGCGGTGACTGGTGGGCACGGGAAGCCGCCCCTGGTCAGCTTCATGCTTGACGGCCCCCAAGAAGGTCAACGCGGCATATGTCACTGGCATTGATCCAAACGCAGACACACTCTAGACACATTACTGACACACGATCAAGAGTTGTCCGCCGCTGGAGCCCCTCACGAATCCGGAGAGTGAGCGTCCAATCTGGAGGGACAGGGGGCCTGACGTCGAGGAGAGGGAAGACCACGGCATGGCGACGGGGCCTGGTTCCGGCATGTGGACTGTCTGCTTCCGTCAACACGCCTGAACCGAGGCCCCGTTGGTGCGAATCAGTACATTCGAGTCCCCGACGTCGGGCAGATCCGCTGCCCGGCCCCGCGGGGCCGCCCGGGCAGTTCCCGGGCGGCCGGTGGCTACGGGAGCGTGACCACGTCTCCCGGGGCGATCGCGTCGGGGTCCGCGATCCGCGGGTTCGCCGCCGTCAGCTCGGACAGCGGGACACCGTTCGCCGCCGCGATGGACGAGAGCGTGTCACCCTCCCGCACCGTGACGGTGCGGGTCTGTCCGTACTCCGCCGTCAGCCGCGCCAGCTGCTTGGGGCCCGGTATGCCGTCCGCGTCGGCACCCGTGTCGCCCAGCTTCTCCTGGTACCGGCGCACCGACTCGGTGTCGGCCTCCGTCCATTCGGGGCCGGGGCCCTCCTTGTAGGCGCCGCAGCCGGCCCGTACCAGCATCTCTCCCAGGCGGGTGATGTGCTCGCCGCTGCTCCCGGGCCCGTAGGCCAGACCGTCGATCACGACCTGTCGGGAGGAGTCACCGGCCTCTTCCTTCCGGTCCTCCTCCTCCCGGACGACGGGCCGGGAGGAGGTGTCGCCGCCGGCCGGGATGTCGGACTCGTCGGCCTGCTCGCCGAAGTGGACGACTCCGGGGCGCCCCTTCCAGTCGGGGTCGGCCACCACGGCGCCCTCCGGGAAGTCCGGGACGCCGTACCCGTAGACGTAGGAGGACTTGCGCGGCCGGGTCTTGAGGTAGACGCCGTCGCCCTCGGCCGAGCCCCCGTCGTTGGTGTTGCCCTCGATGGTGGTGATCTCGTCGTCCGTGTACGCGATGCAGATGCCCGTGTGCGACCCGCCGCCGGGGCCGAAGAAGACCACGCCGCCGATGGCCGGGTAGGCGCTCCAGCGGTCGCGCTCCTGGAACCACTCCACACCCGCCGGGCACCACGCGTAGCGCGGCACGATGTCGCCGTTCCCGCTGCGGTCCGCGGCCCAGCTCACGAACATGCCGCACCACGCCTCTTCGTTCATGCCGTACCAGCGGCCGAACTTGTTGTCGTTGTCCCAGTGCCCGTCGGAAAAGCCCTCCTGGTACCCGATCTCCTCGCGGGCGACGTCGATGAATTCTTTGGCTCCGGACATGGTTTACCCCTCCTGGATTCTGAGAATGAACAATTCCGTGGCGACGGTGATCGCAGTGGAATGAGCGCTCGCGCGATGGCGCGCAGCGGGCACGGCGATGGCGTGCACCGCCTCCGACGTGGGATGCGAGCTGCCGATCACCATGCCACATCGAGGCCGGAATTGCCCTGCCGGGCTCCTGTTGAGCGCTTTCTCCGGGAGCCGTTGACCGGCCCGCCGGCCCGCGTTGACCGCCATTGATTTCGCGTTGATCCACCACAGACAAAGGCCCGGCAACATGGTGGATGTCGAAAAGGTTCGACTGCTCCCAGAGCAATTCGCGTCGCTGTGCGGAAGAAATGCGCAGCGCTCCAGAACGGTTGGCAGAGAGAAATGTCCCCGCAGAACGGCCAGGTATACGTCCTTCGCTCGGCGACCGGTGTGGTCGCCGACGTCGACCACAGCAGCACGGCACCGGGCACGAAGATCCAGGGCTGGTCGCCCAACGGGTCGCAGGCGCAGCAGTGGGTCTTCTGGGCCAAGGACGACGGCGCGTGGCTGCTGGAGACGGGGCTGACCCGCGGCACCCACGGCCCCGGCCAGGCCATGGTCCTCGACTACGACTTCACCAACTGGCGGGCCCACCTGTTCAAGGAGCACGGGCAGGCCAACCAGCTGTGGCGGCTGGAGGACGCCGGCGACGGCCACGTGCGCCTCAAGAGCCTGCGCACGGAAGGCGGCGACGCCTACCTGACCGCCGACGGCGGCGGCCGCTCCCTGGGCGTGTGGAAGTCCGACCCGGGCAGCGACGCCCAGCGGTGGCGGCTGGAGGGCGTCTCCTCCCCCGGCCAGGGCGGACAGCCCGGTCAGCAGCCGCAGCCCCAGCCCCAGCCGGGCGGTGGCGGCTCCGCGGTCGACCTGATGCTCAGCCTGGTCAACCAGGAGCGGGCGAAGGCGGGGGTGCCGCCGCTGCGCCTCGACGACCGGCTGTCCTTGGCCGCTCAGCGGCACTCGGAGGACCAGGCCCGCAACAACTTCCTCGGGCACAAGGGCTCCAACGGCAGTGAGTTCTTCGACCGCTTCCGCGAGGCGGGCGTCCAGAACCTCTCCGCCGGAGCCGAGAACGCGGCGCCCGTGACGGACGTACGCCAGGCCATGGACATGCTGATGAAGAGCGCCGGCCACCGCGTCAACATCCTGTCGCCGCAGTACGGCCGCTTCGGCGCCGGCTTCGCTCCCGGCAACGGCGGGCGCTGGACCCAGGCCTTCGCCAACTGACACGCCCGCGAACACGAGGAGCACACCCCCCATGGGCATCACATGGATCCCCGGTGCCGAGCGCCTGGGCGACGGAGACATCGGCGGCGGCATGGACACCCCCGAGGAGCCGCCCCGCATCGTCTGGCACACCACCGAGGGCGGCGCCGGTGACGCGGAGTTCGACTCCACCGCCGACTACCTGATCGAGATCGGCGCCGAGCCGCACGTGCTCTACGACCCCACGACCGACCGCATCGGCCAGTTCGGTCCGCTGGACGAGAGCGCCCGCGCCCTGCGCAACGACGGCGACGACCGCACCAACCGCACCGGCAGGGTCTGCATCCAGGTCGAGGTGCTCGCCCGGGCGAGCGAGCCCTTCACCGACTACTGGCGGCCGGGGCCGAACTTCGCCGCGCTGCTGGACGCCGCCCGCTCCTGGGGCGTCCCGGACGCCTGGCCGGCGGGCGACCTCGCCGCCGACGGCGCCGGCTACACCAGCCGGGACAGCGACACCTGGCACTCCGAGGGCGGCCACTACGGGCACGCCAACGTCCCCGGAAACGACCACTGGGACCCGGGTGCCGTCGACCGCTCGGCGATCCTCGCCGCGGGCCCGGGCGACGCCCCGGCCGCCGCGGACGACGAGCCCGGCGCCTCGTCCGGGGCCGCCGAGGTCAGCCTCGCGAACGTCGTGGCCGCGGCCGGGAGCGACCCGGACGCCCCGCAGGGCGCGACCTCCCACCGCGACGACGTGCTCGTCGTGGAGCGGGCCCTCCAGGCCGAGGGCCTGCTGTCCGCCGAGTGGGTCGACGGCTCCTTCGGCACCAGCACCCAGGACGCCTACGCCGAGTGGCAGAGCCGCTGCGGCTACGAGGGCGACGACGCCGACGGCGTCCCGGGCCGCACCAGCCTCGAGAAGCTGGGCGCGGAGCACGGCTTCCGCGTCGCCGGCTGACCCCCTGACC
The DNA here is from genome assembly GCF_002192455.1 of Streptomyces albireticuli. Classification (NCBI taxonomy): domain Bacteria; kingdom Bacillati; phylum Actinomycetota; class Actinomycetes; order Kitasatosporales; family Streptomycetaceae; genus Streptomyces; species Streptomyces albireticuli. Next base: position 1,556,970 of record NZ_CP021744.1, read on the forward strand.
CCTCCCCACCTCTACGAAAGGTGTCGCGGCATGTCTGTCGCACCGCAGAACGGCCAGTTGTTCACCCTCCGGTCCGCCAACGGCCTGACCGCCGACGTCAGTTCCAGCCGGACGACGACGGGCAACCGGATCCAGGGCTGGAAGCCCAACGGGTCGCAGGCGCAGCAGTGGGTCTTCTGGGCCAAGGACAACGGTTCATGGCTGCTGGAGACGGCGCTGACCCACGGCACCCACGGCCCCGGCGGGGCCATGGTCGCCGACTACGACTTCAACGCCGGGGTCACCCACCTGTTCCCCGAGCACGGTGACGCCAACCAGCGCTGGCTGTTCGAGGACGCGGGTCCCGGCTGGTACCGGATCAAGACGGTGCGCGGGGACGAGGGCGACCGCTACCTGACGGCCGTCGGCGAGAGCGTCGCGCTGGCGCTGCGGAGCCCGGACCGGGGCGACCCCGGCCAGCGGTGGGAGCTGCTGCCCGTCGGTTCCCGGCCGGAGCAGCCGGGCGGCGGGAGCGTGCGGATCACGCTGGACGCCGGGCAGGCCCCCGACCTGGCCGGCTGGCTCGAGGCGCAGAAGCCGGTGCTGGAGACCTGGTTCCCCAAGACGGTCGCGCTGATCATAGGCGACGCCTACGCGGCGCCCGCCGAGTACCGGATCGTGCTCGACCGGTCCAACACCGGTGTCGCCTACGCCTCCGGCGGCATGGTGAGCGTCAACCCCGACTACGTGCGCCGCAACCCCGGTGACGCGGGCTTCCTCATCCACGAGCAGGTCCACATCATCCAGCAGAACCGCAGCGCGCCCGGGCACTTCGTGGAGGGCGTGGCCGACTGGGTGCGCAACTACCACTTCGAGAACGGCGGGCTCCCCTTCGTCCGGTCCTCCGACAAGTACACCGACGCGTACAAGACGACGGCGTACTTCCTCGACCACGTGGCCAAGCACTACGACGGCGACATCGTGCGCAAGCTGAACGTGGCCGGGCACGACGGCTCGTACGACGGCGACGACCAGTGGTGGCGCGCCCGCACGGGCAGGACCGCTCAGCAGCTGTGGGACGAGATCCCCAAGCGCTGAGCCTCCCCGGCGGGACGACTTCCCCGTCCCGCCGGGCCGCCGCGTCCCCCGGCTCCCCCGGCCGGGGGCGCGGCCTTCGTCGTCGGCCGCCGTCGTCAGAGTTCCCGGAGGTGTGCCGCGATGTCGTCCGCGTCGGGCAGGCCGAGCTCGCGGAAGACGCTCTCCGCACGGCGGTAGTGCTCCCGGGCCCGGTCGGCGTCGCCCTGGGCCCGGTGGGCGTGGCCGAGCTGGGCGAGGGCGCGGGCGAGGATGCCCGCGTCGCCGCGCGCCTCGGCGATGTCCCGTGCCCGCGCGGCGTGTTCGGCGGCCTCCACGGGCCGTCCCGAGAGGTTGTGGGCCTCGGCGATCGCGCCGAGCAGGAGGCCCTCGCGGAAGCGGGAGCCCGTCGCACGCCACAGGCGCAGGCTCTCGTGCAGGCTGTCGAAGGCCTCGGGCGTCCGCCCGGTCCGCAGGCAGACCTGACCGAGGTTGTGCAGCGCGTTGGCCTGGCCCGCGACGTCCCCGGTCGCCCGGGTGACGGCGACGGCCTCGCGGCAGCGCGCCAGCCCCTCCTCGGCCCGGCCGGTGGCCAGCAGGGCCAGGCCGAGGAAGCCGAGCGCGTACGCCTCGATGCCGCGGCTGCCCAGGTCCCTGCCGTGGGCCAGCGCCTCGGTCAGCATGGTGTGCGCGGCGGTGAAGTCGCGCAGGGCCAGCGCGCCTCCGCCCCGTGTGATCAGGACGTGGGCGAGCAGCGTCCGGTCCCCGGTCGCCCGGCACAGCTCGACGGCCCGGTCCAGGTCGGGGGCGCCGAGCCGCATGGCGAAGCGGTGCTGCACGGAGCTGCCCAGCATGTACAGGGCGCGTGCCTCCGCGGTGCGGTGGCCGGCGGCGCGCGCGGCCTCGGCCAGGGTCCGGGCGGCGCGCTCGATGCCGTAGGGCCGCGCGCCGAGGCGGCCGAGCGGGTCCGCGGCCAGCAGCAGGTCCGCGCAGACGGTCAGCGACAGGGAGGTGTCGCCGGCCGCCTGCTCGACGAGTCCCAGGAGCGACGTCTGCTCGTCGAGCAGCCAGGCGGTGGCCTCCTGCGGGCCGGTGAAGACCAGGTCCGCGGAGCGCGGCGGGGCCGCGGTCCCGGGGAACACGTCGTCGGGCTGCGCGGCCCGGTGGGCGTCGAGGGCGGTGGCGAGGCAGAACTCCAGCAGGCGGGTGAGCGCGGCGGTCCGCTCGTGGTCGGGCACCTCGGCGACCGCGGTCTGACGGGCGAAGAGCCGGAGCAGGTCGTGGTAGCGGTAGCGGCCGGGGGCGACCGACTCCAGCAGGCTCAGGTCGACCAGCGACTCGCACAGCTCCTCCGCCTCCCGCTCCGGCCGGGCGAGCAGCGCCGCGGCGGTGGGCACACTGAGTTCGGGCACCTCCGGCAGGGCCAGCAGCCGGAAGGCGCGGACCTGCTCGGCGTCCAGCAGGTCCATGCCGAGCCGGAAGGTCGTCTCCACGGCGGTGTCCTCCGCCCTGAACGCGCCGAGGCGGCGCCGCTCGTCCGCCAGCAGCGCGGCGGTCTCCGCGAGCGTGCGGTCCGGCCGGGCGGCCACGATGCGGATGGCGAGCGGCAGATGGCCGCAGGCGTCGAGCACCTCGGCGGCGGCCTCCGGCTCGGCGGACACGCTCCGTCCGCCGACGATCCGGGTCAGCAGCTCCAGGGCCTCCGCCCGCGCCATGGGCCGCAGGTCCACCAGGGTGGCCCCGGTCAGGCCGGCGAGCCGGGAGCGGCCGGTGAGCAGCACCGCGCTGCCGGGCGCGCCGGGCAGCAGGTCGCGCACCTGGGCCAGGTCGCGGACGTTGTCCAGCAGGACGAGCACCCGCCGGGTGGCGAGCAGGGAGCGGTAGAGGGCGGCCCGCTCCCCGGGCAGCGCCGGGAGGTGACCGGTGCGGACGCCGAGGACGCGCAGGAAGCGGCCCAGCACCTCCATGGGCTCCGCCGGCCGGGGGTCGGTTCCCCTCAGGTCCGCGTAGAGCTGCCCGTCCGGGAAGCGGTGGCGCGTCCGGTGGGCCACGCGGACGGCCAGGGCGGTCTTGCCGATGCCGCCCATGCCGCTGATGGCGCTGAGGGCGACGGTCCGGTCGTTCTCCAGCGCGGCGCACAGCCGGTCGGCCTCGTCATGCCGGCCCGTGAAGTCGGCGGTGTCCTGGGGCAGCCGGGCCGGGCCGTAGGACCGGTCAGGCGCCCGGGGCCCGGCGGCGTCGTCCGCCCGCCGCCCGGGTCCGGCGGTGAGGATCTTCCGCTGGAGCCGGTCCAGGCCGGGACCCGGGCGGGTGCCCAGCTCCTCGGCGAGCGCGCGGCGGACGCGCGCGTGGACGTCGAGCGCGTCCGCCTGCCGCCCGGCCTGGTGCAGCGCGGTCATCAGCAGTTCGTGGACCCGCTCGCGCCACGGGTGCTCGGCGGCCAGCGCGCGCAGCGGGCCGAGCGCGTTGTCGTGCCCGCCCAGCGCGATCTCGGCCTCCCAGCGGGCCTCGACGGCTGACAGGCGCAGCTCCTCCAGCCGGGTGCGCTGGGTCTCGGCGTACGGGCCGGGCACGCCGGCGAGCGGCCTGCCGCGCCACAGGTCCAGCGCGGAGACGAGCAGTAACCGTGCCCGTTCGGGCCGGCCGGCGGCCCGGGCCCGCAGCGCCTCGGCCGTACGGAGCTCGAAGACCGTCGCGTCGATGTCCTCCGGGGCGACGCGCAGGGTGTAGCCGTCGCCCGTCGTCACCAGTGTGCGCGCGGCGGCGCGGGGTGCCCGGCCGGGCTCCAGCAGCCGCCGCAGGGTGAAGACGTGGGTGCGCAGCGACGCCCGCACACCGGCCGGGGCCTCGTCGCCCCAGACCGCGGCGACCAGTTCCCGGGCGGACACGGAGGTCCGCGCCCGCAGCAGCAGGACCGCGAGCACCGCCTGGAGCCGGGGCGCGCCGACGGGCACCTCGGCCGGCCCGTCGTGCACGCGGAGGGGGCCGAGAACGGTGAACCGGTGGGCGGCGGTCCGCCCGGAGCCGTCACCGGAGGAGCGGCCGGGAGGGGCAGTGGGGGGCATGGGGGGTCTCCGGATGACGTGAGGGCCTGCGGTGCGTGAGGGCCTTTTGACGGGAGGCCACAGGAAGACGGATCGCCCGTGACAGCGGTTCCGCCGTGACGGGCCAGGCGTGACGGGTCCGCCGTGACGGGCCAGGCGTCACGGGTCCGGCGTCACGGGTCCGGCGTCACGGGTCCGGCGTCACGGATCCGGCGCGCGACCGGAGCGGAGCGCTCCCGTCAGGGGACCGGTGCCGGTCCGGGCCCGTCCGGGCGTACGGGCCCGTCGCCGAGCAGGGCGAGGAGGTCGTCGGCCTCCGGCATGCCCAGGCGGGCGCAGATCCCGTGCGCGGTGCGCCGGTGCGTCCGGGCGCCGTCGTGGTCCCCGAGCCGGCCGAGGGCGGAGCCGAGCGCGGCCAGGGCGTGGGCGCGGCCGCGGTCGTTCCTGACCTCCTCCAGCGCCGTCACCGCGGCCCGGGCCAGCTGGGCGGCCTCGTCGGGGCGGCCGGTGGCGAGCCGGTTCTCCGCGAGCCGGGAGAGGGTGAGCCCTTCCCACAGCCGGTTACGGCGAGCGCCGAAGAAGGCCAGCGCGTCGGTGAGGCGTGCGGCGGACTCGGCGGTCCGTCCGGCGGCGCCGAGGACGACGCCCAGTTCGTACAGGGCGAACCCCGTCCGGCGGCCGTTGCCCAGACCTTGATGGAGCACCAGGGCCTCCTCCGCGTCCGCGACCGCCGGGGCCGTCTCGCCCGCGGCCTGGCGCACCCGGCAGCGCGCGCCGAGGGCGTTCGCCTCGCCGAGCCGGTCGGCGTGCTCCCGGAAGACCGCCAGGGCCTCGGTGAGGAGGGCGTGGGTCTCGTCGTGCCGGCGCAGGTGGTACAGGCAGCGGGCCAGCAGCACCAGGGCGTCGGCCATGACGAGCGCGTCGCCGGCCGCGCGGCTCGCCGCCACCGCCTGGCGGTAGACCACGACCAGTTCGCGGAGGCGGGCCGCGTAGTAGTGGCCGTGGCCGAGGGCCAGGTAGGCACGGCCCGCGCTGCGCCGGTCGCCCAGGCGGAGCGCCGCGGCGACCACTTCCTCGGCCGCCTGCTCGAACTCCGGCCCGGGGCGCCCGCGTTCCAGCAGCTCCTCCGTCATGAGCAGCAGGTCGGCCGCCGGGGCGAGGGCGCCGTCGGGGGACTTGGCCGCCTGGCGCACCGCCGCGAACAGGCACGGCGCCTCCTCGGCCAGCCAGGCGCCGGCGTCCTCGGCCGTGGCGAACGACAGTCCGGGCACCGTCGCGGTCATCCCCAGGCGCTCGGCCCTGTCGAGGGCGCCGGGGTACGAGGCCCGCACCGTGGACACCAGGAACTCCAGCAGGCGGCGCAGGGAGGCGGCCCGCCCCTCCGGGGGCTCCTCCGCGCCCGCGCGGCCACGCGCGTAGAGGCGCAGCAGGTCGTGGTAGCGGTAGCGGCCGGGGGTGGGCGACTCCAGCAGGCTGACGTCGACCAGGGACTCGCACAGCGCCTCGGCCTCCGGCTCCGGCAGGCCGAGGACGGCGGCCGCGGCGGCGGCGGAGATGTGCGGGCCGTCGGGCAGGGCGAGCAGCCGGAAGGCGCGCTGCTGGGCCGGCCGGAGCTGGGCGTGGCCGAGCGCGAAGGCGGCCTCGACGGTCAGATCGGCGACGCGCAGTTCCGCCAGGCGGTGCCGCTCGTCGGCGAGCCGGCCGTACAGCGCGCGGAGCGGCCAGGCGGGGCGCGTGGCCAGCCGGGCCGCCACGATCCGTACGGCCAGCGGCAGGTGGCCGCAGGCCGACACCAGCCGGGCGGCGTCGTCCGTCTCGGCGGCGACGCGGGCCCGGCCCATGACCCTGCCCAGGAGTTCGAGTGCCTCGGCCGGGGTCATGACGTCGAGGTCGACCAGGCGCGCGGCCGCCGGTCCCGCGAGCTTGGCACGGCTGGTGACCAGGACGGCGCACGAGGGCGGCCCGGGCAGGAAGGGCCGCACCTGCTCGGGGCCGTGGGCGTTGTCGAGGAGGATGAGCACGCGGCGCCCGTCCAGCCGGGCGCGGAAGAGCGCGGAGCGTTCCGCCAGGCCCTCGGGTATCGCGGCGTCGGCCACGCCCAGCGCCCGCAGGAACGAGCCCAGCACGGTGGCCGGGTCGGCCGGGTGACCGCCGACGCCCTGGAGGTCCATGTACAGCTGTCCGTGCGGGAAGGACTCCCGCACCCGGTGCGCGACGTGCACGGCGAGGGCGCTCTTGCCCACCCCGCCGGCGCCGGAGACCGCCACCGTGGCGGCGGCCCCGGGGCGCTCGGACGTCAGCAGCGCGCACAGGTCCGCCACGAGCGTGGCGCGGCCGGTGAAGTCGGCGAGGTCGCCCGGGAGCTGGGCGGGCAGCGGCGGCGCGGCCGGTTCCGGGAGCCCGGTGCCGCCGGTGGCGTCCGGCGCCGTGATCAGGTCCCGTGCCTCGGCGAGGTCCCGGCCGGGTTCGAGCCCGAGCTGCTCGCCCAGCAGCAGGCGGGCCTCGTCGTAGACGGCGAGCGCCTCGGCGGACCGGCCGTCACGGTGCAGCGCCCGCATCTGGAGGGCGCGCAGCCGTTCGCGCAGGGGGTGGTGGGCGGCCAGGCCGGCGAGTTCGGCGAGGACCGGCCGCGGGCCGTCCAGTTCCAGGTCGAGCTCCAGCCGGGCTTCCAGGGCCGTCAGGCGCTGGTCGGCGAGCCGGGCGCGGTGGGCGCCCATGGCCGCGCCGGGGATGCCCGGGAGGGGGTCGTCCTGCCAGGGCTCCAGCGCGAGGCGCAGCCGGGCGCGGGCCTCCGCGAGCTGTCCGGCCGCCCGGGCCCGGCCGGCCGAGGCGACGTGGTCCTCGAACAGGGCGAGGTCCACGGCCTCGCGGGGCACGTGCAGCGCGTAGCCGTCGGGGACGGACACCAGGACCCGGGGGGACTCGCCCGCGGCCCGCTCCGGCTCCAGCAGCTTGCGCAGCCGCGAGGCGTACGTCCGCAGGGCGCCCACGGCGCGGGGCGGCGGGTTGCCGCCCCACAGGGCCTCCACGACGTCGGCCACCGAGGCGGCCCGCTCCTGGCGCAGCAGCAGCACCGCGAGGAACGCCTGTTGCTGCGGGGAGCCGAGCTCCAGCTCCCTGTCGCCGCGCCACGCGCGCAGCCGCCCGAGCAGCGCGAACCGCAGCCCGGTATCCCCGGTGACCATCTTCCGCCCCACCCCGTTGACGCCTTCAGGCGCGCAGGCCGTACGGCGGGCCGGCCCCGACTTCCCCCCGGGAGCTCGGCACGTCGTTCCCCCGGCGTGCGCTGAGCTGGATCCTACAGGCGGACAATCCATCCTTTACCGCCGCGCCGCCGCCGGGGCGACTCCCGTGGCGGCGGCCCGTCCCACGGGAGGGCCTCCGTACGCCCCAGAGCCCCCAGGGCCCTCAGAGCCCCCGGAACCCTCAAGGAGTGGTCGTGGAGACCAGATAGACCTTCGGGTACTGCGGGTTGTCCAGATTGACCGTGATCTCCAGGGACGGCTTGGGCTTGTCCTGCTCCAGCACGGTGCCCGACCAGTGGTGTCCGGCGCCGAAGTCCCAGCCGACCTCCGCCGCCTCCTCGGAGTCGACGGTGACCTCGCCCTCCTCCAGGTCGCCGAGGTTCCGCCCGGACTTGGCGAGGAAGTTCTCCAGGCCGTCGCGGGTGGTGGTGAACTGCACGTACAGCGAGCTGGCCTTCCACGAGTTGGTCTCGTAGGTGGCGACGTCCGCGGAGTACGGCGGGATCCACACCTCGTAGATGCGGCGCTGGAGCCGGGAGGGCCAGCCCTCCTCCAGGCCGACGGCCTTGGCCTGCTCCTTCTTGGACTCGCTGCCGCCCCGGCTCTGCATCGCGGAGATGTAGAGGTAGCCGGCGGGGATGGCGATGAGCAGGAAGACGACGAGCGGCTTGACCCAGCGGTGCCGGCGGGGGGCGGCCGGAGGCTTCCGGCCCTCTCCCCCGTCGGCCTGGCCGGGCACGTCGGTGCGGTCGGGGTGGTCCATGGTGACCGTCACCCGCGGCCCGCGCGCGCGTAGCGCTCGTAGCGCTCCACCCGCCGGCGGTTGGCGCGGCGGAAGCGGCGGGCGACCAGCCGGGCCAGGTCCGCGGCGCCGACCATGCCGGCCTCGGGGCCGAGCTGCGCCTTGACGATGCGGGCCTCCGGGCGGTAGCCGCGGCCGGTGAGGTGGCGGCGGAAGGCGTCCCGGGCGGGGCCGATCAGCAGGTCGTCGGCGGCGCTGACGCCACCGCCGATGACGAAGCAGGAGGGGTCCAGGGCAGCGGCGAGGTTGGCGATGCCGACGCCGAGCCACTGGCCGATGTCCTGGAGCAGTTCCACGCACATGGCGTCGCCGGAGCGGGCCAGCTCGGTGATGAGCGGGCCGGTGATCTCGGGGATGTTGCCGCCGACGCGGTCGATGATGCCGTACGCGACGGGGGACTCGGCGGCGGCCAGCTCGCGGGCCTCGCGGACGAGGGCGTTGCCGGAGCTGTACTGCTCCCAGCAGCCGCGGTTGCCGCACGGGCAGCGGTGTCCGCCGGGGACGACCTGCATATGGCCGAACTCGCCCGCGACCCCGTACTTGCCGCGCTTGACCTGGCCGTCCTCCAGGATCGCCCCGCCGATGCCGGTACCGAGGGTGATCATCACCAGGTGGTCCTCGCCCCGGCCGGCGCCGAAGCGCCACTCGGCCCAGGCGGCGGTGTTGGCGTCGTTGTCGACCATGACGGGGACGGCGAGCCGGCCGGCGAGGCGGTCGCGCAGGGGCTCGTTGCGCCAGGACAGGTGCGGGGCGAACAGGACGCGGTTACGGTCGGCGTCGACCCAGCCGGCCGCGCCGATGCCGACGGCGTGCACGTCGTGCCGGTCGGAGAGGTCGAGGACCAGCTCGGTGATGGTGTCCTCGACGACCTTGGGGCTCTTGGACTTGTCCGGGGTCTCCGTGCGGAGCTTCTCCAGGATGTTGCCGTCGGCGTCGACGACGCCCGCCATGACCTTGGTGCCGCCGATGTCGATGCCGACGGTGGGGACCCGGGGGGCGGTCAGGTGCGAGCGGCGCTCGCGGGTTCCGACGGTGCGGAGCACGGTGGCTCTGGCCGCGCCTCGGTGGAGCTCGCGGTACATGCTCATGACGCCTCCACTGCGTGGGGCCTGGCGGTACGGGTGCGTGCTCGCACGTTGTCGTCGTCCCTGCGGTGGTCTCTGGAGGGGGTCCCTCGATGGTTACGGTCGGTGCGATTGTGCCTCACGGACGCGGTTGGTACCGCATCGCGGTGGCCCTCTCCCCAGGGCCCCCGGTCGCGCAAACGCCGGACGGGCTGGAAAATCCAGCCCGTCCGGCGATCAAGAAAAAAGGGGACAAGGGTGGTCAGCCCTCGTCGGTCGTGACCGGTTTGCCGCCGATCACGTCCGGGCCCGTCGCCCGCGCCAGCTCATGGCTGAGCTGGTCGAGCTCGCTGCCGCCCGCCATCTGGCGGGTGAGCTCGTCGAGGGCGATCTCCGACTTGGCGTGGCTGCCGGCCATCCCGCCGCGCTTGAGGAGCACGAAGCGGTCGCCGACCAGGTACGCGTGGTGCGGGTTGTGGGTGATCAGCACCACGCCGAGGCCGGCGTCCCGGGCCGCGGCCACGTACTTCAGGACCACGCCCGACTGCTTGACGCCGAGCGCCGCGGTCGGCTCGTCGAGGACGAGGACCTTGGCGCCGAAGTAGACGGCGCGGGCGATCGCCACGCACTGCCGCTCACCGCCGGACAGCGTCCCGATGGGCTGGTCGACGTCGCGCAGGTCGATGCCCATGCGGAGCAGCTCCGCGCGGGTGATCTCGCGCATCCGCGCGGCGTCGAGGCGCTTGAAGGGGCCGACGCCCTTCGTCGGCTCGGAGCCGAGGAAGAAGTTCCGCCAGACGGGCATCAGCGGGACGACCGCGAGGTCCTGGTAGACCGTGGCGATGCCGCGGTCGAGGGCCTCGCGGGGCGAGCCGAGGCGGGTCTCCTCGCCCTCGATCTCGAAGGTGCCCGCGTCGTGCTGGTGCAGCCCCGCGATGATCTTGATGAGGGTGGACTTGCCGGCGCCGTTGTCGCCGAGCACGCAGGTGATCTCGCCCGCGTGCACCTCCAGGGAGACCCCTTCGAGGGCCCGGATGTTCCCGTAGAACTTGCTGACGTCCGTCAGCTCGACCAGCGCGTTCCGTGTGTCGCTCACTTCGTCGCCTCCGCCCGCTTACGGACCCACGCGTTCAGCAGCGTGGCCAGCAGCAGCATCGCGCCCAGGAAGAACTTGAACCAGTCCGGGTCCCACTGGGCGTAGACGATGCCCTTGCTGGTCATGCCGAAGATGAACGCGCCGACCGCGGAGCCGATGGCCGAGCCGTAGCCGCCGGTCATCAGGCAGCCGCCGATGACGGCCGCGATGATGTAGAGGAGCTCGTTGCCGACGCCCTCGCCGGACTGGACCACGTCGTAGGACATCAGCAGGTGCTGTCCGGAGACCCAGGCGCAGAAGGCGACCGCCATGTACAGGCCGATCTTGGTGCCCTTGACGGGGACGCCCACGGCGCGGGCCGCGTCGGAGTTGCCGCCGACCGCGAAGATCCAGTTGCCGGCGCGGGTGCGCAGCAGGACCCAGGTGGCGAGGGCCACCAGGCCGAGCCACCACAGGATGGTGACCTGGAGGTCGACGCCGCCGATCGTCAGGTGCGAGGCGAAGACCGCGCGGGCGGACTCGAAGCCCTCCATGTCACCGATGGTCTTGGTGGAGACCGTGCCGCTGATGAGCTTGGTGAAGCCCAGGTTGAGGCCGGTCAGCATCAGGAACGTGGCCAGCGTGATGATGAAGCTGGGCAGCTTGGTGCGGGTGAGCACGAAGCCGTTGAAGAAGCCGATAGCCAGCATGGTGAGCAGCGAGACCCCGGCACCGACCCAGACGTTGGCCGTCATCTGGTAGCTGAACATCGAGGAGACCAGCGCGGCGCTGGTCACCATCACACCGGCCGACAGGTCGAACTCGCCGCCGATCATCAGCAGCGCCACGGGGACGGCCATGATGCCGATGGTCGAGGAGGCGTAGAGCACCGTCGACAGGCTGGATGCCTGGAGGAAGCTGTCGGCGACGGTCGAGAAGAAGACGAAGACGGCCACGGCGCCGACGACCGCGCCGAGCTCGGGGCGGCCGAGCAGCCGGCGCAGGTGCGAGCGGTGCGCCAGCCGTTCGTCGGCCGTGTCCCGGGCGGGTGCGGTGGCGGGCGCGCTCATCGCGTACCCCGCTTGGTGAAGTCGGCCAGGATCTTGGCGTCGTCCTTGGTGACGATCTGCGGGCCGGTGAGCACCGGGCGGCCGCCGCCGAGCATGTCGCGGTTGTAGCGGTAGAGCCACAGCAGGTCGACGGCCTCGTAGCCCTGGAGGTACGGGTCCTGGTCGACGGCGAAGCCGAGCTTGCCGGACTGGAGGGCTTCGGCGACCTTGGCGTTGAGGTCGAAGGTGTCGACCTCGGCCTTGCTGCCGGCCTGCTCGGCGGCCTTCACGGCGGTCGGCGCGAAGGGGGCGCCGAGGGTGACGACGGCGTCGATGTCCTTGTCGGACTGGAGCTTCGCCTCGATGGACGACTGCACGTTGGGCATGTTGGTGCCCTCGACGTACAGGTTCTGGAGCTCGCCCTTGAAGGACTTCTTCACGCCCTCGCAGCGCTGCTCGTGACCGACGTTGCCCTGCTCGTGCAGGACGCAGACGGCCTTCTTCCGCCCGCGTTCGTTGAGCTGCTCGCCGACGGCCTCGCCCGCGATCACCTCGTCCTGGCCGATGTGGGTGAGCGCGCCGAACTCCTTGGACTTCTCGGAGCCCGAGTTCACGGTGATCACCGGGATGCCGGCCTTCTTCGCCTTCGCGATGACGTCCTTCATGGCGTCGGGCTTGGCGAGGGTGACGATCAGGCCGTCGACCTTCTGGTCGATCATGGCCTGGACGTTCTGGGCCTGCTTGTTGCCCTCCACGTCATGGGCGTAGAGGAACTTGATGTTGTCCTTGGCGGCCGCCTGCTTGGCACCGCTCTGGACGATGTCCCAGAAGGTGTCGCCATCGCCCGAGTGGGTGACCATCGCGAAGGTCCAGCGGGGCGTGTCCACCGCGGCGCGCCCCTGGGCCGCCTTGGCGGCCCGCTCCTCCGCGCGCTTGCCGCCCGTCGCGCTGCACCCCGCCAAGGAGGCGCCGAGCACCGCTGCCAGCACGGCGCTCACCGCACGTACGCCTGTCCGAAGCCTTGCCACGAGGAGTTGCCCTTCTCACTGTCTGTCACGGTGCGGCCGGACCCCGGTCCTGCGGGCCCAGCCGCCCAAGTATCCGTCACCATCCGTCACCGCTGACCGCGGGGGCTTCCGGGGGTACCTCTCAGGGCTGCTGTATGTGGGTGGATTTTTAGCGGCGTACACCACACCGGGTCAAGGCTTTGTCCGAACATTCTGACGATCCATGCCCCGCCACGGAGGCCCGCCGGGCCCGTGGAGGCCGGGCGGGGCCCGCCCGGGGCGGCTACGGGCGGACCAGCAGCTGGAAGTCGAAGGAGTAGCGCGAGGCACGGTAGACGTGGGAGCCGAACTCCACGGCGCGCCCGGTGTCGTCGTACGTCGTCCGTTCCATGGTGAGCAGCGGCGCGCCTTCCGGCTCGGCCAGCAGCCCGCTCTCCGCGGCGGTCGCGGCCCGCGCCCCGACCGTCTGCCGGGCGCTGTGCAGCGTGATGCCGGCCGCGCGGATCAGCCGGTAGAGACCGGTCGCGGCCAGTCCGTCGTCGTCGAGGCCGAGGAGGCCGGCGGGGAGGTGGTTGCGCAGGTGGGCCATGGGTTCGCCATGGGCGAGCCGCAGCCGCTCGACGAGCACCACCTCGGTGCCCTCGGGCACGCCGAGGGCCGCGGCGACGCGCGCGGTGGCGGGCTCGGTGGTGTGCAGCAGGACCCGGGTGGCGGGCTGCTGGCCGGCCGCCTCCAGGTCGTCGTAGAGGCTGCTCAGCTCCAGCGGGCGCCTCACCTGGCTGTGCAGTACCTGGGTACCGACGCCACGGCGGCGCACGAGCAGCCCTTTGTCCACCAGCGACTGGATGGCCTGCCGGACGGTGGGCCGGGACAGCCCGAGCCGCGCGGCGAGGTCGATCTCGTTGCCGAGCAGGCTGCCGGGGGCGAGCCCGCCCTGCTCGATCGCCGCCTCGAGCTGCTGCGACAGCTGGTAATAGAGCGGTACGGGGCTGCTGCGGTCCAGGCTGAACTGGAGGGATCGGTGCGTCGACACGGTGGGAGCGTAACCGCGGGACCGGATGACGGGAAGTTCGGAGGTCAGGTTGTCCGGACATGCGTACTTCCCGGCGACGGGCTGACCGATACGGGTGACGAAGCCGTCAACTCCGCGCCTTGTGGCCGCGTCTTGTGCAATACAGATGACAGTGGCGAAGTCCTACAGAATCCCGATCATTCCTACGGAATCTTCTCGATCGTTTACGTACCCGCCCATGTCAGATGAGTTCCGGGCACCACGGGTGCCGTGCGGGAAGGGCCGGGGGGAAGGGCGAGGCCGTGGAGGAGCTGGCTCTGGGAGTGGCACTGGGCTTCAGCGCGGGGATCAGCCCGGGTCCCCTGCTCGCGCTGGTGCTGTCCGGGACGCTGCGCGGCGGGCTCGGCGTCGGGCTGCGGGTGGCCGCGGTGCCGCTGCTCACCGACCTGCCGGTGATCGTCCTCGCGGTGACCGTGCTGGCCGTGCTGCCGGAGTGGGCGATCGCCGTCGGCGGGGTGCTGGGCGGCCTCTTCCTGGCCTGGCTGGCCGTGGCGACGCTGCGCGAGGCGCGGACGGCCGAGGTGCCGGCGGCGCGGGACGCCGGGGAGGTGCGGGCGGCGGGGCGGCGGACGCTGTGGCAGGGCGCCCTGGTGAATCTGCTCAGCCCGCACCCGTGGATGTTCTGGCTCACGACCGGGGCACCGCTGCTGGTGGCGGCCTGGCGGCACGGCCCGCCCGGGGCCGGCGGCTTCCTCTTCGGCTTCTACGCCCTGCTGGTCGGCAGCAAGGCCGCGCTCGCCGTGATGGTGGCCCGCGCCCGCCACCGGATCGGCACCCGGGGCTACCGCCTGCTGCTCGGCGGCTCGGGGGTACTGCTGCTGGCGGCCTCCGGGGTACTGCTGGTGGAATTCGGCTCCGCGCTGACGGCGTAGTTCTCCTGGTCCCGATGCCTGTCCGGTACCGACACGATCGAGCGACTTTGACCGTAAAGCTCAACCTCGGTCCCGGTCTGGCTCGTTTTTGTGTTTACCAGACACAGTGACTGGGGGACCCGAGCCATGAGCCACGGATACGGACACCACGACCCCGCGAGCGGCCGCCCCGCGGCCGACCTCTCCCGCATCCGGCTGTACGACGAGCCGGACGCCACCTCCCACGACCGTCTCCGCCCCGTGCGCGACTGGGTCCGCGACCACGTCGCCCGGCCCCACCCGGACCTCGGCCGCAAGGGCGCCGTCTGCCCCTTCGTGCCGCTCTCCCAGCGCCTGGGCCTGATCCGCTACGCCCTGGCCGAGCCCGCCGTGACCGACGAGGCCGGGATGGACGCGGCGGTCGCCGCGCTCAAGGCGCACTGGCTGGCCATGGAGCCGCGCGGCGGCCAGCACACCATCGACAAGACGATCGTCCTCGTCCTGCCGGGGGCGGCGGCGGAGACCGTCGTCCGGGTGCACGACCGGGCGAAGCCCGAGTTCGTGGCCGACGGGATGATGCTCGGCGAGTTCTTCCCCGGGCACCCCGGGCCGGGCCTGCACAACCCCGATTTCCGGCCGCTGCACTGCGACACCCCGCTGCTCGTCGCGCGCAGCATGGTCACCAACGACCTGCCGTTCCTCACCGAGCGCCGCTATCCGCCGGCCCGGCGCGCCGGCTTCGTGGAGTCCTTCCTGGAGCACCAGCGGTCGGCGAACCCGGACACCAGGGCCCGCGCCCGGGAGGAGCTCGCCCGGGCCCGCACGGAGCTGGGGCGGCCCGAGCCCCCGCCGCCGGACTGAGCGGGCGGCCCGGCCCACGGGGTCAGAAGCGGATCGGCAGCCGGTGCGGGCCGCGGATGAACAGGCCGTCGCGCCAGGGCAGGGCGTCCGGGTGGGCGTCCAGGGCGAGGTCCGGGCAGCGCTCCAGGACGGTCCGGAGCGCGGTCCTGGCCTCCAGGCGGGCCAGCGGCGCGCCCAGGCAGTAGTGGATGCCGTGGCCGAAGGTGACGTGCCCGCGCGCGTCGCGGCGGATGTCGAAGCGACCGGGGTCGCCGAAGCGGGCGGGGTCGCGGTTGGCGTCGGAGATGACGGGCAGGACGAGCTCGCCGCCGCCTGGTATCACCGTGCCGCCGATCTCGACGGGCTCCGTGGTGAAGCGGTACGTCGGGGTCTCCAGCGGGCCCTCGTAGCGCAGCGTCTCCTCCACGGCGCCGTCCAGCAGCCCCGGGTCGGCGCGCAGGGCCGCCAGCTGCTCGGGGTGCGTGAGCAGGGTGAGGACGGCGTTGGTGATGAGGTTGCCCGTCGTCTCATGGCCCGCGACGAGCAGGATCCAGGCCGTGCCGAGGAGCTCCTCGGGCGAGAGCCGGTCGCCGTCCTCGTCCGTGGCCCGGACCAGGTCGCTCAGCAGGTCGTCGCCGGGGTGCGCCCGCTTGGCCGCGACCAGTTCCTCCAGATAGGCGTGCATCGCGCCGGCGGCCACGGCCTTCTCGGCGGCCGGCGCGGATCCGACGGCGGTGTTCGACCAGTCGCGGAAGGACTCGCGGTCCAGGGACGGCACGCCGAGCAGCTCGCAGATGACGCCCATGGGCAGCGGGAAGGACAGCGCGTCGACGAGGTCGGCGCGGCGGTCCGGCGCGGCCAGCATGGCGTCCAGCAGGCCGTCGGTCAGCTCCTGGACCCGGGGCGCCAGGGCGTCGACCCGCTTCGGGGTGAACTCCTTGGCGACGAGCTTGCGCAGCCGGGTGTGGTCCGGCGGGTCGAGGGTGAGCATGTGCGGGCCCGAGGCCACGGTCCTCAGCCCGAGCGACGGTGACACGCTCCGCCAGTCCTTCGACAGGCGGGGGTCGCTCAGCGCGGCCCGCGCCTCCTCGTAGCCGACGACGAGCCAGGCGACGGAGCCCTCCGGCATCCGTACGTGGTGCACCGGCCCGCGCTCCCGCAGCCCGGCGTAGACCGGGTGCGGATCCCTGGCGAACGCGTCCCCCAACGCGGCCAGATCGACGGTTCCGCTCGTGTGCGCCCCCATGGCTCCCCCTCGCTCCGGAAGATCGTCCCCGGCGGGGCGGGCGCCCTCAAGAGCGATTTCAGGACACCTGTCCGATTGCCGCCCGGTGCGGTCGCCGCTCCCCTACGGGTACTCCGCGACGTGGGCCACGTTGCGCCGCGCGTCCGACGGGCCGCCGGTGCCGTTGACGACGTGCCGGATCACGCCCTTGCCACCGAGGGAGACGGTGACGAGGTGATGGAGGCGCACCCCGGGCCGGCGGGGTACCGCGAACGCGCGGTCGGCGACGACGCGCGGGTCCGCCGTGAAGTAGCAGTAGCTGCCGAGCCCCCAGGCCTCGTGTCGGGTGACACCGGCCGCGACCTCGTAGGCGGGGTAGCCCCGGTGGCGCCCCTCGCGCCAGGCGGCCTGCCGCGGCGGGTCGTAGGGCAGCTCGTTCTGGAAGAAGTACGTCCGGCCGCGCTCGCCGCGCCAGAGCGTCTGGTGGCGCTGGTAGTGCTCGACGAACAGCCCGTACATCGTGACGTCGTCGCCGTTGACGATCAGCCCGTGGCCGGCGGTGTTGACGGTCCAGCCGACGCCGTCGCCGTGGTCGGCGCGCCACAGCCAGAGGTTGTCGCCGATCACGTCCGAGCTGTTGACGACCAGGCTGCGGACGGCCCGGCCGGGGCCGGCGCCGCCGATCCGGAAGAAGACGTCGTGCAGCGATACAGGGTCGGCCGCGTGCCGCCGCCGCGCGCCCGGCGGCCCGATCTCCATCAGGGTGGGCGAGGCGACGGGCCCCGCGTCGACCAGCAGTCCCGCGAGCCGCACCCCGTCGACGTCGGCGACGGACAGCGCGGTGCCACCGTGGTCGGGCACGAGCGTGGCGAGGCCGAGGCCCAGGACGACGGTGCCGGGGCGGGTGACCCGCAGGGTGCGGTCGAGGTGATGGACGCCGGGGGTGAGCAGCAGGTCCCGGCCGCGGTCGAGGGCCGCCTGGATCCCGGCGGCGCCGGCCCCGGGCCGCACGATGTGGAACCGGCCCAGCGGGCGCGACTCCCCCGCCGGGCGGGCGCCGTGGGCCCAGGTGGTGCCCAGTCCCCCGGTGCGCAGGGCGGGCACCCGGACGCGGTACGCGCCGGCCCCGTCGACGTACAGGAAGGGCTTCTCGCGCACGGCCGGGGTGCGGTCGACGCGGGTGTGGGCGGCGTGGGGTAGCCGCGGTCCGAGGGGGCGTTCCGGACGCCGACGAAGACCATGTTCCAGGTGGCGCCGGTCCAGCCGGCGAACTCGCTGTCGCGGGAGAGCCATTGCTGCTGGGTGCCCGACCGGACCCGGCCGTCGATCAGCGAGTCGGCGAGGAAGCCGCCGCTGGACCAGCCGCCGTCGTCCAGGAGCAGGTCGCCGCGGATGTGCACGCGGCGGAGCGGAGCGGCCTGCGAGACGGCCCAGCGGTTCGCACCGGAGTCCGGGAGGACGGAGAGGTTCTCGGCCGAACGCCAGAAGTTCTGGGTGGCGTTGCCCTGGAACCAGTCGGCCTCGGCGCGCACCGCGCCCCGGACGGTCACGTCGTCGGGCGACCGCCCCAGCCCGGCGACCTGGGTGGCGAAGCCGGTGTTGACGTCGACGTCGTAGGTGCCGGGCTTGAACAGCAGCGCGTGGCGGCCGGGGCCGAACTGGGCGCGCTCCTGCCGCCGGAAGACCGCGTCCACCTCGCGCTGCACCGCCGCCTTCGGCATCGACGGGTCGAAGACGTGCACGTTCGGGCCGAGGTCGCGGGCGCCGCCGGGGGCGCCCGCGCGCGGCGCGGCGGGCGTCTGGGCCAGGGCGAGGCAGGCGGCTGCGGCCAGCAGGGCGGCGGTGAGTCTCACCCGGCCATGGAAGCGGAAGGTCCCGCCGCCGTGGTGG
Source organism: Streptomyces albireticuli (assembly GCF_002192455.1). NCBI lineage: Bacteria > Bacillati > Actinomycetota > Actinomycetes > Kitasatosporales > Streptomycetaceae > Streptomyces > Streptomyces albireticuli. Next base: position 1,575,187 of record NZ_CP021744.1, read on the forward strand.
ACGGCGGCGGGACCTTCACCCGTCGGTGTGCGGATCGCCCGGCGGATGGTTCAGCCGGGCGGGAACGGGCGGTTCAGCAGGTGAAGTCGACCAGGTCGAAGGTCTCGTAGTGGTCGCCGGTGTAGTAGTCCTCGTGGGTCTGCTTCCCGGTGACGATCCGCCGGGCGCCGCGGTCCGGCGAGCCCGGGGTCTTGACCGTGTACTCGTGGTAGTAGCCGGAGGTCTGCTTCGGCAGGACGCCCTCGCGGTTGGAGAAGACGGTGCCGTCCTTCGGGTACGGGAAGGGGCCGCCGGCGTCGATCAGCCGGATGGTGTCGTGGGCCTGCGAGGGCAGGTCCGAGTAACAGATGTCGCCGACGATCTTCATGGTGACCGGTGCGGCCGTGACGGCGGCCGGGGCCTGCGGGGTGGCGGCCAGCGCGGGTCCGCCGAGGAGCAGGGCGGAGACGAGGGCGGCGGCCAGCGCGCCGGTCCGGGCGAAACGGCGGGAGGGGGGTGTCATGTTCATGCACAACAGCATGACGCGCGTAGCTACCGGTGAGTCAAGATCGAACAGGCGATGTTTCCGGGAGATTCACCGGGGCCGGGCAGCCGTTCACCCGGAATCGACCATTCGCCCGGGACGTGACGGGGACCGGCCGGGGCGGTTTTGCCTCAGAGGCAAAACTTTTGCCTCTGAGGTACGGCGGGTCTATACCGGAACCATGAGCCAGAGCACCCCGGCCCCACCGGACGACGGCCCCGGAGAGGACCTGCCGACCGTCGCGCCCCGCCTGCGCGACCTGCGCCGACGCAGCGGCCTGACCCTGGAGGCCGCGGCCGGGCGGGTGGGCCTGTCGCCCGCCCACCTGTCGCGGCTGGAGACCGGCCGCCGCACCCCGTCGCTGCCGATGCTGCTGGCGCTGGCGCGTACGTACGGAACGACGGTATCCGACCTCCTGGGCGAGGCGATCCCGGAGCGGGACCCGATCGTGCGGCGCGACCGGATGGAGCCGCAGCAGGCGGGCGGCTGGACCTACTGGCGGGCGGGCGGCTCCGGGCGCGCCATGCAGGCCCTGCGGCTGCATGTGCCGCCGGGCGGGGGCGGCCAGGCGGAGCTGGTGCGCGTGCACCCCGGCGAGGAGTGGCTCTACGTCACCTCCGGCCGGCTGCGGCTGACGCTCGGCGAGTCCACGCACCTGCTGGACGAGGGCGACGCCGCGCACTTCGACTCGCTGACCCCGCACCGCATCGCGGCCGCCTCGCCCGGCGGGGCGGACCTGCTGTTCATGCACACGCTGATGCAGAGCGCCGCGACCGAGCTGTGTCTCGGGGGCGCGACGCCGACCCGGAGGGGAATGCCATGACACCGGCCGACGGACACCTGGACGGACACACCGCGGAGCCGGCCGTCCGGCACATGAACGAGGAGGACCGGGCCCCGATGGGCATGACGGTCCGCGTGATCATCTACCTCGTGGCCGTGCACTTCTTCGCGGCCTTCCTCTTCCTCCTCTTCTTTCTCGCCGGAGGGTGAGCTTCTTTCTCGCCGGGGGGTGAGCGCCCGGCGCGCGGTTCTGAAAGGCTGAGCCGGGGGGGAACGGCCCCCGGCCCGGACACCGGAAGGCGGATCGATGACGCGCACGGCCCAGGACGTACTGACGGAAGCGGCACGGGAGCTCGCGCCCGCGAAGAACATGACCGTCGAGCGGATCGCGGCGGGAGAGGCGCCCGTGGAGGTCCTCGCGGCCCTCGCGCTGGAACAGCACCACGTCATCGTCGGCGACCGCCGCAGCTTCGCCCACCTCGCCGGGCGGGCCGCGCCCGTCCCGGCCGTCGCCGCGTTCTTCGAGACCCTCGCGCGGGGCGAGGACTCGGCCCTGGGCCACCTCGGCGCGCTGGCCCGCGCCTGCGGGCTGGACGAGGCGGCCGTGCGGGAGTACGAGCCGCGGGCCGGCTGCCAGGCCTATCCGTCGTACGTGGCCTGGCTCGCGCTCGGCGCCGAGCCCGTGGACGTGGTGGTCGCCCTGTCGGCCAACTTCGCGGCGTGGTCGTCCTATTGCGCCACGGTCGGCCGGGCGCTGCGCGAGAAGTACGGCTTCGACGACGCGGCGTGCGCGTTCTTCGACCTCTTCGCCGAGCAGAAGCCGGGCGCGTCGGACGCGGTCCTGGCCGCGGTGTCGGCGGGGCTGGCGGCGGGCCGGCTGTCCGAGCCGTCGGCGCGGCGCTACGGGCGGCTGCTCCAGGACTACGAGTCGATGTTCTGGGATTCGCTCGCTGTACGGTGAAGGCATGTCGTACAGCGACCGGCCCGAAATGGCCTACCGACCCGCGCTTCCCCGGGACTTCGAGGACATCGAGGCCCTCGACAACTCCTTCACGACCGACTCCGTCCTCGAAGTGACGGCCACGGAGGAGGGCTTCCGCCTCCGCGCCGTGCCGGTCGACCCTCCGCTGCGGAAGGTCTACCCGGCCGAGGACGAGGGGGTGGAGGGGCTCGGCGGGGACGACGAGGCCCGGGCGGTCGTCGCGTACGACGCCGGGGGCCTGTGCGGCGCCGTCACGTTCGCCCACTCCGCCTGGAACCGCCGGCTGCTGATCTCCGACGTCCGGGTGGCGCCGCACCGGCGTGGCCAGGGCGTCGGATCCGCCCTGATGGAGCGCGCCCTCGGCCAGGGCCGGGAACTGGGGGCGCGCACCGCCTGGTTGGAGGTCACCAACGTCAACGCCCCGGCCGTGCGCGCGTACCGGCGGATGGGCTTCGCGCTGTGCGGTCTGGACACCACGCTCTACACGGGGACGGCGTCGGAGGGTGAGATCGCCCTGTTCATGAGCCGCCCTCTGTGAGGAGCCGCGCGTCCTCGCCGGCCGGCGGGTCCGTCAGCGAGCCGTGCACGCGCAGCCGGGCGACGCCGCCGTCGGGGAGGACGTCGAGCCGTACGTGCGTGGCGACGGGCCGGCCGGCCAGCGGGAAGCGGTGGACGGTGTCGGGCTGGAGGCGGGTGCGCGGCAGGACCTCGGTCCAGGCGGCGCCGGGGTCGGCCGGGTCCGCGCCGGTGCCGGCGTCGAGGACGGAGAGGGCCGCCCAGCCGGGGGAATTGCCCTTGTAGCAGCCGGTGTCGATCTCGGCGGCCCGCAGCAGGGCCCGGCCGGTGAGGCGGTAGCGGACCCAGTCGTGGCCGGTGTCGCGGCGGCGGCGGGTCTCCCAGCCGTCGCCCATCTCGCGGGAGCGGCCGGGCCGGATGCTGTTGAAGGGCGAGCTGTAGAAGCGGTCGGAGGCGTCCTCGACATGGCCGCCGTTCTCCAGCGCGGCGAGGTCGAAGACGCCGAGGGCGGCGAGCCAGGCGGGGTCGGGGACCGCCTCGCCGTGGACCCGCAGCCGGGCGACGCCGCCGTCGGGGTACTGGCGCAGCCGCAGGTGGGTGAAGCGCTCCCGGGCGTGGACGGCGAAGGCGTTGGCGGCGTGCCCGCCGACGGGGGTGCGCGGCACGAGGACGGTCCACTTCACGTCCTCGGCGAGCAGGTCGCCGGGGGCGGGGGTGCCGGGCAGCGTGGTGGCCTCGACGGAGACGGCCTCGGGGTGGTTGCCGCGGAAGTGGGCGGTGTCGACGACGAGGCCGTGGACGCGGCCGGGGACGCCGAGCCGGATCAGCGCCCAGTCGTGGTCGTCGGGGCCGGGGTGCGGGGCGGCGGCCGCGGTGCCGCGCCGGCGGCGGGTCTCCCAGCCGTCCATGACCTTGCCCTTGTGGCCGAAGGCGTGCGGGTCGAAGCGGGGGGCGGCGGGCACGATCAGGTTCTCGCGCTCGGCGAAGAACTCGTCGCTGGCGACGACGACGGCGGCGCCGAGGTCCCGGTCGGCGAGGTCGGGCAGGTGCCCGAAGGGGACGGGGGCGGAGCGGTAGTCGGCGTACGGGTCGCCGCCCGTGTACGGGTCCGCGTTGCCGGTGAAGGGCGGGTCGGAGGGGCTGCCGGAGGGGCGTATGCCGGTCATGAGCCGCGCTGCCTTTCGAGGAGGAGGCCGGTGGGTTCGGCGGTGGCGCCGGGGCCCGCGACGCGGCGGCCGCGCAGCCAGGTGGACCTGACGACGCCGAGGAGTTCCTTGCCGGCGTAGGCGGTGCCGGGGTTGCGGTGGTGGAGCTCGGCCGGGTCGACGGTGAAGGGCTCGTCGGGGGCGAGGACCGCGAAGTCGGCGTCGCGGCCCGGGGCGATGGCGCCCTTGTGGTGGAGCCCGGCGAGGGCGGCGGGTGCGGTGGCCATCCAGTGGGCCACGTCCCGGAGGGTGTGGCCGCGGCGCCGGGCCGCGGTCCAGACGGCGGGGAGGCCGAGCTGGAGGGAGGAGATGCCGCCCCAGGCGGTGCCGAAGTCGGGGACCTTGAGGTCGGTGGTGCAGGGCGAGTGGTCGGAGACGACGCAGTCGAGGGTGCCTGCGGCGAGCCCCTCCCAGAGGGCGTCCTGGTTGGCGGCCTCGCGGATGGGCGGGCAGCACTTGAACTCGGTGGCCCCGTCCGGGACCTCCTCGGCGGTCAGGGTCAGGAAGTGGGGGCAGGTCTCGGCGGTGACACGCACGCCCTCCGCCCGGGCGGCGGCGATCAGCGGCAGGGCGTCGGACGACGACAGGTGCAGGACGTGCACGCGGGTGCCGCGCCGCCGGGAGACGGATATCAGTCCGGCGACGGCGTCGTTCTCGGCGGCGCGCGGCCGGGAGGCGAGGAAGCCGGCGTAGCGCCGGCCGTGGGGCCGTGGGGCGCGGTCGAGGTGGGCGGGGTCCTCGGCGTGCACGATCAGCAGGCCGCCGAAGGACGCGGTCTCCGCCGCGACGGCCTCCAGGTCGTCGGGGCCGAGGGCCGGGAACTCCTCGACGCCGGAGGGCGAGAGGAAGGACTTGAAGCCGAGGACGCCGGCGTCGTGCAGGGGGCGCAGGTCCGCGAGGTTGGTGGGCAGGGCGCCGCCCCAGAAGCCGACGTCCACGTGGACCGCGCCGCGTGCCACGTCCCGCTTGACCCTGAGGTGCTCGACGGTGGTGGTCGGCGGGAGGCTGTTGAGCGGCATGTCGACGAGGGTGGTGACGCCCCCCGCGGCGGCCGCGCGGGTCGCGGTGCGGAATCCCTCCCACTCGGTGCGGCCCGGGTCGTTGATGTGGACGTGGGTGTCGACGAGGCCGGGGAGCAGGGCGTCGTCCCCGAGGTCCTCGGTCGCGGCGCCGGGCGGCGGGGCGGTGCCGTGGGGCAGCACGGCCGCTATCCGGCCGGCGGCCACGGTGACGGCGGCGGGGCGGGTCCCCTCCGGGGTGACGACGCGTGTGGAGCGCAGCATCAGCTCCACCGGTTCTGGGGACACGCCTTCTCCTCTCCCAGCGGCTCCGGCGGCCCCCGTGCCTTCCGGGGGTGCCGGTGATGACGAGCGAGATGTCTTTCAACGTTCTGTTGAACGGCGGTGGAGGCAGTCTTCAGCGGGGCCCCGCACCCGTCAAGACCTCCGCACCGCCCCCGCTCCCTCCTGCGGCTTTCCGGGAGACAGAAAAGGGATTTCTTCTGACGGAAGGTGGCGAACGGGAGGGGCGACGGGCCGGTAGGCTTCTGCCACCCGTCCCGGAAGGACCCCGAACGTGCCCTCGCCCACCGAGCCCCGAACCGCCTCACCCACGGGCGGTGTCCAGTCCCTGGAGCGCGCTTTCGACCTCCTGGAGCGGATGGCGGACGCGGGCGGCGAAGTGGGGCTGAGCGAGCTCTCCGCGACCAGCGGCCTGCCGCTGCCGACCATCCACCGGCTGATGCGCACGCTGGTGGCCTGCGGCTACGTCCGCCAGCACCCCAACCGCCGGTACGCGCTGGGCCCCCGTCTGATCCGGCTCGGCGAGAGCGCCTCCCGGCTGCTCGGCACCTGGGCCCGCCCGCACCTCGCGCGGCTGGTCGAGGAGACCGGTGAGACCGCGAACATGGCGCTGCTCGACGGCGACGAGGTCGTCTATGTGGCGCAGGTGCCCTCGCGCCACTCGGTGCGGATGTTCACCGAGGTCGGTCTGCGGGTGCTGCCGCACACCACCGGCGTGGGCAAGGCGCTGCTGGCGCAGAGCCCCGACGACGAGGTCCGCGCGCTGCTCGCCCGTACGGGCATGCCCGCCGCGACCGAGAAGACGATCACCACGCCGGAGGGCTTCCTGGACGCCCTGACCCGGGTGCGCGAGAGCGGCTACGCCGTGGACGACAACGAGCAGGAGATCGGCGTCCGCTGCCTCGCGGTCCCGGTGCCGAACGCCCCGACGGCCGCGGCCATCTCCATCTCGGGCCCGGCGGGCCGGGTCACGGACGCGGCCACCGAGCGGATCGTGCCGCTGCTCCAGCAGGTGGCGGCCGAGCTGTCGGTGACGCTGGCCAGCGCGTCCGCCTGACGCCGGGCCTCCCGCCCGGTTCCGGCTCAGCCCCCTTCGCGGGGGCCCGGCACCCGGTACAGCTCCTCCCCCGGCGTCCCGCCGAAGCGGTCGACCGCGGCCCTGACCTCGCCGAGGGCGGGGGCCAGGGCGCTCACCGAGCCCACCGCGCCCGCGACCAGGAGCAGCGCCCGGCGCAGCCGCGGCACCTCGGGCTCCCCGGCGCGCGCCATCGCGTCGAGGGCGGCCAGTTCGTCCTCGGCGGCGTCGCGGTCGGGTAACAGGGCGGGGTGTCCCGCGAGCGCCCGGCGCAGCCGGGACACCGCGTCGCACAGGTCGTTCACCCTCGGGTCATCGCCGACGCCTTCCACACGCTCCTCTTCCGCCACTCCGGCGCCCTCCGCCACGACACTCCCCCTCCCACGCGCTAGCGCGGATCAGTTAACGCACTTTCCGTACCTCGCGCTACACGCACAGCGAAATCAAGTCCGTACTCCGCACGCACGGGTGATGTGGCGGCCCCGGCCCCGCCCCGCCGACCGATGCGGTATGCAGGGGCCATGACGCGCACCACGGCCACGACACACGAAGGCCCCGCCGGGGCGGCGTCCGTCGCCGGACTGCTGCTCGCGGCGGGCGGGGGCAGGCGGCTCGGCGGGCGGCCGAAGGCGCTGCTGGGGCACCGGGGGCGGCCGCTGGTGGAGCACGCGGCCCGGATCCTGGCCGAGGGGGGCTGCGCACCGAGGTACGTCGTGCTCGGCGCGGCCTCCGAGGAGGTCCGGGCCCGCGCCCGGCTCCCCGGCTGCGTGCTGCTGGACAACCCCGCCTGGGGCGAGGGGATGGGCTCCTCGCTGCGCGCGGGGCTCGCCGCGCTCACCCCGGGGGACGCGCCGGCGGTGCTGGTGACGCTCGTCGACCAGCCGCGGGTCGGCGCGGCGGCGGTGGCCCGCCTCCTGGCCGCGCACCGGGCCGGCGCGGACCTGGCGGCGGCCTCGTACGACGGGGAGCGCGGCCACCCGGTGCTCCTCGCGCGGCGGCACTGGGCGGGCGTCGCCCGCGCGGCCACCGGCGACCGCGGCGCCCGTGACTATCTGCGGGAGCACGCCGCGGAACTGACGCTCGTGGAGTGCGGGGACGTCGCGGACCCCGGCGACATCGACACACCGGACGATCTGCGGCTGCTCGGCTGACGGGGCTTCGGCCGGGCCGCCGGGGCCCGGCGGGCGTCCACGGGTGGCACGGGGCGCCGGAAACCGTTCCCCGACGTCAACACCCCATTGATGTTCCACCATGAGAAAACTATTCTCCACTGACGATCAGCCGGGCGGCACTCCGTGCCGTCGTCCCCGATCACCGCTGAAGGAGTGACAGCCCATGTCCGCACCAGCGCCGTCCCCGCTGGCCCTCGTCGACGCCCCGCCCGTCGCACGGCAGTCGGAGGTCCTGACGGACGGGGCGCTCGCCTTCGTCGGTGAGCTGCACCGCCGGTTCACCCCCCGCCGCGACGAGCTGCTCGCCCTCCGGGCCGGGCGCCGGGACGCCCTCGCCCGCACCGGCACGCTGGACTTCCTCCCGGAGACCGCCCACATCCGCGAGGACCCCGACTGGCGCGTCGCCCCCGCCCCCGCCGCGCTGGCGGACCGGCGGGTGGAGATCACCGGCCCGACCGACCGGAAGATGACCGTCAACGCCCTCAACTCCGGCGCCCGCGTCTGGCTCGCCGACTTCGAGGACGCCTCCTCCCCCACCTGGGAGAACGTGGTGCGGGGTCAGCTCAGCCTGACGGACGCCTTCGAACGGCGCATCGACTTCACCGACGAGCGCGGCAGGTCCTACGCCCTGCGGCCGGCCGAGCAGCTGGCCACCGTCGTCGTCCGGCCGCGCGGCTGGCACCTCGACGAGCGCCACCTCACCGACGGCGAACGGGCCGTGCCCGGCGCGCTCGTCGACTTCGGTCTCTACTTCTTCCACAACGCCCGGCGGCTGATCGGCCTCGGCAAGGGCCCGTACTTCTACCTCCCCAAGACCGAGTCCCACCTGGAGGCCCGGCTGTGGAACGACGTCTTCGTCTTCGCCCAGGAGTACCTCGGCATCCCGCGCGGCAGCGTCCGGGCGACCGTCCTGATCGAGACGATCACCGCCGCCTATGAGATGGAGGAGATCCTCTACGAGCTGCGCGAGCACGCCTCCGGGCTGAACGCGGGCCGCTGGGACTACATCTTCTCGATCATCAAGAACTTCCGTGACGCCGGGGAGCGGTTCGTGCTGCCCGACCGCAACTCCGTGACGATGACGGCGCCGTTCATGCGCGCGTACACCGAACTCCTGGTGCGCACGTGCCACAAGCGCGGGGCGCACGCGATCGGCGGGATGGCGGCCTTCATCCCCTCCCGCAAGGACCCCGAGGTCAACCGGGTGGCCTTCGAGAAGGTCAAGGCGGACAAGGACCGCGAGGCGCGCGACGGCTTCGACGGCTCCTGGGTCGCCCACCCGGACCTGGTGCCCGTGGCCCGCGCCTCCTTCGACGCGGTGCTCGGCGACCGCCCGCACCAGAAGGACCGGCTGCGCGAGGACGTCCGGGTGACGGCGGATCAGCTCCTCGCCGTCGACTCCCTGGAGGCGAGGCCCACCCACGAGGGGCTGCGCAACGCCGTCGCGGTCGGCATCCGCTACATCGAGGCGTGGCTGCGCGGCCTGGGCGCCGTCGCCATCTTCAACCTGATGGAGGACGCCGCCACCGCGGAGATCTCCCGCTCGCAGATCTGGCAGTGGATCGACGCGGGGGTCGTCCTCGACACCGGCGAGAAGGTCACCGCGGAGCTCGCCCGCCGGGTGGCCGCGGAGGAACTGGCCGCGGTGCGGGCGGAGACGGGGGAGGAGGCGTACGCGTCGGGACGCTGGGAGGAGGCGCACGACCTGCTTCTGCGGGTGGCTCTGGACGAGGACTACGCGGAGTTCCTGACGCTGCCGGCGTACGGCCTGCTGCGGGGCTGAGGCCTTTTCCCCGGCCCCGTCCCTTCCCGCCGCATCCGATGTGCGGCTCCGCCGCGTGCGGGGCTCCGCCACGGACCCCGGTCCTCGAACTCCCCCGGCTACCGCTGCGAGGTGCCCCCGGGCGGGCTGATTTCAGCCCGTCCGGCGTTTGAGGACACCGCGCGCCGGCGCGGCCGGGGGCCCGGGGGCTTGCCCCCGGTTCCGCGAAGGGGTGGGGCCGGGGATCACGCCACCACCCCCAGCGCCACGAACCCGCAGATCAGCACCGCCAGAATCACCAGCAACGGCCACACGAACCGCAAATACTTGTCGTACCCCACCTTCGCCAGCGCCACCCCGCCCATGATCACCGCGGTGGTCGGCACCCACAGGTTCATCAGGCCGCTCGCCGACTGCCAGGCCGTCACCACCACCGTCCGCCCCACGTCCGCGAAGTCCGCCAGCGGCGCCAGGATCGGCATCGCGAGCGTCGCGTGGCCCGAGGTCGAGGGGATCAGGAAGGCGAGCGGGAGGTTGACGAGGAAGACCATCACGCCGAAGAACGCGCCGGGCGTGCCGGAGACGGCGCCCTCGATGGAGTGCAGCACCGTGTCGGTGATGCGGGCGTTGTTCATGAGGACCGTGACGCCCCGCGCCAGGACGATCGTCAGCGCGGGCGACATGAAGTCGCCCGCGCCCTTGACGATGACCGCGCTCAGCCGCTGCTCGCCCATGCGCGCGACGACGCCGACGAGCACCGACGCGACCAGGAAGAGCGCCGCCAGCTGGGCGAAGGACCAGCCCAGCTCCCAGCCGTAGGGCGTCGCGTCCGCCTTGCCCGTGAGCGCGCTCGCCCAGGGGATCACCGAGAAGATCATGAAGGCGAAGACCACGGTGACGATCACGAGCACGGCCTTCTGGAGCCCGGTCAGCTCCGGGGGCTCCGCGGCCTCCGCCGCCAGCTCCCGGTCGCCGGGCAGGAAGCCCACCAGCGAACGGCCGGGGTCGGCCCGCACCCTCCGCGCGTACCGCTGGACGTAGCCGATGGCGACGCCCGTCAGGACGACCCACATCGCGAAGCGCAGCGCGATGCCGTCGCCCAGGGAGACCCCGGCGGCCGAGGAGGCCACCCCCGTGGCGAAGGGGTTGACGGTCGAGGCGAGCACCCCGACGCCCGCGCCGAGGATGATCGTGCCGGTGGCGACCATCCGGTCGTAGCCGAGGGCCAGCATCAGCGGCACGATCAGCCCGTAGAAGCCGAGCGTCTCCTCCGCGAAGCCCTCGACCGTGCCCAGCAGCGAGAAGACGGCCATGACGGCGGCGATCAGCAGGGCGCCGCGGGTGCGCAGCCGGTGGGCCAGCCGCTCGATGCCGCGGTCGAGGGCGCCGGTGGCGAAGACGACGGTGATGAACGCGCCGATGGCGAGCACGAAGAGGAAGACGCCGGCGCTGCCGTAGAGCGCGCCCACCGCGTCCGGGGCGACCTCGCCGGTACGGGCGTCACGGATGCCGTAGAGGCCGTTGACGGGCGAGAGGAAGAGGTCGCCCAGGCGGTGGACGAACCCGCCGGGCGCGGCCTCGCGGTGGTACGTGCCCTGGACGGGGTTGCCGTCGTCGTCGCGCCGGTAGGTGCCGGAGGGAATGACGAAGGTGAGGATCCAGACGGCGAGGGTGACGACCGCGAGGACGGTCAGCGCGCTGGGGAAGGTGAAGCGCCTGTTGCCGGCGACTCCCTCCCCCTGCCCGCCCGCGTCGTTCTCCCGGTCGGACGGGCCGTCCCCGGCTTGCTGGTCCACGACGGAACACCCCTCCGCACCACTGGCGGTCGTTTTGCGCCGATTGTGGCGCAATAAAGGGGTATCTCCCTAGCCGCCACGCACGGACCGGCCCGCTCCGAGGTGGTTGAACGCGAGGTTGAGGACGACGGCCGTCAGACAGCCGGCGCTGACGCCCGAGTCCAGGATGATCTTCAGGGTCTCGGGGATGGCCGCGTTGTCGTAGAAGGTGCGGGAGACCACGGGGATCAGGCCGATGCCGAGCGAGGTGGCGGCGATCAGGATGTTGTCGCCCTTGTCGAGACCCGCCTTGAGCAGGACGCCGACGCCGCTGGCGGCGACCGTGCCGAAGAGCACGATGCCCGCGCCGCCCAGCACCGGGCGGGGCACGACGGCGATGAGCGAGGCGAAGGCCGGGCTCAGGCCCAGCAGGAGGAACATCAGCCCGCAGCCGGCGACGACGAAGCGGCTGCGCACCCGGGTGAGCGCGACCAGGCCGATGTTCTGGGCGAAGGCGCTGTTCGCGAAGCCGTTGAAGAAGGGGCCGACGGCGGTGCCGAGGGTGTCCGCGCGCAGCCCGCGCGCGATGACCTCCTCGTCCGCCTCCCGGCCCACGATCTCGCCGAGCGCGAGCATGTCGGCGGTGCTCTCCGTCATACAGACGAGCATCAGCACGCACATGGACACGATCGCCGGGACCGCGAACTGGGGCGCGCCGAAGTGGAAGGGTGCGGGGAACCCGACGAGAGGGGCGTGGGCGGCGGGCGAGAGGTCGACGGCTCCGGCCGGGACGGCGATCAGGGTGCCGGCGACCAGGCCGAGCAGGATGGCGATCTGCTGGAGGAAGCCGCGGAGCAGCCGCCGCAGCAGCAGCACGATCACCAGCGTGGCACCGGCCAGGCCGAGGTCGGTCAGGGACGCGGGCCGGTCCGGGCGGCCGCCCTGGATCCAGCCGAAGGAGACGGGCAGCAGCGTGATGCCGATCAGGGTGATGACGGTGCCGCTGACGACGGGCGGGAAGAAGCGGACGAGGCGGCAGAAGTAGGGGGCGAGGAGGAAGCCGAGCGCGCCCGCCACCATGACCGCGCCGTAGATGACCGGCAGGGCGTCCCGCCGGTCGGTCTGGGCGTCGGCGACGGCGAGCATCGGGGCGACGCCGGCGAAGGACACGCCGTTGACGAACGGCAGCCGCGCGCCGACCTTCCAGAAGCCGAGCGTCTGGAGCAGGGTGGCGATCCCCGCGGTGAAGAGCGCCGCGCCCACCAGGAAGGTGATCTCCTTCGGCGGCAGGCCGACGGCGGCGCCGACGACGAGGGGCGGGGCGACGACTCCGGCGTAGCTGGCGGCGACGTGCTGGAAGCCGCCGGCGAGCAGCTTGGTGAGGGGTGGGAGGTGGTCGACGGGGTGCGGGACGGGACGTTCCGGGGCCGGGTCGGGGGTTCGCTCGGTGGAACCGGGCACGGTGGCCATGGCGGGGTCCTCTTGTCGGTGACCGATGGGTGCCCGCCCCCGGGCGGGGGACTTTCCCCTGCCCGCCCCTTCCCGATACCGGGGCTCCGCCCCGGACCCCGGTCCTCGAACTCCCCCAGCTACCGCTGGGAGGTGCCCCCGGACGGGCTGAAATCAGCCCGTCCGGCGCTTGAGGACACCGCGCGTCAGCGCGGAAAAGGGGGCCCGGGGGCGAAGCCCCGGTATCGGGAAGGGGCGGGGCTGGGGAAAGAACCGCCGGAGGCGCGCAAGGTGCGGGCCGGAGCGCCGACCGGCCGCAGCCGGCCGCACCCCGGCCCGCCGCCCGTGGGCCCGAAGACCCACGGGCCCGGCCGAGGGCCGTCCCCCTCGACCGAGTCCGGACGGACGGATGCGTGAGCGGAAAGGCGGACGGACGAACCCTCAGTCCCCCGCCGCGATCCGCGCCAGCCGCCGCGCCTCGTCCCGCGCCTCCCGCGCCACCGCCTCCTCGTCCACCGTCACCAGCCGCCCGTCCTCCACGACGGCCCGGCCGTCGACGAGGGACAGGGTGACGGGCGCGGCGGCGCCGAGGACGAGGGCGGCGACCGGGTCCGCGATGGAGGAGTGGCCGAGGCCGTCGATCCTCCACAGCACGAGGTCGGCGAGCTTGCCCGCCTCCAGTGAGCCGGTCTCGGCGGCCCGCCCGAGGACCTGGGCGCCGCCGTACGTGCCCAGCCGCAGGGCCTGACGGACGCTCAGGGCGTCGGCGCCGCCGGCGAGCCGGTGGACGAGCAGGGCGTTGCGCAGCTCGGTGTGGAGCTCGCCGGTCTCGTTGGAGGCCGTGCCGTCCACGCCGAGGCCGACGGGCACGCCGGCCGCGAGCAGGGCGGGCACGGGCGCGGTGCCGGCCGCTATGCGGGCGTTGGAGGAGGGGCAGTGGGCCACCCCGGTGCCGGTGCGGGCGAAGGCCGCGATGTCGGCGTCGCCCATGTGGATGCAGTGGGCCATCCACACGTCGTCGCCCAGCCAGCCCGTGGACGCGAGGTAGTCCGTGGGGCCCATCCCGAAGAGCTCCTCGCAGAATCGCTCCTCCTCGACGGTCTCCGAGCCGTGGGTGTGCAGGCGCACGCCCTTGCGGCGGGCGAGCTCCGCGGCCTCGCGGAGCAGCTCGGTGGAGACGGAGAAGGGCGAGCAGGGGGCCACCCCGACCCGCAGCATCGAGTCGAAGCCCGGGTCGTGGTAGGCGTCGATCGCCTCCTCGGTGGCGATCAGCGCCGCCTCGGTGGTCTCGACCGCGAAGTCGGGCGGCAGCCCGCCGGCCGACTCGCCGCGGTCCATCGAGCCCCGGGTGGGGCTGAAGCGGACGCCCATCTCCCGGGCGGCCCTGATCTCGGCGCCGAGGAGGTCGCCGGCGCCCTTCGGGAAGACGTAGTGGTGGTCCATGGCGGTGGTGACGCCGCCCCGGACCATCATCGCGAGGGAGCCCCGGGCGGCGGCGTGGACCATCTGTTCGTCGATGCGCGACCAGGTGGGGTAGAGGGCCACCAGCCAGTCGAAGAGGGCGGACTCCTGGGCGAGGCCGCGGGTGAGCCACTGGTAGAAGTGGTGGTGGGTGTTGACCAGGCCGGGGGTGACCAGGTGGCCGGTGCCGTCGACGCGGCGGACGACCCCCTCCAGGCCCTCGGGGGCCGCTCCCGGGCCCACCGATTCGATGCGGTTGCCGGCGACGACGACGTGGCCCGAGGCGTACTCGGTGTCCTGGCCGTCGACGGTGGCGACGGCGCAGTTCTCGATGACGATCCGCTCCACGGGGGCGGACGGGGGGCCTGCGGGGGCTGACGGGGGTGCTGCCACGGCGATTCCTCGATCTCGGTTCACGGAGGGTTCGTGGTTCACGGAAGGTTCGTCAGGTCCACCGGGATGGCGGCCTCGGCGCCCTCGCGCAGGACGGTGGCCTCGATGAGCCCGTACGGCCGGTCGGCGGCGTAGTACACCTCGTTGGCGTTCTTGAGGCCGAACGGCGAGAGGTCCACCAGGAAGTGGTGCCGGTTGGGGAGCGAGAGCCGGATCTCGTCGATCTCCGGGCGGTGGTCGACGACGCGCGCGCCCATGGCGTAGAGGGTCTGCTGGAGCGAGCGGGAGTAGGTGTCGGCGAAGGCGCGCAGCAGGTGCCCGCGCGTGGCGGCGTAGCCGGCGTCCCAGTCGGGCGCGGCCTCACCGCCGCCGGTCCAGGAGTACCGCCAGCGGGCGTGCACCTGGGTGGCGAGGATGCGGTCGTCGGTCTCCGGGAGCGTGGTGTAGCGGTCCTTGACGTAGCCGCGGAACTCGGAGTCGGTGGTGTTGAGCAGCACGAGGTCCTTGAGCCCGGAGACGACCTCCAGGGCGGTGCCGTCGAAGGTGATCTGCGCGGTGCGGGTCTCCTGGCCGGTGCGGACGAAGGAGTGCTCGCCCGGGCCGTCGCAGGCGATCCGCTCCCAGGCGTACTCCTCGACGCGGATCCGGGCGGAGGTGACCGCGCCCTGGCTGCCGACGAAGTGGCGGGCGAGCTGGATGCCGAACTGCTCGGCGGAGTCGATGCCGTGTTCCTTGGCGAAGGCGAACACGGTGTTCTTGGTGGCGTCGGTGGTCAGGACGTGGGCGTTGGAGCCGGTGAGGTGGACGGCGTCCATGTCGCCGGAGAGCGAGACGGAGACGCTGAGGTCCTTGAGGTGATGGACGGGTCCGTCCCGGGTGACCTTCAGGACGCGGTTCTCGGCTTTGCCGTACTGGTTCTGGCCAAGGACGGGCATGCTAGCTCCCTCGGTATACGGAGTAGCCGTACGGGCTGAGCAGGAGCGGTACGTGGTGGTGCTCGCCGGGTGCGACGGCGAAGTCGACCGTCACCTCCGGGAAGAAGGCCGGGCCTCCGCCGGGCCGGCCGGAGAGGTAGGGCCCGACCTCGAAGCGGAGCAGTACGCGGGTGGCGTCCGCCGGCAGTGCCGGGAGGTCCTCGCAGCGTCCGTCCGCGTCGGTGGTGGAGCCGCCGAGCCGGGTCCAGGCCCGGCTCTCCCCGCGCGGGCCGCCGGCGCCGCGCACGGCGAGCGCGACGGCGACTCCCCCGGCGGGCCGGCCGAGGGCGGTGTCCAGGACGTGGGTGGACACCGAGGTGGCCGGCTTCTCGGCGCTCATGGCGGGCTCCCGTCGGTCGGGGGTCTGTCGGCGGTGTCGCCGGGCGCTTCCACGAGCCCGGCCAACCTGATGCGATTGATCTTCCCGAGTTCCGCCCTGACGATCTCGCGCTCGCGTTCCGGCGTGTTGTCGATCCGGTTACGGACGGCGTCCCGCAGCTGTACGGCGGTGAGGCCGGTGGCGCAGACGAGGAAGACGTGCCCGAACCTCTCCTGGTAGGCCAGGCCGAGTTCGAGCGTCTCGGCCTTGAGCCGGGCGGGGGCGTCCGCCATGCCGCGCTGTTCGCGGGCCGATGCCGGGTCGCCGGGGGTGGGGCGGCCGATCGGCGGGTGCGCGGCCGCCGCCTCGGCGAGGTCGGCCGGGGTGAGGGCGGCCACGGCCGCGTCGTTGGCCGCGAGCAGGGCGGCCGGGTCGGGGTAGGGGCGCCGGGCGAGGACCGCCTCGGCCCAGGCGCCCGAGGCGCAGACCGCGCGCAGCGCGGTACGGGCCTCGTCGTCCTCCGCGGTGTTGAACCGGGTGAGCCCCGGCGTCGAACTCGAAGTCACGGGAGCCTCCGTGGCCGCTGCCGATGAGCGTGGGCGAGTACGGACCGCGCACAGCCGCCGGGCGTGAACGGGCTGCGCATAGCTAACGCCCTCGGAAACACCGCGTCAACACTTTGTTGAAATTACTCACCGCTCCGGGTGGTGTTCTCCCGCCCGGCGTCCCGGTTGAGGTAGTTGTAGACGGTGAAGCGGCTGACGCCCAGCGCCGCGGCGACGGTCTCCACGCCGTGCCGCACGGAGAACGCGCCGCGCGCCTCCAGGGTCCGTACGACCGACTGCTTGTCCCGGCGGTCCAGTTCGGCGAGCGGCACCCCGTGCCGGCGCTCCAGCTCGGCCAGGATGTGGTCGAGCGAGTCGGACAGGTGCGGCAGCCTCACGGCCACGACCTCGCGCCCCTCCCAGGACAGCACCACATCGTCGGGGCGGGCCTCGCCGGGCTCGACCAGCTCGCCGCCCATGGCGTCGACGAGCGGTCTGACCGCCGCCCGGAAGGGGTGTTCGGCAGCCCCCGTCACGCCTCCTCCCCCGGCACGACGTTGAGCTGGAGGGAGACCCGGGTGGCACCCGCCCGGAGGGACTCGCGCAGCAGGTCGCCGACGGCGGCCAGCACCGCGTCCTGCCCGCCCTCGGCGCTGGTGCCGAACGGGCCGACGTCCACGGCGTCCAGCTCGGCGGCCCGCACCGCGTCGCGAGCCGCCACCGCGTGCGGTGGCGGCTCGTCGAGGTCGAACGGCTCGGTAGTGAACTCCACTCTCAATCGCACCATGCCCCCACCGTAGCGGGGTGGTTGACCTGCGCGTTCAGCCTCTGGCCGAGGCCATTTCGCGCCGGGGTCCCGCCATGGGCGCGGCCTCGGGCGCGGGCGCGGTGACCTGGACGGCGTCGAGCAGGCCGGGGAAGCGGAGGTCGATGTCCGTGCGGCGGAGCGAGATCACCCGGGAGGTGCCCCGGATCTCGGTCGCCATCAGCCCCGACTCCCTCAGTACCTTCAGGTGGTGCGAGAGCGTGGACTTGGCGATCGGGTAGCTGAGCCGCCCGCAGACCATCGGGCCGCCCTCGTACAGGGTGCGGGCGATGTCGCGGCGGATGGGGTCGCTCAGGGCATGCAGGACCTTGTTCAGGGAGATCTCCCCCCGGTCAGGGTGGAACAGTTCAGCACGCACGGCCGGCCTCCTCGTCGATGTTGCTCGTTTCGGTGTCCGCAACCGGCCGCCGCCACCACATCCGGACCGCGGCGCCCTGCCCCCGCTACTCAAGTTCGACATCTTGCGAACTTGAGGCATCGTAGCGGAAGCGGTCACTCACGAGGCATCACCCACACGGCGGCCGAGGCGCCGGGGCGGAGAAGGAGCGTGGACGGACGGCGCGGACGGCATCCGCGGGGGTTCGGATGCCGTCCGCCGTCCCGTACAGCGCGCCGCGGCCTGTCGGCCGCCCCTGCGCGCTCCCACTCCTCGACAATATTCGATGTTCACCGAATATCGCAAGAGCTCACCTGACCCCACATCAGAAGAAGGCGCCGACACCCCTCTCACCCTTGACACCCCTTCAGCTCGGCAGGCAACCTTCCACTGAGCAGAATCCAACTTCCGCAATACGGAAGGAAATGTGTTCCCGTGAGCCCTCATGAGCCGCGCTTCAACGTGAACCTCTCCATCCTCTTCACCGAACTTCCTCTTCTGGAACGTCCGGCTGCCGCTGCGGCGGCGGGCTTCACGGCCGTGGAGCTGTGGTGGCCCTGGCCCGGTGTGCCGGTACCCGCTCCCGCCGAACTCGACGCCCTGCGGCGCGCGCTGGACGACGCGGGCACCCGCCTCGTCGGGCTGAACTTCTACGCGGGACGGCTCCCGGGCCCGGACCGGGGCGTGCTCTCGCTGCCCGGTGCCGGCTCGGACGACTTCCGCGCCAACCTCGACGTGGCCGCCGACTTCGCGGCGCGCACCGGATGCACCGCGATCAACGCCCTGTACGGCAACCGCCTCCCCGGGCTCGACCACGCGGCACAGGACGCCCTGGCCCTGGAGAACCTGGTGCGCGCCGCCCGCGCCGCGGACCGGGTGGGCGCCGTCCTGCTGATCGAGGCGCTCAACGCCGCCGAGTCGCCCGACTACCCCGTCGTCACCTCGGCGCGGGCGGTCGAGCTGGTCGAGGAGGTGAACGCGGCGAGCGGACTCGGCAACGCCCGCTTCCTGATGGACCTTTACCACCTCTCCGTGGGCGGCGAGGACCTGCCCGCCGTCATCGAGCGCCACGCCGGTGTGACCGGCCATGTCCAGATCGCCGACGACCCCGGGCGCGGGGCGCCGGGCTCCGGGGCGCTGGACTTCGGCGCGCTCCTCGGCCACCTGGACAAGGCCGGTTACGACGGCTGGGTGGGCCTGGAGTACCGGCCCTCCGGGGCGAGCGCCGACAGCTTCGGCTGGCTGGACGCCCTCGGCCGCCGCGCGGGCTGACCCCGGACCCGCCCGGGCCGCGCGCCCCCGGCCGGTCTCCGCCGGCCCTCCACCGGAACCCACGAGAAAGGCCCTCCCGCATGCCCACCGCACTCCCCCGCGTCGCCTGGATAGGCCTCGGCGTCATGGGCTCGCCCATGTCCGAGCATCTGATCAAGGCCGGGTACCCCGTCACCGGGCACACCCTGGAGGCGCACAAGCTCGACCGGCTCGCCGCGGCCGGCGGCACACCCGCGGCCACGGTCGCCGAGGCGGTCCGCGGCGCCGACGTGATCGTCACCATGCTCCCGGCCGACCCGCACGTCGAGGCGGTCTCCTACGGGGACGACGGCGTCCTCGCGCACGCCCGGCCGGGCGCCCTGCTGATCGACATGTCGACCGTGGCCCCTCGCACCTCCATCGCCCTCGCCGAGGCCGCCCAGGCCGGCGGCAAGGGCGTACGCGTCCTCGACGCCCCCGTCTCCGGCGGCGAGGCCGGGGCCGTGGAGGGAGTGCTGTCCGTCATGGTGGGCGGCGCGGAGGCGGACTTCGCCGCCGCGGAGCCGCTCCTCGGCACCTTCGGCACGACGGTCGCGCGGTGCGGCGGCCACGGCGCCGGCCAGACCGTGAAGGCCGCCAACCAGCTGATCGTCGCCGTCACCCTCCAGGCATGCGCGGAGGCCGTCGTCCTCCTGGAGAAGTCCGGCGCCGACCTCGCCACCGCGCTGGACGTGCTGGGCGGCGGCCTGGCCGGCTCGGCCGTCCTCAGCCGCAAGCGGCACAACTTCCTCACCCGCGAGTACGCCCCCGGCTTCCGCCTCGACCTGCACCACAAGGACATGGGCATCGTCCTCGACGCCGCCCGCGCCGTCGGCGCCGCCCTCCCGCTCGGGAGCGCCGCCGCGACCCTGGTGGCCTCGGCCCGCGCGCGCGGCGACGGCGGCCTGGACCACTCCGCGCTGCTGCGCGGCGTCGAGCTCCTGTCGGGGACGGCGTCATGACCACCGCCCGTACCGCCGCGCCCCGTACGGCCACCGGGCGCGCGCCCGCCGCCCGGATGCCCGCCATGGAGGCAGCCGTGCGGATCATGAAGGACGAGGGCGTCGACATCGCCTTCGGCTGCCCCGGGGCCGCGATCCTGCCGCTGTACAAGGCGATGGAGACCGTGGGCGGCATCGAGCACCTCATCGTCCGGCACGAGGAGGGCGCGACGCACATGGCCGACGGGTGGGCCCGCACCAACGGCCGCGTCGGCGTCGCCCTCGCCACCTCCGGGCCGGGCGGCACCAATCTGGTCACCGGGCTCTACACCGCGTTCGCCGACTCCGTGCCGATGGTGTGCGTCACCGGGCAGGCCGTCTCCACCAAGCTGCACCAGGAGGCCTTCCAGGCGGTCGACATCGTGGAGATCGTCCGCCCGGTCACCAAATGGGCCACGCAGATCAAGGAGGCCGCGCAGATCCCCTGGGCCTTCCGGGAGGCGTTCCGCGTCGCCCGCGAGGGGCGCCCGGGCCCGGTGCTGATCGACATCCCGGTCGACCTCGCCCGGCGCGAGATCCGCTACGACCCCGCCCTCGACGCCCGGCTGCCGGTCGCGACCGTCGCGCCGCACCCGCCGCGCGTCGAGGCCGCCCTCGATCTGCTGCTGGCCGCCGAGCGGCCCCTGGTGCTGGCCGGCGGCGGGGTGATCCTCGCCGAGGCGGCGGCCGAACTGCGCGCGCTGGTCGAGTTCCTGAGGGTGCCGTTCCAGGTCACCCTCATGGGCAAGGGCGTCATCGAGGACGACCACGAGCTCAACATGGGCACCACCGGCATCCAGACCTCCCAGCGGTACGCCAACGCCTCGTTCCTGGAGTCGGACTTCGTGCTCGCGGTCGGCGCCCGCTTCGGCGACCGGCACACGGGCGGCGACCTCTCCGTCTACCGGGGCGCGCGCACGTTCGTCCACGTCGACATCGAGCCCTCCCAGCTGGGCAAGGTCATCGAACCGGACCTCGGCGTCGTCTCCGACGCCCGGCTGTTCCTCGCCGCCCTGCTCGCCGCCGCGCGGGCCCGGGCCCGCCGGGCGCCCCTCACCTCCTGGGAGCCGTGGGCCGCGCGCTGCCGGACGCTCAAGCGCACCCTCACCCGCCGCGAGGACTTCGACACCGTCCCGGTCAAGGCGCCCCGCGTCTACAAGGAGATCAACGAGATCTTCGGTGAGGACACCTACTTCGTCACCGCCATCGGCCTCTACCAGATCTGGGGCGGCCAGCATCAGAAGGCCCACCGCCCCCGCCACTACCAGGTCTGCGGCCAGGCCGGGCCGCTCGGCTGGGAGGTCCCGGCCGCGATCGGGGTGAAGAAAGCCCTCCAGGGGATGGGCCGGGGCGACACCGAGGTCGTGGGCATCGTGGGCGACTACGGCTTCCAGTACACGGTCGAGGAGCTGGCGGTCGCCGCGCAGTACGACGTCCCGTGCGTCCTGATCATGCTGAACAACGCCTACCTCGGCCTCATCCGCCAGGCCTCGATCGGCTACGGCATGAACTACCAGGTCGACGTGCACTACGACGAGACCGGCACCGATCACGTCAAACTGATGGAGGCGTACGGCTGTTCAGGACGGCGGGTGGTGGACCCGGCGGACATCCGGCCGGCCGTCGAGTGGGCCCGGGAGCGGGCGGCGGCCACCTCGCGGCCGGCGCTCGTCGAGATCCTCATCGAGCGGGAGGCGAACACCCCGCACGGCCCGGACATCGACGCCGTGCGCGAGTTCGAGCCCCCGCCCTCCGGCTGAACCCGGCGCCGGGCGGGCGGCCTCCGGCACCGGCCCGGCGGTGGGGCCCGCGCCCCTCCGCGCCCGTGCGCCACCGCCGTCCGGCACTCCCCCGGCGGGCGCCGGGGGCGCGCCCGTCCGCTTCCTGATTCGCTCCCCCAGCGCGCCCGCATCGTGGACGATGGGCCCGTACTCATCCCCTGCGGACAACGTTGCTGGAGCCGAGAATGGCCAAGAGCGTGCCGGTCCACTGCCCGACGTGTCGTCGGGAGCACTCCTTCACCCCGCCCACCTTCCCTTGCGCGTGCGGCGCGCCCCTCACCCTGCCCGTCCTCCCCGACGCCACACCGGAGTTACTGGCCCACCGCACGTGGCGGGACTCCTGGGTGGCCGTCCGCTGTCCCTCCTGCGACCGTCAGGACCAGTGGCCGCGGCCGGAGTTCGGCTGCTCGTGCGGCACCGTGGTGCGGCTGCCGGTGCAGCCCGTGCGCGAGCCGTCGGCGGACGCGGGCCCGCCGGCGCCCGCGGCGCTGCGGCCCGAATTCCGGCCGGTCGCCATCCGCACCGCGGAGGACGCGGTGCTGGCCGCCGAGCGCTACCTCACCTGGCTCGGCTTCACGGGCGTCACCCGTCCGGGTGCGGCCCCCGACTCCGGTGTTGACCTGCGCGGGGTGGGCCTGGTCGCCCGGGTCGACCCGACGACCCTGCCCACGTCCCTGCGCGCCGTGGAGTGCCTCTGGCTGCACGGTCTGATCGATTCCGCGTCCGGCGTCTTCTTCTCCCTGGCGGGCTACGAGCGCGAGGGGCGCGCCCGCGCGGACGAGCTGGGCATGCCCCTCTTCGTGATGGACCTGACCGGCACACCGCAGCCGCTCAACGGCCCCGCCGACGAGCTGCTCGAACAGGGCCCGAACTGATCGCCGGAACCGCGAACCTCAATTCTTCCTCTGAACCGGCGCCGTTCGATGGCGAGTTGGGGGCCGGCGGGCGGAAACTCTCTGTGGGCCCGCGAAACGTACGGGGGATCGCGGGCCCTCCACGCCAGGTCTGTCCGGCGGGTCAAGGGGAAGTCCCGCCGGGCAGGTCCTAGGGCGTCGCGGCCGTGGCGGCCGATTCCAGGACCTCGGTGGCCTGCTCGCGCAGCTCCACCTTGCGGACCTTGCCGCTGACCGTCATCGGGAACTCCTGGAGCACCCGCAGATGGCGCGGGACCTTGTAGTGGGCGAGCCGGCCGCGGCAGTACCGGGCGAGCTCGTCGCGGGTCAGGGTGCCGGCGGGGTCGCGGAGTATCACACAGGCCATGATCTCCTCGCCGTACTTCTCGTCGGGGACGCCGATCACCTGCACGTCGGCGATCTTGGGGTGGGTGTGCAGGAACTCCTCGATCTCCCGGGGGTAGACGTTCTCCCCGCCCCTGATGATCATGTCCTTGATGCGGCCGACGATCCGGACGTAGCCGTCCTCGTCCATCACCGCGAGGTCGCCGGTGTGCATCCAGCGGTCCTCGTCGACGGCCTCGGCGGTGCGTTCGGGCTCCTCCCAGTAGCCGAGCATCACCGAGTAGCCGCGGGTGCACAGCTCACCCGGCTCGCCGCGGGCGACGGTGTCCCCGGTGCCCGGGTCCACGACCTTCACCTCGATGTGCGGCAGGACCCGGCCGACGGTGCCGGTGCGGCGTGCCAGGTCGTCGTCGCGGCGGGTCTGCGTGGACACCGGCGAGGTCTCCGTCATCCCGTAGCAGATGGCCACCTCGGCCATGTGCATCTCGGTGACCACCCGCTTCATCACCTCCTCCGGGCACGGCGAGCCGGCCATGATCCCGGTGCGCAGCGAGGAGAGGTCGTGGGCGGCGAAGCCGGGGAGGCCCAGCATGGCGATGAACATGGTGGGGACGCCGTAGAGCGACGTACAGCGCTCGCTCTGCACGGCGCGCAGCGTGGCGGCGGGGTCGAAGGACGGGGCCGGGATGACGGCGCAGGCGCCGTGCGAGGTGATGGCGAGGTTGCCCATGACCATGCCGAAGCAGTGGTAGAAGGGCACCGGCAGGGCGACCCGGTCGGCCTCGGTGTAGCCGAGGAGCTCCCCCACGAAGTAGCCGTTGTTGAGGATGTTGTGGTGGGTGAGGGTGGCGCCCTTGGCGAAGCCCGTGGTGCCCGAGGTGTACTGGATGTTGACGGGGTCGTGGCAGCCGAGCTGCGCCTCGCGCTCGGCGAGCCGCGCGGGGTCCACACCCTCGCCGAGGCGGACGAGCCCGGTCCAGGTCGGGTCGTCGATGTAGACGACGTCGCGCAGGGCGGGGCAGTCGGCACGGACCTGTTCGACCATCCGGCGGTAGTCGCTGGTCTTGTGTTCGACGGAGGCGACGAGCACGCTCACCCCGGCCTGGCGCAGGACGTAGCCCAGCTCGTGGACGCGGTAGGCGGGGTTGATGTTGACCATCACGGCGCCGACGCGGGCGGTGGCGTACTGGACCATCACCCACTCGGGGCAGTTGACGGCCCAGATCCCGACCCGGTCGCCCTTCGCCACCCCCTTGGCGAGCAGCCCGAGCGCGACCTCCTCCACGGCCCGGCCGAACTCCGCGTAGGTCCAGCGGCGGCCGCTCACGGCGTCGACCAGCGCGTCGCGGTCGCCGAAGCGTTCGATGGTAAAGGCGAGATCGGCGCCGATGGTGTCGTCGATCAGCGGAACGGCGGTGGTCCCCGCCGTGTACGAGGGTGTGGTCACCGGTGGTCTTCCTCTCGGTACTCGTGCCCGCCGCCCCGCGCGGTGCGGTCGCGCAGCTCGACACGGCGGATCTTGCCGGACACGGTCTTCGGCAGCTCGGCGAACTCCAGGCGGCGCACCCGCTTGTAGGGGGCGAGGGTGGCGCGGGAGTGCGCGAAGAGCGCCTTCGCGGTGGCGGGGCCGGGCTCCCAGCCCTCGGCGAGGACGACGTACGCCTTGGGGACGGCGAGCCGCAGCGGGTCGGGGGCGGGGACGACGGCCGCCTCGGCGACGGCCTCGTGTTCGAGCAGGGCGCTCTCCAGCTCGAACGGCGAGATCTTGTAGTCGCTGGCCTTGAAGACGTCATCGGCGCGGCCGATGTAGGTGATGTAGCCGTCGGCGTCGCGCGCGCCGATGTCGCCGGTGCGGTAGTAGCCGCCCGCCATGGCCTCGGCGGTGCGCTCGGGGTCGCCCTCGTAGCCCGTCATCAGGCCGACGGGCAGCCGGTCGCCGTCCGTGAGGTCGAGGGCGATCTCGCCCTCGTCGGCGGGCTCGCCGGTGACGGGGTCGAGGAGGGCGACGGTGAAGCCGGGGCTGGGCCGGCCCATGGAACCGGTCTTGAGGAGCTGTCCGGGCGAGTTGGCGATCTGTACGGAGGTCTCGGTCTGGCCGAACCCGTCGCGGATGCCGACTCCCCAGACACGCCGGACGGTCTCGATGACCTCGGGGTTGAGGGGCTCCCCCGCGGCGACGACCTCGCGCGGCGGGGTGCGCAGCGCGCCCAGGTCCGCCTGGATGAGCATCCGCCACACGGTGGGCGGGGCACAGAAGCTCGTGACACCGCAGCGGTCCATCTCGCTCATCAGGCGGGCGGCGTCGAAGCGGGTGTAGTTGTGCACGAAGACGGTGGCCTCGGCGTTCCACGGGGCGAAGAGGTTGGACCAGGCGTGCTTGGCCCAGCCGGGCGAGGAGATGTTGAGGTGGACGTCGCCGGGGCGCAGTCCGATCCAGTACATGGTCGTCAGGTGCCCTACGGGGTAGGACACATGGGTGTGCTGGACGAGCTTGGGGCGTGCGGTGGTACCGGAGGTGAAGTAGAGCAGGAGAGGGTCGTCGGCGAAGGTGGGGCCGTCGGGGACGAAGAGGTCGCCGGGGCGGGTGGTGGTGCCGCGGACCACGTGCTCTTCGTGGGCTCCGCCGCCTTCGTGCGCTGCGGGTGCCCCGGAGGTCTCGGAAGTCTCGGGTGTCCCGGGCGTCTCGGACATGTCGCCGGGCTCGTAGGTCTCGTAGGTCTCGTGGTCCTCGTAGGCCAGCCACGGCGCCGGGGCGCCGCCGCCCACCGCGATCCGGGTGTAGTCGCCGGGCACGTCCGCGAACTTCTCCGTGTCCCCGGTCCTGACGATCACATGGGCGGCGCGGCCGCGCTCGACCCGGTCGGCCAGGTCGGCGGTGCCGAGCAGCGGGGTGGCGGGGATGACGACGGCCCGCAGCTTCATCGCGGCGAGGGCCGTCTCCCACAGCTCGGTCTGGTTGCCGAGCATGACGAGGATCCGGTCACCGGCCCGTACGCCGCGCGCGCGCAGCCAGTTGGCGAGCCGGGCCGAGCTCCGGCGCAGGTCGTCGAAGGAGCGCCGGGACTCGCGGCCGTCCTCCTCCACGATCCACAGCGCCGTGCGGTCGTTGCCCTCGGCCAGGGTGTCGAACCAGTCGAGCGCCCAGTTGAACTGCCGGGGGCGGGGCCAGACGAAGCCCTCGTACGCCGTCCGGTAGTCGTCCCGGTGGGCCAGCAGGAAGTCCCGGGCCGCCCGGAACTCGTCCGTCGCCGATCCGCTCGTCCCGTCCGCGTCTGTCAGGCTCATAGACGTCACATGTCCTCCAGATTGCAGGGCGCGCCGCCGGCCCGCTGGTTAGCATCGTGCGACGGTGATCTGAGTCTCACCACCCCCGGACGGGGGTGGCCGCATTTCATTGGATACGGAGATTCCGACTCCGGTCCGGACCGGGGAGGCAGCGATGGGGGATGCGGACGGGACCGCGGAGGTGCGGGCGGCTCTGTTGCGGATGCGCAGGGGCGCGGGGCTGCCGGTCGCCTTCGGCGGACTGCTGACGGCCTCCCGGCAGCTGCGGATATCGGACCTGTCCGGGACCGCGACGCCCGCGCTGCGCGGCCTGGCCATCCGCACCGGCAGCGGGCTGGGCGGCAAGGTCGCGGCCCTGGGCCGGCCGCTGTCCGTCACGGACTACCACTCCTCGCACGTCATCACGCACGAGTACGACGCGGCGGTGGCCACGGAGGGGCTGCGCTCGGTGATGGCGGTGCCCGTCGTCGTACGGGGCCGGGTGCGCGGGGTCCTCTACGGCGCGCTGCGGCGGCCCCTCCCCCTCGGTGACCGCGCGCTGACCACGGCGGTCGACGCGGCGCGCGAGCTGGAGCAGGGGCTGGCCGTGCAGGACGAGGTCCTGCGGCTGCTGTCGGTCGCCCACCAGCCGACGACGGCGGACCCGGCGATGTGGGAGGAGGTCCGCGAGGCCCACGGCGAACTCCGCGCCCTCGCCCACCGCGTCGCCGACCCGGTGCTCCGCCAGGACCTCCTCGCGGCGTGCCGGCGCCTGGCCCTGGCCTCCTCCGGCGGCGTGCGGGCGGCCGGCGCGGACGGCCGGCGCGCCGATCTGTCGCCGCGCGAGATCGATGTGCTGGCGTGCGTGGCGTCGGGGGCGACGAACGCGGGGGCCGCGGAGCGGCTGGGGCTCCGGCCGGAGACGGTCAAGAGCTATCTGCGCTCCGGCATGCGGAAGCTGGGGGTGCACACCCGGCTGGAGGCGGTGGTGGCGGCGCGGAAGGCGGGAGTGCTGCCGTAGCGGGGGACGCGGCCGGGGCGGCCGTAGGCGCCGCGGGGCGACTGCCGTAGGGCGCGCCTCCGCCCGCCCGTACTCCGGACGCCCCTGGGGCCGGTGTCAAAGAAGTGTCAAAGGAGTGGCACTCAGGGTCAACAGGCTGTCAATGAGGCGCTTCGCCGGGCGTGGGGCGGGCATAGCGTGAGCGGGCCGCGCGACGTGGCGGGCGGCTCGTCCCACCGCGTCCGCGGCAGGCCGCACGTCCCTCGCTCGCGGGCTCCACGGCCCGTCTTCCCGGACGCACGGAGCACCACTCGCCCGGCACGTATCGACACCTCTCGACACCGCCTGACACTCACCGCCTGATACTCACCGCCTGATACTCACTTCCTGACACTCCCTCGGCACCTCTCGACAACTCTCGATCGATCTCGACACTTCTTCACTTCTTCGAGGACCGTCATGCACCTGAGCCGTAACCCCGCCGAAGCCGCCGCCATAGCCGCCGTCGACAGCCCGCAGGCCGACGAGGGGGAACCCTCCGAACCAGCCCATCCCGCCGGGCGGGCCCCCGAGCGCGCGCTGTACGTCCCCGTCCGGCCCTGCCCCAGCGGTTTCGCCCTGCGGGTCTTCCGGTCGCCCCTCGGCGACCGCACCGCCGTCGCCTTCACCACCGAGCGACGGCTTTCCGACGTCCTGGGCCCCGGCCAGCCGTCCGTACGTCTCGCCCTGCCGGCCGTACGCGCCCTCGCGGAGCCCCTCGGCGTCGTGCTCGTCTCCGTCGATCCCCAGCTCACGGCACCCGCGGTGCGGCCCGGTGTGCCGGAGGGCAGCACGCCGCTGCCGCCCCTTCCCGGCTGAGCCGGGCGGACCCGACCGGCCACGCCGCCCTCTCACCCGCTGGAGACACCGATGTCCGTACCCCTCGCCCCCCGTTCCCGCGCCCTCCCCGAGCAGCCCGCGCCCGCCGCCGCGGTCTGGCCCGCTTCCACCCGGGTGCTGCCCGGCGGTGACCTCGCCGTCGGCGGCGTACCGCTCGCCGAGCTCGCCGACCGCTTCGGCACCCCCTCCTACGTCATCGACGAGGACGAGGTGCGGGCCAGGGCGCGCGCCTGGCGCGCCGCGCTCCCGGCCGCCGACGTCGCCTACGCCGGCAAGGCGTTCCTCTCCCGGGCGATGATCCGCTGGATCGAGGAGGAGGGCCTCCACCTGGACGTCTGCTCGGCCGGGGAGCTGGAGCTCGCCGCGCTCACCGGGTTCCCGGCGGAGCGGATCGTCCTGCACGGCAATGCCAAGAGCCCGGACGACCTGCGGACCGCGCTGCGCCTGGGCGTGGGCCGCGTCGTCGTCGACAGCGCCGGCGAGGTGGCCCGGCTCGCCGCGCTGGTGCCGCCGGGTGCCCGCCAGCGGGTGCTGGTGCGGGTCGTGCCGGACGTGGCGGCCGGCGCGCACGCGGCCGTCCGTACGGGGGTGGCGGGCCAGAAGTTCGGGCTGCCGCTCGCGGGCGGCGAGGCCGAGGACGCGGTGGCGCGGATCCTCGGCCAGCACCGGCTCGAACTCACGGGCCTGCACTGCCACCTCGGTTCGCAGATCACCGGCCTGGAACCGTACGTCACGGCGGTGCGGCGGCTCGTCCCGTTCCTCGCCCGGCTGCGCGAGGTGCACGGCGTGACCTTCCCCGAGCTCGACCTCGGCGGCGGCTTCGCGATCGCCTACCGCGAGGGCGAGCCGACGGTCGACCCCCGGGCGTACGCGGAGCGGGTGTGCGGCGAACTCGTCCTGCAATGCGCCCGGTTCGATCTGCCCGTGCCCCGGCTGACCGTGGAGCCGGGGCGCTGGATCGCGGGCCCGGCGGGCGTGGCGCTCTACCGGGTCCTGGCGGTCAAGCACACGGGCGAGCGCACGTTCGTCGCGGTGGACGGCGGGATGAGCGACAACCCGCGCCCGGCGCTGTACGGCGTCCGCTACACGGTCCGGCTCGTGGGCCGGGCGTCCGGGGAGGCACCGCGTGCCATGACGGTGGTCGGCCGGCACTGCGAGGCGGGCGACGTGCTCGCCGAGGACGTGCCGCTGCCCGGGGACGTCCGGCCGGGCGACGTGCTGGCCGTGCCGGCCTCCGGCGCGTACCACCTGTCGATGGCGTCCGCGTACAACCTCGTCGGCAGGCCGCCGGTCGCGGCCGTGTCGGGGGGCCGGGCCAGGCTGCTCGTACGCCGGGAGACGCTGGAGGACCTGAGGAGCAGGGACCTGGGGGACTGACGCGGGCGGGGGGGGGCGGCCGGGGTCCACGGTACGTACGCCGAGGCCCACGATAGGTACGGCCGAGGCCCACGGTACGTACGGCCGAGATCTACGGCACCTCCCCGAACCGCACCTCGTGCCGCGCGCCGGGGGCCGTCATCGCCAGCACTCCGGCCGCTTCCCGCTCCAGGTCGTCCCGGTCCGCCCGGGTGAGGGGCGCGAACGGATCCAGGGTGAGGGTGGCGGCGTCCCGCGCCTTCTCCACGCGCCACACGCCGCCGATGAAGCCGTCGACGAGGAACGCGCAGCGGGCCCGGTTCACCCGCCAGACGCGGGAGCGGTGGGCGGGGTCCATGATGCGGGCCCGGTCGGCGTGCGAGAGGGCGATGTTGTCGAACTCGGGGAGCAGGCGGACCGGGGCCGGGGTCCCGGGGTCGGGCAGCGGTCCGTCGGGGAGGTCGAAGAGCTCGGTCCCGTGCGGGTCGCGGAAGGTGCGCAGGCCGGGCCGCAGCTGTTCGAAGGTGGCGCGCAGGCGGGTGAGGCCGGACCAGGTCTGGGCGTCCTTGACGGAGGCGGGACCGAAGGCGGCGAGGTAACGCAGGACGAGCCCGCCGAGGTCCTCCGCTTCCGTGGTGCCGGCCTCGCCGGTCCAGGCCCCGAGGGTCGTCCAGGCGGCGGCCCCGCCGCGTCCCCACAGGGCCCGCGGGGTGACCTGGACGAGCGGCAGCAGAGCCCGCGCGGCGGCGGCCAGGGCGGCGGGATCGTGGCCGGGCCACCGGCCGGCCAGCAGCGGGCCGAGCTCCTGGAGGGTGCGCGGGCGCTCGGCGAGGAGGCCCTCGGCGAAGGCGGCCACGTGCCGCGGGTCCAGATCCGTGAGCCGCTTGCCGTGCGAGCCCTGGAAGGCCCGCTCGTGAACGGGCCGGAGGAGCGGGTACAGGGCGTGCGCGTCCGGGGCGCCGACCAGGTGGATGGTGCCGCGCATCAGGGGCACGCGCACGGCGGCGCGCGAGGCCAGCAGGCCGGAGAGCTCCTCGGGGTCGAAGCCGTCGAGGCGGGCGGCGAGCGCGTGGTACGGGTCCATGGGTGACTGGGCCTGGAGTCCGGCCAGGTGGCCGACGGCGTCGAGCGCGGGCAGCGCGGCGCGGCGGAGCAGGAGCTGCCGCTCCAGCAGGGCACGGTTGAGAGCGCGTACGGTCAGGGTGGGAGACGCGTCGGTCGTCATGCGCTCACATTAGAAGCGAAGTCGATCATGCCCGGTCATCTCCTGTCCGCGCCTGGGTCCACTGTCCGTAATTTGGTCCGTATATCCTGTTCTGCGGTCCAGTGATGAGCGAGAGGGAAGAGTGCCCCCATGTCGGAGAACCCGCCTCGCCGTCAGCGGCCGACGCCGAAGAAGCACTCCTGGCTCCGGACGTCGCCCGCCCGCACGGGCGAGGCCGACACCCCGCCCGCTCCGGTACCGGCCGGCCCGACGAACGGCGCGGGCAGCATCGTCCACGCGGCCGTCTACCGCGACGGCCACCGGATCAGCACCCCGGCTTCGCTGGCCGACACCTACCGGCAGCTGCGCGAGCAGCCGGACGGCATGGCGTGGATCGGGCTGCACCGGCCGACGGAGAACGAACTGGTCTCGCTGGCCGAGGAGTTCGACCTCCACCAGCTGGCCGTCGAGGACGCCCTGGAGGCCCACCAGCGCCCCAAGCTGGAGCGCTACGGCGACACCCTCTTCGTCGTACTGCGCGCCGCGCGCTATCTCGACGCCTCCGAGGAGGTCGACTTCGGCGAGCTCCACATCTTCGTCGGCCACGACTTCGTGATCACGGTCCGGCACGGCGCGGCCCCCGACCTCTCCGCCGTCCGCCGCCGCATGGAGAGCACCCCCGAGCTGCTGGCCCTGGGCCCCGAGGCGGTCCTCTACGCCATCCTCGACGCGGTCGTCGACGGCTACGCCCCGGTCGTGTGGGGCGTCCAGAACGACATCGACGAGATCGAGACCGAGGTCTTCGGCGGCGACCCCGAGGTCTCCCGCCGCATCTACGAACTGGCCCGCGAAATGGTCGAGTTCCAGCGCGCCACCCGCCCCCTGGTCGGCATGCTGCACGGCCTGATGGCCGGCTTCACCAAATACGGCACCGACGACGAACTCCAGCGCTACCTCCGCGACGTCGCCGACCACGTCACCCACACCAGCGAACGCGTAGACGGCTTCCGCTCGGCCCTCGCCGACATCCTCGCCGTCAACGCCACCCTGGTCACCCAGCAGCAGAACGCGGAGATGCGCGCCCTGGCCGAAGCGGGCTTCGAGCAGAACGAGGAGATCAAGAAGATCTCGTCGTGGGCGGCCATTCTGTTCGCCCCCACGCTGGTGGGGACGATCTACGGGATGAACTTCGACAATATGCCGGAGCTGCACTGGGTGGGCGGGTATCCGTTCGCGATTGTGCTGATGGCGATCGTCTGCACGAGCCTGTACGTCGTCTTCAAGAAGCGCGACTGGCTGTAGCCGACACATCGAGGCCGCTGATCAACTTAGCTCTCGCGCACGCGTGGAGGCGGCTCGCAAGGCCCCTGGGGAGAGTCCGGGGACACTGCGCAGCACGCGGCTGCGCGGGTAGCGAAAACGGGTGGCACGGTATTCGACCACTGACAACGCCCGCGACGGCCCAGTAGCGCCCGTCTGGACCTGCCCCGGGCGGGCGGAGCCGACGGAACCGGGTAACGTCTTTGTCATGTTCTTCCAGACACCGATTTACGAGTGAGAGCGTGACGGGCCCCCGCTGACGTCCCTCGACGTCGCCGCGCCCGTCCCCCACCGATGAATCCGTAGATCACTTCACATCACCACCGGGAGAACCCGTGACCGACAGCAAGAACATCAACAACCCCGTGGGCCAGGGCGGCGGCCAGCGCAAGAAGTTGTCCCGCGCCGAACGGCAGAACAACGGTCCGCACCGCAACCGCGACCGCCAGAGCGCCGCCGACCAGAAGGCCGAGCTGGTGCGCAAGATGCGCGAGAAGGCACGCGCAGCTGAGGCCGCCGGGCAGGCGAGCGACGACACCGCACAGAGCTGACGCACGGCCGCCGCAGGGCGGCACCCCACGGGGCAGGGCCCGGACCGCGACGCACGGTCCGGGCCCTGCCGCCGTAACGGCGCGACCGGCTGTGAGCCCGGGCCCGTCCGTCAGCTGATCTGGCGCCGGACCAGCTCATGGAAGAGTCCCGTCGTATCGGCCAGCAACGCCGCAGGCGCCCCCTGCTGGACGACCCGGCCGCCCCTCATGACGATCACCCGGTCCGCGTCCATGACCGTGGACAGCCGGTGGGCTATCACGATGCGCGTGGCGCGCAGGGCCCGGGTGGAGTCGATGACCACGCGTTGGGCCTCGTTGTCGAGGGCGCTGGTGGCCTCGTCGAAGAAGAGGACGCGGGGCTTGCGGACGAGGGCCTGGGCGATCATCAGGCGTTGGCGCTGGCCGCCGGAGACGATGCCGCCGCCGTCGGAGAGCATGGTGTGCATGCCCATGGGCATGGCCTTGATGTCGTCGGCGAGGCCCGCCATCGCCGCGGCCTCCCACACCTCCTCCAGGGAGAAGGTGCCGGCGCCGCGGATGCAGTCGAGGATCGGGCCGGAGAAGGGCTGGGCGTTCTGGAGGACCACGCCGCACTGGCGGCGTACGGCCGCCTGGTCGAGGGCGGCCAGGTCCTGGCCGTCGTACAGGACGCTGCCGGAGGCCGGTTTGTCGAAGCCGATGAGGAGGCGGAGCAGGGTCGACTTGCCGCAGCCGCTGGGGCCGACGACGGCGACGAACTCGCCCGGGCGTACCTGGAAGGACACGTCGTCGAGGACCTGCGGGCCGTCGTCGGTGTAGCGGTAGGAGAGGTTCACGGCCTCGACGGCGCCGGTCAGTTCGCCGGGGAGGGCTCCGGCGTCCCGTACCTCCGCGGCCTCCTGGAGCAGGGGCTTGATCTGTTCGAACATCGGCTGCACGGCGGCCGCCGAGACGAGCGCGCCCGTCAGCTGGGTGACGGAGGACAGCAGCATCGTCACGGCGGTGCCGAAGGTGAGGAACTCGCCGGCGGACATGGTGCCCCGGGCCGGGCCGGCCAGCAGCATGAACATCATGAGGGTGCACAGCGGCAGGCTGACCGCGTTGAGCACCGTGACGACGTTCTTGATCCGGCCGATGCGCCGGTGCAGTTCGCGGGTGCGGGCGAACTCCCGGGCCCAGGCGGCGTACGCGAAGCTCTCGGCCGCGGCGACGCGGAGCTTGGGCAGTCCGCGCAGGGTCTGGAACGCCTGGTTGTTCAGCTTGTCGCCCAGCTTGATCAACTGTCGTTGGTAGCGCAGCTGCCACAGCCCCAGGCCCACGAAGACCGCGGCGACGACGAGCAGCAGGGCGACCACCGCCAGCGCCAGGGGGACGCTGTGGACGAGCAGCAGCACGAGGTTCATCGCGCCGACGGCGCCCGACTGGACGCACACCGAGCCGATGCCGGACAGCACCCGGCGGATGGAGCTGACGCCCATGGCGGCGCCGGCCAGTTCGCCGGTGGAGCGCCCGGCGAAGAACGTGGTCGGCAGCCGTAGCAGCCTGTCCCACACCGCCGGCTGGAGCGTGGCCTCGATACGGCCCTCCAGACGCAGGACGGAGATGTTCTGGAGGAGCATGAAGGCGGCCGAGACGACGCTCGTCGCGACGAGCGCCAGGGCCGTCCGCACGATGAGGCCGCTCTCCGCGGCGGGGACGTACACGCCGAGCACCCTGCCCGTGGCGAGGGGGACGAGCGCGCCCAGGGCGACCGCGACCAGCCCGCCCAAGGCGAGGCCGCGCAGCTCCGCGCGCGTACCGCGCAGGCCGAAGCGCAGCAGCCGCACCAGGCTCGGTTTTCCCTCCGGCAGCGGGCGGTAGAGCATGACGGCCTGCGGTTCGTACGCGGCCTCGTCCGCCCTGCCCACCCGTTCCCGGGTGCCGGCCGCGGGGTCGACGGCCACGTAGCCGCCGCGCCGCCACAGCAGCGCGACCGGCGCCCCGTCCTTCTCCCGGCGGCCGATCAGGGGGCCGCTGTTCTCGCGCCACCAGCGCCCGGCCAGCCTGACGGAGCGGGTACGGATCCGCGAGGCCACGGCGATGCGGTCGACCGGGTCCATGCGCTCCGATCCGGCGTCCGTACCGGACGGTTCGGACAGGGCGATGCCCGCGTCCCCGGCCACCAGTCCGCACACCGCGAACGTCGCGTCGGCGCTCGCGCCGCGGCCCGGCCGCCTCCCGCCCGCGCGGTCGATCGACGCCAGCAGCGCCCGATCCGCCTGGGTGCGGGCGGCCTCGCCGGCCTCGATGCCGGCGGCCGTACGGTCCTCGTGGGCGCGCTCCAGCCGCTCGATCCGGTCGTCCAGGGCGTACAGCAGCCGGTACTGCTGGTCGACCATGCCCTGCCACAGCGCCGCGTCGACGAGGAGGCACCCCGCCGCCTCCGCCTCGTACGCCGCCCCGTACCGCACGCCGCCCGGGGGGACCCGCATCCACAGGATGTCCTCGTCGGCCCCGGCCGCGCCGGGAGCGGTGGCGCGGCCGTCCAGCGGTGCCTGGTAGAGCACGCGCAGGCCCCGGCCGACGCCGCGCGCGAACGCGTCCTCCAAGGGGCTCGGCGCCGGATCGGCCGGCCCGTAGCCGTACTCGTGCCCGTAGCCGCACTCGTCGGCGTATGCCCCCTGCCCCTCGTACTCCTGCCGGTACAGCTCCCGCAGTTCCACCCGTCGCAGCCGACACCCCCTCAGCGGCCTGCCGATCAGCGTGTGCCGGGGGCCCTCGGCGGGGCCCAGCAGCAGCGTTCCCGCCCCCAGCCGGCCCAGGAAGTGCCAGTGCCCGGCTTGCGCCGCGTCGACGGCGAAGAGATCGAGCTCGCCTTCCACGACGAGCCACAGCACGAGCGGGCCCTCCAGGGACAGGCTGCGCAGGCCCGCGCAGTCGGTCTCCGCGCCGAGCGCCCCCAGGGCCGCCACCACGGGATCGGCGACCGGCGGGGCGCCGGTGGCGTGAGGGGTGTCGTACGGGGTCGTCACCTCAGTGCTCCTCGACCAGTCGGGCGTACGGGCCCTGCCCGGCGGCCAGGTGTTCGTGCCGGCCGCGCTCCACCACCGTGCCCCGGTCGAGCACGACGATCTCGTCGCTGTCGCGCACCGTGCTCAGCCGGTGGGCGATGACCACGCAGGCGCAGCCGCGCCGCCGCAGGTTGTCGATGACGACCTGTTCGGTCGCCGCGTCCAGCGCGCTGGTGACCTCGTCGAGGACCATCACGCTGGGGCGGCGCACCAGCGCGCGGGCGATCTCCAGGCGCTGGCGCTGGCCGCCGGAGAAGTTGCGGCCGTCCTGCTCGACGCGGCTGTGGATGCCGCCGGGGCGCCGGGCGACCACGTCGTAGACGGCGGCGTCCTCCAGGGCGGCGACGACGTCCTCGTCGGGGAGGGAGGGGTCCCACAGCGCGACGTTGTCGCGGACGGTGCCCTCGAAGAGGAAGACGTCCTGGTCGACGAAGGAGACGGAGGCGGCCAGCGCGGCGCGCGGGATGTCCTCCAGCCGCATCCCGTCGATGCGGATCGTGCCCTCCCAGGGGGCGTGGAGGCCGGACATCAGCCGGGAGACGGTGGACTTGCCGCTGCCGGAGCCGCCGACGAGCGCGACCTGCCGCCCGGGGCCGACCGAGAGGGAGAAGTCCGTCAGCAGGGGGGCGTCGAGGGGGCTGTAGCCGAAGGTGATGTTCTCCAGCTCCACATGGCCCTTGAGGCGGCGGGCGCCCGCGCGGGGCTCGCGCCGCGCGAACACCGGGTCGGCGGGGAAGTTCTCGACGTCCTTGAGCCGGGCCACGTCGGCCGCGAAGTCCTGGATCCGTCCGGCCACGCCGTTGAGGCGGGTGATCGGCGCGGTGAAGCTGGTCACGAGGGCCTGGAAGGCGACGAGGAGGCCGACCGTGAGGTGTCCCTCGACCGCCCTGAGGCCGCCGATCATCAGGATCAGGGCGCTGTTGAGGGCGGCGAGGGTGGGCGCGACGACCGCCAGCCAGGCGCTGGGCACGCCGAGCCGCTGCTGCACGTCGAGGGTGACGGCGTGCTGCCCGGCCCAGCGGCGGAAGAAGCCGTCCTCGCCGCCGGTGGCCTTCATCGTCTCGATGAGCGTCAGGCCGCTGTAGGCGGTGTTGGTGAGCCGGGCGCTCTCGGCGCGCAGCTTCTGGGTGCCGGTGGCCCGGAGGCGGACGACGATCCGCATGGCGACGACGTTGAGCAGGGCGATGCCGATCCCGACGACCGTCAGCTGGGGGTCGTACGTCCACAGCAGCACCGCGTAGAGGACGACGACGACCGCGTCCACGCCGGCGGCGGTCAGGTCCCTGGCCAGGGTCTCGGCGACCGCGTCGTTGGACCGCAGGCGCTGGACGAGGTCGGCGGGGCTGCGCTGGGCGAAGAAGGTGACCGGGAGCCTGAGCAGGTGCCGCAGGAAGCGGGCGCTGCCCAGGGTGGAGGAGATGACGCGCCCGCGCAGCAGGTTGGCCTGCTGGACGGCGGTGAGCGTGCCGGTGAGCACCAGGGTGGCCGCCATCGCCGCGAAGAGCACCCCGAGCGGGAACGTGCGGTCGCCGACGAGGAACGTGTCGATGTACGTACGGCTGAGCGCGGGCACCACCGCGCCGACGGCCACCAGCAGGAGGCTCGCGAGGAGGGC
Organism: Streptomyces albireticuli; assembly: GCF_002192455.1. Lineage (NCBI taxonomy): Bacteria > Bacillati > Actinomycetota > Actinomycetes > Kitasatosporales > Streptomycetaceae > Streptomyces > Streptomyces albireticuli. The sequence continues at coordinate 1,612,131 of NZ_CP021744.1, forward strand.
GGCGAGCACGGTGCCCGAGGTGCCGCGCAGCCGGGCGGGCAGGGCGCGGACGGCGCCCGGACGGCGGCCGGTGCGGCGGAAGTCCTCGCCGGGTTCGAAGGTGAGCACGACGCCGGTGAAGCTGGTGTCGAACTCGTCCATGGGGACGAACCGGCGGCCCTTGGCCGGGTCGTTGACGTGGACGCCGCGGCGGCCGAGGCGGCGGCCCGTGCCGTCGTAGACGACGTAGTGGTTGAACTCCCAGAAGAGGACGGCCGGGGCGCGCACCTGGGCGAGCGCGGCCAGGTCCATCTGCATGCCCTTGGCCTTGAGGCCGTGGCCGCGGGCGGCCTTGAGGAGGTTGCTCGCGCGGGAGCCGTCGCGGGAGACGCCGCACGCGATGCGCAGTTCCTCCAGGGGGACGAAGCGGCCGTGGTGGCCGAGGATCATGGCCAGCGCGGCGGCGCCGCACTCCACGGCCTCCATCTGGAGCACGGTGGGGGTGCGTACGGGCCGGGGCGTCCTGCCCCTGGGAGCCGGTGCGGACCTGCGGCGTCCGGTGTGCCCGCCGGCCCGGCGGGCACCGCCCCGGGGCGCGGGGCGGGCGCGGCGGCGCCCGGCGGCCGGTGGGCGGGGGGCCTGCGGCGGGGTCCGGTCCTGGGCGGGGGTGTGCTGCGGCACGGTCACGGGAGCAGCCAATCGACGGGGCGCTGTGCGGCGAGGTGGACGGAGCCGGTGACGGGTGTCGTGGAGCCGGCGGCGTACGAGGGGCCGCCGTCCGTGGCGGGCCCCTGACCGCCCGAGCCGGTGGACCCGGGTGCGGCGGAGGGGTCCAGTTCCACGAGCACCGCGACGGGATCCCCCTGCCGGGAGAACTCCTCCGCCAGGCGGCGGTCGCCGAGGAACCCGGTGATCTGCGCCCGCGTCTGCGGCGCGCGGCCGACCGCCTTGACGCGGCCGCGCAGGGCGCCGCCCCGCTGCCGGGGCACGGAGGGGACGCTCAGGTCGACGGGGGCGCCCACGGGAACGGTCCGGGCGCTGCCGGCGGGTACGTACAGCATGGCCACCATCGGGTCACCGGGGTCGCCGGTCCGTTCCACGGTGGCGACGTCCGCGCCGGTCGTGAGGACCGAACCCGTCCTGGCGGTCAGGCCGGTCACGCGTCCTCCGGCGGGTACGCGCACGATCCGGTCGCCGCGGTCCGTGGCGATCTTGAGCAGCGGCGCGCCCGCGGCCAGCGGCCGTCCCTCGTCGGCGAGGACCTCGGTGACCTGTCCGGCGAACGGGCTCTGGAGCAGATAGCCGCCCTCGGCGTGGGTGAGGACGCCGGTGACGCCCAGTTTCGAGGTGACGGATCCGGTGAATGCCCATATGCCCGCCACGGCCATGACGACGACCGTGACGGCCAGGACGAGGCGGCCTTGCGGGCGTGCGAAGCGTACGGGGACGTCGAGTTCTTCGGGCGATTGCAGCTTGGAAAGCGCCTTCTGGCGGAACTGCACGAACCCTTCCTTCAACTGCCTTCGCGAAACGGGTGCCGAATTACTCCACCCGGATCCTCGAAAGAATGGAAACGGGCAGCCGTGGACCCCGGAACAAGGAATGTTCCGGGGTGCACGAAAAACCTTGAGGAAGCGTTTCCGCTGCCGTCAGGTCATGAATTCCACCGGGTCCCCGCACCCGGTGGAGTCCGGGCTCAGAGACCGGCGGCACCCACGTGGACGCCGGCGATGCCGGTGACCTGGCCGGGCAGGGCCTGGACGGCGTGGATCGTCTGGAGGGAGTCGACCAGGTGGTGAACGTCGCCGGTCACAGCGCCGGCGAGGCCACCGGAAACGCCGGCGACACCGCCGGAGACGGCGTCCAGCTCGGTGTCGGCGATCTCGCGGGTCTCGATGTTGTTACGCATTGTTTTGCGCACCCTTCATTTGTCCGAGTGTGTGACGAGTGTTTATCCACAAAGGCAGCCGGGCCGCGACGGAACGGTCCGGACGCCACCGCCGCGGCCCGATCCGGATGAATCACCGTGCACGACGCCGCTGCGGTGCGCAGATATAAGCACGCGAACGGGTGACGCTGCCAACCCGGGAGAGCCTTCCCGGCGCCAAAAGGGGCATCCCCGACGACTCCCTTTAAGATTCCTCCGCCGAATCATTACACTTCCTTCACAAGATCGAGTAACAGATACGAGCCCCTCTCCGCCCTCGCGGAACATAAATGGACACACGCCCCCCAAGCGTGCGGGGCATAACCGGCATATCGAGGGGCCGCGGAGGGGGTTACCCGTCGTCACAGGGAGATGTGGAGATTCCTTGAAGCGGCGCCGAGCGGGCTCCCGGCGCCCCCCGGCACCCGGGCCGGCGACCCATCGGCCCAGCTCAGCGGCCCAGCTCAGCGGCCCGTGAAGAAGTCCCGGACACGGCGCCGGGCCCGGCGCTCCGTGGGGTAGTCGTCGTCCGGGCCCTCGTCCGGCCCCTGGAGGACCGTCCAGCTCACGGCGGAGACGGCCGGTTCCAGGGAGAGGCGGCTGACGGCCTCCTCCAGGAGGGAGTCGTCGCGGCGTTCGGTGGTGAGGTCGGCCGACACGGTCACCTTGCCCGCGACGGGCGCGTCCGCGCTGTACACGGACCGCAGCCGGAAGCCCGGCCGGACGAGGGACTGCACGACGAGGGTGCGCACATGGGCCTCCTCGGGCTCGGTGCACACGACCTCGAAGTGGTAGTCCGTGGCCACCTCGGCGCCGCCGTGCGGCCCCCGGTCGAGCCCTCGCGCGACCGGGCGCAGCAGGGTGTTCGCGCCGACCACGCCCACGGTGCCGAGCCCCGCGACCACGTACAGGCCGGTTCCGGCGAGGGCGCCCACCGCCGCGGAGCACCACAGGGTGGCGGCGGTGTTGAGGCCCCGGATGCTGAGGCCGTCGCGCATGATGACACCGGCGCCGAGGAAGCCGATGCCGGAGACGATCTGCGCGGCGACGCGCGAGCCGTCGTAGCCGGTGGTGCTGGTCGCGGCGGAGAAGCCGTACTGCGAGAGCAGGACGAAGAGGGCGGAACCGGCCGCGACGAGCGCGTTGGTGCGCAAGCCCGCCATCCGGGCGCGCCACTGGCGTTCCAGTCCGATGATCGCACCGAACCCCAGGCCGGCCGCGATGTTGGCCGCCATGTGCCACTCGTTGACGATGACCATGTTCCACCCTTCTCGCCCGCCACCCGGATCTCCCGGCGGCTCTCTCTTATCGGCCGGTCACAGCCAGGTGTTGAACCGGCGGATGTACCAGGACTTCACCCCCTGCGTGAGCGCGCAGTACGCCAGCAGGATCCCGATCAGCCACGGGAAGTAGCTCATCGGCAGCGGCTCCATCGAGAGCACCGACGCCAGCGGCGAGAACGGCAGCAGGATGCCGAAGGCCATCACCAACCCGGTCATGACCAGCACCGGCACCGAGGCCCTCGACTGGATGAACGGGATCTTCCGGGTCCGGATCATGTGGACGATCAGCGTCTGGGACAGCAGGCCCTCGACGAACCAGCCGGACTGGAACAGCGTCTGGTGCGCCTCGCTGTTCGCCCCGAAGACGTGCCACAGCACCAGGAAGGTGGTGATGTCGAAGACCGAGCTGATCGGGCCGATGAAGAGCATGAACCGGGCGATGCCCTTGGCGTCCCAGGTGCGCGGCTTACGCAGGTACTCCGGGTCCATCCGGTCCCAGGGCGTGGCGAGCTGCGAGATGTCGTAGGCGAGGTTCTGCACCAGCAGGTGGATCGCCAGCATCGGCTGGAAGGGGATGAAGGCGCTGGCCACCAGGACCGAGAAGACGTTCCCGAAGTTCGAGCTGGCCGTCATCTTGATGTACTTGATGGTGTTGCCGAAGGTCGTCCGGCCCTGCTCGACGCCCTGCTCAAGGACCATCAGGTCCTTCTCCAGCAGGATGATGTCGGCGGACTCCTTGGCGATGTCGACGGCCGTGTCGACGGAGATGCCGACGTCGGCGTCGCGCAGCGCCGCCGCGTCGTTGATGCCGTCGCCGAGGAAGCCGACGGTGTGCCCCTCGGCCTGGAGCGCCCGGACGATGCGGGCCTTCTGCACGGGGTTGGTCTTGGCGAAGACCGTGGTCGTACGGACCAGGGCGCGCAGCTCCGCGTCGTCCAGGCCGTCGACGACGGCGCCCGTGACGACCTCGCCGACGTGGATGCCGACGTCGGCGCAGACGCGCGCCGCGACCAGCTCGTTGTCACCCGTGACGACCTTGACGGCCACCCCCTTGTCGGCGAGCGCCGTCAGGGCCGCCGCCGCGTCCGCCTTCGGCGGGTCGAGGAAGGCGAGGAAGCCGATGAGGGTCAGCTCCGCCTCGTCCGCGACGGTGTACGCCTCGCGGTCGGCGGCGAACGTACGGGTCGCCACGGCCAGCACGCGCAGGCCCCGCCGGTTGTTGTCCTCGGCCGTACGGGTCACCTCGCGGCGCAGCTCGGGGGTGAGCTCCACCCTCCGCCCGCCGTGCGTCATGTGGTCGCACAGGTCGAGGACCTCCTCGACCGCTCCCTTGGTGATCAGGACGTGCTCCCCGGCCACGGCCCCGTCGCCGTCGCCGTCGGGGACCGGCACGGCGAGGCTGTTGCGGCTGAGGACCACGGACATGCGCCGGCGGGCGAAGTCGAAGGGGATCTCGTCGACCTTGGTGAACCGCGCGTCGACGACAACCTCCTCGGCCTCGAGCACCCGGTCGATGACCGCCTGGTCCATGAGGTTGCGCAGCCCGGTCTGGAAGTGGCTGTTGAGGTAGGCGTATTCGAGGACCTCGGCGTCCTCCTGGCCGTGGACGTCGAGGTAGCGGTCGAGGACGATGCGGTCCTCGGTGAGCGTCCCGGTCTTGTCCGTGCACAGCACGTCCATGGCGCCGAGGTTCTGGATGGCGTTGAGGCGCTTGACGACGACCTTGCGCCGGGACATCGCGACGGCGCCGCGCGCGAGGTTGGTGGTGACCACCATCGGGAGCATCTCGGGGGTGAGCCCGACGGCGACCGCGACGGCGAAGGTGAATGCCTCGGCCCAGTCGTGCTTGGTGAAGCCGTTGATCGCGAACACCAGCGGGACCATCACCAGCATGAAGCGGATCAGCAGGAAGCTGACCTTCTTCACGCCGGTGTCGAAGCTGGTCTCGGGGCGCTCCCCGACGAGCGAGCCGGCCATCGAGCCGAAGTAGGTGCCGCCGCCGGTGGCCACGACGACGCCGGTGGCGGTGCCGGAGGTGACGCTGGTGCCCATGAGGGCGAGGTTGTCGGCCTCGACGGGGTCGGTGGTGGTGCTCTGGCCGTAGTCGTGGGTGCGGGTGTCGGCCTTGGCGACCGGCAGCGACTCGCCGGACAGCGCCGCCTGGCTGATCATGAGGTCCTTGGCGGTGAGCAGCCGCAGGTCGGCGGGGACGAGGTCGCCCGCCGCGAGCCGCACGATGTCACCGGGGACGACCTGGTCCATCGGGATCTCGACCGTCGTCGGCCGGTCGCCGCGCCCGGCGCGGCGCTGGACGGCCGTGGTCGTGGTGACCAGGGCGCGCAGCGCGGCGGCGGCGCTGCCGGAGCGGTACTCCTGCCAGAACCGCAGGAGGCCGCCGATCAGCACCATGCCGCCGATGATCGGGATCTTGGGGTCGAAGGGCTCCTCGTCGGCGGCCTGGAGCCACTGCACGTACATGATCACGAGCAGCGCGACCAGGATGAGCATGAAGGGGTTCCAGAAGGCCTTGGCCAGCTGGACGTACCAGCGCGGGCCCCGGTCGTGGGCGACGACGTTGGCGCCGAGCCGCTCCAGGCGGTCCGTCGCGTCGTCGTGCCGCAGGCCCTGGGCGGTGGCCCGCACGTCCTGGAGGACCTGGCTGCCGGGCAGGGCGCTGTACCTGGCCAGCTGCTGCCCGACCGCGCGGGTACGGGTCTCCAGCTCGGCGGCCTTCTTCTCGCGGCGGTTACGGCCCGGCGGTGCGAGCTTCTGCGGGGTGAGGGTGGTGTCGGTCATGGCGGGACCTCTCTCCGGGCCGGCGGCGCGGGGGTGCGGCAGCGTCGCGGCACGGCGGCGCACGGGGCCGGGACGCCGTACGGGCATGACGGCATGGCCACATGACGGCGCGGCGGCAGGGCTGTGCGACCGCATGGCGGCACGGCGTGGCGGCCGGGCCGGCGGCACGGAAAAGTCGAGAACGGTTGTGCGGGCTACGGCCGTCGTCGCCGTCGGGACGGGGGGATGCCTGTGGGCGGGCCCGTCAGGGCGCGAGGGCGGCCGGAAAAGACCTGATCAGGGGGAAATGCGCGCGACAGCGCCCGAGGCCGGAGGGGGGTCGAAGGGCCGCAGGGGCCCAGGACCGAAGGCCTGGAGAGACCGGCTTCGCCTCGACGGCCCGGCGTGGAACGACCGAGGGGTCAGAGCGAAGCGGAAACGCTGAAGCGAGGACTTCCCTCGGGACTCCGACTGGTCATCCCGATCACCTCCTCGCTCGTACGGACAGCGCAGGCACCGCGCGAAACACGCGAAATGCGGCCGGAGCGGCACCTTCAGCCCCTAGCTTGCCATATGACGTCAAGCGGCCCCCCATCATCGGGTAATACGAAGGTCAAAAGCGTGAGCGGATTCCGGAACACCGGGGAACGGCGCGAGCGGGCGGCGGGGCTTCCCCGCGGCCGCCTGGCCCGTTGGTGCGCGGGCCTGCTGCTGGCCACGGTCAGCGTGCCGCTGACCTGCCGGGCCCTGGACACGGACGGCGTCACACCGGTGCCCCAACTCCTGGCGTTCCTGCCCTGGTTGACGGCCCCGGCGGCGGTGGCGCTGCTGCTGGCCGCGGGGTCCCGCTGGGTGGCGGGCTGCGCGTGGGGGCTGCTCGCGCTCGCGGTCACCGGCTGGTTCCTGCGCCCGTACGAGGCCGGCGGGGCGCCGGCGACCGGCCCGGTCGCGGCCCGACTGCGCGTGCTCACCGCCAACTTGGAGTTCGGCGGCGCGACCCCGGGGCTGCTGGCGACGCTGCGCCGGGAGCGGCCCGACCTGGTGTCCGTGCAGGAGTGCGCGCCCGCGGCGTGCGGCACCGCCCTCGGCGGGGCGGAAGTGCGGGCGGCCTACCCGTACCGGCTGGTCGTGGGCGGCGGCGCGGCGGAGGGGTCGGCGATCCTCAGCCGGTTCCCGCTGGAGCCGGACGGCGCGGTGCCGGGCGCGCTGGCGATGCCGAGGGCGGTGGTGCGGGTGGCGGGGGTGCCGCTGCGGTTCCAGGTGGCGCATCCGATGCCGCCGGTGCCGGGCGGGCTGGCGGCGTGGCGCGGGGAGCTGGGACGCCTGCGGGAGCTGGCCGCCGGGCGCGGCGACACGGCCATGGTGATCGCGGGCGACTTCAACGCCTCACAGGACCACGCGGCCTTCCGCGCCCTCCTGGACACGGGGGTGCGGGACAGCGCGGCGGTGCTGGGCCTGGCCCGCACCCCGAGCTGGCCCCGGCCGGTGGCGCCGCGGCTGGGCGTACAGATCGACCACGTACTGGTCAGCGCCGCGGTGGAGCCGCGGGCGGCGCGCTTTCTGGACCTGCCGGGCTCGGATCACCGGGCGCTGGTGGTGGACGTGGCACTGCACGGGTGACGATAGGCATTCCGGAACCGCGCGGCCCACGGAGGGCGGTTTCCGGATGCACGGATTCGGAATCGAGTGCGCTCGCGCCCGCCACCGGGTGAGGGATAAACAGGAGCCTCGTCCGGTGATCCTGGGAGGCTAATTCCGGCTTCCGCGGAACCGTCCGGGAATGCATTCACCGGGCGCGCCTCACTTGCCGCACGGATGGTCGCCGCGTGCCACCAGAGGAGGATAGGGACTCGTCCAGCAATCTTCCATTCAGGCTTTACTTCGATCGCATTTTTCACCCACATGCACTTGTGGAGCGAATCGCTGATCGATCATGACCGATTTTACTCAAAGTGAGGCCGTGGACACCGATCCCGTTGAACCGGCGACGATCCCCCGCGACCAGGACATCTCGCCACCGAAAACCGGCCAGTAGGGCATTGGCGGGAGCCGGTGGGTGTTTACTGGCACGACGGTCTGAGCCTTGGCGGGTCCAGGCTGCCTCGGCCGGGGGTCCGGGTTGGTCCCTTGACCCCCGGCTCTCGCTCCCCCGCCCCACTCCGCCCCGTCGAGGGCCGGCGCGGGAATTCGCGCATATTTTCACCGGGTGCCGGTGATTCCGCTCACCCATTCACAGCTCCGCGAATTCAACCGGAAATAATTCCTGGGAACACCGGCCCGAAAACCCCACCCCAGGGGGCGCACGCCTGAAATTTCACGCCCCCGGCGTACGCGTGACGTGGAGCACATCGTCCTATTAGTGAGGATTCCCCCTCGCCTCAGGGAATCTTCGCCGTCGCAGCCGCATCGGGGTAGCGTTTGGAACGCCACTTGCTATCGCAGACCTCGCCTAACCACCGAGAGCCGCAATCCGGTCACAAGAGGCACTGGACCCGCCAAATTCCATAAAATTCCACACCGAAAGGCTCAGCCACGCCGTGGACCAAACCGTCTACTACCTCACCGTCGTCGCGTTTGTCGCGCTCATGGCGGCGCTCGGGGCGTACGCGATCAAGCGCCTCTCGAACCGCCCCCGCGCCCTCGCCGCCGTGCTGCTGGCGATCACCGCGGTGATCGGCGCCTTCCCCCCGGTCATCCGGGCGCTGGCGTCGCCGCCCGCGGCCATGGGCCCGGTGGGACCCGCGCCGGTTCCCGCCGGCCGGGAAGCGCCTGGGAGCCGGCCGTGACGCCTTCCCCGAACCCCGAGCCCTCCCGCGTCTCCGACGTGCTCTCGGGCCGCCGCCGGCCCGAGGGCACCCTCCTGGACGGGCTTTCGCTGAGGTCGCGGTCGTTGATGATCCAGCTGGGGCAGACCCGCCCGTACGCCAAGGGCGAGCCACTGCCGACCGGTGGCCCGGACAACACCGTCCACATCGTGCTCGACGGCTGTGTGTCGCAACAGCGCACGCACTTCGGCACCTCGATCCTGCGGTTCCGGGGGCCCGGGCAGGTGCTGGAGGAACACAAGCTGGTGGAGCCGGACACCCCCGGGCCCACGACGATCTGCCTGAGCGGCACCACGACCCTCAGTTTCCCCGCCGAGGCCCTCCAGGACCTGCTCAAACAGCACGTCGTGATCGAGCGGAGGCTGCTCACGAGCCTGGAGACACGCAACCGCATGGACGAGCGCGTCTACAGCATGTTCAAGCGGCCGCCGCTGGCGCGCGTCAGCACGCTGCTGCACCACCTGGGCGCCACGGTGGGAGTGCGGGAGCAGGGCCCGTACGGGGGCGTCCGTATCGAGGGGCCGCGCCAGCGCGACCTCACGGACGCGCTGCTGATCGGCCGGTCGTCGGTGGAGCTGGCGCTCGGCCGGCTCCGCGAGGAGGGCGTCATCCACAACCGCTACCGGGCGATCGTCGTGCGGGACATGGCCGCGCTCGCGGAGATCGCGGAGCGGCCGGAGACGAGGACGGTGAAGAAGGTGACGGTGAAGAAGGGGAAGAAGGGGTAGGCAGGGCGGGCGGGGCGGGTGCGGCGGAGCGTCTCCCCCACCCGCCCTTTCCGATGACCGGAGCTCAGCTCATCCGCAGCGCCAGGAAGAAGTCCAGCTTGTCCTCCAGGCGCGACAGGTCACGGCCCGTCAGCTGCTCGATCCTGCCGACCCGGTAGCGCAGGGTGTTCACGTGCAGGTGCAGCCGCGTCGCGCACCGCGTCCAGGAGCCGTCGCAGTCCAGGAACGCCTCCAGCGTCGGGATGAGCTCGGCGCGGTGCCTGCGGTCGTAGTCGCGCAGCGGGTCCAGGAGGCGGGCCGTGAAGGCGCGGCGGACGTCGTCGGGCACGAAGGGCAGCAGCAGGACGTGCGAGGCGAGCTCCTGGTGGCCCGCGGCGCAGACGCGGCCCGGGCGGGCGGCGGCCACCCGGCGGGCGTGCCGGGCCTCCTCCAGCGCCCCGCGCAGGCCCTCCGCCGAGTGCACGGCGGCGCTGACGCCGAGCGTGAGCCGGCCGTCGCCGTCGAGGCCCCGGGTGAGGGGTTCGCGGACGGTGGCGAGGAGCGCGTCGGCGTGCAGGCCGGGGGCCGCGGGCGCGCCCTCCGTGCCGTCGGCCGGCTCGTCCGGGCCCTCCGGGCGGGACGGGACGGCGGGGAGCGGTACGAGCGCGACCGCCTCGTCGCCGGTGTGGGCGACGGCGATCCGGTCGGACGGCTCGGGGCCGGTGGCCTCCGGGTCGACCAGGATCTCCTCCAGGAGCGTCTGGGCCACCGGGCCGCCGGGGATGTCGCCGCCGTCCCACTCGACGCGGGCCACCACGACCTGCCAGTGCGGGGCCGAGCCCAGGCCCGGCAGCAGCACCGGCGCCGCGACCCGCAGGCGGGCCGCGATCTCGGCGGGCGCCGCGCCGGACTGGACGAGCTCCAGGACCTCCTGGGCGAGCCGGCGGCGCACCGTGCGGGCGGCGTCGCGCCGGTCCCGCTCGACGGCGATCAGCTGGGTGACACCGTCGAGCAGGTCGAGCCGCTCGGCGGGCCAGTCGCCGGCGTCCGCCTCGACGGCGAGCAGCCAGTCGGACAGGACGGTCTCGCGGACGTCCCGGGAGGCGATCCGGCCGCCGCCCCCGATGGGGAAGAGGGAGTACGTGCCGCCGCCGGCGGTCACCCGGTGCGGGCCGCGGCGGCCCGTGCGGGCCGCGGCCAGGTGCTCGCCCGCGAGGGTGGCGCAGACGGCGGCGGGCAGCTCGGGGCCGGTGCCCGCGAGCGAGGAGCCGGCGATCGGGCGGCCGGTGGGCGAGAGCACCCAGGCGCGCAGGTCCAGGTCGGAGCCGAGCAGGTCGAGGACCACCTCGGGGCCGCCGCCCGCCGGGCCCGAGGTCATCAGCCGGCGGTGCCGGTCGACGACGGCCGCCAGGTCGCCCGCCCGCTCGCCGGAGACCTGCCGCACCACGTGCTCGGTGATGGACGCGAAGGACACGTCCTCCACGACGGAGAACAGCGGCAGCCGGTGCCGGGCGCACGCCTGCACCAGGTCGTCGGGGATCGAGCGCATCTCCGCCTCGCCCGCCGCCAGCCCGGCCACCCCGGCGGCGGTCAGGATCCGGACGAACCGCTCGGAGTCCTCCGGGTCCCGGCGCCACGCGAGCCCGGTGAGCACCAGCTCGCCGCCGGAGAGGTACCGGCTGGGGTCCCGCAGGTCGGTGGTCATCACGCCGCGCACGGAGCGGTCCAGCTCGTCCTCGCCGCCGAGCAGCCGAAGGCCCAGCGCTTCGGTCTCCAGGAGTGCGCGCAGCCGCATCGTGGTCGCCGCCGATCTGTCTTGTTGTAACCAGTGGAATGCAGTGGGGTTTCTGAACCCCGCCTTTCGTTCGAATCTACAAGACGGCGGGCCTGGCCAGCCAACCGCTTCATGGTTTCGGTGACTGCACCCAGGTGCTCGCACCTCGGTGTACTGGCAGCACACCGCGCGAACAGGACATGCGGCGCCGGGCCCGAACCGGCCGGAACACCCCCCACGGACCGCCTCGTGAGACCCGACCGAGAAGAGAAGATCCATGGAGTTCCTGCGCCCCGGCACCTGGGAGGAGGCTCTGGCCGCCAAGGCGGAGCACCCCTCGGCCGTGCCCCTCGCGGGTGGCACGGACGTGATGGTGGAGATCAATTTCGACCACCGCCGTCCGGAGTACCTGCTGGACCTGAACCGCATCGGCGATTTGTACGAATGGGAGACCGGCGAGCGGGACGTCCGCCTCGGCGCGTCCGTCCCGTACACCAGGATCATGGAGCACCTCCGGGGGCCGCTGCCCGGGCTCGCGCTCGCGGCCCACACGGTCGGCTCGCCGCAGATCCGCAACCGGGGCAGCGTCGGCGGCAACCTCGGCGCGGCGTCCCCGGCCGGCGACTCCCACCCGGCGCTGCTGGCGGCGGGCGCCGAGGTGGAGGCCGAGTCCGTGCGCGGCACCCGGCTCATCCCCGTCGAGCGGTTCTACACCGGCGTCAAGCGCAACGCCCTGGAGCCGGACGAGCTGATCCGGGCCGTCCGCATCCGCCGGGCCGACGGGCCGCAGCAGTTCGCGAAGGTCGGCACGCGCAACGCCATGGTGATCGCGGTCTGCGCGTTCGGGCTCGCGCTGCATCCGGAGGCGCGGGCGGTGCGTACGGGCATCGGCTCGGCCGCGCCCACCCCGCTGCGGGCCCGCGCGGCCGAGGAGTTCCTCGACGCCGCGCTGGCGGAGGGCGGCTTCTGGGACTCCGGCCGGGATCTGCCCCCGTCCCTCGCGCGGCAGTTCGCCGAGCTCGCGGCGGGCGCCTGCAACCCCATCGACGACGTGCGCGGCAGCGCCCGGTACCGCCGGCACGCGGTGGGCGTCATGGCCCGCCGCACCCTCGGCTGGGCCTGGGACGCCTACCGCGGCAGCGAGAGGAACACCCGATGCGCGTGAACGTCACGGTCAACGGCCGCCCGCGGGAGGCCGACGACGTCTGGGAGGGCGAGAGCCTGCTGTACGTCCTGCGGGAGCGGCTGGGCCTGCCGGGCTCGAAGAACGCCTGCGAGCAGGGCGAGTGCGGCTCCTGCACGGTCCGTCTCGACGGCGAGCTCGTCTGCGCCTGTCTGGTCGCCGCGGGCCAGGCCGAGGGCCGTGAGGTGGTGACCGTCGAGGGGCTGGCCGAGCTCGCCGCGGGGCGCGCCGGGGCCGGACCGCCGGCCGGGGAGCGGGATCATGACGGTCCGCCGGCCGCCGGACTCTCGCCCGTCCAGCGGGCGTTCGTCGACGCGGGCGCCGTGCAGTGCGGCTTCTGCACCCCCGGTCTGCTGGTCGCCGCCGACGATCTGCTGGCGCGCGTCCCCGACCCGTCCGACGCGGACATCCGCGAGGCCCTCTCCGGCAATCTGTGCCGCTGTACGGGCTACGAGAAGATCCTCGACGCGGTACGCCTGGCGGCCGCCCGTGCGGGAGAGACGGTCTGACCATGGGCACCCCACGCGTCCCCACCGGACTCCCCACCGATCTGCCCGCCGACGCGGGGCCCGGCCGGGCCGGCCGGACGCCGGGCGGCGTCGGCGAGTCCACGCTCCGCCCCGACGGCACCCTGAAGGTCACCGGCGAGTTCGCGTACGCCTCCGACCTGTGGCACGAGGACATGCTCTGGGGCCACACGCTGCGCAGCCCGCACGCCCACGCCCGGATCCGCTCCGTCGACGTCTCCGGGGCGCTCGCGACGCCGGGCGTCCGCGCCGTGCTGACCCACGCCGACCTCCCCGCGGCGACCCGCTACGGCCTGGAGATCGCGGACACCCCCGTGCTCGCCGACGGCGTGGTCCGCTACCACGGCGAGCCGGTGGCCCTCGTCGCCGCCGACCACCCGGAGACGGCCCGCCGCGCCGCCGCGAGGATCGAGGTGGACTACGAGCCGCTGCCCGTCGTCACCGACGAGGCGTCCGCGCTCGCCCCCGGCGCCCCCGTGCTGCACCCGGACCGCGCGGACGGCCACGCGGCCCACGTCCCGCACCCCAACGTCGTCCACCGGCAGCCCGTGCGCCGCGGTGACATCGCCGCGGCCCGGGCCCGCGCCGACGTGATCGTCACCGGTGACTACGAGGTGGGCATGCAGGACCAGGCCTTCCTGGGCCCCGAGTCCGGCCTCGCGGTGCCCGCCGAGGACGGCGGCGTCGACCTGTACATCGCCACCCAGTGGCTGCACGCCGACCTGCGCCAGCTCGCGCCGGTCCTCGGCCTGCCCGAGGACAAGGTCCGGATGACGCTCTCCGGCGTCGGCGGCGCCTTCGGCGGCCGCGAGGACCTCTCCATGCAGGCCCACGCCTGCCTGCTCGCCCTGCGCACCGGCCGGCCCGTGAAGATGGTCTACAACCGCTTCGAGTCGTTCTTCGGCCACGTCCACCGCCACCCCGCCCGGCTCCACTACGAGCACGGGGCCACCAGGGACGGCGAACTCACCCACGTGGCGTGCCGCATCGTGCTGGACGGCGGCGCCTACGCCTCGTCCTCCCCGGCCGTCGTCGGCAACGCCGCCTCGCTCTCCGCCGGCCCGTACGTCGTCGGCGCCGTGGACGCCGAGGCCCTCGCGCTCTACACCAACAACCCGCCCTGCGGGGCGATGCGCGGTTTCGGCGCCGTCCAGGCGTGCTTCGCCTACGAGGCGCAGATGGACCGGCTCGCGGCCGCCCTGGAGCTGGACCCGGTGGAGTTCCGGCAGCGCAACGCGATGTCCCAGGGCGCGGTCATGCCGACCGGCCAGGTCGTGGACTCACCCGCGCCGGTCGCCGAACTCCTGCGCCGCGTCAAGGCGATGCCGCTGCCGCCCGAGCGGCAGTGGGAGAGCGCGGGCGGCGGCGCGGACGTGCGCGCGCTGCCCGGCGGGCTGTCGAACACCACGCACGGCGAGGGCGTCGTGCGCGGCGTCGGCTACGCCGTGGGGATCAAGAACGTCGGCTTCTCCGAGGGCTTCGACGACTACTCGACGGCCCGGGTCCGGCTGGAGGTCGTCGGCGGGCAGCCGGTGGCCACCGTGCACACGGCGATGGCCGAGGTCGGGCAGGGCGGGGTCACCGTGCACGCCCAGATCGCCCGTACGGAGCTGGGGGTCACGCAGGTCACCCTGCGCCCGGCGGACACCCGCGTCGGCTCGGCCGGCTCGACCTCCGCCTCCCGGCAGACGTATGTGACCGGGGGTGCCGTCCGGCACGCCTGCGAGGCCGTCCGGGAGCGGGTCCTGGAGCTGGGCCGGGCCCGGTTCGGTGCGTACCACCCGGCGTGGGCCACGGCCGAACTGCTCCTGGAGGGCGGGAAGGTGACCACCGACGGCGGCGAGGTCCTCGCCGGTCTGGCGGAGGTCCTGGAAGGCGAGGCCGTGGACGTCGAGCTGGAGTGGCGGCACCGCCCCACCGAGCCCTTCGACCTGGTCACCGGGCAGGGCGACGGCCATGTGCAGTACTCCTTCGCCGCCCACCGCGCCGTGGTCGAGGTGGACACCGAGCTGGGCCTGGTCAAGGTCGTGGAGCTGGCCTGCGCGCAGGACGTGGGGAAGGCGCTGAACCCGCTGTCGGTGGCCGGCCAGATACACGGCGGCACCACGCAGGGCCTCGGGCTGGCGGTGATGGAGGAGATCGTCGTCGACCCGGTCACCGCCAAGGTCCGTAACCCCTCCTTCACCGATTACCTCATCCCCACCATCCTCGACACCCCCACCCTGCCCATCGACGTCCTCGAACTGGCCGACACGCACGCCCCGTACGGGCTGCGCGGGGTCGGCGAGGCCCCCACGCTCTCCTCCACACCGGCCGTCGTGGCCGCGATCCGCGCCGCCACGGGGCTGCCGCTCGCCCGGGTGCCGGTGCGGCCGGAGCACCTCACCGGCACCTGAGGTGCGTACGCCGGGCTTCCGGCGCGCGTTCCTGACACCTCGTCGGCCCCGGCCGGCGGTGCGCCCTTCCGTCCGCGGGTCCGTTCGCCGGCCCGGTCGTGAGGAGTCCGCCGGCGGGGGCGCCATCCGTTTCCGTCTCGGGCCGTCCCCCGGGTCGTCGGCGATCCACATCCCCCGGAACATGGGAGCAGGCCATGACCCAGCCATCCGTGGAGCCGGGCACCACGGCACGGGACGCGGGCGCGGACCCGCGGCCACCGGCCGGACGGTCCCGGCTCGACCGGTACTTCCACATCAGCGAAAGGGGCTCGACCCTCGGCCGTGAGGTGCGCGGCGGCGTCACCACCTTCATGGCGATGTGCTACATCCTCCTGCTCAACCCCCTGATCCTGTCCGGCCCGGACGCCGAGGGGCACACCCTCGGCCACGCCGGTCTGATCACCGCCACCGCGCTCGCCGCGGCGTTCTGCACGCTGCTCATGGGCTTCGTCGGCAAGGTGCCGCTGGCGCTCGCCGCCGGGCTGGGCGTCTCGGGCGTCCTCTCCACGCAGGTGGCACCCCATATGACGTGGCCTCAGGCGATGGGCATGTGCGTGGTGTACGGCCTGGTGATCGTCGTGCTGGCCGTCACCGGGCTGCGCGAGCTGATCATGAACGCGATCCCGCTGGCGCTCAAGCACGCCATCACCATGGGCATCGGCATGTTCATCGCCCTGATCGGCCTGGTCAAGGCCGGGTTCGTGCACGCCTCCACGGGCGGCGGGCCGCTCACCCTCGGCACGGCCGGCGAGCTCGCCGGCTGGCCCGTACTGATCTTCTGCGTGACCCTGCTGCTCATCTTCATGCTCCAGGCCCGGGACGTCCCCGGCGCGATCCTCATCGGCATCGTGGCCGGCACCGTGCTCGCCGTCGTCGTCGACGCGGTGGCCCGGCTCGGGCCCAAGACCTGGCAGAACGGCGCGCCGGCGCTCAAGGGGAGCGCCGTGTCGATGCCGGACTTCTCGCTCTTCGGCCATGTCGCCCTCGGCGGCTGGGGCACGCTCGGCGCCATGGGCGTCGGGATGATCGTCTTCACCCTGGTGCTGGCCGGGTTCTTCGACGCGATGGCCACCATCATCGGCGTGGGCACGGAGGCGGGGCTCACGGACGCCCGGGGGCGCATGCCGGGGCTGAGCAAGGCGCTGTTCGTCGACGGCGCGGGCGGTGCGGTGGGCGGCGTCGCGGGGGCGTCGGGCCAGACCGTCTTCATCGAGTCCGCGACCGGGGTCGGCGAGGGCGCCCGTACGGGCCTGTCCTCGGTGGTGACCGGCGCGTTCTTCGCCGCGTGCCTGTTCTTCACCCCGCTCACCCGGATCGTCCCCGGCGAGGTCGCCGCCGCCGCGCTGGTGGTCATCGGTGCGATGATGATGAGCAACGCCCGGCACATCGACTGGGGTGACCGGGCGGTGGCGGTGCCGGTCTTCCTGACCGTGGTGCTGATGCCGTTCACCTACGCCATCACGCCGGGTGTCGGCGCGGGCGTCATCGCCTTCACGGCCATCAAGGCCGCCCAGGGGAAGTGGCGCGAACCCGGGGTGTTCATGTGGCTGCTGACCGCCGTCTTCGCCGTCTACTTCGCCCTTCACCCGATCGAGAACTGGCTGGGCGTCACCTGATCGCACGTCACCCGACGCCCCGTACCTTGCAGAGGAGACCGCCATGCTGGACCTCGCCGACGAGCTGCACCGGTGGTGCGCGGAGGGGCGCGCGTTCGCCGTGGCCACGGTCGTGGCCGTCACCGGCAGCGCGCCCCGGCAGCCCGGTGCGGCGCTGGCGGTCGACGCGGACGGCACGGTGATCGGATCCGTCTCCGGCGGCTGTGTGGAGGGCGCGGTCTACGAGCTGTGCCAGGCCGCCCTGGTGAGCGGCGAGAGCGTGCTCGAACGGTTCGGCTATTCCGACGAGGACGCCTTCGCCGTGGGGCTGACCTGCGGCGGGGTGCTCGACGTCCTGGTCACGCCGGTCCCCGCGGACGGCCCGGACCGGCCGGTGCTCGCCGCGGCCCTGGCCACCGCCGCGCGCGGTGGTACGGCCGCGCTGGCCCGGGTGGCCGCGGGCCCCGCGCACCTGCTGGGCCGCGCCCTGCTCGTGACCCCGGACGGCGGCGTGACGGGCACGCTCGGCGGCACGGAGGCGCTGGACCGCGTCGCCGGCCTGGAGGCGGCGGCCCTGCTGGACGTGGGCCGGACGGGGACGGTGGAGGTGGGCGAAGGGCCGGGCGAGGGGATCGCGACTCCGGGTGCGGGCGGCACGGCCGCGGAGCGGCCCGCCCGGACCGGCTCGCGGTGCGGGGAGCCCGTGACCCTGCTCGTCGAGTCCGCCGTACCGGCCCCCCGCATGCTCGTGTTCGGGGCGGTCGACTTCGCCGCCGCGCTGGTGGGGGCCGGGAAGTTCCTCGGCTATCACGTCACCGTCTGCGACGCCCGCCCCGTCTTCGCCACGGCCCGCCGCTTCCCCGGCGCGGACGAGGTCGTCGTGGAGTGGCCGCACCGCTATCTCGACTCCCAGGAGCTGGACCACCGCGCGGTGCTGTGCGTCCTGACCCACGACGCGAAGTTCGACGTCCCGCTGCTGGAGCGGGCGCTGCGGCTCCCGGTCGCCTACGTCGGCGCCATGGGCTCCCGGCGCACGCACGAGGCCCGTCTCGACCGGCTCCGCGAGGCCGGGCTGGGCGAGCGCGAACTGGGCCGGCTGCGCTCGCCGATCGGCCTCGACCTGGGGGCCCGTACGCCCGAGGAGACGGCCCTGTCGATCGCCGCCGAGATCGTCGCCGTCCGGCGGGGCGGCACGGGCGCACCGCTCACGGGGGCCCGTACGCCCATCCACCACGACCACCGGGCGGCGTGGGCCACCGGCCCGCGGAACGGGCTGCCCGCCTCCCTGTGATAGGCATGCGCAGCATCTCGCACACCCGTTCAAGCACACTCAGAGAGTCGCTTTGTCCTCTTCTGTCAGACGAACTCCCGGACGCACCCCGGCCCGTACCGCCGGACGCTCCCGCCTGCTCGCCGCCGCCCTCACCCTGGCCACCGGTGCCGTGGCCGCCTCGGCCACCGGCGCGGCCGCGGCCCCGCGCGTCCCCGCCGCCGTCTCGGCGCCCGGCGACGCGCGCGCGGCGGCGGCGTACTGGACGGCCGAGCGCATGGCCGCCGCCCGGCCCCTCGACGCGGGCCACGGCGCCGCGCCCACCGGCGCGCGCACCCGAGGTCTCGCGGCGGCCGCGGCACCGGCCGGTACGCCCCAGGGCGCGTACGGCGACGGCATACCGTCGGTCGGCACGTTCTTCAGCAGCTCCGGGCCCGGCGGGCCCACGTACTGCACGGCGAGCGTCGTGCAGAGCGCCGGCCGGAACCTCGTGCTCACCGCCGGGCACTGCGCCAAGTCCCTCTCCGGCGGCCAGCAGATCTTCGTACCGCAGTACCGCAAGGGCCAGGACGCGGCCCACCAGCCGTACGGCGTCTTCCCGGTGGAGCGCGTCTTCACCGACCCCCGCTACACCAAGAACAGCAAGGGCACCGACTCCGACCTGGACTTCGGCTTCGCCCGGCTCGGGGGCAACGCCCAGGGCGCGAGGGTGCAGGACCTGACCGGCGGCCTGCGGCTGACGCCCACGCCGCGCTGGACCAGCACGGTCACCGTCACGGGCTACCCCGGCACGTTCAACCCCGACCAGCGGGCCTTCAGCTGCACCGTGCCCACCGCACGGCTCACCGGCTACCACCAGACGCAGATGAAGTGCGGCGGCTTCTTCGGCGGGACGTCCGGCAGCCCCTGGATCGCGCACTACGACGCGAAGGCCCGCACCGGCGACGTCATCGGCAACCTCGGCGGCTGGAACGGCGGCGGCAACGCCGCGGGCGACGACTGGGTCAGCTACTCCCCCGTCTTCGGCAAGGAGGTCCAGGACCTCTACCAGGACGCCGTCGCCGACCGCACGCCCGTGCGCGCCACCGCCTACCGGCCCCCGTCCGACAGCGCCCGGCTGCCCGGCGCCGCCTCCACCTGGACCCACGCCCGGCACCTCGCCACGGGCGACTTCACCGGCGACGGGCGCGAGGACCTGCTGGTGATCTGGAGCGACGGCGAGGTCAGCCTCTATCCCGGCGACGGCACGGGCGGCTTCGGCACGGAGCGGCAGCTCGCGAAGGCGGACAGCTTCTGGAAGCGCGCCGAGACGGTCACCACCGGCGACTTCGGCGGCACCGGCCGCACGGACCTCATGGTCCGCTGGGACAACGGCAAGCTCAGCTACTACGAGGACTTCGACGCCTCGGGCTCCGGCAAGGAGTACACGCTGGGCGCCGTCGGCTCGTCCTGGAAGTACGCCGCGCAGATCACCGCGGGCCGGTACGACTCCACGGAACGGGCGGGCGATCTGGCCGTCCGCTGGGTGGACGGCAGTCTCAGCGTGTACTCCGGCGTGAGCTCCTCCGGCCCGGGCACGGAGCGCCGGCTGATGGAGGCGGGCTCGTACTGGCGCAACGCCACCTCCCTGACCAGTGTCCAGCCCGCCGGGTCCGCCCGTACGCACCTCGTCGTCCGCTGGACCGACGGCTCCCTGGGCTCGTACACCACGACCGGCACCGACATCGGCAAGGGCACCCGCCTCCAGCCCCCCAACGCCTCCTGGGCGGGTGCCGTGACGGCCGCCGGCGACTTCACGGGAACGGGCCGCCGGGACAGCCTCGTGACCCGCTGGTCCAACGGCGAGACGTCGCTGTACGGCGGCACGGGGACGGACGCGCTCGGCGCCTGGTCCCCGCTGGTGCAGACGGGCTGACGCCCCGGTGCCCCCGGCGCCGGCGGGGAAGCCGGCGCCGGGGGCGGCGGGGGCGGGGTACGAGGCCGCCCGTCGGGGCGTCCGCCTACGCCCGTCCCACGGACCGCAGGTACTCCGCCCGGTTCAGCGGATTCCCGTCCGTACGCGCCCGCGCCGGCGCCCGCCCCGCCCGCACCGCGCGGTCGGGCGCGGGCGTCGTCCACCACACGCCCTCCCCGCGCGCGAGCCCCGGCAGCCTCGCCTCGAAGCCGGCGAGCCCACGCGCCGGGATCACCCCTCTCAGCACGCACTCCTCCTGTCCCGCCGTCGTCTCGCCGACGACCGCGCCGGCGGCCGCGAGCGCCCCCGTGACCGCGCTCAGGCAGTCCACCGGCGCCTCCAGCTCGTAGCCGTGGCACGGTTCGTACACCCGGGTCCCCGCGGCGGCCAGGGCGCGCATCAGGACCAGCGGGGTGAGCTGCCGGAAGTCGGCGGCCGTGCTGACGGGGCCGACGAAGCCGGAGCGGGTCAGGGTGACGACGCAGTCGGTGACCGGCCAGCCGTACAGGCCCTGGTCGAGCGTGCGGTGGACGGTCTCCTCCACGGCGCGGTCGAAGGCGAGCGGGAGGGCGCCCCGTTCGGTGTCCCGCCGGAAGACGTTGCCGGAGCCCGGCGCGCCGGGCCCGACGCGCAGGCCGACCGTGGCCCAGAAGACATGGCCGCCGTGCCGGTCGATCTCCTCCCGCGCCTCCCCGGTGCCCGCGGGGCGCTCCCGGAGGATCGTGGTGCTCGGCCCGAAGACGGCGCCGAGGCCGAACTCCTCGTCGAGCGTGGCCGCGACGACCTCCTTCTGCACCTCGCCGTAGAGCAGCACGGAGGTGCCGCCGCCCGGCAGGGCGCGGGTGCCGATCAGCGGGTCCTGGTCGGCCAGCCCGGCCAGCGCGGCGTGCAGCCGGGCCGCGTCGGCGGGGTGCGCGGGCCGGACGACGGACTCCAGGGACGGCGGGGCGAAGTGCAGCGGGCCCGCGTCGGCGAGGGGCCCGAGGCGGTCGCCGACGCGGATCCCCGGCAGGCCCCGGATCCGGGCGATGCCGCCCGCGGTCAGCCGCCGGGCGGTCTCCGGCGGCGCGCCGACGGTCTCCAGGAAGGTGACGCGGCCGGTGTGCTCGGACGGCGTGCCGTCCGCCTCCCGGCGGTGCAGGGTGACCCGGGCGCGCTCGGTCAACTCACCGGAGAACAGCCGCAGATACGCGGTCTTCCCGCCGGACGCGCCGCGCTCGACGGCGAAGACCGTGCCGGTGGGGGCGGCCCCGGTGGGCCGTGGCCCGGCCCCGGGCCCCGGCCCCTCCCCGGCACCGGCGCCCCCGGCCGGCAGGTAGGCCGCGATCCCGTCGAGCAGCGCGGCGACGCCCTCGCCGGACAGCGCCGAGCCGAAGTACACGGGATGCAGCAGGCCGCGCGCCGTACGGTCGGCCAGCGCCGCGCGCAGCTCGCCGGCGCCCGGCGGCACCCCGTCGACGAGCCGGGCGAGCAGCGCGTCGTCGTCCTCGGCCAGGGCCTCGGCCACGAGGTCGCGGAAGGCCGGGTCGCGGTACGAGCCGGGGACCGCGCGGGCGGCGGGCGTGCCGATGCCGTGGACCGTGGCCATGGGCACCACACGCGGCGTCAGCCGGCGCCGGATGTCGGCCAGCGTCCCCGCCTCGCGGGCCCCCGGGCGGTCGGTCTTGTTGACGAACACGAGGGTCGGCAGGCGGAGTTGGCGCAGCGTCCTCATCAGGACCCGGGTCTGTGCCTGGACGCCCTCGACCGCGGACAGCACGAGCACGGCCCCGTCGAGCACGCCCAGGGCGCGGCCGACCTCGGCGATGAAGTCGCTGTGGCCGGGGGTGTCGATCAGGTTCACGCCCAGGTCGCCGAGGCGGAAGGGGGCGACGGCGGTGCGGATGGTGATGCCCCGGCGGCGCTCCAGCCCACCGCTGTCGGTACGGGTGCTGCCGGCGTCGACGCTGCCGAGCCGGTCGATGGCGCCGGTGTCGAACAGCAGGCGCTCGGTGAGGCTGGTCTTACCGGCGTCGACGTGGGCGAGGATGCCCAGATTGAGCGTGCGAGAGGTGTGCATACGCGAACGAGTCCTCGAAAACAGTGGTCCGGTCAGGGAACTGGGGGTTTTCGAGGCTTCGGCGCACGCGGGTTCTCCTTATGTCTCGTCCGTGGCTGTCCCGGGGGCCGGCCGGACCGGCCGGAACCGGCCACCGTGCCAGGGGGCCGGCGGCGGTCCCGGTCGCGCCGTTCCCGCCGTCGCGCGCTCCTCCACGGTGCGGCGGGCGCGCGCCGTCATCCTGCCAGCGGCCCCGCCCGGTGCGCGAGGCATTTTCCACCGTCGCTCCCCCGGTCGGCCCGGGCCGCCGCCGCACGCCCTGGACCTGCCCGTTCTCCGATAATGTGCCGCTGCCGCGGAGAGCCGCGGACACGGGGGCGGCTCCCCTCCTCGTACCCGGCGGGGCGAGTTTGTGAATTGGTTCACACCTGACCCTTGGCCGCGCCCGTGTCTTCGTGCTGAGATGCGGGCACGGCTTCCAGCTCGACGGCGCGCTTGGGGAGGGCACTGTGGCGGATACCGCCATGCGGGATTCTGGGTTGTCCGAGGAGCCACAGGAACCGGAGGGGCCGCGCGGAGGGGACCCGCACGGGGACGATCCACTGGAACGGGCCGTATGGCGGCTGCGGTCGCGCGCCTGCTGGGACGACGCCGCGGCGCTCCTCGCGCCGCGCGCCGCCGGGGAGCCCGGTCCGGCGCTGCGGCGGACGGCGGTGCTGATCGAACAGTGCGTGTTCACCGGGGAGGGCTGGCGGGCCGCCGAGGACGCGCTGCGGTCGGCGGAGGCCCTCGCCACGGACGACGAGGAGCGCGGGGCGGCGGCCTGCGAGCGGGGCCATCTCGCTTACGCCGCCACCCTTTTGGGCGTACGCGACCGGGCCGACGAGGCACGTTCCGCGCTGGGCCGGGCGGCGGCGCTGCTCGGCCAGGGCTCGCCGTCGCGGCCGCTGCTCAACTTCCGGCGGGGCCTGATCGCCCAGCACCTGTCCGACAATCCTTCCGACGCGACGGCCGCCTTCGAGCGGGCCCACGCGGGGGCGACCACGCACGGCCAGCGGTTACTCCTCTCCTCCACCTGGCGGCACGTGGCGGCGATGGCCGAGCACGACGGGCGGCTCGACGAGGCCCGGCACGGCTTCGCGGAGTCCCTTCGCATACGGGAAGAGCTGGGCTATCTGATCGGGATCGCACCGGCCCTGGCGTCGCTGGCCTCGGTGCTGCCGGACGCGGGCGAGGCGGCGAGGCTACGGGCGGAGGCGGGGCGGCTGGTCCGGCTGCTGGGCGGGGTACCGGCATGGCTGGCGCGGCGGCTGCCGGCATAGCGGCGGGAAGGGGACGGACACCGCCCGTCGGCACGGAAGGGGGGCCCGGGGGCGAAGCCCCCAGTTACGGGAAGGGGCGGGGCTGGGGAAAGGCCCCGCTCAGACCGCCCCCGTGAAGTGCCCCGTCATCAGCGCCTCCACCGCCACCAGATCCCGCGCCGCCAGCGCGTCCAGCAGCTCCAGATGCTCGGCCGCGTCCGCCACCAGGTCCGCGCAGCGGAAGGCGGGCTCGCGGGCCGCGGGCCACTGCGCGCGGCGGTGCAGTTCCTCGGCGACCATGACCAGCTGGTGGTTGCCGGCGAGGCCGAGGAGCGCGCGGTGGAAGGCGCGGTCGGCCTCGGCGTAGAGCGCGCGGTCCCCCGTCGCGGCGGCGGCGGACGCGGCCTCCGCGAGGGGTACGAGCTCCGCCCAGCGCGGCGCCGGTACCGTGCGCGCGAGGCGCAGCACGACGGGGAGCTCCAGGAGGGTGCGGACCTCGGCCAGCTCGGCCAGGTCGCGGGCGCTGCGGCGGGTGACGCGGAAGCCCCGGTTGGGCACGACCTCGACGGCGCCCTCCAGCACGAGCTGCTGCATGGCCTCGCGCACGGGCGTCGCGGAGACCCCGAACCGCTCGCCGAGGGCGGGGCCGGAATAGACCTCGCCGGGTATGAGCTCGCCGCTCAGCAGGGCCTTGCGCAGCGCGTCGAGCACCTGCCCGCGCACGGAGTAGCGCGTGGGCATCCGGCGGGCGGGTGCGGCGGGAGCGGGGACCGCGTAGGGGCGCTCGCCGTGCACGTGCTCGCCGCGGACCAGTTCGTCACGCCCGTGGTGCCCACCGTGCGCGCCGGGCGTGTTCCGCGCGGACGCGCCCGCGGCGGTGCGCGATGCCTCGGTGTGGGGTCTGCCCTGCTCCATTGGGGTCCTCCTGTGTCCATCTGAACCATAGGCGGCCGTTCTGACAGTTCAAACCCCGATCAATTCCGGTAAGGTAAGGCTTACCTGCAAATGATCCCGATTCGGTGGTCCTCGCATGCTTCCCGCCTCTGCCACTCCGCCCGCCGGTATTTCCTCATCCGCAGCACCATCCATCCCGCCCGCCTCAGCGGCGGTCCCTGATCCCGGAGCCACACACAGCGCCGCGCTCGTCTCCTCTTTCTCGGGCGCCTATGCACGGCTCGCCGAGGCCCTTCCCCACGTCACCGCCACGATGGAACCGCCGCGCCGGGGCGACGGCTGGTTGACGGCCGACGGGCTTGCGGCGGGCGGCGAGGAGCTGGACGCCTTCCTCGCGCGGGACGACGAGCAGCTCCTGCGGGACTACGGGGAGCGGGGCCGCCCGGAGGCCGTGGCGAGCCTGGGGCTGCACCGCTACGCGTGGCCGGTCTGCCTCCTCGTGACGGTGCCGTGGTTCCTGCTCCGCCGGGTGCCGCGGCTGCCCGTGGCGGCCGTGTCGCTCCACCGGGCGCGGGGCCGGATGACGGCGTGGCCCGCACAGTTCGCGTGCCTGCCGGACGATCCCGCGGCGGCGCTGCCGGGCGCGGTGGTGGTCGCGGACGAGGAGGCGCTGCGCGCGTGGGCGCGGGAGGTGCTGGCCGAGCACCTGACACCGGTGCTGGACGCCTTCCGGCCCCGGATGCGGCGCGGGCCGCGGGCGGTGTGGGGCATGGCGACGGACGAGGTCGCCGAGGGGCTGTGGCATGTCGCGGGGCTGCTGGGCGAGGCGTCGCGCGCGAGGCGCGAGCTGGAACTGCTGCTGCCCGGGTCCACTCCGCCGTACGTCGGCGGGGCCTCCTTCCGGACACTGGCCGGAACCCGGGGTGAAGCCCTTCCGACGCGCGATCGGGCGGGCTGCTGTCTGTTCTACACATTGCGCCCCGAGGACACCTGCCTCACCTGCCCGCGCACCAGCGACGCGGAGCGCGTAAGGCGGATGTCCGCAAGCTGAACGGCTCCACACCACCCGATCGGGTGGAGCGAAGGGAACGCAATTCCCTTCCGGCTGAGGGGCGTTCGAATTCCCCCACACCTATCTGTATTCCCTTGCCCTCCATTGGCAGGCAGTTACGGCGAAACCCCTTGTTGAACGGTCCGATTCCGTCAGGATGGCGCGCGAAAGGCCGTACAGCTATGCAAGGGACGCAAGATGAGAGTGACCGATATACCGCTGAATTGGATGCTCCCCTCTGTCGTGGCGCTCGCCGGGGCCGTGGTGGCGGTGACGGTGCTCGCGCGCGGCCGGCACGGTAACGCGGACGACGCGGGGGCGTCCTCGGACTCGTGGGAGCGCACGGAGGAACGCAGGCGCCGTAAGGAGGCGTTCTACGGCATCGCCTCGTACGTCCTGCTCTTCTGCTGCGCCGCGGTGGCCGCCGCCCTCTCCTTCCACGGACTGGTCGGCTTCGGGCGGCAGAACCTGGGCCTGACGGGCGGCTGGGAGTATCTGGTGCCCTTCGGCCTCGACGGGGCGGCGATGTTCTGCTCGGTGCTCGCCGTGCGCGAGGCGAGCCACGGTGACGCGGCGCTCGGCTCCCGGCTGCTGGTGTGGACCTTCGCGGGCGCCGCGGCCTGGTTCAACTGGGTGCACGCGCCACGGGGCATGGACCACGCGGGCGCGCCGCAGTTCTTCGCCGGCATGTCCTTGTCCGCCGCGGTGCTCTTCGACCGCGCGCTCAAGCAGACCCGCCGGGCGGCGCTCCGCGAGCAGGGACTCGTGCCCCGCCCACTGCCCCAGATCCGCATAGTCCGCTGGCTGCGGGCTCCCCGGGAGACCTTCGGCGCCTGGTCGCTGATGCTCCTGGAGGGTGTGCGGACGCTGGACGAGGCCGTCGAGGAGGTCCGCGAGGACAAGCGGCAGATGGAGCGCGACCGGGTGCGGCGGCGCGAGGCGGGCAAGCTCGAACGCGCCCGGCTCAAGGCCTACAACCGGCAGCACCGCGTCTGGGGCCGGGTCTCGCGAGGGGGCCGGCAGGTCGAGGTGAGCGGACCGGCGGTGCCCGCCGCCGCACAGCCCGCGCAACTCGGCGCGGACCCTTCCATAGCCGGTGACCAGGGGCAGTTGCCCGTCCGCGCGCGTCCGCTCCAGGCCGTCTCGGGCACTCAGACCGGCCCCGAGCCGATCGACCTGACCGCCGAGGACGACACCCAGGCCATCCCGCGGCTCGACTCGCTGGAGGCCAAACTCGCCCAGATCGAGCGACAGTTCGGCTAGTGGCCCCGCGGGCCCTGAGTCGTCGCCGCGCGGCGGTTCAGGGCTCCTGGGCGCCCAGCTCGAACCAGACCGCCTTTCCCACCCCATGGGGCCGCACGCCCCAGCCGTCCGCCAGCGCGTGGACGAGCAGCAGCCCGCGCCCCGACGTGGCGGCCTTGTCCGTAGCGCCCTCCGGGCCCTCCGCGCTTCCGGCCCCGCCCGCACCTCCCTCTTGGGCCCCCTGCCCCGCTCCGGCGCAGCAGGATTCCCCTCCGCCGCACCCCGCCTGAACGGCGCCGCCGAGGCCCCGCGCCCCGGCGTCCACCAGCGGCCCGCGCGGCTCCGGGCGCCCCGGGAAGAAGTCCCGCACCTCCACACGCAGCAGGCCCTTGGCGGAAGCGCCCGGCCCGCCCGTGAGCGTGGCCTTCACCACCGCGCCCCCGTCCGTGTGCACCAGGGCGTTGGTGACCAGCTCACTCGTCAGGAGCTCGGCGGTGTACGCGCGCCCCGGCTCGCCCCAGTGCGCCAGCAGCTCGCGCAGCTGGGCCCGTATCTCACCGACCGCCGTGAGGTCCCTGCGCCCCAGCCGTCTTTCGAAGCGCGGGCCGGAACGCCCCGCGCCGTCCTCTCCCGGTGTCATGCCGTCCGCGGTCACTTCCCGGCCCGCGTGGCCGTCCGTGCCCGCCCAGTTCGCAGTCCGCCGTTTCATCCTTCCCTGCCCCCGACCCCTCCCCGGCGCCCCGGCGTCGAACACGCTCACGCACACTCACCAATGCATGCCCCGGCCCACGGTCGGCGACGCCTGTTGACCCATCAACATGGTGATATGACTGGAATGCTGGCGCGTCTTGTGCAGGCCGCGAATATGCCAATGGCGTCGGGCGGGTGAGGTTTCACCCGGCCCATTTCGCGAAGATCCAAGGGAGATCGCCGGTGGCCCGCCGGGGGTTCCGGCGGGCCACTTCGACGGCGTTTCCTCAGGGGCGTTCCCCCGGGGACGTTCTCCGGGAGGCCGCCCGGCCGTCCCCGGCACGGCCCCGGAGCCATGCTTCGAAGCGCGCTTCGGGGCAGCTCGCTATGCCTCCCAGAGGGCACACGCCGTGCGGTCGTCGGCGTACCCCTTCACCCGTAGCTGGACGTCCCCCAGGAAGGCCGCCAGGCCCGGCGGTTCACCGTCCGTCCAGCGCTTCGCCAGCCGGGCCCCCAGCTCGGGCTCGCCCCGCAGCGGCTCCGCCAGGCCCGCGCTGCACAGCAGCAGGGTGTCGCCGGGCCGGGCGGCGGACGCGCGGAAGCGGAACGGCTCCCCGGGGACGTCCGGGGGCTCGACGACCGGCGCCAGGCCCGGGGTCGGGATGCCGAGGTCCACCGTCATCCGGTCCTCGGCCCCGTAGCCGATGAGGGGCTCGTCGGCGAGGCCCGCGAACGGCTCCGGATCCGGGTCGAGGTCCTGCCAGGCGCCTTCGCGCAGCCGGAACAGGCCGCCCGGGCCGACGCCGAAGAAGACGCGCGTACGGCACGCCGGGTCGGCGGTCAGCAGCAGGCAGCGCACGGCGGCGGTGTACTCCTCCGGCCGCAGGTCCAGTTCGGCGGCGCGGGCGCGCAGCCGGCCGTACGAGCGGTCGGTGAGCCGGTGCAGCCCGGACTTCAGCTCGCCGCGCCTGCCGCCGCGGATGTCGTCCGACAGCCGGGCGTGGCTGCGGCCCACGGCCCCGCCGAGCCAGGCGCAGATGTCCCGCGCCGCCCGGTGCGTCGCCCCGGCGGCGCGCGTGCCGCCCGCCATCGCGACGAACAGCAGGGCACCGTCGCCCTCCCCGAAGCGGGCGGTCAGCAGGGCGTCGCGGCGCGGCTCGCCGCGGTAGCGCGCGGAGTCGCCGCGCAGCGACAGCGCCCGCAGCGTCACCGAGCCGTACCGCGCCCCGTCCAGGACCGTGTCCGGCACGAGGTCGCCCAGCCGGTCCGGGTCGGCGACGGCCCAGGCGGTCGGCTCCGCGTCGTAGGTGGGCGGCCCCTCGCCGACGAACTCGGCGGCCCGGGAGGGCTGCCGGGCGGGCTCCGGGAAGCTCTCGGCGGGCACGGCGGGCGTGAGCCAGCCGGCGGACGGGGACGGCGCGGAGGACAGGACCTCGGGCGGCTGCTCCGGGCGCCGGGGCGCCCTGCCTCCGGGCCACGCGCCCGGCGGCTGCTCCGGCCTGCCCGGCCACATGGCCGCCGGGGGCTCCGGCAGCCGCACGGGCCGCCGGGACGGCCGGGGCGGCTCCACGAGGGCGGTCGACGGCTCCGGGCGGCCGGACGAGGCGGGAGGCGCGGCCTCCGGCGGCTCGGCGGGGCGCTCGGGCGGCTGCCCGTCGTCCCGCGGGGCGCCCTCCGGCCGGTCCGGCCGCTGCTCCGGTTGCCGCTCAGGCCAGAGGGACGACCGGGAGGGCTCGGACGCGGGGTCCATGGCCGTACCGGGACCGGGCTGTACGGACTCGGGCTGTACGGACTCGGGTTGTACGGGCCGCTGTGCGGGGCCGCCCGGCTGCTCCGGCCAGAAGACGGACGTCCCCTCCGGCCCCGTGCCCCTCGGGCGCCGGCCGGGCGCGGAGGGCGCGGGAGCGGCGGGCCGCTCGGGCCAGAAGACGGACGTGGGCTCCGGCACCGGACCGCCGTTCGCCCGCCCGGCCCCCTGGCGCCGGCCCTGCCCCGGCGGGACGGGCTCGTCCGGCCGCCCGGACCGGCGGGGCGGCGGCACCGGACCCCGCGGGTCCCCTTCGGGCCACGCGCCGCCGACGGGCCGGCCGGGTGCCCCGGACTCCGGCCCCGGCGGTCCTTCTTCGGGCAGCGGGCCGTCCGGCGACCGCGCCGGGTCGGCGGGCTGCCCGGACCACAGCGAGGCGCCCGCCGCCGGATCCGGCCGGTCCTGCTCGGGCGGCACCGCGCCCGACGACCGTGTCGTGTCCAGCGGCCGGTCCGGCCGGCCGGGGGCCGGCAGGCTCTCCTCCGTCCCCATGGCATCGGCGGGCCGCTCGGGCTCCCCGGGCACCGGGCCCGGCGCGCTCTCCTCCGGCCGCGCGCCGCCCGGCGACCGCATCGTGTCGACGGGCTGGTCCGACCAGAGGGACGAACGGGGCTCCGGCATCAGATCCGCGTCGGGCGGCCTGGGAGCCTGCCGCCTGCCGTACGGCGGGGTACCGGCGTCCGGCCAGGAGGCCGGGGACGGGTCCGTGCCCGTACCCAGCACGGGTGGCCTGGGCGGCTCAGGCGGCGCGCCGTCGAGCGGCTCGTCCGGCCAGAGGGAGGACCGCGGGGCGGGCTCGGGGGCCGTCGGCGGCTGCTCTTCCCACCACGACGAGGCCGCCCCGGACCGCGGCGGCGCGCCGGGCTCCGGCTGCCGGTCCGGCCGGTCCGGCGACGCCGGAGGCTCGGCCCCGGCGGCGGCGGACGGCCGGGGTGCCTGCGGGTCCGGCAGGTAGGAGGACGGCTGCCCGGCTTCCGTGCCCCCGGTCCGGGGCGCGCCCGGTCCGGGCCGCGCGGCGCCCGTCCGGCCGTTCGGCCAGAGGGACGAAGGGGGTTCCTGTCCGGAGCGCCCGGGGCCGGGGGACGGCGGCCGGGGCGGTTCGGTGAGCCCGGCGGGCTGGTCCGGCCATGTGGGTGAGGCGGGCTCCGCCGGCCGGCCCGCCCGCCGCGGCGGCCTCGGCGCCGGGGGGCGGATGGGTGGGACGGGGCCGGTCCGGAGGGGCCAGGAGCCGGTCGCCGGGCGGGCGCGCGGGGCCCGGTCCTGGGACGGGGGCGGCGGCTGCGAGGGGGACCGGGGCGGGGGCTGGGACGAGGACCGCGGCGGGGACGGCGCGCGTTCGGTGGGCTGTTCCGGCACGGCCGCCTGGCGGGGGCGCGGGGGCTTCGACGCCTTCGGCGGCCTCGGGTGGCGGACCGGCTTCAGCGGCTTCTCCGCCTGGGCGCCGCCCAGCCGGCCGGCGTCCTGCCCGTTCTGCTTCTGGACCTGCTTCCTGATGGGCACCGTCAGGTCGGGCCGGCCCGGCCGGCCGGGGACGCCCGGCGGACCGGGCACCCTCGGCGGCGGGACCTGCGGTGCCCTCGGATCAGGGGGCGCGTCGCCCACGATCCGCTCCGAGGCCGTGGGCGAGGGCAGCCGGGGCCGCCCGGGATCGGGCGGCGGCGCGAGGCCGGGGTCGGCGGGGTCCGGCCGGCCCCGGCCGGGTGGCCGCCCGTAGTTCTTCGGCAGGGACGGCAGGCCGCCCGCCGGGGGCGGCGCCGGGCGGTCCGGCCTGGGCGCCGTCTTCGCCTTGGACTTCACGAACCTCGGTTCCGCCGCGACCACCGCGGAGGCGGAGGTGAAGCGTTCGTCGAGGCTGTCTTCCTTGGCCGCGGATCCGGTGTCGGGTGCATTTTTGTCGTACAACTCGCCCCACCAGGCGTCCTCTTGACCGGTGCGCGGGTCCCCCTGATGACTCATGCCCTTATTGTCCACACTGTGGCCCATACGGGAAGAGTGCGCGGCGGACGTCCCCCGGGGATGATGACCCGGAGTCGGAACGCGCTTGTGGGGAGGGATGTCGCGTGCTCAGTGCCATAGGTCTGGACGCCGTCCGGGAGACAGTACCGCGCGGGCGGAGGCCCGAAAGGCCTTCCGCGCAGAGTGCGGTGGAACTGGTGAACGGCGCGTCCGCTGTTGCCGAACACCTGCTCAGAATGCGGCGCGGAGCCACCGATGAGGTGTGTGTGCTGCTGGCCGACAGACCCGGGTCCGCGGCGGCGGACACGCTTGAGGACGTCCCCCACAGGGCTGTTATCGAACGCACGGCCGTTACCGGCATTCTGGGGTTGCCGGGACTTCCGGGGCTGCCGCGACAGCTGAGGCGTACGGGGGTTGCGGAGGCGCCCGTCGGTGCGCCCGGGGCGAGTGCGTCCGGGGCAGGTGCGTCAGGGGCAGGTACGTCAGGGGCAGGTACGTCAGAGGCGGGCGCACCCGCGGTACGGGTCGTGGACCGGGTGCCCGCCGAGCTCGTCGTCACCGACCGCGCCATCGCGCTCGTACCGCTGACCCCGCGCAGCGGTGAGGCCGCCGAGCCCACCGCGCTGCTCGTGCACCCCGGGGTGCTGCTCGCGTCCCTGGTGGACCTTTTCGAGGACGTCTGGCACGAGGCCCGCCCGCTGCGGGTCCGCGCCACGGAGGCCGAGGGCCCGGACGCCCTCGACCTGGAGGTCCTCTCGCTGCTGCTGGCCGGCCTGACGGACACGAGCGTCGCCAAGCAGCTCGGGCTGGGGCTTCGGACGGTCCAGCGGCGCGTCAAGCGGCTGATGGAGCTGGCGGGGGTGACCACCCGCCTCCAGCTGGGCTGGCACGCGGCCCAGCGGGGCTGGACCTCCGGCCCCTGACCCTCGGCCGGTCACCGCGAGGGAAGCGTTCCGGCCAGGTGGCCGCGACCGTCCGGAAGCGGTGCCGCCCGGCTTCCGGCAACCTTGGTCCATGGGGACGTGGCAGCTGGTCCTTGTCGGTCTGGTGATGCTGCTCGGCCTGTACGGCGTCGTGACCCCGGGCGTGCCGGGTCCGCCCATCGTCTGGGCCGGGACGCTGTGGTGGTCGATGACCGAGCGGACCGCCGCGGCCTGGGCCGTGCTGGCCGGGGCCACCGGCGTGCTGCTGCTGGCGCAGGCCGTGGTCTGGCTGCTGCCGCCCCGCCGGATCAGGGTCGCGGGCGTCACCCGCCGCGCCTTCCTGGTGGCCGGCTCGGCCGGGATCGCCGGGTTCTTCGTGGTGCCGCCGCTGGGCGCCGCGCTGGGCTTCGTGGCGGGGCTCTACGGGGTGGAGCGGCGGCGGCTGGGCGGGCACGGGGAGGCGTGGGCGTCCACGCGGAACGTGATGCGGGCGCTGGGGACGAGCGTGCTGGTGGAGCTGTTCGCGTGCTTGCTGGTGGTGGGGGCGTGGGTGGGGACGGTGGCGGGGACGGGCTGAGAACCAGCCCGTCCGGGGGCACCTCACAGCGGTAGCTGGGGGAGTTCGAGGACCGGGGTCCGGGGCGGAGCCCCGCACGCGGCGGAGCCGCACATCGGATGCGGCGGGAAGGGGCGGGGCCGGGGAAAAAGCCCCGCGCAGCGGCACCCGCACCATCCCGCCACGGCCCCCTCAGCCCGCCACAGCCCCCGCACCCTCCAGACCCAGCAGCAGCCGCTTACGCTCCAGCCCACCCGCGTACCCCGTGAGCGAACCGTCCGCCCCGATCACCCGGTGGCAGGGGCGCAGGACGAGCAGCGGATTGGCGCCGACGGCGCCGCCCACGGCCCGCACAGCGGCGCGCGAGGCGCCGACGCGGGCGGCCAGCTCGCCGTAGCTCGTGGTGGCGCCGTAGGGCACCCCGTCGAGCGCCTCCCACACCTTGCGGCGGAACTCCGTTCCCTGGACGGCGAATTCCAGGGCGAAGCCCTCGGACTCCCCCGCGAAGTACGCCCGGAGCTGCCGCTCGGCCTCGGCGAAGGCGCCGGGGTCGCGCCGCCAGTCGGCGCCGACGGCGGGGGCGTTCTTCTGGCCGGGCACCGTCAGCGAGCGGATGGCGGTGCCACCGGGCGCGGTGGCGGTGGGCACGCCGGTGAGGAGCAGCGGGCCGAGCGGGCTGTCGATCTCGGTGTAGAGCATGGTCAGTCGTCCTTCGCGGCGTGGTTCCAGAGGTGGTGCAGGGCGTACGAGCGCCAGGGGCGCCAGTCCTCGGCGGCGGCCGGGGGCGCGCCGAGGGCGGCGAGTCCGTGCCGGGCGCCGGCGTCGCCCGGCGGGAAGACGTCGGGGTCGCCGAGGGCCCGCATGCGGATGTAGCCGGCGGTCCAGGGCCCGATGCCGGGCAGGGCGAGGAGTGCGCGCTCGGTGGCCTCGCGGTCGACGCCGGGGTCGAGCCGGACGGTGCCGTCGGCGAGGGCCGTGGCGAGCGCGCGCAGGGCCCGGCGGCGGGAGTCGGGCATGCCGAGCTCGTCGAGCGGGGCGGCGGCCAGGGTGGCGGGTTCGGGGAAGAGGTGGGTGAGGGTGCCGTCGGGCGCGGTGAGGGGCTTGCCGTACGCGGCGACGAGCGCGCCCGTGAGCCGGACGGCGGCCGCGACGGTCACCTGCTGGCCCAGCACGGCGCGGACGGCGAGCTCGTCGCCGTCCGCCGCGCCCGGGGAGCGCAGGCCCGGCCGGGCGGTGACGAGGGGGCCGAGGCGGGGGTCGGTGCCGAGCCGGTCGGAGACGGCGTAGGGGTCGGCGTCGAGGTCGAAGAGGCGGCGGGTCCGCTGGACGGCCGTGGAGAGGTCGCGCAGGTCGGCGAGGTGCAGCCGGCAGTCGAGCCAGCGGTTCCGGGTGCCCGCGGCCGGTTCGCGGACCTCGGTGATCCCGGTGCCGTGGGGGAGGCGGAGGGTGCGGCGGTAGCGGCGGGCGCCGGGGGCGCCCGTCATCTCCTCGACGCCGGGGACGGCCCGGCGCTCCAGGAAGTCGAAGATCTCCCGGGCGGCGTAGGGGCCGCGGTGGGCGAGCCGCAGGGGGACGCCGGTGGGCGCGCCGGCGGTGGGCCGGGGCCCGGTGGCCTCGGCGCGGAGGGCGCTGGGGGTGCGGGCGTAGACGGTCCGGATGGTGTCGTTGAACTGCCGGACGCTGGCGAAGCCGGACGCGAAGGCCAGCTCGGTGACCGGCAGCGCGGTGGTCTGGAGGAGGACCCGGGCGGTGTGGGCGCGCTGGGCCCGCGCGAGGGCGACGGGCCCGGCGCCGAGCTCCTGGGTGAGCTGGCGGTGGACCTGGCGGGCGCTGTAGCCGAGCCGGCCGGCGAGCCCGGCGACGCCCTCGCGGTCGACGACGCCGTCGCCGATGAGCCGCATGGCGCGGCCGACGAGGTCGGCGCGGACGTTCCAGTCGGCGGAGCCGGGCGCGGCGTCCGGGCGGCACCGGCGGCAGGCGCGGAAGCCCGCGCCCTGGGCGGCGGCGGCCGAGGGGTAGAAGCGGACGTTGGCCCGCTTCGGGGTGACCGCCGGGCAGCTGGGCCGGCAGTAGATGCCGGTGGTCGACACGGCGAAGAAGAATTCTCCGTCGAATCGCGCGTCCCTGCTGCTCACCGCCTCGTAGCGGGAGTCCTCCCGGAGCTGTGCCGTGGTGTCCGTCATGTGTCCCAGTCTGCGGTACGCGCGGACCGGGGACTGGCGGAAATCGGACACGACCCTCACCTGAGGTGAAGGCCGTGCCGTGCGGCGCGGTGCGCCCGGTCCGGGCGCGCGTCGGCTAGCGGGCGCCTCCCCGCTTGCGCTCCGCCATGTGGCGGCCCGCGGCCTGCTTCCGCTTCCAGTCGCGCCGGATCTCGGCGCGCAGGCGGGCGTCGGTGCGGGCGGCGATCCACTCGTTCTCGCGGATCAGCTTGCGGTAGCTGTCGAGGCGGCGCTCCGGGAGTTCGCCCGCGTCGAGCGCGGCGAGGACCGCGCAGCCGGGCTCGCCGGTGTGGGCGCAGTCGTGGAAGCGGCAGTCCCGCGCCAGCGCGTCGATCTCCGCGAAGGTGCGGGCGACGCCGCCGTCGGCGTCCCACAGGCCCACTCCGCGCAGGCCCGGCGTGTCGATCAGCACACCGCCGCCGGGCATCGTCAGCAGGTTGCGCGTGGTGGTGGTGTGGCGGCCCTTGCCGTCGCTGTCCCGGGTGGCGTGGACGTCCTGGACGTCCGCGCCGACGACCGCGTTGGCGAGGGTGGACTTCCCGGCGCCGGACTGGCCCAGGAGCACGGCCGTGCCGCCGGCGAGCGCGGCGGCGAGGACGTCGATCCCCTCGCCGGTGGCCGAGCTGACGGCGAGGACCTGGGCGCCCGGCGCCACCACGGCGGTGTCGTCGAGGAGGTGCCCGAGCACCACGGGATCGGGCACCAGGTCGGCCTTGGTGAGGACGACCAGGGGCGTGGCGCCGCTCTCCCAGGCGAGGGTGAGGAAGCGCTCGACCCGGCCGAGGTCCAGCTCGACGGCGAGCGAGACGGCGACGACGGCGTGGGTCACGTTGGCCGCGAGGATCTGGGCCTCGGACCGCTTGGAGGAGGTGGACCGCACGAAGGCCGTGCGGCGCGGGAGCAGCGCCCGGACGAAGCCCTGGGCGAGGTCGACGGCCGCCCAGTCGCCGGTGCACATGATGCGCTGCGGGTCGCCGGTGGTGACGAGCCCGGTGTCGGCGTGGACGGTCCGCACGGTGTCGCCGTCCGGGACGACGAGGTCGCAGCGGCCCCGGTCGACGCGGACGATCCGGCCGGGCGTGAGGCCCCGCGCGGCGTGCGGGGCGAACGCGGCGACCCAGTCGTCGTCCCAGCCGTAGGCGGTGAGGGGGTGCGACGGCGCGGAGGCGGAGGAGGAAGACGGAGAGGAGGGGGACGGGAAAGACAAGGGAGACCCTTCACAAGGGTGGCTCCGGCACCGCGCGCACGCGCGGCGGGTATCGACGGACGTCAACGGACGCGTCGACGGGGTCGACAGGGACCGACAGCGGTCGGGAGGAGTCAGCCGGAGACCACGGAAGTGGGATGAATGAGCTTCTGGACGCGGACAGCGCGCATCGGAACAGCCATCGGTCACACCTCCTGGTTCGTCGAACGGCCGGGCGCGGCGGCCGGAGCGGCCACCGCGTGGATCTCCCTCACCCTAGCCCGGGGCCGTGCGAGGCGGTCAAACGGTTTTCGGCGGACGGTTCTTCACGGTTCTCCACTGACGGAACCCGGACTCCCGGCCCCGGTCCCATGGACGGCATGAAAACGGCATGAAAAACGCCGGGCGGGCTGGTTCTCCAGCCCACCCGGCGCTCGGGGATTCCTCGGCCGCGCGCGTCAGTCGCGCGGCTTCGCGTGCTTGGGGCGGTGCTCCGGCTTGTGGAGGCGGGCGCGGACGTCCTCGGGGGGCAGGAACTGCGCCCAGCGCTCGGGGAACTCCGAGGGCGGCTCGCAGTCCCGGCCCATCACGCCGTCGTCCCCCAGGCCGTAGTCGAGGTCGTCGTCGAGCCCCGCCTCCATGGCGCGGGCGGCCCGCTCGGCCGCCTCCTGGGCCGCGGCGGCGACGCGCAGCCTGTCCACCTCGGCGCGGGCGGCGGCGGTGGCGACGGAGGGCCAGACGCGGTCGAGGGCCGCGTTCACGGCGGCGCCGACGAGCACCGCGAAGGCCGAGACGCCGATCCACAGCAGCACCGCGACGGGCGCGGCCAGCGAGCCGTAGATGGTGAGGCCCTCCACGGTGTGCGTGAGGTAGATGCGCAGCAGGAGGCTGCCGACCACCCACATCGTCAGGGCGACGAGCGCTCCGGGGATGTCCTCCTGCCAGGGCGACCGGACGGGCACGGACACGTGGTAGAGCGTGGTCAGGAACGCGATGGACAGCAGGATGACGACGGGCCAGTAGAGGAAGCGGACGACGTCCGCGCTCCAGGGCACGATGTCGACCACCGCCTCGGGCCCGGCCACCATCAGCGGGAGCGCCACCGCCCCGACGAGGAGGGCGACGATGTAGAGCAGGAAGGCGAGGAGCCGGGTCCTGACGATGCCCCGCTTGCCCTCCAGCCCGTACATGATCGTGATGGTGTCCACGAAGACGTTCACGGCCCGCGAGCCGGACCACAGGGCGATGGCGAAGCCGACCGAGATGACGTCCGGGCGGCCCTTGGTGACGTCCCGCAGGAGCGGCTTGGCGATCTCGTTGACGCCCTTGTCGCTGAGCACCGTGGCCGAGGCCTTGAGGATGTTCGCCTGGATCGAGCCGATGGTGTTCGTGCCGGTCCAGGCGTCCCAGTAGCCGAGGAGGCCGAGGAGGCCGAGGAGCAGGGGCGGCAGCGACAGCAGGGTGAAGAAGGCCGCCTCGGCGGCGAGTCCCGTGACGCGGTACTCGATGCAGGAGTTGACGGTGTCCTTGAGGAGCAGCCAGGCCATCCTGCGCTTCGAGACATTTCGGTACAGGACCCTTGCCCTGTGGAGACGGCCCGTGCGCCGCCCCGATGGTTCGTTTGCTGCCTGCACGCTCTAACCGTATCGGCCCTGGCCAGGTTCGTTCGCACCGTGGCGGGGTGTACGGGAGGGGCGGCCTCCGCCGCGGCCGGAAGGAGCTCGGAGAAGTCCGGCGGGGCCCGGTGGAGGGTGATGCTGCGCCGACTCGGCACCACCCTCCGGCCGCTCACCGTCAGGATCCGTCCGGGCAGCGCCCCGGCGCAACGGTTGCATGCCGTTGCAATCCGGTGGATGCCCTCACGGCCGGGCCCGCACGACGGCACCATGGGCAGGGTGAACCTCGGAACGATCGACGAGAGCCTGCTGCCGGCCGTGCGGGAGGCGTGCCTCGGGGACAGCGCGCCGCCGGCCGCCCCGCGCCCGGTGATCGGGCAGTCGTGGCACCGGGCGCGGCTGCACGGAGTGGACCCCGACGCGGGGCGCGCGTCCCCGCCGCCGCTGCCCGCCGAGGAGGTCGAGCACCGGCGCCACGTCTCCCGGCTGGGGAGCCTGCTGCCGCAGCTCCGCGAGGGGCTCGGCGCGATCGTGGACGTGGAGCGGCACCTGATGGCCGTGACGGACGCCGAGGGCCGGGTGCTGTGGCGGGACGGGGCGCGCGGGGTGCTGCGCAGCGCGGACCGGCTGCACTTCTCGGTGGGCGCCGCCTGGACGGAGGAGCAGGTGGGGACGAACGGCATCGGGACGGCGCTGGCGCTGCGCCGCCCGGTGCAGGTGCACGCCGCGGAGCACTTCGTCCGGACCCACCACAGCTGGACGTGCGCGGCGGCGCCGCTGCACGACCCGCGCGACGGGCGGCTGCTGGGCGTGCTGAACGTCAGCGGTCCGGCGCCCGCCTTCAACCCGGCGACGCTGCCGCTGGTGACGGCCGTCGCGAAGGTCGCCGAGGCGGAGCTGCGGCTGCGGCACTGGGAGTCCGTGGACCGGCTGCGGGCGGTCGCGGCGCCGATGCTGTCCCGGGTGGGCGGCCGGGCGCTGGCGGTCGACCGCGAGGGCTGGACGGCGGCGGTCACGGGCATGGGTCCGGTGGGCCGGGTGGCGC
Source organism: Streptomyces albireticuli (assembly GCF_002192455.1). Lineage (NCBI taxonomy): Bacteria > Bacillati > Actinomycetota > Actinomycetes > Kitasatosporales > Streptomycetaceae > Streptomyces > Streptomyces albireticuli. The sequence goes on from NZ_CP021744.1 coordinate 1,650,892, forward strand.
TGCCCAAGGAGGTCCAGGCGGGGCGGGTGTGGCTGCCGCCGCTCGGGCCCTGCTCGCTCGAACCGCTGCCGGACGGCTGGCTGGTGCGGGTGGAGGAGACCGGTCCGGGCGGCGGGGCGGAGGCCGCCGCGCACCGGGTGGTGCTCGACCTGCGGCTGCCGCGCAGCTGGACGGTGACGGTCTCGGGGCCGGCGGGCGAGTGGTCGCAGGAGCTGAGCCCGCGCCACGCCGAGCTGCTGTACGTCCTGGCCCGGCACCCGGCGGGGCGGACGGCGGCGGAGCTGGCGGCGGACCTCTTCGGCGACGCGTCGCGGGCCGTGACGGTGCGGGCCGAGATCTCCCGGATGCGGCGCACGCTCGCGGGGGTGATCGGCCACCGCCCGTACCGCTTCGCGGACAGCGTCGAGGTCCTGCTGCTGACCCCGGCCGGGGGCACGGACCCGCTGCCGGCGTCGACGGCTCCGGGGGTGCTGGCCGGCCGCCGGGGACTGCCCGCCGGGTAGCGCGCGGCGCGTGGTTGGCTGGGCGGCATGAGCATCAGCACGACCAGTGTGACCACGTGGTCCCTGGAGCAGACGTCGCCGGCCGATCTCGCGCCGTTCGGGGAGGCCGGGCCGGACGGGACGTCCCGCCTGCCCGAAGGTGTCCGTATCGTCCGGTCCGAGGTCCCCTCGCCGGAGTTCAGCCGGTTCCTCTACACCGCCGTCGGCGGGGACCTGACCTGGACCGACCGCCTCGACTGGCCGTACGCCCGCTGGCGGGAGTTCCTGGCTCGGCCCGGTGTCGAGACGTGGGTGGCGTACGAGCACGGGACGCCGGCCGGGTACATCGAGCTGGACGCCCAGGACGAGGGGACGGTGGAGATCAGCTACTTCGGTCTCCTCCCGGCCTTCCGCGGCCGGGGCATCGGCGGGCCGCTGCTGTCGATCGGCACCGCGCGGGCGTGGGACCTGGCGGAGCGGTGGCCGGAGCGGCAGCCGACGAAGCGGGTGTGGGTGCACACGTGCAGCAAGGACGGGCCGCACGCGCTGGGGAACTACGAGCGGCGCGGCTTCCGGGTCTTCGGGACGAGAACGGAGGAGGAGCCGGACGTTCCGACTCCGGGGCCGTGGCCGGGGGCGGGGCTGTTCTGACGGGGGGTTTCCCCTACCCGCCCCTTCCCGGAACCGGGGAGGGCCCCGGGCCCCCGTTCCGCGCTGACGCGCGGCGGCCTCAAACGCCGACCGGGCTGGATTCGCCCCTGTCCGTGGCCGGCTTTCCGTGCGCCGGAAGCCGCTTCCCTCGCTCCGTGGCCAGGCTCTCCTACCCGGTTCCGGGCAACGAATCAGCCCGTCTGGGGGCACCTCCCAGCGGTAGCTGGGGGAGATTGAGGACCGGGGTCCGGGGCGGAGCCCCGGTTCGGGAAGGGGCGGGGCTGGGGAACAGGCCCCGAGCAGCGCCCCGCCACCACGCCCCGTCCCACTCCCCAAGACACAACCGTCCGCATCGCGGACAATGGTGGACTGCCCCGAGACCGCCGTGCCACGCTTCCGTCATGTCCCGCGCAGGAGTTGTCTTGGTGAGCCGACGTCACGTCGATCTCGGCCGCATGTCCAGCGCCATCTGTCCGGCGCGCTGACAGCCTCAGCACCACCGCCGCACGCCGTCCCCATCGCCGCGGACGCGCCCCTCACCCCGCCGTGCCCACCGCACCGCCGCAGCGTCGCCGCCGCGGGCCCCTGACGCATATCCGCAGGTCGATGCGGGTGCCGCCAGGACAGCGCCCGCGCTTTCCCGCGCCTTGAGAGCCACCCCGAAGGACATACCGCCATGGCTGCCACCTCGGAACTCCCCCAGCCTCCGGCAGGGAGTGCCCCCACCACCACCGCCGCCTCCCGCCGGAAGACGGGCCGCCACCGCGGCGAAGGCCAGTGGGCCGTCGGCCACTTCACCCCGCTCAACGGTAACGAGCAGTTCAAGAAGGACGACGACGGTCTCAATGTGCGGACACGTATTGAGACGATCTACGCCAAGTCCGGCTTCGACTCCATCGACCCCAACGACCTGCGCGGACGGATGCGCTGGTGGGGCCTCTACACCCAGCGCAAGCCCGGGATCGACGGCGGCAAGACCGCGATCCTGGCGCCGGAGGAGCTGGACGACAAGTACTTCATGCTGCGGGTGCGCGTGGACGGCGGCCGGCTGAGCGTCGCCCAGCTGCGGGCCATCGGTGAGGTGTCGCAGAGCTACGCGCGGGGCACCGCCGACATCACCGACCGGCAGAACATCCAGCTGCACTGGGTGCGGATCGAGGACGTGCCCGCGATCTGGGAGAAGCTCGAGGCGGTCGGGCTGTCGACCACCGAGGCGTGCGGCGACTGCCCCCGCGTGATCATCGGCTCGCCCGTCGCCGGGATAGCCGCGGACGAGATCATCGACGGCACGCCGGCCGTGGACGAGATCCACGACCGCTACATCGGCAGCAAGGAATTCTCCAACCTGCCGCGCAAGTTCAAGACCGCGATCTCCGGCTCGCCCGTCCAGGACGTGGTGCACGAGATCAACGACATCGCTTTCGTGGGCGTGCGCCACCCCGAGCACGGGCCCGGCTTCGACGTCTGGGTCGGCGGCGGCCTGTCCACCAACCCCCGCCTCGCCGAGCGCCTGGGCACCTGGGTGCCGCTGGACGAGGTCGCGGACGTCTGGGCCGGCGTCGTCGGGATCTTCCGCGACTACGGCTACCGGCGGCTGCGCACCCGCGCCCGGCTGAAGTTCCTGATGGCGGACTGGGGTCCGGAGAAGTTCCGGCGGATCCTGGAGGACGAGTACCTGGGGCGCAAGCTCCTCGACGGCCCCGCGCCCGAGGAGCCCAGCTCGCGCTGGCGCGACCACGTCGGCGTCCACGAGCAGCGCGACGGCCGCTTCTACGTGGGCTTCGCCCCGCGCGTGGGCCGGGTCGACGGCGCCACCCTCACCAAGATCGCGGAACTGGCCGCCGCGCACGGCAGCGACCGGCTCCGCACCACCGTCGAACAGAAGATGATCATCCTCGACGTGCCGGGCGACCAGGTCGACTCGCTGGTCGCGGGGCTGGAGGCGCTCGGCTTCCAGGTCCGGCCGTCGCCGTTCCGGCGCGGCACGATGGCCTGCACCGGCATCGAGTTCTGCAAGCTGGCCATCGTGGAGACCAAGGCCCGGGGCGCCTCGCTGATCGACGAACTGGAACGCCGGATGCCGGACTTCGAGGAGCCCGTCACCATCAACATCAACGGCTGCCCCAACGCCTGCGCCCGGATCCAGACCGCCGACATCGGCCTCAAGGGCCAGCTGGTGCTGGACGGCGAGGGCCGGCAGGTCGAGGGCTACCAGGTGCACCTCGGCGGCGCGCTGGGCCTCCAGGCCGGCTTCGGCCGCAAGGTCCGCGGCCTCAAGGTCACCGCCGCGGAGCTGCCCGACTACGTCGAGCGCGTGCTCACCCGCTTCGACGCGCAGCGGAGGGACGGCGAGCGGTTCGCGGTCTGGGCCGCGCGCGCCACGGAGGCCGATCTCTCATGAGCGAGCGAGCCGCCCCCTTCTTCTGCCCGTACTGCGGTGACGAGGACCTGCGCCCCTCCGAACAGGGTCACGGGGCCTGGGAATGCGGCGGGTGCAACCGCGCGTTCCGGCTCTCGTTCCTCGGACTGCTGTCCCGAGGGCTGACCAAGGGAGCCCCGCATGACCGACCTTGAGATACTCGCCGAGCGCGCGGGCCGTGAACTGGAGGACGCCCCGGCGCTCGAGATCCTCGACTGGGCCGCGCGGACCTTCGGGCCGCGGTTCTGCGTCACCTCCTCCATGGAGGACGCCGTCGTCGCCCATCTCGCGTCCCGCGCCGTCCCCGGCGTGGACGTGCTGTTCCTCGACACCGGCTACCACTTCCCGGAGACCATCGGCACCCGGGACGCCGTCGCGGCCGTGATGGACGTCAACGTCCTCACCCTCACCCCGCGCCACAGCGTCGCCGAGCAGGACGCCGAGCACGGGCCGCGCCTGCACGACCGGGACCCGGACCTGTGCTGCGCGCTGCGGAAGGTCGAGCCGCTCACGGCCGGCCTGGCGGCGTACGACGCGTGGGCGACCGGCCTGCGCCGCGACGAGTCGCCGACCCGGGCCGGCACCCCGGTCGTCGGCTGGGACGCCCGGCGGGGCAAGGTCAAGGTCTCGCCGATCGCCCGCTGGACGCGGGACGACGTGGACGCCTACGTCGCCGAACACGGGGTCCTCACCAACCCGTTGCTGATGGACGGCTACGCCTCCGTCGGCTGCGCGCCCTGCACCCACAGGGTCGCGGAGGGCGAGGACAGCCGCGCCGGCCGCTGGGCCGGGCGCGCCAAGACCGAGTGCGGGCTGCACGGATGACCGCACAGGGGAGCAGGGAGCGAGCGATGAGCGGGGCCACCATCTGGCTGACCGGGCTGCCGAGCGCGGGGAAGACCACGATCGCGCGGGCGCTGGCCGAGCGGCTGCGCGGCGAGGGGCGGCAGGTGGAGGTGCTGGACGGTGACGAGATCCGCGAGTTCCTCTCGGCCGGTCTGGGCTTCTCCCGTGAGGACCGCGACACCAACGTGCGGCGGATCGGCTTCGTCGCCGAGCTGCTCGCCCGCCACGGGGTGGCCGTCCTCGTCCCGGTGATCGCGCCCTACGCCGACGCCCGGGAGGCGGTGCGCAAGCACCACCAGGAGCACGGCACCGCGTATCTGGAGGTGCACGTGGCGACGCCCGTGGAGGTCTGCTCGGTCCGGGACGTGAAGGGCCTGTACGCCAAGCAGGCCGCGGGCGAGATCTCCGGGCTCACCGGGGTGGACGACCCGTACGAGGAGCCGGTGGCGCCGGATCTACGGATCGAGGCGCACGGGACGAGCGTGCCGGAGTCGGCCGCCGGGGTGCACCGGCTGCTGGTGGAGAGGGGACTGGCATGAGCGGGAACGGGTGGACGCTGTCGCACCTGGACGCGCTGGAGTCGGAGGCGGTGCACGTCTTCCGCGAGGTGGCCGGGGAGTTCGAGCGGCCGGTGATCCTCTTCTCCGGCGGCAAGGACTCCATCGTCATGCTGCACCTGGCACTGAAGGCCTTCGCACCCGCGACCGTGCCGTTCTCCCTGCTGCACGTGGACACCGGGCACAATTTCCCCGAGGTCCTCGCCTACCGGGACCGCGTGGTGGCCGAACACGGACTGCGCCTCGAAGTGGCCTCGGTGCAGGAATTCATCGACGACGGAAGGCTGCGCGAGCGGCCCGACGGCACCCGGAACCCCCTTCAGACCCTCCCCCTTCTCGACGCCATCGAACGCCACCGTTTCGACGCGGTGTTCGGCGGTGGCAGGCGGGACGAGGAGAAGGCGCGGGCCAAGGAACGCGTCTTCTCGCTGCGCGACGAATTCGGCGGCTGGGACCCGCGCCGCCAGCGCCCGGAACTCTGGCAGCTCTACAACGGCCGCCACGCCCCCGGCGAACACGTCCGCGTCTTCCCCCTGTCGAACTTCACCGAGCTCGACGTGTGGCAGTACATCGCCCGCGAGAAGATCGAACTGCCCTCCATCTACTACGCGCACGAGCGCGAGGTCTTCGCCCGGGCCGGGATGTGGCTGGCCCCCGGCGAGTGGGGCGGGCCCAAGGAGGGCGAGCGGGTGGAGAGACGGCTGGTGCGCTACCGCACCGTCGGCGACATGTCCTGCACCGGCGCCGTCGACTCCGACGCGCTGACCATCGAGGCCGTCATCGCCGAGATCGCCGCTTCCCGCCTGACCGAGCGCGGCGCCACCCGCGCCGACGACAAGCTGTCGGAAGCGGCGATGGAAGACCGCAAGCGCGAGGGGTACTTCTAACCATGACCACCACGTCTCTCCTGCGTTTCGCCACCGCCGGCTCCGTCGACGACGGGAAGTCCACGCTGGTCGGACGTCTCCTGCACGACTCGAAGTCCGTCCTGGCCGACCAGCTCGAAGCCGTCGCCCACGCCTCCCGCAACCGCGGCCAGGAAGCACCCGACCTCGCACTCCTCACGGACGGCCTGCGGGCGGAGCGCGAACAGGGCATCACCATCGACGTCGCCTACCGCTACTTCGCCACCCCACGCCGCCGCTTCATCCTCGCCGACACACCCGGCCACGTGCAGTACACCCGCAACATGGTCACCGGCGCCTCCACCGCCCAGCTCGCCATCGTCCTCGTCGACGCCCGCAACGGCGTCGTCGAACAGACCCGCCGCCACGCCGCCGTCGCCGCCCTGCTGCGCGTCCCCCACCTCGTACTCGCCGTCAACAAGATGGACCTCGCCGGCTACGCCGAACCCGCCTTCGCCGCCATAGCCGACGAATTCACCGCCTACGCCGCCTCCCTCGGCATCCCCGAGGTCACCGCCATCCCGATCTCGGCACTGGCCGGCGACAACGTCGTCACCCCGTCCGCGCACATGGACTGGTACGGCGGCCCCACCGTCCTCGAACACCTGGAGACGGTGCCCGTCGTCACCGACCCGGACGCCGAGGACGCCCGCTTCCCCGTCCAGTACGTGATCCGCCCCCAGACGCCCGCCCACCGTGACTACCGCGGCTACGCCGGCCAGATCGCCTCCGGCACCTTCCGGGTGGGCGACCGGGTCACCGTCCTGCCCTCCGGCCGCACCAGCACCGTCAGCGCGATCGACGCCCTGGGCACCGGCGTCGACACCGCCTTCGCGCCCCAGTCGGTGACCCTGCGGCTCGCGGACGACCTGGACGTCTCGCGCGGCGACCTGATCGCCCCGGCCGCCACCGCGCCCGTACCCACCCAGGACGTGGCGGCCACGGTCTGCCACGTCGCCGACCGGCCGCTGCGCCCCGGCGACCGGGTCCTGCTCAAGCACACCACCCGCACGGTCAAGGCGATCGTCAAGGACATCCCCTCCCGGCTCACCCTCGGGGACCTCTCCCACCACCCGCACCCCGGTGAGCTGGCCGCCAACGACATCGGCCGGGTCACCCTCCGCACGGCCGAGCCGCTCGCGCTCGACCCGTACCACCGCTCACGCCGGACGGGCGCCTTCCTCCTCATCGACCCGGCCGACGGGACCACCCTGACGGCGGGCATGGCGGGCGACGCCCAGGCGGCGTTCGCCCCCGTGGCCGCCGTGGCCGACGACGAAGGCTGGGACTTCTGATGATCATGACGTGTTGTTGTCGCTGACCGCGCCGCCTCGCCGTCCGTCCCTCAAGTCCCCGCTCCGCCGCCGGGCCGCCGTGCGCGCACGCACCGCCCGGATCGTTCGAGAGGAACCCCCCTCGTGTCTGTCGCAGTTCGTCGTGCCCTGGCGGCCGCCGCCCTCCCCCTGCTGCTCGGCGCCCTCGGCGCCTGCGGCTACGGCTCGGAGAAGAAGGAGGACCGGGCGGAGAACGCCGGGGCGAAGGGCGCCAAGCTCTCCGCCGACACCGTCCGGATCGGCTACTTCCCCAACATCACCCATGCCACCCCGCTGGTCGGCGAGCAGGAAGGGCTGATCCAGAAGGAGCTGGGCGGCACCAAGCTCCGGTCGACGACCTTCAACGCGGGCCCGTCCGAGATCGAGGCGCTCAACGCGGGCTCGATCGACATCGGCTGGATCGGCCCGTCGCCCGCCATCAACGGCTATGTGAAGTCCAAGGGCAAGAGCCTGCGGATCATCTCCGGTTCGGCCTCCGGCGGCGTGAAGCTGGTCGTCGACCCCAAGAAGATCTCCTCCCTCGACGACGTCAAGGGCAAGCGGATCGCCACCCCGCAGAAGGGCAACACCCAGGACGTGGCGTTCCTCCACTGGATCGCCACCAAGGGCTGGAAGGTCGACCCGCAGAGCGGCAAGGGCGACGTCTCGGTCGTCCGTACGGACAACAAGGTGACGCCCGACGCCTTCAAGGCGGGCTCGGTCGACGGCGCGTGGGTGCCCGAGCCGACCGCGTCCAAGCTGGTCTCCCAGGGCGGGAAGGTCCTGCTGGACGAGGCCACCCTGTGGCCGGACAAGAAGTTCGTGATCACCAATGTGATCGTGTCGCAGAAGTTCCTCGACAAGCACCCGGACGTGGTCGAGGCCGTGCTGCGCGGCTCCGTGCGCACCAACGCCTGGATCAAGGGCAACCCGGACAAGGCCAAGGCGTCCGCCAACGCCGCGCTGAAGAAGCTCTCCGGCAAGGAGCTGCCCGCGGGCATCCTCGACCCCGCCTGGAAGAGCATCGAGGTCACCGACGACCCGCTGGCGAAGACCCTGGACGAGGAGGCCGCCCACGCCGTCGAGGCGGGGCTCCTGGAGAAGCCGGACCTGTCGGGCATCTACCACCTCACCACGCTCAACAAGGTTCTCAAGGCCGAGGGCGGGAAGCCGGCCGACGCCGCCGGTCTCGGCAAGCAGTGATCAGTGACGCCTCGCGAACGGAACCAGGAGGTGACCGGATGTCCCCGGCCCTGACCACCGACAAGCCCGGCCCGGCCGAGGTGGCGGACGACGCGCCCGCCGCCGTACGGATCGACCACGTCCACAAGAGCTTCGGCCGTCCCGGTTCGGCCCAGCCCGTCCTCGACGACATCACCCTCTCCGTCCGCCCCGGCGAGTTCGTCTGCCTGCTCGGCGCCTCCGGCTGCGGCAAGTCGACGCTGCTGAACCTGGTCGCCGGCCTGGACCGGCCGACCGCCGGCACCATCGAGGTGCCCGGCGGGCGCCCGGCCCTGATGTTCCAGGAGCACGCCCTGTTCCCGTGGCTGACCGCGGGCCGCAACATCGAACTGGCCCTGCGGCTGCGCGGGGTGCCGCGGGCCGCCCGCCGCCCGGAGGCGGAGCGGCTGCTGGAGCTCGTACGGCTCGGCGGCGCGTACGGCAAGCGGGTGCACGAGCTGTCGGGCGGGATGCGGCAGCGGGTCGCGCTGGCCCGCGCGCTGGCGCAGGACAGCCGGCTGCTGCTGATGGACGAGCCGTTCGCCGCGCTCGACGCCATCACCCGGGACGTGCTGCACCACGAGCTGACCCGGATCTGGTCCGAGACCCGGCTGTCGGTGCTGTTCGTCACCCACAACGTCCGGGAGGCGGTGCGGCTCGCCGAACGGGTGGTGCTGCTGTCCTCCCGGCCGGGCCGGGTGGCCCGCGAGTGGGCGGTGGACATACCGCAGCCGCGTCGCATCGAGGACGCGGCCGTCGCGGACCTGTCCGTGGAGATCACCGAGGAACTGCGCAAGGAGATCCGCCGCCATGGCCAGCACTGAGGCCCCCGCGCCCCGCCCGCCCGCGGAGCCCCAGGACCTGGCCGGTCTGGAGGCCGGGCTCGACGCCCTGGAGTCCGTACAGGTCAAGCGCACGTCGTTCACCGAGGTCCTGCTGCACAAGGTGCTGCCGCCGGTGCTGGCGGTGCTCCTCGTGGTCGCCGTCTGGAAGCTCCTGGTCCTGGCCGGGGTCACGGACGACTACAAGCTGCCCGACCCGTCGGCGGTCTGGGACAGCCTCACCGGACTGTGGCTCCAGGGCACCCTGCTGGACATCGTCTGGACCAGCGTCTCGCGCGGCCTGCTCGGGTTCCTCGCCGCGCTCGCGATCGGCACGCCGCTCGGCCTGCTGGTCGCCCGGGTGCGGTTCGTCCGGGCGGCCCTGGGCCCGATCCTCTCGGGCCTCCAGTCGCTGCCGTCCGTCGCCTGGGTGCCCGCCGCGGTGATCTGGCTGGGCATCACGGACTCGGCGATGTACGCGGTGATCCTGCTGGGCGCGGTGCCGTCGATCGCCAACGGCCTGGTGTCCGGCATCGACCAGGTGCCGCCGCTCTACCTGCGGGCCGGGCGCACCATGGGCGCCACCGGGGCGCGCGGCGCCTGGCACGTCCTGCTGCCGGCCGCCCTGCCCGGCTACATCGCGGGGCTCAAGCAGGGCTGGGCGTTCTCCTGGCGGTCGCTGATGGCCGCCGAGCTCATCGCCTCCTCCCCCGACCTGGGGCTGGGGCTGGGGCAGTTCCTGGAGAACTCGCGCACCGACTCCGACATGCCGGGGGTGCTGCTCGGCATCATCCTCATCCTGTTCGTCGGAATCGCCATCGACCTGATCGTCTTCAGCCCGCTGGAGCGCCGTGTGCTGCGCGTCCGCGGGCTGGCGGCGGCGGGCGGCCGGTAAGGGGCGCGGCCGTGGCTCTCCTGCTCGTCGCGCACGGCAGCCGGGACGCCCGTCACGCGGCGACGGTGGAGGCGCTCCGCGCGGTGGTGACGGTGCTGCGGCCGGGGCTCCGTACCGAGGTGGCCTATCTGGACCTCTGCGCGCCGGGCGTGCCGCGGGCCCTGGAGCGGCTGGCCGCGGACGGGGTGACGGAGGTGGTGGCGCTGCCGCTGCTGCTGGGCCGGGCGTTCCACGCCAAGGTGGACCTCCCGGCCGTGCTGCGCGGGGCGGCGGCCCGGCTGCCCGGGCTGCGGATCCGGCAGGCGGCGGTGCTGGGGCCGTCGCCCCTGCTGACGGCCGCGCTCGAACGGCGGCTGCGCGAGGCCGGGGTGGGCGCCGCCGACCGGGGCTCGACCGGGGTCGTCCTGGCCGCGGCGGGCTCCTCCGACCCGGCGGCGGCCGAGGAGTTCGCCGCGCTCGCCCGGGAGTGGCGGCACACGGGCGGCTGGCGCGCCGTCCGCCCCGCGTTCGCCTCGGCCCGGCTGCCCCGTACGGAGGACGCCGTGCGGGCGCTGCGGGCGGAGGGGGTGCGGCGGGTGGTGGTGGCGCCGTACGTCCTGGCGCCGGGGCGGCTCCCGGACCGCATCGCGCACGGGGCGGCGGAGGCGGATGTGCTGGCGGGGGTACTGGGGGCGGCGCCGGAGGTGGGTCGGCTCGTGGTGCGCCGGTACGACGAGGTGGGGGCGGAGGGCCCGCTCACCGCCCCGCTCCTTCCCGAGCTGTCCTCGCCCGCCGGACGGGCCGGGTCCGCGGGCCCTTCCGGCGTCTGAGCGCGCGGCGGCGGAGCCTCAGACCGACTCCGCCGCCGCCCCGAGGCCCAGCGCGACCAGTACCCCGCCGGTGGCCCGCTCCAGGTTCCGGTTCACCCTCGGGCGGCGCAGCCAGGAGACCATCCGGGCCGCGCACACCGCGACCAGCACCATCCACGCCGCCGCCACGACCGCGTCGACGACCCCGAACAGCAGCGTCGTACCGAACGGCGAGCCGCCCTCCGGCAGGAACTGCGGGACGACCGCGACGAAGAAGACACCCACCTTGGGGTTGAGCAGGCAGCTCAGCAGGCCCTGCCGGAACGCCTCGGCCACGCCGGGCGCCCGGCCGGCCCGCGCGAACGCCGGCTCCTCCGCCGCTGCCACGCCGGCGGTCGCGCCGCCGCGCCGCGGCCGGTGGGCCCACAGGGCCTGGGCGCCGAGGAGGACCAGGTACGCGGCGCCCACGAGCCGTACGACGGTGAAGGCCGTGTCCCAGCGCTGGAGCGCCGCCGCCAGGCCGAAGGCCGCCGCGACGCCCCAGGCGAGGGAGCCGACCGCCGCGCCGAGGGCCGTGGCCGTGCCCGTACGGCGCCCGCCGCGCAGGCAGTTGCGCAGGACGAGCAGGGTGTCGGGGCCGGGCGCCATGGCCACCAGGAGGGAGAAGAGGGCGAAGCCGAGTATCGCGGCCGTCACGGTGAACTCCTGTCATACGGAATACGAAAGGGGCTGACCAGGGCGACTGTAGCCGGAGCGGAACGCGGCGAGGCCGGCCGTCGCGCCCCGTGGGGGTGGGGCGCGACGACCGGCCGTACGGCCCTTCCGGCCGTGTCAGTCGGGATGCGAGGGGTGCTCCGGAGCCGGTGGCTCCGCTACTTGACGACCTTCAGCAGCTTGTTGGGCGTGCCCGCGCTGGGGTTGGAGATCTTGTCCGGGGTGGCGCCCTGGACGAGGGCGGCCGCGACCTGGTCGGGGGTCGCGTCCTTGTGACCGCTCAGGTAGACCGCGGCGGCGCCCACGACGTGCGGGGTGGCCATGGAGGTACCGGAGATGGTCTTGGTGCCGGTGTCGCTGTCGTTCCAGTCGGAGGTGATCTCCGAGCCGGGGGCGTAGATGTCGACCGAGGCGCCGAAGTTGGAGAAGTCGGACTGCTGGTCGCTCTCGGTGCTGGAGGCGACGGTGATGGCCTCCTTCACCCGGGCCGGGGAGCCCTTGCCGGCGTCGGCGGACTCGTTGCCCGCCGCGACGGCGAAGGTGACGCCGGAGGCGATGGCCTTCTGGACGGCCGCGTCGAGCGCCTCGTCCGCGCCGCCGCCGAGGCTCATATTGGCGACGGAGGGGCCCTTGTGGTTCTTGGTGACCCAGTCGATGCCCGCGACGACCTGCTCGGTGGAGCCGGATCCGTTGGCGTCGAGCACCCGGACGCCCACGATCTTCGCCTTCTTGGCGACGCCGTGCGCGGTTCCGGCGATGGTGCCGGCCACGTGGGTGCCGTGGCCGTTGCCGTCGTCGGCGTTGTCGTCGCCGTCGACCGCGTCGAAGCCCGAGGTGGCGCGGCCGCCGAAGTCCTTGTGGCTGACGCGGACGCCGGTGTCGATGACGTACGCGGTCACGCCCTCACCGGCGCCGTCCGGGTAGTCGTACTTGCCGTCACCCTTGGTGTCGGCCTGGTCGATCCGGTCCAGCCCCCAGGAGGGTGGGGCCTCCTGGGTGGCGTTGATGCTGAAGGTGTGGTTCTGCACGACCTTGGCGACGGACGGGTCGGCGGCGAGCCGCTTGGCCTCGGTGGAGTCGAGGCCGCTGGCCGAGAAGCCGTGGACGGCCGAGTCGTAGCTGCGGTTGAGCTTGCCGCCGTAGCGGGCGGCGAGGTCCTTCTTGTCCTGCGAGGAAGCGATGGCGTGGGCGCCCTTGGCACTCGCGCCGTCCTTCAGCAGGACGATGTAGCTGCCGTCGATCGCGCCCTTGGCGTCCGTGCCGTAGACGGTTCCCTCGGCGGGAGCGGCGCCGGCCGGCAGGGCGAGCAGGGTGGCCCCTGCCGTGACGGCCGCCGCGGCGGATATCGCCAGTACGAGCCGTCGCTTTCCGGCGCGCTTGTGTGATGCCATGACGAGGTTCCTCCTCGTGCGGATGTGGGGGGGGAATTGCGCGTTTCGCAACGCATCCGGAGCAACGGAAGCTCTTGCTCCGGGTGTTCGAAACCCTGTCAGGGTTGACGCGCTCAATTCAACATCCGCACGCAGGTGTGACATACGCAACGTCATTGCGTATCTTCAAACCCCTTTGAACGACGGCAAATTGGACAGCCCTCTTGACGGAGGCTGTCACGTTTTACTTGAAAGACACATGACTAACTTCCTTTGCGCGTGGGCTGTTTCATTGCTGATGCAATATCAGCTACACACGGACACCGCGCGCTCCAGCTCCGCCTCGACGAGGTCCGCCGCGCGCGGCGTGCCGCCCTCGGCCGCCAGCTCCGCCTTGAGCCGGGCCGACCGGCGGGCCACCTCGGGGTCGTCCACCAGCGAGAGCACGGCCTCCCGCAGGGTCCGGGCGTCGGCCCGCTCCGCCGGGACGTGCCGGCCGACCCCCAGCTCCTCCAGGAGCGCGGCGTTGCCGAACTGGTCGACCGCCTGCGGCACGGCGACCATCGGCACGCCGCAGGCGAGGCCCTCCTGCGAACCGCCCATGCCCGCGTGGGTGATGAAGGCGTCCGCCTGCTCCAGGACGGACACCTGCGGCACCCACCGGTGGATCTCGACGTTGGCGGGCACCGTTCCGAGTTCGGCCGGGTCGACGTGCTTGCCGATCTGGAGGACGACGTGCCAGCCGGGCAGGTCACCGAAGGCGGCGAGGCACTCGCGGTAGAACGCGGGCTGCTTGGTGTACGTGGAGCCCAGCGAGACCAGCAGGACCCGCTCCGCGCCGGCGGGCCGCTCCCAGGCGCCCTGGTGCGAACGGTCGCCGCGGCAGGGCCCGGTGAAGGTGGTGCGGACCTCGTCGACGCGGTCCGCGTGCGGCTGCATGGCGCGCGGGATGAGGGCCAGACAGCGGTCGGGGAGGCCTATGAAGAGGTCGGGGTGGATGTCCATGCCGTGCTCGGCGAGCCAGCCGGTGAAGCGCTCGTAGTAGGCGATACCGCGCGGGCTCCGCTTGATCGGGTCGAGCAGGGCGTTCCCGACCTCCTCCTCGTACCCGTTCCAGGCGACCAGGTTCGGGCAGAGCTGGACGATCGGCACGTCCCAGAGGTGGGCCAGCACCCGCGCCGGGTAAGCCGTGATGTCGTAGAGCACCATGTCCGGCTCGTCGCCCTCGTACGCCGCGGCGAGCTGCGGCAGCACCTGGATCGCGTCGTCGAGGAACAGCTCGAAGTGGTCGATGAGCTCGCTGCCCCAGGCGTCCGGGTCCGCTTCGGTCGGCAGGGTCGAGGTGTAGATCACCGGCTCGGCGCCGGTGCCGGCGACGAGCCCCGCGAAGGACTCGGGGATGGCGTAGGTGACGCGGTGGCCCCGGGCGACGAGCTCCCGGATCACCTCCAGGCTGGGGTTCACGTGCCCGGGGGCGGCGATGCTGAACATGGCGATATGGGCAGGCTGCGGGTGGTTCATGCCCCCGACATTATGCGAGACGATACGTATCGTGCAATCTATTTCGCGGGCCCGGCGACCGGCCCCGCGCGGTGGGAGGGGAGACTGGGGGCGACCGGTTCGAGGCAAGTGAGGTATGACGTGGTGGACGCAGCGGACGCGAAGGACACGGCCTTCACCGAGCGCCGGGCGCGCGAACTCCTCGCCGCGGCGGCCCCCGAGGTCCCCGCGGCGGACGCGACGCTCCTCGCCCTCGGCGAGAACGCCGTCTTCGCCGCCGGCGGCCTGGTGGCGAAGGTGGGCCGGGACGCCTCCCTGCGGGAGCGCGCCGCCCATGAACTGCGCGTCGCGGGCTGGCTGGCGGAGCTGGACGTCCCGGCCGTACGGGCGGCCGAGCCCGTGGTCCGGGAGACCGGCGGGCACCCGGTGACGCTCTGGCACCGGCTCCCCGGATCCGTCCGCCCGGCCGGCACCCGGGACCTCGCCGCGGTGCTGCGGCTGGTCCACGGACTGCCCCGGCCGGACTTCGCGCTGCCCCGGCGCGAGCTGCTCGGCGGCGTCGAGCGGTGGCTGCGGCTGGCGGGCGACGCCGTCGACCCCGCCGACGCCGCGTATCTGCGCGAGCGGCGCGACGGCTTCGCGGCGGCGGCCGCCGCGCTGACCCCGCACCTGACCCCGGGTCCGATCCATGGCGACGCCTCGCCGCGCAACGTCCACGTCGGCCCGGACGGCCCGGTCCTGGTCGACCTGGAGACCTTCTCCGGCGACCTGCGCGAGCACGACCTGGTGGTGCTCGCCCTCAGCCGCGACCGGTACGGCCTGGACCCGCGGGCGTACGACGACTTCGTCGCGGCCTACGGGTGGGACGTCCGGGAGTGGGACGGCTGCGCGGTCCTGCGCGGGGCCCGGGAGACGGCGAGCTGCGCGTGGGTCGCCCAGCACGCCCCGGGCAACCCCGCGGCCCTCGCCGAGTTCGGCCGCCGGGTCGCGTCCCTGCGCGAGGGCGACCCGGCGGTCCGCTGGCACGCGTT
Source organism: Streptomyces albireticuli (assembly GCF_002192455.1). NCBI lineage: Bacteria > Bacillati > Actinomycetota > Actinomycetes > Kitasatosporales > Streptomycetaceae > Streptomyces > Streptomyces albireticuli. The sequence continues at coordinate 1,666,405 of NZ_CP021744.1, forward strand.
CTGAGCGGAGGGCGTCCCCCACGCCGGTGGACCGGGCCCTCACCGGGCCCGGCCGGGAGCCCCGCTCCCGCGGTCAGTGAGCGGTGCGCGTCGACCAGATGGCCTGGCTGCCGTCGTAGATGACGACGTTGCCGTCGTCCTGGACGGCCAGCCGCGATCCCGGGTGCCCGGCGGTCCTGGAGTCCCAGACCGCGCGGCCGTTGCGGGTGTAGACGACGAAGTTGCCGTCCGTCTGGAACTGGGCCGACCAGCCCTGGCCGACCGTCCTGGACGCCCAGCGGGCCCTGTTGAACTCGTCGTAGACGACGAGGTTGCCGTCGGACTGCATGACGAGCCTGGCCGTGTTGGAGCTGACCGACTCGTTGTGGTGGAGGGCGAACGGCGCGTAGAGCGTCTGGCTCTCGGTGGTCCCGGGCCGCACCGCCGCCGTGCCCGGTGCGGCGGAGGGAGCGTGGTCCGAGGGCGCGGCGCTCGCCTGTCCCGCGAGCGTCATGACGGCGAGCGTGGCGGTCGCGAGAAGCGTGGTGGTTCTCTTGCGCACGGGAGAACTCCTTGGGTCAGGTAGTTCACTCACCGGCGCCCGGGTCGGGCACCGCACCCGGACTCTGGCATCCGGGGGCGGGACCGAAGGAGCCACTTCCGTCTCGGTGACGCGTTCGCATCACTGTTTGACCTGATATTGCGGGCGCCGGCTTCCGGGTTCCGGCCGGGATCAGGCGGGACCCTCCGGCTCGGGGGCGCTCGTGAAGGAGGAGCGCGGGCCGTCGAGGGTGGCGTCCATCCGGGCGGCCTGGCCCTGGGTGAACATGAACATCGCCGCGTCCTCGGTGTAGTCCATGAAATTCATGAACATGTCGCCGTCGGGGGCGTTGCCGCAGCTGACGACCGGGAAGACGGGGGTTCCGAAGTTGGGGCCGCCCTGGTTGGGGGTGTCGGCCACATGGTCGGTGCCGCTGCATCCGGTGCCGTCGTCGCCCCAGATGTGGAAGAGGTTCAGCCAGTGGCCGACCTCGTGGGTGGCGGTGCGCCCGAGGTCATAGGGGGCGGTGGCGGTGCCCGTCGTGCCGAACGCCGAGTGCAGCATGACCACCCCGTCCGTGGCGGGCGGGCCGCCGGGGAACTGGGCGTAGCCCAGGAGGCCACGGCGCAGCACACACGTCCACATGTTCAGGTAGCGGTCGGCGGGCCAGGCGTCGTGGCCGCCCCGGGCCGTGAACTTCACGGCGTCGTCGGTGCCGAAGCCCGCCGTCGCGGTACGGGTCCGGGTGATGCCGGTGGTGGGACGCCCGGCGGGGTCTCGGGTGGCGAGGGCGAACTCGATCCTGCTGTCGGCGGTGAGCGGCTGCCACACGGCCGGGGTCCCGGCGACGTCCGGGTTGCGCTTGCGGTAGTCGCGGTTGAGGACGTCGATCTGGCTGCGGATCTGCGCGTCGCCGATGTTCTCCGCGTCGGTGCGGTGGACGACGTGGACGACGACGGGGATCCGGGTCACCCCGGCGCGGGCGGTGGCCTCGTCGCCCCGCTCGTAGGCGAAGGCGCGGTTCTCCACCTCCACGCGGGCGGTGGCGTATTCGGGCCGTTCGTCGAGCAGCCGGCGGTGGACCTCCATGGTCCCGCAGAGCAGACTCTCGGGGGACCTGCCCGCACGCCCGGTCTCCTGGTTCTCGGTCACACCGGACCTCCTCGCATGGCCGCACGGCGCGGCTGTGGTGGGGGAAGTCGGGCCCGATACCGATTACCGTAACTCCCATTCGTCCGGAGAAGTGATGGGCATCACACAATCCGGGGGCAAGTGCCAGAGGCTATTCCGCTTTCTGGTGTCCCCGGCGACGGCAGAGGCGGATGAGGCATGACCAAGCCACTCGGGACCGAGCCCCCCACCGGTCTCCTCCAGTACTGGGTGCACTCCTTCGAGGAGGACTCACCCGGTGTCACGGTCTACCGCCCGGACGACTTCCCGTTCCCGCCGGCGCGGGGGCGGAAGGGGATGGAGTTCTTGGCGGGGGGTGTGTTTGTGGACCACCCGATCGGCCGGGGTGACGGGGTGGATTCCGTGCGGGGGTGCTGGCGGATGGGGGGTGGTGGGCGGCGGGTCGTGGTGTGGTTTCCGGGGGTGGGGCGGGGGGTCGGGCGGGAGCTGGAGATTTTGGCGTGTGACGGGAAGGTGTTGCGGGTGGGGGTGGGGTGACGGCGGTGGGGGCGGCGTGGGGTGCGGGGGGTACCGCTGCGCGGGGCCTTTCCCCACCCCGCCCCTTCCCGCTGCATCCGATGTGCGGCTCCGCCGCGTGCGGGGCTCCGCCCCGGACCCCGGTCCTCGAACTCCCCCAGCTACCGCTGGGAGGTGCCCCCAGACAGGCTGAGTCGTTGCCCGGAACCGGGCAATCCAGCCCGGCCGGCGTTTGAGGCCACCGCGCGGAGCGCGGAACGGGGGCCCGGGGACCTCCCCGGTTTCGGGAAGGGGCGGGGCTGGGGAAAGGCCCCGCGCAGCGGCCACACCGTCACCGCAGCGGCCACCGAGGATCGATCACCGCCCCCACATCCCCCTTGCGCCGCAACCACCCCTGGAACGACGCCGCCCACTCCCCGTACCACCGCTCCTGATCCCGGTGCAGCTCCCACAGATCCCGGCCGGCCACCTCCGGGTACCGCTCGGCGACCGCGAGGGCGACCCGGACCGCCGCGAGGGCGTCCGCGCCCGCCTCGTGGGCGTCTTCCAGCGCCACGCCGTACACCCCGCAGACCGCTTCCAGGGTGCGCTTGCCCTTGCGGTAGCGGTCGACGGCGCGGTCGATCGTGTACGGATCGACGACCGGGCCCGTCTCCCCGCCCGCCGCGCCGGACTCCGCCAGCCGCTCCCCCAGGGACGGCAGGCCGTGCCGCCGCAGCTCCGCCGCCAGCAGCGACAGGTCGAAGCAGGCGTTGTACGCGACGACGGGCGCGCCCGTGGCCCAGTGCGCGGTGAGGGTGGCCGCTATCTCCTCGACCACCTCGCGGGCCGGCCTGCCCAGCGCCGCGCGCTCGGTGGTGACGCCATGGACGGCGGCGGCCTCGGCCGGGACGGGGACGCCCGGGTCGGCCAGCCACTCCCGGCGGCCGATGACCTCTCCGGCCTTGGTCTCGACGACGGCGGCCGTGACGACGCGCGCCTCGGTGGGGTCCGTGCCCGTCGTCTCCAGGTCGAATCCGATCAGCAGCTCCTGATGCCACCCCATGGCGCTCCCCCTTCGTGGTGCTTCCCCCGACTGGTCCTCAGCGTCGCATGCCCCACTGACAACGTCCCATGGCCCGTCAGGCGCACCGGCCGTCGCGGGAGTCCCGGCCGGCCGCCTCAGGAGACCGGCCGCGAGTCCACCCAGACGCTCTCGAACTCCTCGCGGTAGGTCTCGAAGAGCCCGTGCGTGCCGTCATCGGGGTTCCGGTTGTCCCGCAGGACGTTGCCGCCGCCCCGGAGCACCAGCACGGGGGCCTCCATGCCCCGGGCCTTGCGCAGGTAGGACTGGACGACCGCCAGGCCGTCCGAGCCGTCGCCGTTGACCAGGTAGGCGGTGAAGCGCGGCGTCTCGTCGAAGACGCGGATCTCGAAGGCCGCGGTGTCCCGCAGCCGGTCCCGCACCCGCCGCATGTGCATGATGTTCATCTCGACGGACCGGCTCATCTCGCCCTTCTTGATCCCCAGTTCCCGCTCGCGCCGCCGCACGGCGCTGCTGGCGGGGTTGAGGAAGAGCAGCCGGGCCCGGCAGCCGGACTCGGCGAGGCGGACGAGCCGCCGGCCCGAGTAGTTCTGCACGAGGAGGTTCAGGCCTATGCCCACCGCGTCGAGGCGGCGGGCGCTGCCGAAGAGGTCCTCCACGGGCAGCTGCCGCTGGAGGCGCACCCGGTCGGGGTGGACGCCCACCACATCGGCGTAGCGGTCGCCCACGAGGTCCTCGACGGCGTCGATGGGCAGCCGGTCGGCCGAGGGCGCGCCCGCGCCCGTGCCGCCGCCGAGGATGTTGAGCAGCCGGGCCGAGGCGCGCTCGGCCTGCGCGAGGACCGTCTCGGACAGCGCGCGGTTGCGGGAGACGACGTTGCGGGTGACCTCCAGCTCGTCCAGCGCCAGCTCCAGCTCGCGCCGGTCGTCCAGGTACGGCTCGAAGCACGGCCAGTGCTGGACGAGCAGCTCGCGCAGCTGCGGCAGGGTGAGGAAGCTGAGGACGTTGTCGTCGGCCGGGTCGAGCAGATAGCCCTTGCGGCGGCTGACCTCCCGGACGGCGACGGCCCGCTGCACCCATTCCTGGCCGGCCGGCCCGGCCGCGGCGACCACCCATTCGTCCTCGCCGTGGACCGGTTCGTAGACCGGCCGCAGCACGGCGGCGACGACCGCCCGCAGCCGTTGTTCGACGAGATTCAGCCAGATGTAGGCACGCCCGGCCCGCCGCGCGCGGGTGCGTACCTCTCCCCACGCCTCGGCGTCCCAGTCCAGTGCCGCGCCGATCTCCATCGGCCGCGCCACGGAGACCGCGCCGGGTGGTGCGTCGGCCGAACCGTCTCCCCCGGGACAACTGTCTCCAGAGGGCAGCTCCAGCCCGCCCGAGCTCACCAGTGCACCGCCTTCCGCCCCCGTCCAACGATCAAGGCAGACTACTGCGCGGGCGGCGGACCCTGCACCCGGACGCGACGGGTCCTCCACCAACTCTCCCGTCCTTCGTAGGTGTTGTCCCGGGCCCGTGCGACGGGAGTGAGCCGTTTCATAGCGGCAGGTCCACGACGGTTCCCCGGGCGGGTCGCTGACGGGCGGTCGGCGGGGCGCGAGGGCCTGCCGAGCGGGGTGGGGCGGAACCGGCCGGTCAGCGGCCGGTACGGGCCAGTCACCCGGTCGGACTAGCCGAAGGGAGCCGTGGGTGCGCTCCTTTTGGGGAAGATCTGCCGAAAGGGCGGCTCGAGGGCTTCGGTTGGGCAAGGATGCCGGTTCGGTCCCGAGCATCCCCTACGACGAACGGGAAGAGTCGACTCATGCAGGTCTGGCCGGGACAGGCGTACCCCCTCGGCGCCACCTACGACGGCGCCGGCACCAACTTCGCGGTCTTCTCCGAGGCCGCCGAGCGGATCGAGCTGTGCCTGCTGCACGACGACGGCTCGGAGACGGCGGTGGAGCTCCGCGAGAGCGACGCGTTCGTGCGGCACGCCTATCTGCCGGGCATCATGCCCGGTCAGCGCTACGGCTTCCGGGCGCACGGCCCGTACGAGCCGGAGCGCGGGCACCGCTGCAACTCCGCCAAGCTGCTGCTCGATCCGTACGCGCGGGCGGTGAGCGGGGAGGTCGACTGGGGCGAGGCGGTCTACGGCTACCACTTCGGGCGGCCGGAGAAGCGCAATGACATGGACTCGGCACCGCACATGATGACGTCGGTGGTGGTCAATCCGTACTTCGACTGGGGCGACGACCGGCCGCCGCGTACGGACTACCACCGGACGGTCATCTACGAGGCCCATGTGAAGGGCCTGACGATGCGCCACCCGGCGCTGCCGGAGGAGATCCGGGGGACGTACGCGGCCCTGGCGCACCCGGCGGTCATCGAGCACCTGACCGAGCTGGGCGTGACGGCGATCGAGCTGATGCCGGTCCATCAGTTCGTGCACGACCACCGGCTGGTGGACGCGGGGATGGCCAACTACTGGGGCTACAACACCATCGGGTTCTTCGCCCCGCACAACGCCTACGCCTCCTGGGGCGACCGCGGCCAGCAGGTGCTGGAGTTCAAGTCGGCCGTGCGGGCGCTGCACGCGGCGGGCATCGAGGTCATTCTGGATGTGGTCTACAACCACACGGCGGAGGGCAGCCATCTGGGGCCGACGCTCTCCTTCCGGGGTCTGGACAACGCCTCGTACTACCGGCTCGCGGAGGACCCGCGCTATTACATGGACACGACCGGCACCGGCAATTCCCTGCTGATGCGCAGCCCGCACGTGCTCCAGCTGATCATGGACTCGCTGCGCTACTGGGTGACCGAGATGCGGGTGGACGGCTTCCGCTTCGATCTGGCGGCGACGCTGGCCCGGCAGTTCCACGAGGTGGACCGGCTGTCGTCGTTCTTCGACCTGGTGCAGCAGGACCCGGTCGTCAGCCAGGTGAAGCTGATCGCCGAGCCGTGGGACGTCGGCGAGGGCGGCTACCAGGTGGGGAATTTTCCGCCGTTGTGGGCCGAATGGAACGGCAAATTTCGGGACACGTCCCGGGACCTCTGGCGCGGCGAGCCCGCGACCCTGGCCGAGTTCGGGTCCCGGCTGACCGGCTCCTCCGACCTCTACCAGGGCGACGGCAGGCGCCCCCTGGCCTCCATCAACTTCGTCACCTGCCACGACGGCTTCACCCTGCACGACCTGGTCTCGTACAACGACAAGCGCAACGCCGCCAACGGCGAGCAGAACCGTGACGGCGAGAGCCACAACCGCTCCTGGAACTGCGGGGCGGAGGGCGAGACCGACGACGCCGGGGTGCTCGACCTGCGGGAACGTCAGATGCGCAACTTCATCGCCACCCTGATGGTGTCTCAGGGCGTGCCGATGCTCAGCCACGGCGACGAGTTCGCGCGCACCCAGCTCGGCAACAACAACGCCTACTGTCAGGACAACGAGATCTCCTGGGTGCGCTGGCCGCACCCCTCCGACGGCTCCACCGCCCGCGCGCGCCGGATGCTGGAGTTCACCCGGGCCATGGTCTGGCTCCGCCGGGACCACCCCGTCTTCCGGCGCCGGCGCTTCTTCCACGGCCGCCCGGTGCAGGGCACGCACGACGAGCTCTCGGACATCGCGTGGTTCACCCATGAGGGGGACGAGATGCGCGAGCGCGACTGGCACGCCTCGCACGCCAAATCGCTGACGGTCTTCCTCAACGGCGGCGCGATCTCCGAGCCGGGCCCGCGCGGCGAGCCGATCGTCGACGACTCGTTCCTGCTGATGTTCAACGCGCACGACGCCCCGCTGGACTTCGTGGTGCCCGTGGACCACGGCCGGCAGTGGCAGGTCGTGGTGGACACCGCCCGCCCGCACGGCGTGGAGACCGACGGGCCCAAGGTCCAGGCCGGTGACCGGCTGACGCTGACGGACCGCAGCCTGACGGTGTTGCAGCGCCCGGCGTAGTCCGCCGCGACAACGGCGCCCGTTGTGGGTACGTACGTTCCCATGACGCCCGACACCGCCGCGCCGCCGACCGCCACCTACCGGCTCCAGCTCCAGCCCGGCTTCCCCTTCCGGGCAGCCGAGCGGGCAGTGCCCCACCTCGCCGCCCTCGGGGTGTCGCACCTGCACCTGTCCCCCGTCCTGGAGGCCGTGCCGGGCTCCAGCCACGGCTACGACGTGACCGACCACTCGGCCGTAAGGGCGGAGCTGGGCGGCGAGGAGGGCCTGCGGGCGCTGTCCCGGACCGCCCGGGCGCACGGGCTCGGGCTGATCCTCGACATCGTCCCGAACCACATGGCGGTCCCCGCCTGCCTGCGGCTCAACGGCCCGCTGTGGCGGGTGCTGCGCGACGGGCCGGCCTCCCCGTACGCCCGCTGGTTCGACATCGACTGGTCGGAGCACGGCGGGAAGGTGCTGCTGCCGGTGCTGGCCGGGCGGCTGGGCGACGAGCTCGCGCACTTCCGGGTGGAACCGGGCGCCGCCTCCCCGGGCGGCGCGGACGGCAGCGGCGTCCTGCGCTACCGCGACCATGTCCTGCCGCTGCGGCCCGGCTCCGAGCGGCTGCCGCTGCCCGAGCTGCTGGACGCCCAGTGGTACCGGCCGGCGTGGTGGCGGCTGGCCCGGACGGAGCTGAACTACCGGCGCTTCTTCACCGTCTCCCAGCTGATCGCGGTCCGCGTGGAGGACCCCGAGGTCTTCGACGCCACCCACGCGAAGGTGGTCCAGCTGCTGCGCGAGGGCGTGCTCGACGGGCTGCGCGTCGACCACCCCGACGGGCTCGCCGACCCGGCCGGCTACCTGCGCCGGCTCGCCGGCGCCACCGGGGGCCGCTGGACGGTGGTGGAGAAGATCCTCAGCGGGGACGAGCGGCTGCCCGCGGGCTGGCAGGTGGCCGGGACGACCGGCTACGACGCCCTGCGCCACCTCGACGGCCTGTTCGTCGACCCGGAGGGCGCCGCCGAGCTGGGCGCCCGCTACCGCGCCTTCACCGGCCTGCCGCCCGACCGGGGCGGCGACTGGCCCGCGACGCAGCGCCGCGCCGCGTACAAGGTGATCACCCATGAGCTCGCCGCCGAGGTCGAACGGCTGGTGCGCGGCGCCGGGCGGCTCTGCGAGATCTCGCTGCCGCTGCGCGACCACGCCCCCTGGGCGCTGCGCACCGCGCTGCGCGAGATCCTCGTCCGGCTGCCCGTCTACCGGCCCTACGCCGTCCCCGGGAAGCCGGTCGCCCCCGTGGACGCCACGCTGCTGGACCAGGCCGCCCAGGGGGCGCGTACGGCCTTCGCCGTGCCGGAGGAGGCCCTGGTGGTCGAGACGGTCCGGGACGCCGCCCTGGGCCGCCTGGGGGCCGGGCCGGAGCACCGGGACTTCTGCGCCCGGTTCGCCCAGACCGCGTCCGCGCTGCGCGCGAAGTCCGTGGAGGACACCGCCTTCTACCGGCACGCTCCCCTGCTGTCGGCCACGGAGGTCGGCGGCGTCCCGGACCGGCCCGCGGTGCCGCCCGCCGACTTCCACGCCTACTGCGCCCGGATCCAGCGCGACTGGCCGGCCACCGGCACGGTCCTGTCCACCCACGACACCAAGCGCAGCGCGGACCTGAGGGCCCGGATCGCCGCCCTGAGCGAATTCCCGCACCGGTGGGGCGAGCTCATGGACCGGGTGGCGGGACCGTCCGGCGGCGGGGCGTACGAGGCCGCCGCGCCGGACCCGCACGTGGCGTGGCTGGCCTGGCAGAGCGTCTTCGGGCTCGGCTCCGCCGATCCGGAGCGGCTGGCCCCGGCGCTGCTGAAGAGCGTCCGGGAGGCCGGGCTGCGCACCACGTGGACGGAGCCGGACGCCGCGTACGAGGCGGCGGTGGAGGCGTACGCGGCGGCGGGGCCGTGCGGTCCGGCGCACGCGGAGCTCGGGCCGCTGGAGGAGGCCCTGGCCCCGGCGGTACGGGCCAACACGCTGGGCGCGGCGCTGCTGCACCTGACCATGCCGGGCGTGCCGGAGGTGTACATGGGCACCGAGCGCCTGCGCACCGCCCTGGTGGACCCCGACAACCGGAGGGTGCCGGACTTCCCCGGCGCCGAGCCGACCGGCCTGTCCGCCGAGAAGCTGCGGCTCACGGGGGTCGCGCTGCGGCTGCGCCGGGCGCACCCCGAGTGGTTCGGCGCCGACGGCTCGTACACCCCGCTGGCCGCCCTCGGCCCGGCCGCCGGGCACTGCGTGGCCTTCGTCCGGTCCGGCGCGGCCGTCTCCGTCGCGACACGGCTGCGCGGGCGGCTCGAGGAGGCGGGCGGCTGGCGGGGGACGGCCCTGGAGCTGCCGGGCGGCGGCCGCTGGCGGGAGCTGCTGACGGACCGCGCCGTGGCGGGGCGGGTGGAACTGGCGGAGCTGCTGGACGTCTATCCGGTGGCGCTGCTGGTGCGCGGCTGACCGGCCGGCTCCGGTTCCGGCTCCGGTTCCGGGAAGGCCAGCTCCTGGCAGAGACCGGCGAAGGCGGCCGTGGTGCCGGTGAGCTCGACGCGGGAGAAGGCCGTCTGCTCGCGGCGCCACGGCGGGTCCGTGGGGAGGACGACGGCGCCGGGCACGTCGCGCGCCATGTGCACGGGGGCGGCGACGAGGCCCAGTCCGGCGACGGCCATCCGCACGGCCGTGGAGGAGTGCTCGGTCCACACGGCCGTGCGGGGCGCGAAGCCGCCCTGGGCGCAGACCCAGTCGAGCCAGCGCCGCCCCTGGATCACCGGTTCCAGGGCGCAGCGGACCCACGCGCGGTCGGCGAGGGAGGCCACCGACACGGGCCCCGGCCGTGCGGCGAGGGGGTCGCCGGCGTGGGTGATCAGGGCGATCCGCTCCGTGCCGAGGGGGACGACGGGGCCGGGCCAGTCGTCGGGGCGTGGGCCGATCGCGAGGTCGGCGACGCCGCGCTCCATGTGGTCACGCAGCTCCTCGGTGGTCGCGTACTCGTGGAGGTGGAGCCGGACGGCCGGGTGGGCGGCGCGCCAGCGGGCGAAGAGCGGCGGCATGACGCCGACGGCGAGCGCGTGCAGCGAGGCGATGTGCAGCTCGCCGCCGGCCGCGCCGGCGGCGGCCTTGGCGGCGCGCCGGGCCTGTTCGGCGCTGCGCACCGCGAGTTCGGCGTGCGGCAGGTAGGCGCGGCCCATCGGGGTGAGGCCGATGCCCCGGGGGCGCCGCTCCAGGAGCGGGCCGCCGACCTCCCGCTCCAGGGCCTTGATCTGGTGGGAGAGGGCGGACTGGGTGACGTTGAGCGTCTCGGCGGCGCGGGTGAAGGACTCCTCCTCGACCACCGCGACGAGGTATTCCATCTGCCGCAGGCTCATGCGTGCTCCCTGACGGGCTTTATGAAGAGACCTCACGAAGGGATCTCATGAAGGGATCTCATCGAACCGATCGAAACATTGCGTTGGACTCATAATCCCTGACGGCGCAGGGTGGAGCCATGGCTGAAACACGTGAGTACGCGACAGATGTCCTCGTCATCGGCGGCGGCACCGGGGGCTACAGCACCGCTCTGCGGGCCGCCGCCCTGGGACTCGACGTCGTCCTCGCGGAGCGCGACCTGGTCGGCGGGACCTGTCTGCACCGGGGCTGCGTCCCGAGCAAGGCGATGCTGCACGCGGCGGAGCTGGTCGACGGCATCGCGGAGGCGCGCGAGCGCTGGGGGGTCAAGGCGACGCTGGACTCCGTCGACTGGTCCGCGCTCACCGCGACCCGCGACGACATCGTCTCCCGCAACCACCTCGGTGTGGAGGGGCACCTCGCGCACGCCGGCGTGCGGGTGGTGCGGGGTTCGGCGTCGCTGACGGGGCCCCGGACGGTGCGGATCGACTCCGGCGCCGAGGCGGGCGCCGTGTGGACGGCCCGGCGCGGCGTGGTGCTGGCCACGGGCTCGCGGCCGCGCACGCTGCCCGGTCTGGAGCCCGACGGCTCGCGGATCGTGACCAGCGACGACGCCCTGTTCGCGCCGGGGCTGCCGGGCTCGGTGCTGGTGCTGGGCGGCGGGGCGATCGGGGTCGAGTACGCCTCGCTGCACCGGTCCATGGGAGCCGAGGTGACGCTGGTGGAGGCGGCCGGCCGGCTGCTGCCGCTGGAGGACGCCGACGTCGGCCGCCATCTGACGCGCGGTCTGAAGAAGCGCGGGATCGACGTGCGGGTGGGCGCCCGGCTGGAGGGCGCCGAGGTGGTGGCGGACGGCGTACGGGCGAGCGTCCGCGACGCCCGCGGGGAGCTCCGTACCGTGGTGGCCGAGCGGCTGCTGGTCGCCGTGGGGCGGGTGCCGGTCACCGACGGGCTGGGCCTGGCGGCCGCCGGCCTGGCCACGGACGCCCGGGGCTTCGTCGCCCCGGCCGACTGGTCGCGCCTGGAGACGTCCGTACCGGGCGTCCACGTGGTGGGCGACCTGCTGCCGCCGCCGTCCCTGGGGCTGGCCCACGCCTCCTTCGCCGAGGGACTGCTGGTCGCCGAGACACTGGCGGGCGGCTCGCCCCGGCCGGTGGACTACGCCGCCGTGCCGCGCGTCACCTACTCCAGCCCCCAGACCGCGTCCGTCGGCCTCACCGAGGCCGAGGCCCGCGAGCGGGGGCACGAGGTCGACGTGAACTCGATGCCGCTGACGGCCGTGGCGAAGGGCATGGTGCACGGCCGGGGCGGTGTGGTGAAGGTCGTCGCGGAGCGGGGTGGGGGGCGGGTGCTGGGTGTTCATCTGGTGGGGCCGCACGTGTCGGAGATGATCGCGGAGAGTCAGCTGGTGGTGGGCTGGGACGCGGAGGCGTCGGATGTGGCGCAGCATGTCCATCCGCATCCGACGTTGTCGGAGGCGGTGGGGGAGGTGTTCTTGTCGCTGGCGGGGCGGGGGTTGCATCAGCGGGGGTGACGGGTGTGGGGGCGGGGTGCGCCTGCGGCGGGCCTTTCCCCACCCCGCCCCTTCCCGAACCGGGGGCTTCGCCCCCAGACCCCCTTTTCCGCGCTGACGCGCGGTGTCCTCAATCGCCGGACGGGCTGATTTCAGCCCGTCCGGCGATTGAGGACCGGGGTCCGGGGCGGAGCCCCGGTTCGGGAAGGGGCGGGGTGGGGAAAAGCCCCGCGCAGCGGCCCCCGCACGGCACCATGGGCACCACCGTCGTCACCGTCGAAAGGGGCCACCCCGTGCTGTTCGAGGTGTGGGCGCCGGAAGCCGAACACGTCGCACTGGCCCTCGAAGGCCACACGCACCCCATGGAGCCCGACCCCGCCCGCACCGGCTGGTGGCGCCGCGCCGCCCCCGCCGCGGACGGCGCGCGCTACGGCTTCGCCCTGGACGGCGGGCCGGTGCTGCCGGACCCGCGCTCGCGCCGGCTGCCCGACGGGCCGGACGGCCTGTCCGCCGTCGTCGACCCGGACCTCTTCCCCTGGCAGGCCGACTGGCCCGGGGCTCCGCTGGCGGGGGCGGTCCTGTACGAGCTGCACGTCGGCACGTTCACCCGCGAGGGCACCTTCGACGCGGCGGCCGCCCGGCTGCCGCACCTGGCCGGGCTGGGGGTCACTCATGTGGAGCTGATGCCGGTGTGCCCGTTCCCGGGCAGGCACGGCTGGGGTTACGACGGGGTGGCGCCGTGGGCCGTGCACGAGCCGTACGGCGGCCCGGCGGGGCTGGCCCGGTTCGTGGACGCGGCGCACGCGGCGGGCCTGGGCGTGGTCCTCGACGTGGTGCACAACCACCTCGGCCCGTCGGGCAACCACCTGCCCGCGTTCGGCCCGTACTTCACGGACACCCACCACACGCCGTGGGGGGCCGCGGTCAACCTGGACGCGCCGGGCTCGGACGAGGTCCGGGCGTACCTGACCGGCAGCGCCCTGGCGTGGCTGCGGGACTACCGCCTCGACGGGCTGCGCCTGGACGCGGTGCACGCGCTGGCCGACACCCGGCCGAAGCACTTCCTGGCCGAGCTGTCGGGGGCCGTCGACGCGCTGGCCGCGCGGCTGGGCCGGCCGCTGTTCCTCGTCGCCGAGTCCGACCTCGACGACCCGGCGACGACGGCGCCGCGCGAGGCCGGCGGCCAGGGTCTGCACGCCCAGTGGAACGACGACTTCCACCACGCGCTGCACACCGCGCTCACGGGCGAGTCCCAGGGCTACTACGCCGACTTCGCCGCCGATCCCGCGCACGCCCTGGCCAAGACGCTGACGGGGGGCTTCTTCCACGACGGCGGCGTCTCCTCGTTCCGCGGCCGCCGCCACGGCCGCCCGCTCGACCCGGCCTCCCCCGCGCACCGCCTGCTCGGGTACGCCCAGACCCACGACCAGGTCGGCAACCGTGCCGTCGGCGACCGGCTGTCGGCCCGCCTCTCCCCCGGCCTGCTGGCCTGCGCCGCCGCGCTCGTCCTGTGCGGGCCGTTCACGCCGATGCTGTTCATGGGCGAGGAGTGGGGCGCCCGTACCCCCTGGCAGTACTTCACCGACCACCCGGACCCGGACCTGGCCGAGGCCGTACGGACCGGCCGGCGCCGGGAGTTCGCGGCGCACGGCTGGGCCGCCGAGGACGTCCCCGACCCGCAGGACCCGGCCACCCGGGAGCGCTCCTGCCTGGACTGGACGGAGCCGGGGCGGGAGCCGCACCGCGCGCTCCTGGACTGGCACCGGACGCTGATCGCCCTGCGCCGCGCCACGCCGGGGCTCACGGCCGGGCCGCTCTCGGACACGGCCGTCACCGTCACCGGGGACCTGGTGACGGTGGTGCGCCGGGGCGGCCTGTGCGTCGCCGTCAACCCGGCGGGCGGCCCGGCCGCGGTCCCGCTCGACGGCCCGGCGGAGGTGCTGGCCGCGTGGCGCCCGGTGGAGCTGTCCACCGGAGGCGGCGCGCGATCGCTGCGGCTCCCGGCGGAGTCGGCGGCCGTGCTGCGCGGCGGCTGAGACCGGCCCCGGACGGCCCGCGTTGCGGCCGGGAAGCGTCGGGGAGACCCTGGAGAAGGGCGTATCCGCGCCTGAGTGTGCGCGGAGCCGGAGCGCCGGGTGCGGTGCGTCGCACCGGAGGAGTGAGACGCCATGCGCACACTGCTCAGAGCCCGGATGGACACCCGCGCGGGGAACGAGGCGATCAAGAGCGGCTCGATGCCCGGGCTCATCCAGGAACTGATGGACCAGCTCAAGCCCGAGGCCGCCTACTTCACCGCCCTGGACGGCGGGCGCACCTGCCTCCTCGTCTTCGACATGGAGGAGTCCTCGCAGATGCCCGCCGTCGCGGAGAAGCTCTTCATCGACATGGAGGCCGAGGTCGAGATGCACCCGGTGATGAACTACGACGACCTGAAGAAGGGCCTGAGCGGCCTGTCCAGGGGCTGACCCCCGGCCCGTGGCGGACCGGCCGGAGAGCCCAGGGGATCAGCCTTCCGTGGGCTCCAGGCGCAGCGAGACGGAGTTGATGCAGTAGCGCTGGTCGGTGGGCGTGGGATAGCCCTCGCCCTCGAAGACGTGCCCGAGGTGCGAGCCGCAGCGGGCGCAGCGGACCTCGGTGCGGACCATGCCGTGCGTGCGGTCCTCGATCAGCTCGACGGCGGAGGAGTCCTTCGGGTCGTAGAAGCTCGGCCAGCCGCAGTGGCTCGCGAACTTCTCCGTGGACCGGAACAGCTCCGCGCCGCAGGCACGGCAGGAGTAGACGCCCGCCGTGGTGGTGTCGGTGTACTCACCGCGGAAGGCGGGCTCGGTGCCCGCCCGGCGGAGCACCTGGTACTCCGCCGGGGACAGCTCCGCGCGCCACTGCTCGTCCGACTTCTCGACCTCGTACGCCATGTCGCGCGCCCCTTACTTTTCGTCCTGCCGGTGTCAGCTCTCCAGGCGGGCCAGGATCTTCGGACCGAGGTCCGTGACGTCACCCGCGCCCATGGTCAGAACGAGATCGCCGGGGCGGGCCATTCCCGCGACGACGTCCGGGATCGCGGCCATGTCGTGCTCGGGCCGCACATCGGCGCCGGCGGTCCGCGCGGCGTCGATGATCAGCTCGCTGGTGATGCCCTGGATGGGGTCCTCGCGGGCCGGGTAGATGTCCAGGACCACGGAGGCGTCGGCCAGCGCGAGGGCCTGGCCCATCTCGGTGCCCAGCTCCTGGGTGCGGCTGAAGAGGTGCGGCTGGAAGACGACGAGGATGCGCGATCCGGCGTCGACCGCGCCGCGGATGGCCTCCAGGTCGGCGGTCATCTCGGTGGGGTGGTGCGCGTAGGAGTCGATGACCTGCACGCCGTTCGCCTCGCCCTTGAGCTGGAGGCGGCGCTTGACGCCGGTGTACTTGGCGAGCGCCGAGGCGAGGTTGTGCACGGGGATGCCGAGCGCGACGCCCGCGGCGAGGGCCGCGACGGCGTTGTGCGCGTAGTGGCTGCCGGGCACGGAGACGGTGAAGGTCAGCATCTTGCCGCCGAGCAGGACGGTGACCTCGCTGGTCAGGCCGCGCGGGTTGACCTTGAGGACGCGGACGTCGGCGTCCTCGGCGGTGCCGTAGGTGACGACCTCGATGTCGTAGCGGCCCGAGACCCGCCGGGTCAGCTCGCGGGCGCCCGCCTGGTCGGCGGAGACGACGAGCGTGCCGCCGGGGCGGATCCGGCCGACGAAGGTGTCGAAGGACTCGTAGATCTCGTCCATCGACGCGTAGTTCGCGTGGTGGTCCAGCTCCACGTTGAGGATGATCGCGACCTCGGGCGCGTACTTGTGGAAGCTGCGGTCGCTCTCGTCCGCCTCGGCGACGAAGATCTCGCCGCTGCCGTGCAGGGCGTTGGAGCCGGGGGCGTCCAGGTCGCCGCCGATGGCGTACGAGGGGGCGAGGCCGAGGGCGTCGAGGGAGACCGCGAGCATGGAGGTCGTGGTCGTCTTGCCGTGGGTGCCGGCGACGGCGATCGGGCGCAGGCCGTCCATCAGGCGGGCGAGGGCGTCCGAGCGGTGCACGACGGGGATGCCGCGCTCGGCGGCGGCCGCGAGCTCGGGGTTGTCGGCGCGGATGGCGCTGGAGACGACGACGCAGGTGGCGTCCTCGGCCAGGTGCTCGGCGGCGTGGCCGATGTGGACGGTGGCGCCCAGGGCGCGCAGGGCCTCGGCGGTCGCGGAGTCCTTGGCGTCGCTGCCGGCGACGGCCGCGCCGCGCTGCGCGAGGATCTTCGCGATGCCCGACATGCCGGCTCCGCCGATGCCGATGAAGTGCGGTCGGTCCATCGTCGTGGGGACGGCCGGTGCCATGTGCGGTGCTCCCTGGGGTCGGCAAAGGTGGATACGTCTTAGCGCCCCGATTGTTGCACCCGTCGCCGCCGCCCTGATCCACGGGCGCCCGGTATCGCCTCGTACGGGCGTTTCGGCCCCGCGGCCGGGACCGGCCGGCGACCGTCGGGGGCGAGCCCGTCCGGCGGACGGCGGGCGCGGGACAGCACGTCGGCGGGGGCCCGGGCGGAGCCCCGCACCCGGTGGGAAGGGGGACGGTCAACGGCCTCCCGGACCCCGGAAAGGGCCCCGCCCCGCGGCCGGGACCGGCCGGCAACCGTCGAGGGTGAGCCCGTCCGGCCGACGGCGGGCGCGGGACAGGGTGTCGGCGGAGCCCCGCACCCCGTGGGAAGGGGCGGACAGGGGACGCTCCGGTCCCCCGTGTTCTCCCTCCGGGGCGGCCGGGCCGGCTCCGTCGGCGCGGGGACGGTCAACGGTCTCCCGGACCCCGCAGGGGCTCCGCCCCGCCGTCTCACACCGCCCGGATCAGCCCCGCCGCCAGCCCCGCCGCGACGGCCGCCGTGCGGCTGTCGACGCCGAGCTTGCCGTAGAGGTGCACGAGGTGGGTCTTCACGGTCGCCTCGCTGATGAACAGCCTGCGGGAGATCTGCCTGTTCGCCAGGCCCTCGGCGAGCAGGCCCAGGATCTCGGCCTCGCGGGGCGACAGCGTCGGGCGGCCGGCCCGCACCCGGCCCAGCAGGCGGGCGGCCACGGGCGGGGCCAGCACCGTCTCGCCGCGGGCCGCCGCCTGGACGGCCGTGGCGACGTCCTCGGGCGGCGCGTCCTTGAGGAGGTAGCCCGTGGCACCGGCCTCGACCGCGGCGAGGATGTCGGCGTCGGTGCTGTAGGTGGTGAGGATCAGCACGGCGGGCGGGTCGGGCAGGGCGGTGATCCGGCGGGTGGCCTCGACGCCGTGCATGCCGGCGCCCATCTGGAGGTCCATCAGGACCACGTCGGGCCGCGCGCCGTCCTGGAGGAGGCGCAGCGCCTCGGCGCCGTCCGCGGCCTCGCCGACGGCCTCCACGTCGGGCAGGTCATCGACCATGGCGCGCAGCCCGCGCCGGACGACGGGGTGGTCGTCGACGAGCAGGACCCGGATCACGCGGCCTCCAGGGCGCCGGGCTCCGGAGCTCCGGCCGGGGCGGCGGGGCGTACGGGCACGGTGGCGGCGACCGCGGTGCCCTCGCCGGGGGCTGACTCGACGGTCAGGGTGCCGCCGAGCTCGGCGATGCGCTCGCGCATGCCGTGCAGGCCGAACGTGCGGCGGCCGTCGGCGGGGCCCCGGCCCGGGGTGAAGCCGACGCCGTCGTCGTAGATGTCGAGGGTGACCTCTCCGTCGAGGTAGGAGAGGGTCACGGCGGCGTGCTCGGCGCGGGCGTGCCGGGTGACGTTGGCGAGCGCCTCCTGGGTGAGGCGGAGCAGGGCCACCTCGGTCTCGACGGGCAGGGCGCGGGGCTCGCCGTCGAGGCGGAAGGCGGCCGTGGGGGCGGTACGGGCGGTGACGCGGCGCAGCGCCTCGGGCAGCGGGGTGTCCTCCAGGGCGGGCGGGGTGAGGGCCCGGACGAAGCGGCGGGCCTCGGCGAGGTTGTCGGCGGCGGTCCGGCCGACCTCGCGCACATGGGCGCGGGACGTCTCGGGGTCGGCGGTCTCGGCGGCGCGGGCGAGCAGGACGATGCTGGAGAGGCCCTGGGCGAGGGTGTCGTGGATCTCGCGGGCGAGGCGCTGCCGTTCGGCGAGCCGGCCGGCCTCCCGCTGGGCGGCGGCGAGCTCGTCCCGGGTGCGGACGAGGTCGTCGATGAGGCTCTGGCGGCGGGCGCTCTCGCGGTAGAGGGCGGCGTAGCCGTAGGCGGTCAGGACGGCGACGACGGCACCGGCGACCGGGCCGATGACCTTGGCGGCGGTGAGCCCGCCGGGGGCGGTGGCCTGGGCGGCCACGACGGCGGCGGTGCTGGCGGCGACGGCGGGCAGCGACCAGCGCACCGGCAGGGCGTGCAGGAAGTGGAAGAACAGCGGGAAGGCGACGTAGCTGAAGCCGTGGTCCAGGGCGAGGAGCGCGAGCCACAGCGCGGTGACGCCGGTCAGCCACAGGCCGGGCCGTGCGGTGCGGCGTACGACGCCCGCGCCGTAGGCGGCGGCGAGCAGCAGGCCGAGGGCCGGGACGGCCGGGGGCTCCTGCCCGAGGAGGGACGGGCCGAGGGCGACGGCGAGCAGGGCGTAGAACGCCCCGTGCAGCGCGAGGCGGACCAGCCGCAGCGACGGCGCCTCGGCGACGGCCGCACCGGCGCGTCGCCGCGGGCGGGAGCGCGCGAGGAGAGCGTGCGCGCGGGCGCGCGGTGCCGTCGCGTGGGGAGCGGGGGTGGGGGTCACCCCATCGAGCGTACGGCTCCCCCTCGGCGGGGCCCTCCGGACGACCCTCAACCGTTCGATTGATTTTCGGGTGCACCGGACGGACCGGGTGCGGACCAGCCCTTGCCCTGATGGCGGGGCGGCCCGCGCGCGGCACGGTGGAGGGGTCCTGATCAGAACCCGGGAGGGGTCCTTGTTCGTCGCGCTCCGTGACATCCGTTTCGCCCGGGGGCGGTTCGCCCTCATGGCCACGGTCGTCGCGCTCATCACCACCCTGGTCGTCTTCCTCTACGGCCTGACGGGCGGGCTGGCCCGCGAGGCCACGTCGGCCGTCGCGGGCCTGCCCGCCGACCGCGTGGTCTTCGGCGCGCCCGCCGGGGCCGCACCGGAGGTGTCGTTCTCGAACAGCGCCCTCGACGACGGACAGGTACGGGCCTGGCGCGCGGCGCCCGGGGTCCGCGGGGCCGAGCCGCTGGGGGTGGCGATGACGCGGCTGACGGCGCACGGCAAGGCGGAGTCGGTCAGCGCGTTCGGCACGTCCGCGCGGCTGCGGCCGGCGCTCGTGGCGGGTGAGGCACCTGGTGACGGCGGCCTGGCGGTCGGCGAGCGGGTCGCCCGCGAGGCCGGGATCCGGGTGGGCGACCGGGTCACGCTCGGCGCCGAGGAGCTGACCGTCTCCGGGATCACCGCCGACCGGAGCCACGGGCACGCGCCGAGCGTGTGGACGACGCTCGCCACCTGGCAGCGCGTCGGCCACCAGGCCGGGCCGACGACGCTCGCGGTCACGGGCTCCGGCGGCCCCTCGGGGGACGCCGCGCGGACGACGCGGGCGGTGCCGGTCGCCGAGGCGCTCGACGGGATCGACGGCTACGCGGCCGAGCACGGCACCCTCCAGCTCGTACAGGGCTTCCTGTTCGTGGTGAGCGCGCTGGTGGTGGGCGCCTTCTTCACGGTGTGGACGGTGCAGCGGCGCCCGGAGGTGGCGGTGCTCAAGGCGGTGGGCGCGAGCGGCGGCTATCTGGTGCGGGACGCGCTGGGGCAGGCCGCGGTGGTCCTGGTCGCCGGGGCCGGGCTGGGCGCCGCGGCGGGAGCGGCCGGCGGGGCGCTGGCCTCGGCGGCGGTGCCCTTCGAACTGGGGGCGGCCACGGTGGCCGTGCCCGTGGCGGCGATGGTGCTGCTGGGGCTGGCCGGCTCCGCGCTGGCCGTGCGCCGCATCACGTCCGTGGACCCGCTGACCGCGTTGGGAGCCAACCGATGACCGCCCCTGACATGCCCGGTTCCCCGCCCGCTCCCTCCCCTCGGGAGCCGCTGCCCCGCACCGGTGCCCCCGCCCTGTCCCTGGCAGGCGTGACGCTCACCTATCCGGACGGCGACCGCCGGCTGACGGCCCTGGACGCGGTGTCCCTGGCCGTGGCCCCGGGCGAGCTGGTGGCCGTCGCCGGGCCGTCCGGCTCCGGGAAGTCGAGCCTCCTCGCGGTCGCGGCGACGCTGCTGCGCCCCGACACGGGCCGCGTCACCGTCGCGGGCCGGGACACGGCACGGATGAGCGACCGGGACCGTACGGCGCTGCGCCGCGAGCGGATCGGCATCGTGTTCCAGCAGGCCAACCTGCTGCCGTCGCTGACCGCCGAGGAGCAGCTGCTGGCGGTCACGCACCTGCGGGGCGGGCGGGTGCGGGAGGCCCGCGGCCGGGCGGGCGAGCTGCTGGAGTCGGTGGGCCTGGACGCGGCGAAGCGGCGCCGCCGCCCGCACCGGTTGTCCGGTGGCGAGCGGCAGCGCGTGAACATCGCCCGCGCGCTGTTCGGCGGTCCGTCCGTCCTCCTGGTGGACGAGCCGACCTCGGCGCTGGATCACGAGCGCGGCGAGCGGGTGGTGGAGCTGCTGGCCGAGGTGACGCGCCGGCACCGCACCGCGACGGTGCTGGTCACGCACGACCGGGCGCTGCTCGGCCGGGCCGACCGGGTGCTGGTGATGCGGGACGGCCGGCTGGCGGAGGCCTAGCCCCGCCCTGGCCGCCGCCCGGCGGGGCCCAGGCGGCACCCGACAGAGCCGCCTCACCACCCGGCAGGGCACAGGTGCCGCCCGGCGGGCCCCCTCACCACCCGGCCCGCCCCCGGCGTCACCCGGCCCGGACCCCGGCACCACCCGCCGGGGTCACTCCTCGTCGTTGTGGGCGTAGAGCTTCAGCACCGGCACGCCGACCTTGTGCCGCGCCCGGGAGGCCCAGTCGCGGTGGAAGAACTCCTCGACCAGGTGCGGGGCGGTCAGCACGATCACCTCGTCGGCGTGGGTCTGGTCCACGACCGACCGCAGCAGGTCGAGCGGGTGCCCCTCGATGAGCTGGCCGACGGCCTCGCAGCCGGCGTCCCGCAGGGAGCGCAGCGAGTGCTCCAGCGCGAGGGCCGCCGGGCGGCGGGCCTGCTCGCCCTCGGGCTCGTCGGCCTCGTGGACCGCCTGTTCCAGCTCGCCGAGGGCGACGTCGTCGATGGCGCGCAGCAGCCGGTCCTCGGCACCTCTCGGCTGCATGAGGACGATGAAGGACATCGTGTCGTCGTGAAGGGTGGTGACGAAGTCGACGTCCGCGGCGGACAGAGGTTGCTCGATCATCAATACGCTCGTGAACACGGTGGAAGCCCTTCTCCTTCGTGGGCCACCGGCCCAACAGAAACCATCCTGCGCGTGCCCCCCTGGGCCCGCCTGTTTTGATCACGTGCCCCTCGGGGCGCGTCCGACTCAATTCTGCCCATCGACAGGTAACCGGAAGAGGAAATTCCGCCGATTGTCAGATCTGGTGGTACCGGGTGAAGAGGAAACCCGATTCTTCTATGACCGCGGCCAGGGTGAATCGTTCCGGCACCGCGATGGGCGGGCCGTTCACGATCCGGGCCGCCGTACCGGAGACCGCCACCGGGGCCAGCGACAGACACAGCTCGTCCAGCACGCCCGCCGCCACGAACTGGCCGAGGAGCTTCGGCCCGCCCTCCGTCAGCAGCCGCGTCAGCCCCCGCTCGGCCAGCGCGCCGGGCACCCGCGCGGCGTCGACCCGCCGCCCCTCGCCCACGACGACCACCTCGGCACCGGCCTTGCGCGCCGCCCGGACCCGGTCCGCGGGCGCTTCCGCGCCGGTGAGGACGAGCGTCGGCACCAGCGGCGCGGTGAACAGCGGAAGCGAGAAGTCCAGATCGAGACCCGCGCTCACGACCGCGATCGCCGGCGCGGGGCCCTGCCCGAGCGCCGCCCGCCGCGCCGCGAAGGCCTCGCGTGCCCGCGCGGGCCGGTACCCCTCCCGCCGTACGGTCTCGGCGCCCACCACCACGGCGTCCGCGAGGCCCCGCAGAGTGCCGAAGATCCGCATGTCGGCGTCGGAGGACAGCGGCTGGGAGCGCCCCTCGTGATGGGCGGCGCCGTCGAGCGAGGAGACCATGTTGGCCCGCAGCCACGCGGAGGGGGCCCCTCCACCGGCCGCCCCCGGAGTGCCGGGCGCGTCGGGGTACGCGTAGGCCTCGGCCAGTTCGGCCAGGTCCCAGGTGCGGTCTTCGATGTCGGACGGGGTGAGAGGGTGGGGGAACAGGCGTCGCATAGGCCGCAGTGTGACATGCCTCGCTGTTCCCGGGCCCTGAGCCCTGCGGACAGCGACTAGGCTGGAGAGCTGTGTCGTCCTCCACCGCAGCAGCCTCCAGCGCCCCGGGTTCCACCGGCGCCACCGACCCGATAGCCGGGCCGGTCACCGGCTCCCCCATCGCGCTCACCTCGCGCGCCCCGCACGTACCGGCCGACCGTCTGGTCGCCGAGATGGTGCCGCCGCCGCGCTTCGACTCGGTGCGCTTCGACAACTACATACCGGACGCCAAGCAGCCCAGCCAGGCCGAGGCCGTCCAGGTGCTCGGCGGCTTCGCGGCCGGCCTCGGCGACGTGAGCGGCACCGGCCGCAAGCGCTGGTTCCGGCGCGAGGCGAAGCCCGCGGCCGGCCCGCGCGGCGTCTACCTCGACGGCGGCTACGGCGTCGGCAAGACCCACCTGCTGGCCTCCCTCTGGCACGCCACCCCGGCCGCGCCCGAGCAGAAGGCCTTCGGCACCTTCGTGGAGCTGACGAACCTGGTCGGCGCGCTGGGCTTCCAGCAGACCGTCCGGACCCTCGGCGGCCACCGCCTGCTGTGCATCGACGAGTTCGAGCTGGACGACCCGGGCGACACCGTGCTCGTCTCGTCGCTGCTGAGCAAGCTCGTCGAGTCGGGCGTGGCCCTGGCCGCCACCTCCAACACGCTGCCGGGCAAGCTCGGCGAGGGCCGCTTCGCGGCGGCCGACTTCCTGCGCGAGATCCAGGGCCTGTCCGCGCACTTCCGGCCGCTGCGCATCGACGGCGAGGACTACCGCCACCGGGGCCTGCCGCAGGCCCCGGTGCCGTTCGACGACGACACCGTCACCCGTACGGCGTACGCGACCGCCGGCGCCTCCCTGGACGACTTCCCGTCCCTCCTCGGCCACCTCTCCAAGGTCCACCCGAGCCGCTACGGCGCCATGTGCGACTCCGTGCGCGCCGTGTGCCTGACGGGCGTGGAGCCGGTCGGCGACCAGTCCACGGCGCTGCGCCTGGTGGTCCTCGCGGACCGGCTGTACGACCGGGAGGTGCCGGTGCTGGCCTCGGGGCGGCCGTTCGACGAGCTGTTCAGCGAGGAGATGCTGAACGGGGGCTACCGGAAGAAGTACTTCCGGGCGATCTCGCGGTTGACGGCGCTGGCGCGCGACGCGAAGTCGCTGGTCGCGGAGTAGGGGGACGGCGGGTCTTCCCCTACCCGCCCCTTCCCGGACCGGGGCTCCGCCCCGGGCCCCCGCCTCGCCACCGCACGGTGTCCCCGGACGCCGGGCGGACCGGATTCCGCACGGGCCGTCCGGGGGCGCCCCCGGCGGCAGCGGGGGAAGTCCGTGCCGTCCGCCGGACATAGGGTGCTGCGGTGCACTCGCCGACTCGTATCGTCCGATCGTTCGCCGCCCTCGCCCTCTGCGGGGGTCTCGCCGCCTGCGGCGGTGGCTCCGGGAAGTCCTCGGCCGCCCCGGCCGCCCCATCCTCCTCGGCCGCCGCGCGTCCCACCCCCGCCGCCTCCCCCGCGGCGTCCGCCGCGCCCACCCTCCCCGTGGGGTCCGACGGCCGGGCTCCGGTGTTCTTCCACGGGAAGCGCGGCGGCGCCAAGCGCGTCGCGCTGACCTTCGACGCCGACATGACCTCGGACCAGGGCCCGCGCGCCGCGCGCGGTGAGCGGTTCGACAACCCCGAGCTGATCACGACGCTGCGCAGGCTCAAGGTGCCCGCCACGGTCTTCATGACCGGCCGGTGGGCCGAGCAGTACCCGAACCAGGCCCGGTCCATCGGCGGCGACTCCCTCTTCGAGGTCGCCGACCACTCGTACAGCCACCACGCCTTCGCCACCCCCTGCTACGGGCTGCCGACCGTCCCGCGCGGCGGCGCCCGGGCCGATGTGGAGCGCGCGTTCGACGCCTTCCGC
The DNA here is from genome assembly GCF_002192455.1 of Streptomyces albireticuli. Classification (NCBI taxonomy): domain Bacteria; kingdom Bacillati; phylum Actinomycetota; class Actinomycetes; order Kitasatosporales; family Streptomycetaceae; genus Streptomyces; species Streptomyces albireticuli. The sequence goes on from NZ_CP021744.1 coordinate 1,690,629, forward strand.
ACGGCGGGGGTGCGGAACATGGTCCCGTACTTCCGCTTCCCCGGCGGGTGTTACGACGACGCCGCGCTGCGCGCCGTCGCGCCCGCGAAGGTGACGGCCGTGCAGTGGGACGTGGTCAGCGGTGACGCCTTCGCCAAGAAGGCGGGGCCGGTGGCGGACCAGGTGCTGGCGCAGGTGAAGCCCGGCTCGGTCGTGGTGATGCACTGCACGCGCAGCGCGGCGCCCACCACGGAAGAGGCGGTGCGGCGGATCGTGCCCGAGCTGAGGGCGCGGGGCTACGAGTTCGTACGGGTCTCGGACCTGATCGCAGGGGGCTCCGGGAGCTCCGGGAGCTGAGGCCGGAGGGACGGGGCGGGGACGGATCACCGCCGGCCCGTGGCAGCTCGGGGGCCGGCGAGCCCGGAACGGGCGGTCGGGGACGGCCGGGAAGGCCGGGGCGGCCTGGACGGACCGTTCAGATCCCGGAACTGGACGCTCCAGGTCCGCCGGGGCAGTCCAGGTCGGCCGGGGCCGCCCGTTCAGATCCCGTAGCGGGAACACGCGGGCGGCATCGGTCCAGGGCGGCCGGAGACCGCCCCGGCCCGTCGGACTCCCGCCCCGTCAGCCCGAGCAGGCCGTGCGCTGGGCCTCCTGCCACTCGCAGACGGGGCAGAGCGTGATGCCCGGCCGCTCCGCCGGGTGCTCCGTGGGCTCGCCGCAGTGCACGCAGTCCGCGAAGGCGGCGGGGGCGGCGGGGGTCACCGCGGTGGCGGGGCGCCCGTCCGTGCGTTCCATGTCTTCCTCCGTCGGTCCGCGCGCCCGTCCGGGTGTTCATCCGCGCGTCCCTCCATGGTCGCCCACCCCGGGGCGCTCCTCACGGCCGGGTCACGCCCGTCGTCCGGCCAGCGCGCACGCCACGGCGACCGCCGCCGCCGTCAGCGCCAGGGCTCCGGCCAGGGGCAGCGGCGAGAACGGCACCGTGCCGCTGCGGGAGCCGGTGACGAGCCCGGTCACGGCGGCGCGCGCGGGCGAGCCGCCGGCGAAGAGGACCAGGATCGCGGCGAACCCGGTCGACGGCACCGCCCAGGCGGTGCTGCGCAGCACCGGCCGGTTGCACAGGGCGCCGACGGCCGTGCCGAGCAGGGCGCAGGCGAAGGCCGCCGCCAGACCGGCCGCGGTGGCGGGCCAGAGGTCCACGGACACCTGGTGGTCGGCGCTGCGCGGGTCGCCGATGGCGGCGACGACGCCGGTCCCGGCGGCGGCGAGCACGGTGGAGGCGCCCAGCGCGGTGAGGATCCCGGCGAGGTGCACCCGGCCGGGCCCGGCCGCGGCGGCGGCGCAGTCACGGGCGGCGGGCGGCTCGTTGGTGACGCACACCCGGACGAGCCAGGCGGCGACGGGCAGCAGCACCCCGGCGGCGTAGCCGAAGGAGTCCAGGACCGGCTCGCCGTGCTGGACCCCGATGACCATGAGGATGCCGTAGAGCATCAGCGGCGGCAGCCAGCGGTGCGAGCGCCACAGCAGGGCGGCCTGGTAGCGCAGGAGTGCGGTCATCGGTGCGGCTCTTCTCGGCGTCGGTCGGCGGGCGGGAAGCGGGTGGACACGGCGGGTCCGGGAAGCCGGTGGGCGTCACGGGGACGTGACTCGGCGGGCATGACGCGGGCGCGGGGCGGCGCCACCGGGCCGGTGGCTCGGCAGGCGCCACGAGGACCGCGAGCCGACTCACGCCGGGACGGTGGAACGGCGGGCATCACGAGGGACGTGGGTCGGCAGGCGGCGCGGAGGGCCGCGGCCCGGCAGGTGTCACCGCGCGGATGTGCCAGGCGGGCCGGGCCGCGAGGAGGGCGCGCAGCAGGGCGTCCGAGTGGGCGGCGGCGACGGTCAGCCGCACGGTGCCGGGCGGGGCGGGGGGACCCACGGGCACCGGAGCCGGGTCGCCCGGCAGGTCCCGGGGCAGCGGAGCCCCGGCCGGTCCCTCGGCCTCGACGAGGACGCGCGGGTCGGCATCACCCGTGGCACGCGGCTCGGCATCAGCGAGCACACACGGCCCGGCATCGCCGGAAGCACCCGGCCCGTCCTGGCCGGAGACGGCAACCGCGCCCGCCCCCCGCTCCGTCGTCAGGCGGCCCCCCGCCACCCGGTGCACGGCGTCGGCCGCGCCCCGGACCGGTGCGGCGAGCCGGCGCGGGTCGTGGTCGACGAAGACGACCGTGCCCCCGGCGGCGACGCGGCCGGTGACCGCCTCGTCGAGGAGGGCGCGCGAGGCCTGGTCCAGGCCGGTCCACGCCTCGTCCAGGACGAGGAGCTCCGGGTCGGCGAGGAGGGCCTGGGCGACGGCGACCTTCTGGCTGGTGCCCTTGGACAGCTCGGACAGGGGTGTCCGGGCGTGCCGGCCGGCGCCGAAGCGCTCCAGCCATTCCTCGGCGCCGCGCGCGGCGGCCGCCCGGCCGAGGCCGTGGACGCGGCCGAGGTGGGTGAGGTAGCCGCCGGCCGTGAACGGCAGGGCGGCCGGGAAGCGCTCGGGGACGTACGCGGTGCGCGGGCGGCCGGTGATCCGGCCGGCCGTGGGGGTGTCGATGCCGGCGAGCAGGCGCAGCAGGGTCGACTTGCCGCTGCCGTTGGCGCCCTCGACGCGGAGCAGGGCGCCCCGCGGCAGGTCGAGATCGATGTCGCGCAGCACCCACGGCCCGCGCAGCCCGTACCGGCGTCCGACCCCCCTGAGTCTCATGCGCCCACAGTAACGGCCGGGGCGGTCCGCTCATCTGACGGCTGGCAGACTGGGGGCGTGACCAGCCCTGACACCCGCCCCGATGCCAGCCCCGGGACCGCCGCCGACGGTGCCGCCCGCCCGGAGGACCCCCGCGACGAGGCGCCGCAGTTCGTGCTGCCGCTCGTGGTCCGCATGGAGAAGGACGCGCCCCCGGCCCGTACGGACGCCCTGGAGACGGCGGCGCGCGCGGTGCTGACGCTGCTGTCCGACGCGCGCGCGGCCACCGGCGCCGACGGGGTGGACGGCGAGTGGGCGCGGGCCGTGCGGGACTGGCAGGACGCCCGGATCCGGAAGGTCGTGCGGCGGGCGCGGGGCGCCGAGTGGCGCAAGGCGTCGGCGCTGCCGGGCATCACGGTCACGGGCGAGCGGGCCGAGGTGCGGGTCTTCCCGCCCGTGCCGCTCGACGGCTGGCCCAAGGAGCTGGTGAAGCTCCAGGTGTCGGGCACGGACCTGGACGACCCGGAGCCCCCGGCCCCGCTCACCGGCCCCGCGGGCCCGGTGCTGTGGCTCAACCCGGAGCTGGAGATGTCGGCCGGCAAGACCATGGCCCAGGCGGGGCACGGCGCACAGCTCGCGTGGTGGGGGCTGGACGAGGCGGCCCGGCGGGCCTGGCGGGAGTCCGGTTTCGCGCTGACGGTGCGGACGGCCGACCCGGAGCGCTGGGCCGGGCTGACCACGAGCGGGCTGCCGGTGGTGCGGGACGCGGGCTTCACCGAGATCGCCCCGGGATCGTGCACGGTGGTCGCGGACCACCCGGCGCTACGGGTCGGGCAGTACGACCTGTGATACTGGCGCCAGAACATCTGTTTTGGCGCCAGGGGGTAAGAAGTTGTCGAAAAAGACCGTACGCGGCGCGACGGCTCTGGTCACCGTGGGCGCCGTGGCCGCCCTCGGGCTCGGGCTGTCCGCCTGCGGCAGCGGCAAGGAGGGCGACGCCAAGGGCGGGTCCTCGGCGTCCGCGCAGCCGAAGGGCAAGGCGAAGAACGCCCCCGAGGCCGAGCCCGACGAGGAGCCGGGGCCGAGCAGGAAGCCCGAGGAGAAGTGGGACGGCAAGGTCCGGGTGCTCGGCGACGGCTCGACCTCCTACACCGGGCCGCAGCCCAAGCAGCCGAAGGCGGAGAGGCTGAAGCCCGGCGAGAAGCCGCCGCAGTTCGTGGTCTTCTCCTGGGACGGCGCGCTGGAGGGTGACGACCACCTCTTCTCGCATTTCCGCCAGGTCGCCAAGCAGAACGACGCCCAGATGACGTTCTTCCTCACCGGCACCTATCTGCTGCCGAAGTCGAAGGCGTCGCTGTACAAGCCGCCGCAGCACAAGCCCGGCGAGTCGGCGATCTCCTACGCGACGGACCCGCACATCAGGGACACCCTCCAGCAGGTGCGCGGCGCCTGGCTGGACGGCAACGAGATCGGCACCCACTTCAACGGCCACTTCTGCGGCGCCAAGGGCGGCGGCGACTGGAGCACGGCGGAGTGGAAGAGCGAGATCGAGCAGTCCTATTCCTTCGTGCAGAACTGGAAGACGAACACCGGTTACACGGACCTGCCGCCGCTGCCCTTCGACTACAAGAAGGAGCTGGCCGGCGGGCGCGCCCCGTGCCTGGAGGGGCAGAAGAACCTCATACCGGTGGCGAAGTCCTTCGGCTGGCGGTACGACGCGAGCTCGCCCGGTGACTTCCAGATCTGGCCGTCCCAGATCAACGGCGTCTGGAATTTCCCGCTCCAGCTGCTGCCGTACCCGAAGAGCGAGAAGCAGGTCCTCTCGATGGACTTCAACTTCCTCTACAACCAGTCCGGCGACGACACCAAGGGCGACCCGAAGAAGTACGCGGAGTGGCGGAAGCTGACGCGGGACGGCTATCTGAACGGCTTCGAGCGCGTCTACAACGGCAGCCGGGCTCCGCTGTTCATCGGCAACCACTTCGAGGACTGGAACGGTGGCATCTATATGAAGGCCATCGAGGACGTCATGAAGTCGGTGTGCAAGCGCGACGGCGTGCGCTGCGTGTCCTTCAAGCAGCTCGCGGACTGGCTGGACGAGCAGGATCCGAAGGTGCTGACGAAGCTGCGCGGCCTGGACCCGGCCCAGTCCCCGGACTGGTCCGGCTTCGTCAAGAAGAAGTAGCGGAGCGGGACGGGCGGCGCCGGGCCGGGCCCGGCGCCGCCCGTCCCGGTCAGCGCTTCGGGGCGGCGGTCATGTACTTCGTCCAGATGTCGATCGGGATGGTGCTGCCCAGGGTGCCCTTGGCGGCCCCGGCCAGGCCGTCCAGGGGCTGGAGCTCCTGCGACTTCGGGTCGATGCGGGAGAGCGAGACGGCGGTCGACACCTTGTCCCGGTAGCCCGCGAACCACGCCGACTTGTTGTCCTGCGCCGTCCCCGTCTTGCCCGCGGCGCCGGCCCCGGCCGCCCGCGCCGTGGTCGCGCTGCCGCGCAGCACGGCCTCGCGCAGGGCGTCGTCCACCGCGCCCGCGACCTTCGCGGGCAGCACCCGCTCGGCCTCGGGCTTCTCCACCGGGACGGGGTTGCCGTTGCGGCTGAGCTTGTCCACGGAGTACGGCTCGCTGTGCAGGCCGCCGGCGGCGAAGGTGCCGTACGCCCCGGCCATGCGGATGGCGCTGGGGGTCGCGGTGCCCAGCGAGAAGCCGGGCAGCTTCTGGCCGAGGCTGTTCTTCAGCAGGCCCGCGGCCACGGCGGTCTCGCCCACCTGGTCCAGGCCGGCGTCCATGCCGAGCTGCATCATCGGGGTGTTGACGGACTGGGCGACCGCTTCCTTCAGGGTGACCTTGCCCCAGGACTTCCCGCCGTCGTTGAGCGCCTTGACGATCTTGCCGGAGCGGTCCCAGTACGGGCCCTCCGGGGTGAGCAGCGAGATCTTGTCGTCCCCGTTGTAGACGGTCGCCGGGGAGACCGGGGTGCGGGGCTTGCCGCGCTCCTTCTGGACACCTTCGCGCAGGGCGGCCGCGTAGACGAAGGGCGTGAAGGACGTGCCCGCGGGGACGACGGAGGAGTTGGCGTCGTTGAAGCCCTGCTTGAGGTAGCCCGGGCCGCCGTACAGGGCGACGATGCGCCCGTCGGTGGCGACCGAGGCGGCGCCGATGCGGACGTCCTTGTCGGCGTCGCGCTTCTCCGCGTCCAGGCGGCCGCTCGCCTCGGCGACGGCCTCGGTCAGCGCGTCCATGCGGGGCTTCTCGAAGGTGGTGCGGATCTGGTAGCCGCCGAGGTCGAAGTCGTGGTCGGAGACCTCGGTGTGGGCGCTCACGTAGGCGCGGGCGGTCTCCACCAGATAGCCGGTCTGCCCGGTGAGCCCGGCCGGCTTCGGCGGGGCCTGGGGCTCCGGGAAGGTGGTGTATCCGGCCCGCTCCTCCTTGGAGAGCTTGCCGATGGTGACCATCCGGTCGAGGATCCACTTCCAGCGCTCCACGGCGCGCTCGTGGTTCTTCGGGCCGAGCGCCGGGTCGTAGAGGCCGGCGCCCTTGAGCAGCGAGGCCAGGAAGGCGCCCTCGCTGGCGTTCAGCTGCGAGACGTCCTTGCCGTAGTAGGCGTGGGCGGCGCGCTGGATGCCGTAGGTGCCGCGCCCGAACCAGCTGGTGTTGAGGTAGCCCTCCAGGATGTCGTCCTTGCTCATCTGGTTGTCCAGCTTGATGGCGATGAACATCTCGGTGAACTTGCGGCTGAAGGTCTGGTCCTGGTTGAGGTAGGCGTTCTTCACGTACTGCTGGGTGATCGTGGAGCCGCCCTGGGTGCTGCCGCCGGTGACCATCCTGGTGACGGCGCGGGTCATGCCGCTGACCGAGATGCCGCTGTCGGAGTAGAAGGTCTCGTTCTCGGCGGCCAGCGCCGCCCAGCGGACCTTCTCGGGGACCTTGCGCAGATCGAGGTCCTGGCGGTTGACCTCGCCGGTGCGGGCCATCTCGGTGCCGTCGGCCCAGTAGTAGACGTTGTCCTGCTGGGTGGCGAAGGCGTTGAGGTCGGCGGGTATCTCGGTGCGGACGTACATGATCGTCACCAGGGCGGTCAGCAGCCCGCCGGCGGTGAGGACGGAGCCCAGCGTCTGGCGCCACGAGGGCACCCAGCGCCGGAAGCCCTGCCGCCCCGGCCGGGGGTAGGCGGGGCGCAGCCTGCGCTTGCGGGGGGCGGCGCGCCTACGGCGGGCCGGGGCGGCGTGGTTCCGGGCGTGCGCCCCTTTTCGGCGTTCGAACACCGCTCGACCCTACGGCCTGCGCCTGTCCGGTGGGTACGGCAGATGTCCGCGGATTCCAAATAAGGAGGTCTGTTCGGGTACCGTACGTTTCTACACACCTGTAAATGCAAAAGGATCACCGCACGACATGGAAACCGCCACCCCCACCGCCGCCGTGCCGCGCCACGGCCGTCGCCGCGCGAACGGCGCCCTGGAGGGCGAGGTGCTCGCCGCGCTCCAGCGGGCCGAGGGTCCGCTCACGCCCCGCGAGGTCCAGGGCCGGCTGGCGGGCGAGCTGACGTACAGCACGGTGGTGACGATCCTGTCCCGGCTGCACGGCAAGGAGGTGCTCACCCGCACCCCGCGCGGCCGCGCGTACGCCTACGCCCCGGTGACCGACGAGGCGGGCCTGGCCGCCCGCCGGATGCGCAAGATCCTCGACGGCGTGCCCGACCGGGAGGTCGTGCTGGCGCGGTTCGTCGCCGAGCTGCCCGCCACGGACGAGGAGCTGCTGCGCGCCCTGCTCGTCGGCGCCTTCCCCGCGCCCCGGCAGCCGCTCCTCTGAACACACCCGTCCGTTCAGGCCCAGAGCCAGACCCTGCGGTTGCGGGCCACGGTGTGGACGCGGTCGGCGCGCTGCGGATGGAGCTCGCCCGCCGTCGCGCCGAGGCCGGCCACCTCCGTGTCGCGCAGCACCCGCACGTCCTCCAGTGCCGGTGCCACCTCCACGCTCTCGGCCCCCACGAACACCAGGACCGGCCGCACCTGGACGAGGAAGCCGCAGCCCCGCGACAGCACCAGCGAGGCCCGCGCGCTGTCGTGCCGGACCTGGCGGACATGCGGCCAGGGCTGCCGCTCCCGGGAGAGCCGGACGAGCGTCTCGCCGACGTGGACCCGCGCCCGGCGGCCGGGCAGCGCGGCGATGCCGAAGACGCCGCCGGGCCCGATCAGCAGGTGCGGGATGACCGCGTCGCCCGGCAGAACGACGGAGTGCACCACCTCCCAGCCGCCGCCCGTCAGCTCCTCCAGGGCGGCGCCCACGCACTGCTCGGCCGCCAGCGCCCGCCGCCAGACGTCCTCCACGGGCCGCCGGCCGAGGAGCCGGGCGACCGCGAGGCCGAAGCGGCCGGCCCCCGAGGCGTCGAGCCGGGCCCGGAGCGTCTCCCCCGGCCGGTTGGGCGCGAGATCGTCGTCGGGCGGCAGGAAGAGCCTCTCCGGGTCGTAACTCTTACCGTTCGCACTCCTCTTGCCGTCCGGCCGGTCCCGCACGCCCACCACCCCCTCCCGCCATATTGCCGCAGAAGTGGGGGAACCAACCCGTTCGGCGGCCCGTTCTCCGGGTGAGGCCCCGCGACATCCCCCCGATCGCGGGGCCTCACCAGGGCCGGGCTCGGGCGCCCGGCGGGCTCAGCCCTTCCCGTCCGCGGCCACCGCGGCGGCCGCCCGGCGGGCCGCCATCAGCACCGGGTCCCACACCGGGGAGAACGGCGGCGCGTAGCCGAGGTCCAGGGCCGTCAGCTCCTCCACCGTCATCCGGGCCGTCAGGGCCACCGCCGCCACGTCCACCCGCTTCGCCGCGCCCTCGCCGCCGACGATCTGGACGCCCAGGAGGCGGCCCGTACGGCGTTCGGCGAGCATCTTGACCGTCATCCGGCGGGCGCCCGGGTAGTAGCCGGCGCGGCTCGTCGACTCCGTCGTGACCGACACGAAGCGCAGGCCCACCGCCGTGGCCTGCTCCTCCAGCAGGCCGGTGCGGCCGATCTCCAGGTCGCAGACCTTGCTGACGGCCGTGCCGACCACCCCGGGGAAGGTGGCGTAGCCGCCGCCGATGTTCGAGCCGATCACCTGGCCGTGCTTGTTGGCGTGCGTGCCCAGGGCGATGTGCCGGGTGCGGCCGGAGACGAGGTCCAGGACCTCCACGCAGTCGCCGCCCGCCCAGATGTTCCCGTGGCCGCGGACCCGCATGGCCAGGTCCGTCAGCAGCCCGCCCGACCCGCCCACGGGCAGCCCGGCGGCGCGGGCCAGCGTCGTCTCCGGGCGCACGCCCAGGCCGAGCACCACCACGTCCGCCGGGTACACGGCCCGGTCCGTGACGACCGCGGTCACCTCGCCGTCGGCGCCGGTGCGGACCTCGGTCACCTCCGCGCCCGTCACCACCTCGATGCCCATCCCGCACATCGCGTCGCGGACCAGCGCGCCCATGTCCGGGTCGAGCGTCGACATCGGCTGCGCGGCGCGCTCGACGACCGTCACCCCGTAGCCGCGCCGGACCAGCGCCTCGGCCATCTCCACGCCGATGTACCCGGCGCCGACGATCACCGCCCGGCCGCCCCGGGACCGCTCCAGGCCGTCGATGAGCGCCTGCCCGTCGTCCAGGGTCTGCACCCCGTGGACCCCGCGCGCGTCGATGCCGGGCAGCGACGGCCGGACCGGCCGGGCGCCGGTGGCGACGACCAGGTGGTCGTAGCCGTGCCAGCGCTCCGTGCCGGACTCCAGGTCGCGGGCGAGGACCCGCTGGCCCGCCACGTCCAGCTCGGTGACCTCGGTGCGCATCCGCAGGTCGATGCCGCGCTCGCGGTGCTCCTCGGGGGTGCGGGCGATCAGCGCGCCGGGGCCGTCGACCTCGCCGCCGGCCCAGTAGGGGATGCCGCACGCGGAGTACGAGCTGAACCGGCCCCGCTCGAAGGCGGTGATCTCCAGTTCGCCGGGCTTCCTGAGCCTGCGGGCCCGGGAGGCCGCGGACATGCCCGCCGCGTCGCCCCCGATGACCACCAGCCGCTGTGCCGTCATGGCCTACGTCCCTTTCGCCGGTCGAACGGCCAGGCTAGCCACCCCCGTCCCCGGTGGGCGCGGCAGGACACCGCGCGGACCACAGGCCGGTGTACTCGTGCGCCAGGGCGGCGACCGTGCCGGGCGAGCCGAGGAGCCGGCGCAGCCGGGCCGTCCGCAGCCGGTGCGCGAACTCGTCCCGGTCCGGCCGGGTGTGCAGCAGGTCGGTGAGGTCGCAGGAGAAGCGCACGGCCTGCCAGACGCGGTGCAGACAGGTGTCCGAGTAGGTGTCGAGGAGGCGCTCGGCGCCGGTGCGGTGCCACAGCGCGAGCGCCTCGGCCAGCGTCACGGCGTCCGCCACCGCGCCGTTGAGGCCCTTGGCGCCGGTCGGCGGCACGATGTGCGCCGCGTCCCCGGCCAGCAGCACCCGCCCGTGGCGCATCGGCTCGGTCACCCGGGTGCGCATCGGGGTGAGGCTCCTGGCCAGGATCGGGCCCCGGCGCAGCGGCGGGCCGTCCCCGGCGGTGTGGCGGACCGTCAGCTCGTCCCAGATCCGCTCGTCCGGCCAGTCGGCCGGGTCGGTGCCGGCGGGCACCTGGAGGTAGAGCCGGGAGAGGGTGGGGGTGCGCATGCTGTAGAGCGCGAAGCCGCGTTCGTGCGCGGCGTAGACCAGCTCGTCGTGGGTGGGCGGCACGTCGGCGAGGACGCCGAGCCAGGAGTACGGGTACGTGTGCTCGTACACGCGGGTGCGGGCGGCGGGCAGGGCCCGCCGGGTCACGCCGTACGAGCCGTCGCAGCCCGCCACGTAGTCGCACTCCAGCAGGTGCTCGGCGCCGTCGTGGACGTAGCGGACGGCGGGCCGCGCGGTGTCCGCCCGTTCGACGGCGAGGGCCCGCGCCTCGAACAGCAGGGGCTGTCCGTCCTTCAGCTGGAGCGCGACGAGGTCCTTGACGATCTCCGTCTGGGCGTAGATCGTGGCCTGCCGGCCGCCCGTGTGCGCGGCCAGGTCGATCCGGTGGGACCGGCCGTCGAAGCGGATCTCGATGCCGTCGTGGAAGAGCCCCTCCCGGTCCAGCCGGGCGCCCGCCCCGCAGGCGCGCAGGACATCGACGGTGCTCTGCTCCAGCATCCCGGCGCGCTGCCGGGCCTCGGCGTAGGCGCGGTCGCGGGCCTCCAGGACGACGCAGTCGACGCCGGCGAGGTGCAGCAGCCGGGCGAGCAGCAGGCCGGCCGGGCCGGCCCCGACGATGCCGACGGTCGTGCGCATCAGGCGTCTCCGGGGGTGGCTTCGTGGCGGGATCCGTGGCGGGAGGGGGGTTCGGCGAAGTCGAGGAAGACGGTCTCGCGGTCGCCCTGGAGCCGGATGTCGAAGCGGTAGGCGCGGTGGTGGCCGGGGTCCGGGGCGGCGAGCAGGGTCAGGCGGCGGTCGGCCGGCAGGGCGGCGAGCAGCGGGTCGTGGCCGGGCAGGGTGAAGTAGAGGCGGGTGAAGAGGTGGTGGGGCAGGCCGCGGGCGAAGAGGCACACCGCGAGGTAGGGCGCGCCGCCCGGCGGGAGGGTGCGTAAGAGGTAGTGGCCGTCCCGGCCGGTGGTGACGCGGGCGAAGCCGGTGAAGCCGAGGCCGTCGCGGCGCAGGCTGCCGGGGACGGCGGGGGCCGAGCCGTCCGGGCCCGCCTGCCAGAACTCCAGCAGGGCGTCGGGGACGGGCTCGCCGGCGCCGTCCTGGACGACGCCGTGGACGGTGACGGTCTGCGGGTGCCCTACGGGCGCCGGGGCGCCGCCGCCGGCGAAGGGCAGGGCGTGGCCGTGGAAGGGGCCGACGGTCTGCGCGGGGGTGATGTCCCGGGTCATTCAGCGGCCCTCCTCGGCCCAGGTGGCGGCGGGTCCGTCCAGGACGACGTCCCAGCGGTAGCCGAGGGCCGAGCCGGAGACGCTCAGGCCGGGGTCGAAGGCGGCCACCAGCCGGTCGCGCGCGGCGTCGCCCGCGGAGCGCCAGATCGAGTCGTAGGGCAGGAGCGGGTCGCCGGGGAAGTACATCTGGGTGACGAGGCGCTGGGTGAAGGCGGTGCCGAAGAGGGAGAAGTGCAGGTGGGCGGGGCGCCAGACGTTGTGGCGGCCGGGCCAGGGGTAGGCGCCGGGGCGGATGGTGGTGAAGCGGTAGCGGCCGTCGTCGTCGGTGAGGCAGCGGCCCGCGCCGGTGAAGTTCGGGTCGAGGGGCGTGGAGCGCTGGTCGAGCCGGTTGGCGTAGCGGCCCGCGGCGTTGGCCTGCCAGAGCTCCACCAGCTGGCCGCGCACGGGCCGGCCCCGGCGGTCCACGATCCGCCCGGCGACGGCGATGCGCTCGCCCAGCGGGTCGCCGGTGTGCTGCCGGGTCAGGTCGGCGTCCAGCGGATCGACGTCGGCCGGGCCGAAGACCGGGCCGGTCAGCTCGACGGCCTCGGGCCCGGGGGCGACGGGCACGAGGGGGCGGCGCGGGCGGCGCAGCGGGTCGCCCGCGTACGGGGGTGTGCCGGGGTCGGCGGGGGCGGCGGGGGTCCCGTCCGCTCTGTCGTGGGCGCCGCGCCGGGGGCCGGGGGCGGTGCGGCCTGTCTGTTCCCGAACGGATTCAGATGCCATGGCCGTGACCTACCCCACGGTGACGAAGGTGACCCCGCCGGTCTGCCGGGGGGCTTGTTCCCCACCCCGCCCCTTCCCGCTGTATCCGATGTGCGACTCCGCCGCGTGGCGGGGTGGGGAAAAGCCGCCCGCAGGGCACGCCCCGCCGCCACCCGACCTCACCGCTCCAGGACCAGCGCCTGCCCCTGCCCCACCCCGACGCACAGCGCCGCCAGCCCGACCCCCGAACCCGCCGCCGCCAGCTGATGGGCGATCGACCCCGTGAGCCGGGCGCCGGAGCAGCCGAGCGGGTGGCCGATCGCGAGCGCGCCGCCGCGCGGGTTGACGATGCCGGGGTCCAGGTCGGGCCACTCCGCGAGGCACCCGAGGACCTGCGCGGCGTAGGCCTCGTTGAGCTCGACGTGGGTGAGGTCCGTGAGCGAGCGTCCCGCCTTGGCGAGGACCCGGCGCACCGCCTCCACCGGCCCGAGGCCGTACATGTCGGGCTCGATGCCGGTGACGGCCGAGGCCCGCACCCGTGCCAGCGGCTCGCGGCCGGTCTCCCGCAGCCCCTCCTCGTCGCACAGCAGCAGGGCCGCCGCGCCGTCGTTCAGCGAGGAGGAGTTGCCGGCGGTGACCGTGCCGCCGGTCTTCCGGAAGGCGGGCTTCAGCCGGGCCAGGGCCTCCAGGGAGGTGTTGTCCCGGATCGTCTCGTCCCGGGCGAGCGGGGCGTCCGGCAGCCGCGTGACCTCGGCGTCGTACGCGCCGTCCTGCCAGGCCCGCGCGGCCTTGCGGTGGCTGGCCAGCGCGTAGGCGTCCTGCTGCTCGCGGGTGATGCCGTACTTGTCGGCGATCAGCTCGGCGCCCTCGCCGAGCGGCACCGTCCACTGCTCGGGCATGGCGGGGTTGGTCATCCGCCAGCCCAGGGTGGTGGAGTACAGCTCCTGGTGGCCCACGGGGAAGGCGCGGTCGGACTTGGGCAGCACGAAGGGGGCCCGGGTCATGGACTCGACGCCGCCCGCCACCACGACCGAGGCGTCGCCGAGGGCGATGGCGCGGTAGGCGTGCACGACGGCCTCCAGGCCGGAGGCGCACAGCCGGTTGACCGTCACACCCGGTACGGACACGGGCAGCCCGGCGAGCAGCACGGCCATGCGGCCGACGTTGCGGTTCTCCTCGCCGGCGCCGTTGGCGTTGCCGAACACCACGTCGTCGATACGGGCCGGGTCGAGGCCGGGCGCCCTGCCGACCACTTCGCGCACCACGTGCGCCGCGAGGTCGTCGGGGCGCACGGAGGCGAGGGCGCCGCCGTACTTGCCGACCGGGGTGCGCACGGCGTCGACGATGTACACGTCCCGGATGCGGTCGTTCATGGCTGCTCCTTGAGCGGTCGGGCGAGGAGGACGGGGGTGAGGGCGCGGCCGGTCCGGCGGCGCCGGGTGGTGCCGGGTGGTGCGGCAATCCTCCTCCCCTGGACGGCTGTTCGCCCAGTGAACTTTCGTTCATAATCGATGCCGTGACGAGTCTCGGTGTGCCACCAACCGCTGTCAATGGGGCTGGTGAGGCGGCGCTCGTGGGCCCGCTGGTGAGGGGCCTCGTCGTGCTGCGCGCCCTCGCCGGCCACGAGGCCGGGGCGCGCGTCCGCCCCGCCGACCTCACCCGTACCACCGGACTTGCCCGTTCCGTCGTCGACCGGGTGCTCGCCACGCTCGGGCACCTCGGGTACGTCCGCGCCGACGGCCGTGAAGTCGTCCTGGCCGTCGGCCTGATGGAGCTCGGCAACGCCTACCTGACGGCGAGCGGGGTGCCCGCCGCGCTCGGCCCGCACGTGGAGAGGCTGGCCGCCGCGCTCGACGCGTCCGTCTCGGTGGCCGTGCCCGACGCGGAAGGCGTCCGGATCGTCGCCCAGGCCGCCCGCCCCCGGGCGGCCTCCGCGGGCTTCCGGGCCGGTCTCCGCATCGGTGACCTGCTGCCCGCCGGCCGCTGCGCCCCCGGGGCGCTGTTCGCGGCCGCGCCGCCGGACTGGGCGGTGGACGACCAGCTCCTCGAACCCGGTCTGGTGGCGGTGGCCGTACCGGTCCGCGACCGCGCCGGGCGGACCGCGTGCGCCGTGACGGTCACCAGCCGCACCAGCCGGCACTCGGCGGACGGTCTGCGGGAGGAGGCGCTGCCGGCGCTGCGGGCCGCGGTCCCGGCGATGGAGGCGGCGCTGGCGGCGCACGCGGGAAGCGGGGAGAGCGGGGACGGCGCGGCCTGGCACGGTGCCGAGGGCAGTGATGCGGCCCCCGCCTCGTACGCCGCGGAAGGCGCCACGTCGGCCCCTGCCTCACGCACCGCCGGAAGCGGCCCGGCGCTCCACGCCCCGCACGGCACGGAGGGCAGCGCCCCCGCTTCGTACACCGCGGACGGCGGCGTCCCGACCCCCGTCCCGTACGGCGGGAAGGCCCGCTCGGCCGCCGCGTACGGCGAGGAGGACGGCCCGGCCGCCGCGTCCGGCGCGGAAGGCGCCCCCGGCAGCGTGCCGAGCGGCCCCCTGGCAGACCCCGGCTCCTCCCCCGTCGAGGCCACCGCCCCTCCCCTCCGGTCCCTCGTCCGCGGCCTCGCCGTCCTGCGAGGCTTCGGCGTGGCCGCCGCGCCGGGCCGGGGAGCGACGCTCTCCGAGCTCGCGGCGGCCGCCGGGCTCGCGCGGGCCACCGCCCGCCGCGCGCTGCTCACCCTCGCCCACCTCGGCTACGTCGCGGCCGACGGCGGCCGTTTCCGGCCGCTGCCCCGGGTCCTGGAACTGGGCCACGCCCCGCTCGGCGAGCTGACCTTCGCCGGCCTCGCCGTGCCCCATCTGCGCGCGCTCGTACGGCGGGTCGGCGAATCGGCGTCCCTGGCCGTGCTCGACGGCCCCGACATCCGCTACGTCGCCCGGGTCCCCACCGTCCGCATCATGAGCGTCGACATCACCGTCGGTACGCGCTTCCCGGCCCACGCCACCTCCATGGGGCGGGTGCTGCTCGCCGGGCTGGACGCGCGGGCCCGTGCGGCGTGGCTGGCCGGCGAGGCCGTGACGCGGGCGCCCACCCCGCGCACCGTCACCTCGCCCACCGAGCTGGCCGGGCTCCTGGACCGGGTGGCCGGGGACGGGTACGCGCTCGTCGACCAGGAGCTGGAGGAGGGTCTGCGCTCGCTCGCGGTGCCCGTCCGGGACGCCCGCGGCCGCGTCGTCGCCGCGCTCAACGTCGCCACCCACGCCGGGCGGGGCGGCGCCGGTGACACCCGGCGGGACTTCCTGCCCGCCCTGCGCGAGACCGCCGCCCGGATCGAGGCGGACGTCCGCACGGCCTCGGCGCACCGCGCCCTCGGCACCGGCTGACCGCCCGGAAGGGGCCACGGGGGCGTTTGAGAGAGTGGCCCCATGAGCGCAACGGACACTCCCAGGCACCATGTGGTCGTCGTCGGCGGCGGGATCTCCGGGCTGGCCGCGGCCCACCGGCTGGCGGAGGGGGGCGCGCGGGTCACGCTCCTGGAGGGTTCCGGGCGCGTCGGCGGCAAGCTGCTCGCCGGTGAGATCGCCGGCGTCCCCGTCGACCTGGGCGCCGAGTCCATGCTGGCCCGCAGGCCGGAGGCGGTGGGCCTGGCCCGCGCGGTCGGGCTCGCCGACCGGCTCCAGGCGCCCGCCGCCACCGCGCTGCTGTGGACGCGCGGCGAGCTCCGGCCGCTGCCCCAGGGTCACATGATGGGCGTGCCCGGCGACCTCGGGCCGCTGGCCGCCTCCGGGGTGCTCTCGCCCGAGGGCCTCGCCCGGATCTCGAAGGACGCGGAGCTACCGCGCACCGAGCTCGGCGAGGACGTCGCCATCGGCTCGTACGTCGCCGAGCGGATGGGCCGCGAGGTCGTGGACCGGCTCGTGGAGCCGCTGCTGGGCGGCGTGTACGCGGGCGACGCGTACCGCATCTCCATGCGGACGGCCGTGCCCCAGCTCTTCGAGGCCGCGCGGGCGCACCGCACCCTGACCGAGGCCGTGCGCGACCTCCAGGCCCGTGCCGCGGCCCGGCAGCGGTCCGGCCCGGTCTTCATGGGCGTCGAGGGCGGCGTCGGACGGCTGCCGCTCGCCGTCGCGGACGCGGTGCGCGCCCGGGGCGGTGTGATCCGTACGCACACGCCGGTGGCCGGTGTCGAGCGCGCGGCGGACGGCTGGCGGGTCGTCCTGGGCGCGGGGAACGGCACCGGGGACGGGGCGGAGACGCTGACGGCCGACGCCGTCGTCGTCGCGACCCCGGCGCACGACGCGGCCCGGCTGCTCGGCCCGCACGCGCCCGCCGCCGTCGCCGGCCTGTCCACGGTCGAGTACGCCTCGATGGCGCTCGTCACCATGGCCTTCCGCCGCTCCGACGTGGCGGGGCTGCCCCGGGGCAGCGGCTTCCTCGTGCCGCCCGTCGACGGCCGGAAGATCAAGGCGTCGACCTTCTCCAGCAACAAGTGGCGCTGGAACGCCGACTCGGACCCGGACCTCTTCGTCCTGCGTACCTCGATCGGGCGGTTCGGCGACGAGGCCGACCTGGAGCGCGAGGACGCCGAGCTGGTGTCGATGTCGCTCACCGACCTCGGCGCGGCGGCGGGCCTCGCGGCGGTCCCGGTGGAGAGCCGCGTCACCCGCTGGCGGAACGGGCTCCCGCAGTACCCGGTCGGCCACCTGGAGCGCGTCGCCCGGATCCGCGCGGACCTGGCCCGGCTGCCCGGCCTGCGGCTGTGCGGCGCGGCCTACGACGGGGTGGGCATCCCGGCCTGTGTGTCCAGTGCGCACAAGGCCGCCGACGAGATCCTGGCGGCGCTGCCGACCCTGACGGCGGGCGCCGGAACGCGCGAGTGACAATAGGGACATGACTGACGCCCCTGAGAAGATCCCGAACGCCGGCAAGAAGGCCAAGGACCTCAACGAGGTCATCCGTTACACCCTCTGGTCGGTGTTCAAGCTCCGCGACGTCCTCCCGGCGGACCGCTCCGGCTGGGCCGAGGAGGTCGAGGAGCTGTTCGCGCGGCTCGCCGAGAAGGACGTCACCGTGCGCGGCACGTACGACCTCTCGGGCCTGCGGGCCGACGCCGACGTGATGATCTGGTGGCACTCCGAGACCTCGGACGCCCTCCAGGACGCGTACAACCTGTTCCGCCGCACCGCGCTCGGCCGGGCGCTGGAGCCGGTGTGGTCGAACATGGCGCTGCACCGCCCCGCGGAGTTCAACAAGTCGCACATCCCGGCGTTCCTCGCCGACGAGACGCCGCGCGACTACGTCAGCGTGTACCCGTTCGTCCGCTCGTACGACTGGTACCTGCTGCCGGACGAGGACCGCCGCCGGATGCTCGCCGACCACGGCAAGATGGCGCGCGGCTACCCGGACGTGCGCGCCAACACGGTGGCCTCGTTCTCGCTGGGCGACTACGAGTGGATCCTCGCGTTCGAGGCGAACGACCTCTACCGGATCGTGGACCTGATGCGTCACCTGCGCGCGTCCGAGGCGCGGATGCACGTGCGCGAGGAGGTCCCGTTCTACACGGGCCGCCGTAAGGCCGTGTCCGAGCTGGTGGCGGGCCTGGCCTGAGGGGTGCGGCGGGGGCTCTTCCCCCGCCCGCCCTTCCGTACGTCAGCGAGCGCCGGACGGCTGGGACCAGCCCGTCCGGCGCTCGGACGTGTCCGGGAGCCGTCAGGCTCCCACCGCCGCGGCCGAGACCGCCGCCGCCGGTGCCGGTTCCGCGCGGCCCGCGCAGGACGCGCGGCGGTCCGGGAGGACGCCGGTCAGCAGGTACCGCTCCGTGTGGGCGTTGACGCAGGTGTTGGACCCGAAGGCGATGCCGTGGGTGCCCGCGTCCCGCTCGGTGACCAGCGCCGAGCCGGGGAGCCTGCGGTGGAGCTCCAGCGCGCCCTGGTACGGCGTCGCGGCGTCCCGTTCGGCGGCGAGCAGGAGCGTGCGGGGCAGGGCGCGGGCCGGGGCGCCCACCTCGACCGGCCGCTGCCGCGGCCCCTTCCAGAAGGCGCAGGGCAGGTTCATCCAGGCGTTCTCCCAGGTCTCGAAGGGCGCCCGGCGGGCGAGCTCGGTGTTGTCCCGGTCCCAGACCCGCCAGGAGCGCGGCCAGGAGGCGTCGTTGCACTCCACGGCCGTGTAGACGGCGTTGGAGTTCTCCTCGGAGCGGGCCGCCGCCGGGTCCGGCATGGCGAGCGCGCGCAGCGCCCTGTCGTCGCCGCGCAGGTACGTGGAGAGCGCGTTGGCGCTGCGCGCCCAGGCGCTGTCCGCGTAGCCGACCTGGAGGAAGGACGACTGGAGCTGCCCCGGGCCGATCTTCCCGCCGACGGGCCGGGCGGCCAGCTTCCGGCGCGCCCGGTCGTAGGAGTGCCGGACCGCCTCCGCCGTGCGGCCCAGGTGGTAGACGGAGTCGTGCCGGGCCACCCAGCGGCGCCAGTCGCCCCAGCGGACCTCGAAGGCGGCGGACTGGTCGAGGTTGCTGCGGTACCAGATCTTGCGGGGTGAGGGGTTGACGACGCTGTCGAAGACCATGCGGCGCACGTGCCCGGGGAACAGCGTGGCGTAGAGGGCCCCGAAGTAGGTGCCGTAGGACGCGCCCATGTACGTGAGGCGCTTCTGGCCGAGGGCGGCGCGCAGCACCTCCAGGTCGCGGGCGTTGTTCAGGCTCGTGAAGTGCCGCAGGTCGCTCCCGCCCCGCCGGGCGCACCCCCGCGCGTACGCCTTCGCCTGGGCGATGCGCCGCGCCTTGTACGCCTCGGAGGGGTGCTGCGGCGCCTGGCTGGGGGCCCGGACGAAGCGTGCCGGGTCCATGCAGGACAGCGGGGCGGAGCGGCCCACTCCGCGGGGCGCGTAGCCGACGAAGTCGTACGCCCTGCCCGTGGCCCGCCACTGGCCGATGCCGGAGAGCACCGGGAAGAACATCCCCGAGCCACCGGGGCCGCCGGGGTTGTAGACGAGCGCGCCCTGCCGTTCGGCGCGGGTGCCGGTGGCCCGCGCGCGGCTGACGGTGAGTCCGATGTGCTTGCCGTGCGGCCGGGCGTAGTCCAGCGGTACGGAGACGGTGCCGCACCGGACGGTCGCGGGCAGCCCTTCTGCGGCCGGGCAGGCACCGAAGCGGATGCCCCGGGCGGCGGCCTGGTGGACGGCGGTGACGACGCCGCGGGCCTCGGCGCGGGTGCCTCCCGGTGGTGAGGAGTCGTCGAGTGCCCCGGCCGGCGCCGTGGTGACCGCGGTGAGGACCAGGGATCCGAGGGCTCCGTACAGGGCTGCTGCTCTCACACCGGCCATCCCTTCTCGTCTTATCTGACAAAAGGGATAATTGGTGGGGTTGTTGGTGAAGTAAAGCACCGAGGCTCGTGTCGGTCGCAAAGGGCTCGATCGGGCCCGGAAGGGCTCGCGGGGGCTGCCGCCACGCCCCGGCCGTCAGTACCGGCGGTCGCGCGGCCGGCCACAGAGCGCGGCCCGCAGCTCGGGGTCGGCGAGGGCCTTGCGGCCGCGCACGGCCAGCGCGATCAGGAAGCCCGCGTCGTCCGGGACCGAGCCGGAAGCGGAAGCGGCGGCGGCAGGAGCGGGGTCGGCTGCGGCCACGGGGCGGCCCGGGGCGACGCGCCCCAGGAGCTCCTGCCCGGCGACCGACGCCCAGCGCGTGTAGGGGTGGATCTCGATCCGGGCGATGAGCAGGCAGACCGACGTCAGCAGCAGCGGCAGCGCGAACCACGCGGCCGCCTGCCCGCGGTGGGTCTCCGGCGGCACCATCAGGACGGCGGCCGCCCCGGTCAGCACCACCAGCCCACAGGCGTCACGCACCTGGCGGACGGCCGCCGACACGTTCGTACGGGCCGGGCCGGGCACCGCGAGCCCGGCCTCGACCAGCCGGTCGGCCAGCGCCCGTACGGCCTCGGCGGCGGCGTGCGCGGCCCGCACGGCGGGGACGGGGGACTGCCCGTCCGGCCCGATGGCGGTGATCAGCGAGCGCTCCAGCTCGTCCCGCCCGACCGGGTCGACGACCGTGGCCCAGCCTGTGGGCGCGAGCAGCACCCTGCGCTCCCGGCCCATCCGGACCAGCGTGAGGTCGGTGACCCGGTGCGGGCCGCCGGCCAGGAACGCGGTCTCGTAGAGGGTCAGCCGGCGCGCCCGGTCACCGGCCCCGGCGCCCCCGGCAGAGGCCTCGGCGGCCGCGGCCACGGCGAGGCAGAGGCGCCCGCAGGTGAGGATCGCCGCACCCCAGGCGATCACCAGGAAGAGGACCCACATGACGGCTTTCTAGCCGACGGCCGGTGACTCCGCCATGGTTCGCGCGCGGATCGCCGCGCCGCGCGGGCCCGGCCGGCGGGCCCGCGGGTGCGGCGTGCGGGGGCCTCGCGTCAGCGCGCGGTGTGCTCGTGGACGTACTCCACCAGACGGGTCAGGGCGTCCGGGTCGGTGCTGGGCAGCACGCCGTGGCCGAGGTTGAAGACGTGCCCCTCCAGGTCCGCGGCGGCGTCCAGCACCTCCTGGGCCTTCGTCTCCACGGCCTCGCGGCCGGCGAAGAGCACCGCCGGGTCGAGGTTGCCCTGGAGCGCCTTGCCGGGGCCGACGCGGCGGACGGCCTCGTCCATGGGGATCCGCCAGTCGACGCCGACGACGTCCGCGCCGGCCTCGCCCATCAGGCCGAGCAGCTCGCCGGTGCCCACGCCGAAGTGGATGCGCGGCACGCCGTAGCCGGCGACGGCGTCGAAGACCTTCGTGGAGGCGGGCATGACGGAGCGTCGGTAGTCCGCCGGGGCGAGCGCGCCGACCCAGGAGTCGAAGAGCTGGACGGCCGAGGCGCCGGCCTCGATCTGGATCTTCAGGAAGGCGGCGGTGATGTCCGCGAGCCGGTCCAGGAGGTCGGCCCAGAGCTCGGGGTCGCCGTACATGAGCGCCTTGGTGTGCTCGTGGTTGCGCGACGGGCCGCCCTCGACCAGGTAGCTGGCGAGGGTGAAGGGGGCGCCGGCGAAGCCGATGAGCGGGGTGGCGCCGAGCTCGGCGGTGAGCATGCCGATGGCCTCGGTGACGTACGGGACGTCGGACGGGTCCAGCGCGCGCAGCCGGTCGAGGTCCGCGCGGGTGCGGATGGGCTGGGCGACGACGGGGCCCACGCCGGGCTTGATGTCGAGGTCGATGCCGATGGCCTTCAGCGGGACGACGATGTCGCTGAAGAAGATCGCGGCGTCGACGCCGTGGCGGCGGACCGGCTGGAGAGTGATCTCCGTGACCAGCTCGGGACGCATGCAGGACTCGAGCATCGGGATGCCCTCGCGGACCTTGCGGTACTCGGGCAGCGAGCGGCCCGCCTGGCGCATGAACCACACGGGGGTGTGCGGCACGGGCTCACGCCGGCACGCCCGCAGGAACGCCGAATCGTGTGCCGCGGTGCGGCCGGTCTGCTGCTGGCTGGGCTCCGTACGCTCACTCATGTCCCAAATCTTCGCACGGGCCGAACGAGTGACCCGCCCATGTGGGTGTCCCTACCCGGAACAGGGCGTGCTTCCGCCTAGTCTTCCGGGCATGGCTGCGGCGCAGGGACACCTCTCGGACGGTCCGGACGACGCGGATGGGGAGGACTCCCCGTCCGTCTTCCGGCAGGCGGTCGCCGGGCTGCAAGGGGTACGCCTGCGGCCCGAGATCGAGCTCGACGCGACGCCGCCGCCACAGCGGCTGGCGCCCTTCTCGTACGCCCTGGAGGCCGCCGTCGTCGTGGACGACGAGGAACTGGCCGACGGGCGGCTGATCCTGCTGCACGACCCGGCGGGGCACGAGGCGTGGGGCGGTACGTTCCGCCTGGTGACGCTGGTGCACGCCGACCTGGAGCCGGAGATGGCGGCGGACCCGCTGCTGCCGGAGGTGTGCTGGTCGTGGCTGACGGGCGCGCTGGAGGCCCGGCGGGTGCCGTACGGGGCGCCGAGCGGCACGGTGACCCGGGCGAGTTCGCACTACTTCGGGGGGCTGCGGGAGCGGGAGCCGTCGACGCGGATCGAGATCCGGGCCTCGTGGTCGCCGATGGAGCCGCCGGGCGGTCCGGCGGGCGCCGTCGGCGGCACCGGCGTCTCCGGTCCGGGCGGCCCCGGCGGCCCGGTGGGCGCCGTGGGCCCGGTCGGCCTGGCCGCCGCCGGGAAGCACGGGAAGCAGGGCCCGGGCGGGGCCGGGGCGGGCGACGCGACGGCCGGCGGGCCGGGCGTTCCCGACACGGCGGCACACCTCGCGGCCTGGTGCGACCTGCTCTGCCAGATCGCGGGGCTGCCGCCGGGCGGGGCGCCGGAGGCGGGCGTGGTGACGCTCCCTCAGCGGCGCGATCCGCAGAGTCGTTGATCGATCAACCGTCCGAATTGCCCGAATTGTTACTCATCAATTCGTGATCTTCCCCTAAAGCCGGGACGCTTCGCTGCCGAAGAGGCTTGTGACCCTTCCCATACGGATCGCCCCGGCTTACCCCCAAAGTCGGCACCGTCCCCCGCCACTCCCCCATGGAGGCTTGGTGTCCGTTCTCCTCGAGCAACCTGCGAGCCTCGCCTACCGCCCGAACAAACCGACGGCCATGGTCGTCGTCGCCGACCCCCGGGTCCGCTCCACCGTCACCCGCCACCTGTGGGCGCTCGGCGTGCGAGATGTGATCGAGGCGTCGTCCATCGCGGAGGCCCGCCCCCGCGTCGGCAACCCGCGCGACATCTGCGTGGCCGACGTCCACCTTCCCGACGGGTCCGGACTCACCCTGCTCTCCGAGACCCGCGCCGCGGGCTGGCCGAACGGCCTCGCCCTGTCCGCCGCCGACGACATCGGCGCGGTGCGCAACGCCCTCGCGGGCGGCGTCAAAGGCTATGTCGTCACCGGCACCCGGACCAACCTCGGCCTGCCCGGCCGGCCGGGCTCCGCGCCCATCGGGTCGGCCGCCGCGGCCCGGATGCACCGCCGCCCGCCCGGCGCCCCCGGCCACCCGGGGGGCTACCGCGAGCTGTCCGGCCGTGAGGTCGAGGTGCTGCGGCTGGTGGCGGAGGGCCAGTCCAACAAGGCCATCGGCGTCTCGATGGGCCTGTCCGCGCTCACCGTCAAGAGTCACCTCGCCCGGATCGCGCGCAAGCTCGGCACCGGCGACCGCGCCGGCATGGTCGCCGTGGCGCTGCGCACCGGCATCATCCACTGACCGCACCCGGCGCGCGGCGGGGCCGATCGGGTCCCGAAACGCCCGCCGCACGACACCACGCCCGTCGACGGGGACGTTCCGTCGACGGGCGCTTGCCATACACAGATACCCTTGACCGGTGACCGACGCCCAAGAGACCGCAGCAGACACGACACTGCGAACCCCCGGGGGCGACCCCCCGGCCGACGTCGATTCGGCGCCGATTCCCCTGTTGGAGCCACGCGAGGGCATCCCGCCCGTCGTCGCTGACAACGATGCCCTGGCCCGGATCGTCGCGGCGTTCGCGGCCGGCACGGGCCCCGTCGCGGTGGACGCGGAGCGCGCCTCCGGCTACCGCTACGGCCAGCGCGCCTATCTCGTGCAGCTGCGCCGCGAGGGCGCCGGCTCGACCCTGATCGACCCCGTCGGCTGCCCCGACCTGTCCTCGCTCGGCGAGGCCGTCGGCGACGCCGAATGGGTGCTGCACGCGGCCACGCAGGACCTGCCGTGCCTGCGGGAGATAGGGATGACGCCGTCGCGGCTCTTCGACACGGAGCTGGCGGGACGGCTCGCCGGATTCGCCCGGGTGGGACTCGGCGCCATGGTCGAGAACGTCCTGGGGTACGCCCTGGAGAAGGGCCACTCCGCCGTCGACTGGTCCACCCGCCCACTGCCCGACCCCTGGCTGCGCTACGCCGCGCTCGACGTGGAGCTCCTCGTCGACCTGCGCGACGCGCTGGAGGAGGAGCTGGACCGGCAGGGGAAGCTGGAGTGGGCCCGCCAGGAGTTCGCGGCGATCGCCGCCGCCCCGCCCGCCCCGCCGCGCAAGGACCCCTGGCGCCGTACGTCCGGGATGCACAAGGTCCGGCGGCGGCGGCAGATGGCCGTGGTCCGCGAGCTGTGGACCGCGCGCGACCTCATCGCCCAGCGGCGCGACGTCTCGCCGGGCAAGGTGCTCGGCGACGCCGCGATCGTCGAGGCCGCGCTGAACATGCCGCCGAACGCGCAGGCGCTGGCCGCGCTGCCCGGCTTCGGCCACCGGATGAGCCGCAAGCAGCTGGAGCAGTGGCAGGCGGCGGTCGACCGCGCCCGCGCGATCCCGGACCACGAGCTCCCGCAGCCCGGCCAGCCGCTGACCGGCCCGCCGCCGCCCCGCGCCTGGGCGGACAAGGACCCGGCCGCGGCGGCCCGGCTGTCCGCGGCCCGCACGGCGGTGTCCGCGCTGGCCGAGCGGCTCACCATGCCGCAGGAGAACCTGATCGCCCCGGACACCGTGCGCCGCCTGTGCTGGGAGCCCCCGAAGACGGCGACGCCGGAGGCGGTGGCGGAGGTCCTCGCCGCGCACGGCGCCCGCGCGTGGCAGATCGAACAGGTGACCCCACCCCTGGTGAAGGCCCTGACGGAGGCCGCGGCCTGAACGGATTCCACGGCTGAGGTGGTCCGGCGCCGCCGGGCACCCTCGTACCGAGCCGAGCTCCGTCGCGGCGGAGCCGGGGCCCCTGCCCCGCCCTGTCACCGTTTCCCGGGCCGCGCCCCGGCCCCGTCGGGGGTCCGGGGGCCTGCCCCCGGGAAACGGGAAGGGGCGGGGCAGGGGCCCTTTTTTCCGCCGCGACGGCGCTCGGCCCACCGAGCGGTGCCCGGCGGTGCCGGACCCGCCGCGCCCACAGCCGCCGCCGCACCGCCACCGCACACGGAATGTGACCTTCGCCGCTCCCGCCGAGGGGTCTGTGCAGCGTGGTTACCCGCAAGTAGCATGACGGTGTCAGCCCGCACCGCGGCGGAGCCGTACCGGCATGCCCGCGCGCAGCGATCCCGCACATGGAGGAGAGCCAACGTGCCTCGTACCGCTAGGGACGTCGTCTTCGTCGACGGCGTCCGCACCCCGTTCGGCAAGGCGGGCCCGAAGGGCATCTACCACGAGACCCGCGCCGACGACCTGGTCATCAAGTGCATCCGTGAGCTGCTGCGCCGCAACCCGGACCTGGACCCCGCCAAGATCGACGAGGTCGCCATCGCCGCGACCACGCAGATCGGCGACCAGGGCCTGACCCTGGGCCGCACGGCCGGCATGCTGGCGGGCCTGCCGCAGACCGTGCCCGGCATGTCCATCGACCGGATGTGCGCCGGCGCGATGACCGCCGTGACGACCGTCGCCGGTGGCGTCGCCTTCGGTGCCTACGACGTCGCCCTCGCGGGCGGTGTCGAGCACATGGGCCGGCACCCGATGGGCGAGGGCGTCGACCCCAACCCGCGCTTCGTGTCGGAGAAGCTGGTCGACGACTCCGCCCTCGTCATGGGTATGACGGCGGAGAACCTGCACGACCGCTTCCCGCACCTCACCAAGGAGCGCGCGGACGCGTACGCGGTCCGCAGCCAGGAGAAGGCCGCCAAGGCGTACGCCGACGGCAAGATCCAGGCCGACCTGGTGCCGATCTCCGTGCGCCGCACCACGCCCGAGGGCGGGGAGCTGGGCTGGGGCCTGGTCACGGCCGACGAGCCGATGCGCCCGGGCACCACCATGGAGGGTCTCGCGGGCCTCAAGACCCCGTTCCGCCCGCACGGCCGGGTCACCCCGGGCAACGCCTCCGGCCTCAACGACGGCGCCACCGCCTCGCTGATCGCCTCCGAGGACGCGGCGCGCGAGCTGGGCCTGCCGGTCCGGATGCGCCTGGTCTCCTACGCCTACGTGGGCGTCGAGCCCGAGGTGATGGGCTACGGCCCGATCCCGGCGACGGAGAAGGCCCTCGCCAAGGCGGGCCTGACCATCGACGACATCGGTCTGTTCGAGCTGAACGAGGCCTACGCGGTGCAGGTGCTCGCGCTCCTGGACCACTACGGCATCGCGGACGACGACCCGCGCGTCAACCAGTACGGCGGCGCGATCGCGTTCGGCCACCCGCTGGCCTCGTCGGGCGTGCGTCTGATGACGCAGCTGGCCCGCCAGTTCGAGGAGCAGCCGCACGTCCGCTACGGCCTCACCTCGATGTGTGTCGGCCTCGGCATGGGCGGAACGGTCATCTGGGAGAACCCGCACTTCGACGGAGGCAACAAGTGAGCACCACCGCTGAACTTCTCAAGGGCGCGGCGGAGCTGTTCCCGGGCGAGGTCGTGACCCAGGCGCACGTGCGCCACTTCGACCTCCCCAAGGGCGCGGGCACCTTCGCGCTCATCACGCTGGACAACGGCCTGGACCACACCAAGCCGACCACGTTCGGCCCCCGGTCGCTGGCGAACCTCAGCGCCGCGATCGACCAGGTCGAGGCGGAGGCCCGGGACGGGAAGATCACCGGCGTCGGCGTCACCGGCAAGCCGTTCATCTTCGCGGTCGGCGCCGACCTCAAGGGCGTCGAGCTGCTCGCCCGCCACGAGGACGCGCTGGCCATCGGCAAGGGCGGCCACGACGTCTTCAAGCGGCTGTCGTCGCTGGCGGTGCCGACCTTCGCGTACTACAACGGCGCGGCCATGGGCGGCGGCGTCGAGGTCGGTCTGCACTGCTCGTACCGCACGGTGTCGAAGGCGATCCCCGCCTTCTCGCTGCCCGAGGTCTTCCTCGGTCTCGTCCCGGGCTGGGGCGGCTGCACGCTGCTGCCGAACCTCATCGGCGCGGACCGCGCGGTCTCGGTGATCATCGAGAACTCGCTCAGCCAGAACAAGCAGCTGCGCGGCAAGCAGGTCTTCGAGCTGGGCATCGCCGACGCGCTCTTCGAGGGCGCGGACTTCCTGGAGCAGTCGCTGCTCTGGACCGCCTCCGTGCTGAACGGCGAGACCGAGGTCTCCCGCCCCGAGGTCGACCGCGGCGAGGCCTGGGACCAGGCCGTCGAGCGCGGCCGGTTCATCGCGGACTCCAAGGTGCACGGCGCGGCCCCGGCCGCCTACCGCGCGCTGGAGATCATCTCCGCGGCGAAGAACGGCGACCTGGCCGCCGGCTTCGACGCCGAGGACAAGGCCCTCGCGGACCTGATCATGGGCGGCGAGCTGCGCAGCGGCATCTACGCCTTCAACCTGGTGCAGAAGCGCGCCAAGCGCCCGGCCGGTGCCCCGGACCGCTCGCTGGCCCGCCCGGTCACCAAGGTGGGCGTCGTCGGCGCCGGCCTGATGGCCTCTCAGCTCGCGCTGCTGTTCCTGCGCCGCCTGGAGGTGCCGGTCGTGCTGACCGACATCGACCAGGAGCGGATCGACAAGGGCGTCGGCTACGTCCACGGCGAGATCGACAAGCTGCTCGCCAAGGGCCGCATCGGCCAGGACAAGGCCAACCGCCTCAAGGCCTCCGTGACGGGCTCCCTCGACAAGGCCGCCGCCTTCGGCGACGCGGACTTCGTCATCGAGGCCGTCTTCGAGGAGATGGGCGTCAAGCAGCAGGTGTTCGCCGAGGTCGAGGCGGTGGTGCCCGCGCACACCATCCTCGCCACCAACACCTCCTCGCTGTCCGTCACCGAGATGGCGTCAAAGCTCAAGCACCCCGAGCGGGTCGTGGGCTTCCACTTCTTCAACCCGGTCGCGATCCTCCCGCTCCTGGAGATCGTCCGCGGCGAGCGGACCGACGACGCGTCGCTGGCCACCGCCTTCGGCGTCGCCAAGAAGCTGAAGAAGACCGCGGTGCTGGTGAAGGACGCCCCGGCGTTCGTCGTCAACCGCATCCTGACCCGCTTCATGGGCGAGATCCAGAACGTCATCGACGAGGGCACGCCGGTCGCGGTGGCCGAGAAGGCCGTCGAGCCGCTCGGTCTGCCGATGTCGCCGCTGGTGCTGCTGGAGCTGGTCGGCCCGGCGATCGGTCTGCACGTCTCCGAGACGCTCAACCGCGCCTTCCCGGACCGCTTCACCGTCTCGCCGAACCTGGCCGCCGTGGTCAAGGCCGGCAAGCGCGGCTTCTACGTCTACGACTCCGGCAAGCCGGAGCTGGACCCCGAGGTCGCGGCGCTCCTGAAGCAGGGCGACGTCGTCCTGACCGAGGAGCAGGTGCGCGACCGGGTCCTGGACGCCGTCGCGCAGGAGATCGGCCTGATGCTGGACGAGGGCGTCGTCGCCGAGGCCCAGGACATCGACCTGTGCCTGATCACGGGCGCGGGCTGGCCCTTCCACCTGGGCGGCATCACGCCGTACCTGGACCGCGAGGGCGTCTCCGAGCGGGCCACGGGCCGGCGCTTCCTGGCGCCGGGCGTGGCGAGCGTGCCGGCGTAACACCGGGCGTGACACCGGAATGGCCCGGAGCGCCGGGCGGGTTGGTCGGAACCCGCTCGGCGCTCCGGCGTTTCCCGGTCCGGGGACGCGCGGAGCCGGCCGAGCTCCGTGCCCCCCTGGCCGCCGCCCGCACGCTCTACCCGCCCCAGCGCCGCGTCACCTCCCTCAGCGCCGCCACCGCCTCCGCCACGAGCCCGTCGTCCATCCGCACCCGGCGGTTGTGCTCCACGTGCAGGAACGGCACCCCCACCGCCGCCGCGTGGTCGCCCTCGACGTTCGTGCGGCCCTCCAGGCGGCCGCAGTAGCGCTCCCACACCTCGCACACGCGCAGGTCCCGCGCGCGCAGTTCCCCGGCCAGGCGGCGGGCCCACCGGAGCCCGGCGTCGCCCTTGCCCGTCGAGACGACGACGTCCTGGTCGGGCAGGCTGCTGTCGGCGAAGCCGTGCACCTGGACGGCCGGAAGCTCGCGGTCGGCGAGCGCGTCGGAGACGGCCGCGAAGACGGAGTCCCGGCGATGAGCCACGTCGGCCACGTCCGGCGCGTCCGCCGCACCCTCCGTCGAGGAGCCGCCCGCCGCCCGGTGCGCGCCGGCCAGGACCAGGACGCCGCCGGGCGTCCCCCGCAGCAGCCCGATGCCGAGCTGTTCGGTGCGCAGGTCGGCCGTGGGGTGCGGGACCTGCACCTGCCAGCGGGCCGGGCCGCGCAGATCCACGTAGACCCGGCCCCAGCCGCGCCGCGCCTCCCCGTCCGCCGTGGCGTCGGCGATCTCGGCGACCTGCTGCCCGCCGTCCCGGTCCACGAGGGCCCGTACGGTGTAGCCGACCTTGGCCAGGGCCCGTTCGGCGCCGGCGCGGTGGCCGTCGAGCAGCGCGCGTACGCCGTCGGCGACGGCTCGGCGGTCACGCTCGCCGGGCACCTGGTAGCGCCCGCCCGCGGTGATGCGGTCGGTGAAGTCCGTGATCCGCTGCCGGAGGTCGACGGAACCGGGCGTGCCGACCCGGGCCGGGGCGGTGGCGGGCGGGCCGGAGCCGGCCGGGGACGAACATCCCGTGAGCCCCACGAGCGTGAGGACCGCGAGCAGCGCGAGGGCGCGGGCGCCGCCCGACTTGAGTCTCATGTCGGTAAAATTACCCCTTCCGGACATTCGACTTGGCAAAGCACACCCACCGCCCTATACGCCAAGTTCCCGACAGACGCACGTACATGGGGCGTGTCGCCACAGACATTTTGGAAACGCTTTAATTATTGCTTAGGATTCAACGGCCCCCGGCTCTCCCCAGCCCTCACCCGCACGCGCCGCAGACAACTCCACCCCTCCCGTCGTCCCGGCAACGCCGTGCCGCGGTCGAAAGGAACCATGTTGTCCGCTTCGCGCGGCACGCGCCGGCGCAAGATACGCCGCCGCGCCGACATGCCCCTGCTGGGTGGCGCCCGGCCGCCGATAGCCGCGCTGCTGGCACTGCTGCTGGCCGTGGCCGGCGCGACGGCGCTCGTCCTGGGCGACCGCGACCGGGCGGGCACCGACACGGCGATACTCGGCTCGCAGCAGCGGGTGGCCGAGGACGGCGCCCTGTCGCTGCGCGCCTCCCTCGACGAGAGCGTCACCGACCTCCAGCGCGCCGCGACCCTCTTCGCGGGCCCCGAGCCCGTGGCGGCCGACACGGCCCTGGACAAGCTCGGCAAG
Source organism: Streptomyces albireticuli (assembly GCF_002192455.1). NCBI lineage: Bacteria > Bacillati > Actinomycetota > Actinomycetes > Kitasatosporales > Streptomycetaceae > Streptomyces > Streptomyces albireticuli. The sequence continues at coordinate 1,720,924 of NZ_CP021744.1, forward strand.
GTCTACAACAAGTGGCGCGGCACCGCCGTCATCGACCCGGCCGACGGTACCCTGCTCGCCGCGCGCGGCGAGAACATCCCGCTCGCCTCCCTCCTCAAGGACGCCAAGGGCACGACGGAGGGCGGGACCGCCGGAACCGCCCAGGGCGACAAGGGCGACAAGGGCGACAAGGGCGACAAGGGCAAGGACGGCAAGTCGCCCGGGACCGGCGAGCTGACCGCCCCCGCCCCGCAGCTGGTGCGGCTGCGCTCGGGCGAGACCCGGATGCTGGTCACGGCCCCGCTGCGGGGCGGCGACCGGCCCCGGCTGCTCGTCGCCTCCGGCACCCTCAACGTCCCCGGCATCTCCACCGGCGAGAACCGCTCCCTGCTGGTCGTCGACTCGGCCGGCACAGTGCTCGCCAGCGACGGCCCGCCCGTGGCCCGTACGTCCTGGGCCAAGCAGGCCGCCCGCACCGCGGCCTCGAACTTCACCAGGACCCCCGAGCCCGGCGGCCACCCCGGCGCCAGCGGCCACCTGATGGCCCGTACGGGCGGCGGCGACAGCGACCGCCGCACGGCCGTGGGCTACGCGGCGGCCGGCCGCGCGCCCGGTGAGGACAGCCCCGCCGGCGGCCTCGGTCTCTCGGTGATCACCTCGGTCAAGGTCACCGGCGACCCGGCGGCCGTCCGCACCCAGGCGTTCGGCCTGGTGGCGGCGGGCGTGCTGCTGGTCCTGGCACTGGTCGTGACCTGGGTGCTGATGCGTACGGTCCAGCGGCCGCTGCTCCAGCTGTACCTGGAGAGCCGCAGGCTCGGCCGCGGTGAACTCGACCGGCCGGTCCGGCGCTTCCGGGGCCGTGAGCCGGCCCGGATCGGCGCCGCACTGGAGAGCCTGCGCCGCCAGAGCCTCGGCGAGCGCCCCACGCGCACCGGCCGGGCCCGCGGCGGCTTCGGCACCCGCGGCACCGTCGTGGTCTGCGGGGTGCTGCTGCTCGCCTGGGCCGCGCCGCTCCTGCTGCTGCTCAACCGCGCGGGCGGTTCCGTGACGGTGCCCAAGCAGCTCGTCGAGGACCAGCGGCGGCGCACCGACACCGCCGCCGACCGGGTCCGCAAGGCGCTCAACGAGGGCTGGGCGGACGTCGCCTCGGTCGCCCAGATCGTCGGCGCGGGCACGAAGGACCCGGCCAAGGACGGCAAGGACGAGAAGGACGACAAGAAGGCGGCCAAGGACACCGCCGCCGACAAGAGCGTCCTGGAGACGACCCTGCGCGAGCACCCCCGCTACCGCGCCGTCTACGTCCTGGACGGCGACGGCAAGGTCGTCGCCCGGGCCGGTGCCTCGCCCCGCCACCCGGCCGGGCGCAAGCCGTACCCGGACTCCGTCGCCCAGCTCAACACCTCCGGCAAGGAGCCGGCCGTCGCCGCGTACGCCGCCGTGCCGGACGGCAACGGCCGCACCCTCGTCGGCGAGTACGACCCGCAGTTCCTCATCTCGATGGTCACCCGGCCCGGCCTCGGCCAGGTCTGGCTGGTCGACAAGAAGCACCGCGTCATCGCCGCCGACCGCCAGCACGGCTTCCGCGCGTTCAGCAAGCTGCCCGGCGGCCACCTCGACTCCCTGGCCGCCAAGGCCCGCAAGGACAGCGACGGCAAGGCGGTCCTGCACCGCTCGGCCCGCTCGGCGTCCCTCGCGGCGGCCGCGCCCTTCACCGGCGGCGGCGCGGTCAAGGGCCTGGAGTGGCAGGTCGTCAGCGAGCAGCCGACGTCCTGGCTGAAGCTGCCCGAGTACACCGCCGAGCGGCACACCATGCTCGCCGGCCTGCTGGGCGTGACCGCGGCCGTCGCCTGCCTGGGCTGGCTGCACATCATCGTCGTCCGGCCGCTGCGCTCGCTCGCCGACAAGGCGGAGGCGCTGGCGGCGGGCGACCGGAAGACCGTGCTGTTCCCGCAGCACCACGACGAGGTCGGCGCCGTCGTCCGCAACCTGGAGCTGATCCGGCAGCGGCTGGCGCGACCCTCCGGAAGGAACTGACCCCGTGCTCTTCCTCTACACGGTCCTGGTGATCTGCTGTGCGATCGTGCTGGTCGCCGGGGTGATCGAGCAGCGCCGGCACTTCACCAACCTCGACCTCATCCCCACCCGGGTGCTGATCAACGGCATCCGGGGCAAGAGCTCCATCACCCGGCTGTGCGCGGGGGCGCTGCGCGGCGGCGGGCTGGTCACGGTCGCCAAGACCACCGGCACCGCGGCCCGCTTCATCCACCCGGACGCCACCGAGGAGCCGGTCTACCGCAAGTTCGGCATCGCCAACGTCGTCGAGCAGATCGGCATCGTGCGGCGCGCCGCCGCGTACCGCCCGCACGCCCTGGTGATCGAGTGCATGGCGGTGATGCCGGCGCTCCAGGAGGTCAACCAGACCAAGCTGATCCGCTCCACGATCGGTGTGCTGTGCAACGTCCGTGAGGACCACCTGGCCGAGATGGGCCCGACCCTGGACGACGTCGCCCGGTCGCTGAGCCGGTCCATGCCGCACGGCGGGATCTGTGTGACGGCCGAGGTCGACCGGCTGCACATCCTCCAGGAGGAGGCAGACAAGCGCGACTGCCGGCTGATCGCGGTGGACCCGGAGACGGTCACCGACGCGGAGCTGCGCGGCTTCAGCTGGTTCACGTTCAAGGAGAACGTCGCCATCGCGCTGGCCGTCGCCGAGCTGCTGGGCGTCGAGCGCGCCACGGCCCTCCAGGGGATGTACGACGCGCCGCCGGACCCCGGTGTGCTGTCCGTGGAGCGCTACCGCACCCCCGAGGGCGTGCCGTTCCGCTTCGCCAACGTCTTCGCGGCCAACGACCCCGAGTCGACGCTGATGAACGTCGAGCAGCTGCTCGGCCTCGGCGCCATCGAGCGGCCGCTGCACGTGCTGATCAACTGCCGCCCCGACCGTGTCGAGCGCAACGGGCAGATGGGCGAGATCATCCCCCGGCTGGCCCCCGACTCGGTCTTCCTCATCGGCCATCCCACCAAGAGCGCCGCCGACGCGATCCCCGCCGAGTGGCGCGACCGTGTCGTCGACCTGGGCGGTGACCGCCGCGACCCGGCCGAACTGGAGCGCGAGATCCTGGGCCGGCTCGGCCCGGGCGCCTCGCTGGTGGCCATCGGCAACATCCACGGCCAGGGCGAGCTGCTGCTGGAGCGGCTGGCCGAGCTGCCGGCGGACGAGGCGGCGCAGGCCGAGCGGCCGGCGGAGCCGGAGGAGCCCCCCGTGTATGTCCCGACGTATATAGAGCCCACAGGAGACTTCCGTTGATCCCCGCCGTCCTCACCCCGGAGATCGCCGCCATCGGGATCGCCCTGGGCCTGCTGTTCTCGCTGGTCTGCTATCTGACGACCAACCTCTCCCCCGGTGGCATGATCACCCCCGGCTGGCTGGCCCTCACCCTGGTCGAGGACCTCCAGCGCGCGGCCATGGTGGTCGGCATCACCGTGCTGACGTACCTGTCCACGCTGCTGCTCCAGCGGTACGTGATCCTCTACGGCAAGCGGCTGTTCGCCGCGGTCGTGCTCACCGGCGTGGTGCTCCAGGCGACCCTGCACATCATCCTCCAGCAGCAGTTCCCGCTGATGTACGCCAACCAGACGCTCGGCTTCATCGTCCCGGGCCTGATCGCCTATCAGCTGGTCCGCCAGCCGAAGGGCGCGACGCTGCTGGCCACGGGCACGGTCTCGCTGGCCAACTACGTCGTCCTCACCGCCGGCATCCTGCTCGGCTTCATGCCCACCGCCTGACCCGCCTGACCCTCCTTACCCTCACGGAGCGCAGCCTGATGACCCCGAAGACCAAGGACCGCAAGAAGCAGAGCCTGACCGGCCGCCGCGCGGTGCACGCGCTGGTCGTGACCGGTCTGCTCGGCGCCAGCGCGTACCTCACCGTGGAGCTGCGCGACAAGCAGCCGGAGGCCGCGCCGCCGGTACGGTCCGTGGGCGGCTCCGGGCCCACCGCGGGCGCCAAGGCGGCGCCCGGCGAGCGGCGCTTCGAGCGGCTCGCCAACCCGGCCCGTACGGTCGTCCGCGCCGGGGACGGCGCGGTGCTGGCCACCTTCACCGACGGCGCCCGCACCGCGGTGCTCACCGGCCCCAGCCGTACCTTCACCGAACCGAAGTACACCTCGGCGAAGGTGACCACGGACAGCTGGGTGCGGCTGCTGCCGCAGCAGTGGAAGGAGGGCTCGGAGAAGGCCGCCTGGTTCACCGAGTGGTTCGGGAAGTCCCTGGGCAGCAAGGACCCCGACATCTTCGCCTTCTCCATGGAGTACCTGGAGGGCGCACCGCAGAAGAAGGACGCGCAGGGGCTCGTCTACGCGGGCGACGCCCAGTTCGGCCCGCTCAACCCGGGCGGTTCGGAGGCGGGCGACATGCGCCTGGAGCAGTCGGACTTCTACGACTACCTGGGCATCCCGTACACCTTCCGGGACGGCACCGTGGAGCGCCCCGAGCCGCAGCGGCTGCGGGCCATGGACTGCTCGGGCTTCGTGCGCACCGTCTTCGGCTACCGCGCCCGCTACCCGCTGATGGGCAAGGACGTGAAGGGCGACGGCCTGCCCCGCACGGCCAACGGCATGGCGCGCCTCTCCCCCGGCGTCCCCGTCCTGGAGCTGAACGGCAAGCGCCCCGAGGCCACCGACCGGCTCCAGCCGGGCGACCTCGTCTTCTTCGACATCGACCGCCGCACCGGCGACCGTCTGGACCACGTGGGCATCTACCTGGGCCTGGACACGGACGGCAAGCCCCGCTTCATCTCCAGCCGCGAGGAGGCCAACGGCCCGACGTTCGGCGACAAGGGCGGCACGGCCCGCCTGGACGGCAACGGCTTCTACGCGACGGGGCTGCGCAGCGCGAAGCGGCTCTGACGGCGGGCGGGGGTTTCCCCGCCCGCTACCGCCCGACGACAGCGGGACGTTTCCCCGCCGTCGCGCCGATGTGAGGTTCGGCCGCGCGGTGGGGGCTCACGCCCCCGGGGTCAGCGGCCGTCGGGCCTCAGACCCGCTCCCACGCGCCCATCGCCAGCCCCGGTTCCGACGTCCGCTGGCGCGCCACCCGAAGGTGGCCGTCCATGCCCAGGACCGCCACCACGACCCGCCCGAGGGCGTCGCGCGCCAGCGCGGGCGCGCCGGCGAACTCCTCGCCGGTCTCCGACCAGACCGGCTCCACGGTCTCGTCCCCGCTGGGGAACGCGGCGACCGCGGGCAGCCCGGAAGGGGCGCGCTGGGCGAGGACCGTGCAGTCATGGCCGTCGAGGACCGTACGGAGCACGGCGACGGGCCCGCCGCCGGTCGTGCCCAGGGAGACGCTCTCGGGCTCGGCGCCCTCCTCGGTCTCCGCCGCCTCGGGCGGCATCACGCGGAGCGAGGAGTCGCCGTCCTCGCGCCAGAAGTGGGTGATGCGGTCGTCGCCGGTCGGGGCGGACGTCGAGGAGGCCGCGGCCGGCTTGGCCGGGACGTTGCGGATCCGGCGGAACGGGCCGCCCGGCTGCTCCTGCCGCCAGCGCAGCACGAACTCGGCCGCCGGGGCCACGAGTTCCACGCGGCCCTCCGCCGTCGCGCCGGCCGAGAGGCTGTCCAGGACATGACTGCCCTTCATGTCCAGCCAGGGGCCCCAGATCCCGCGCGCGTCCTGGCGCCGGCCGCACACTCCGCCGCCGGAGTTGCGCACGAAGACGTTCAGGCCGTGGCGGTCCACGGCGGCGGCGGGCACGCCGATCTGCTCGGCGCGCTGCCGGTCCTGGCCGTGGGGGGTGCCCAGCGACCGCCAGTTCGTGGGCTGCCGGCCGGGCTGGAACTGCGTCGCGTAGACCACCTCGGTCTCGGTCCGCTCGCCCTCGTCGCCGGTGACGGTCCGCCTGCGCACGCCGACCAGGGAGACGTAGCCCTCGGCGCTCTGCGCTATGGACAGGTAGGGCTCCAGGCCGGGCACGGGCAGCAGCTCCGGGCCGGTCCACTCCGGGCCGCCCGGCCGGGTCTCGGTCCAGCGCACGACACCGCCCTCGGTCGGCGCGTAGGCCGTCAGCCGGCCGTCACCGCCCCGCAGTAGCCAGCCGGTGACCGGGGTGGCCGTACGCACTGCCATGACTCGCTGCCAGCCTTTCTCGCACGCGGGCCCCCCGCGCGCTCCGCGCGACGCCCGTTTGTCGACCCTCGACAATAACATCGTGCCTACCCGGGAACTTCCGTGCGGACCGGGCGTGCGAGGCTGTGGGAATGACCGCACTTCTTGTCGTGGATGCCGCGAATGTCGTCGGTTCGGTGCCCGACGGGTGGTGGCGCGACCGCCGGGGCGCCGCCGTCCGGCTGCGGGACCGGCTGGCCGCGGGCGGCCCGGCGCTGCCGGTGGACCCGGCGGAGGTCGTCCTGGTGGTGGAGGGCGCCGCGCGCGGCGTGGAGTCGGTGCCGGGCGTGCGGGTCGAGTCCGCCGGGGGCAGCGGCGACGACCGGATCGTCGAGCTGGTGGCCGGGCGGGCCCCGGGGCGGCGCTGCGTGGTGGTCACCGCGGACCGGGAGCTGCGCGAGCGCGTCCGCGCCCTGGGCGCGGAGGTCCTGGGGCCGAGGTCGGTGCACCGGCGGGAGCGGGAAGAGCCCGGGCCCGAGCAGGCGCCGTAGGGCCCGGGGCACGGCGGAGGAACGTCGCTCCGCCTCGTCACCCGCGCCCCACCGCCCCCTCACCCCGTCCCCCGCCCCTTCCACACGTACAGCACCGCACCGTCCACGGCCCCCACCCGCTCGTACGACCGTGCCAGCGCGGCCCGTAGCGACGGCAGCCGCCCCGGCGCGTACGGCTTGCCGCGCGAGTCGTCGACGACCAGCTCCGGCGGCCGGCGGGCCAGCTCGCGGCGGAAGACCGGCCAGGAGCCCGGCACGCCGTACGCCTCGCCCACCCGGGAAGGCCCGCGCCCGCCGCTGTAGTTGGTGAGCAGACCGGCCGTCAGGAAGCGCCCCGCGGGGCGGCGGTCGGCCAGCCAGTACTGCTCGGGGTGCATGCCCCAGAACAGCACGCGGGCGGTCGGCCGGGTGCGCTCGCGGACGGCCCGGGCGACCTTCAGGGAGTGCGGCAGGTCCGGCGGTTCGTCGGCGAAACCCCAGCCCAGGAAGTAGCCGCAGGAGACCACGGACAGGCCCACGGCGGCCCGCAGCACCCGCCGGGGCAACGCGCACAGCGCGGACGTGGCGAGCAGGGCGAGCGGCGGAACGAGCTGGAGGTAGTAGTGCCCGAAGAAGTGGAAGCCGGTGGTGACGGCGACGCCGGAGGCGGCGAGCCAGACCCACAGCTCGGGCGGCGCGGCGCGGCGGCGGGCGAGGACCAGGGCGCCGACCGGGACGAGCAGCCCCGCGCAGCCCGCCGCGGCGACGGCCGCGCCCGCCGCAGCCCGGTCGACGGCGAGCGGCACGGAACCGGCCACCGACGCGTACGTCCCCGAGCCGGTCACCGACCAGAACAGCAGCCGGGCGGGTCCGGTCAGCCAGGCGACGGCGGCCACCGGCAGGACGGCGCCGAGCGCCAGGGCGACGGCGCCCGCCCCGCGCCGGCGGCCGGTCCAGAGCATCAGGAGTACGGGCGCGAGGACCGCTCCCCCGGTCTGCTTGGTGAGCATCGCGCCCGCGACCGCCAGCCCGGCGGCGCCCCAGCGGGCCCGGTCCGCGCACCACATGGCGGCCGCCGTCCACGGCAGCATGAAGACCTCGAAGCAGGCGGCCTGGGCGTCCTCGGGGGCGAGGCAGACGGAGGCCAGCAGATAGAGCGACCCGGCGGTGCGGCCGGCCCGCTCGCCCCAGCGGCGCCGGGCCAGGGAGGCCAGCAGCACGGCGGTGAGCAGCTGGGCGAGGACCGCGAGGGCCTTGACCGGCAGCAGCGAGCCGTCGCCGAAGAGCGCGAAGCACAGCTCGTACAGCCAGGGCAGCACGGGCGGCTTGCGGTCGACGACGGTGCGGTAGAGGACGGCACCCTGGCCGAGCATCCGGGCCTCGGTGGCGAGGAAGCCCTCGTCGGGGTTCCACAGGGGGCGGGCGAAGGACGGCAGCCGGGTGACGAGGGCGAGGAGGGCCAGCGCGGGCAGCAGACGGCGCCAGAAGGGGCCGTTGCGCGGGGGCGCGGCGGGCTCGTGCGCGAAGGGGGGCCGCGCGTGCGGGACGGGGGTGCCGGCCGGTACGGCTGCGCGCTGTGCGACGGGCATGCAGGTCAACCTAGGGTGCGTCCTCGGGCGGCGGTCCGCGATCTCCCCCGGGGCCGGGGCCCAGCCGGGAGGTGCCGCCGGGCGGGCCCCGCTTCGGGGCCCGCCCGGCGGTGGGGCCGTCAGGGGACGCGGCTGTGGGAGCGCCCGTAGACGAAGTAGACGACGACGCCGAGGACCATCCAGGCGGCGAACCGCAGCCAGGTCTCGGCGGTGAGGTTGAGCATCAGCCACAGGGAGGCGAGGACGGACAGGACGGGCACGGCGGGGACGAGCGGGGTGCGGAAGGCCCGGGGCAGGTCGGGGCGGGAGCGGCGCAGGAGGACGACGCCGAGGGCCACGACGACGAAGGCGAAGAGCGTGCCGATGTTGACCAGCTCGGCGAGGACGTCGATCGAGGTGAAGCCGGCGAGCACGGCGACGACGACGCCGAGCAGGATCGTGGAGCGGTAGGGCGTGCCGTACTTCGGGTGGACCCGGGAGAAGATCCTGGGCAGCAGCCCGTCGCGGCTCATGGCGAAGAACACCCGGCTCTGGCCGAGCAGCAGGATCATGCAGACGGTGGTGAGGCCGACGGCCGCGCCGAAGCTGATCAGTCCCGCCCAGAAGGGGTGGCCGGTGGCCTTGAAGGCGTCGGCGAGCGGGGCGTCGGTGGAGAGGTCGCTGTACTTCTGCATGCCGGTGACGACGATGGACACGGCCACGTAGAGGATCGTGCAGATGGCGAGCGAGCCGAGGATGCCGCGCGGGACGTCGCGCTGGGGGTTGCGGGTCTCCTCGGCGGCGGTGGCCACGATGTCGAAGCCGATGAAGGCGAAGAAGACGACGGCGGCCGCGGAGAAGATGCCCATGACGCCGAAGTTCGACGGCGAGAAGCCGAAGATCAGCTGGATGAGCGGTGCCTTGATGTCGCTGCCGGCCGTGGTGCTCTGGGAGTCGGGGATGAAGGGCTCGTAGTTGGACCCGGTGATGAAGAAGGCCCCCACGATGATCACGATCAGGACGACGGTGACCTTGATGGCGACCACGACGGCCGTCACCCGCGAGGACAGCTTCATGCCGAGGACGAGGATCGCGGTGAGGACGAGCACGAGGGCGCACGCCAGGATGTCGAAGCCGAAGCGGCCCTCGTGGGTGCCTTCCAGGCCCACGGGCAGGTGCCAGCCCGCGTTGTCCATCAGCGAGCGGATGTAGCCGGACCAGCCGACGGCGACGACGGCGCAGCCCAGCGCCAGCTCCAGGATCAGGTCCCAGCCGATGATCCACGCGGGCAGCTCGCCGAGGGAGGCGTAGGAGAAGGTGTACGCGGAGCCGGCCACCGGCACGGTGGAGGCGAATTCGGCGTAGCAGAGCGCCGCGAGCCCGCACACGACGCCGGCGAGGACGAAGGCGAGCGCCACCGAGGGGCCGGCGTTCTCCTTGGCGACCTTGCCCGTGAGGACGAAGATGCCGGTGCCGATGACGACGCCGACGCCGAAGACGGTGAGGTCGAGGGCGGTGAGGGACTTCTTGAGCGCGTGCTCCGGCTCCTCGGTGTCCCGGATGGACTGCTCCACCGTCTTGGTCCGGAAGACGCCGCGCCCGCCGCGGCTGTTCCGGAGGGGTTGTTCCGTGCTCATCGGCCCACCTCCACCTGACTCGGATCTCTCTCGGCCGTCGCTCATCCGTTCATCCGTGAACTGAGCGAGTGTCCGCGATGATCCGGTCCGTACCGGGGTGGGCCCGACCAGGGGGGCCAGGATTCACCCGATGGGACGCGGGCGGGGGTATGCGTACGGGCCGGCCGGACCACCCGGATAGGTGGTCCGGCCGGCCCGTGGGTCCAGCCGGCGGTGGGGCGGGCGGGTCAGTCGCGGGCGGCCTCGGCCACGACCTCGTCCGTCCCGGAGACCTCCTCGTAGCGCCCGTCCAGCTTGGCGACCAGGCCGGTGACCTGGCGGGCGATGTCCGGGGCGGTCAGCCCGATCTCGGCCATGACCTCCTTGCGGGAGGCGTGGTCGAGGAAGCGCTGCGGGATGCCGAAGTCGCGCAGCGGGAGGTCGACGTCGGCGTCGCGCAGCGCCTGCGAGACCGCCGCGCCGACGCCGCCCGTGCGGCCGTTGTCCTCGACGGTGACGACGACGCGGTGCTCGGCGGCGAGGCCGGGCAGGGCCTCGTCGACGGGCTTGACCCAGCGCGGGTCGACGACGGTCGCGGAGATGCCCTGCTTGTCGAGCAGGTCGGCGATCTCCAGGCACATCGGGGCGAGGGCGCCGACGGAGACGATGAGGACGTCGGGGCGCTCGACGCCCTCGGCGGGCTTCCGCAGCACGTCCATGCCGCCGACGCGGCCGACGGCCTCGACGGCGGGGCCGACCGTGCCCTTGGAGTAGCGCACGACGGTGGGGGCGTCCTTGACCTCGACGGCCTCGCGGAGCTGGGCGCGCACCTGGTCGGCGTCGCGCGGGGCGGCGATCCGCAGGCCGGGCACGACCTGGAGGATCGACATGTCCCACATGCCGTTGTGCGAGGCGCCGTCGTCACCGGTGACGCCGGCCCGGTCCAGGACGAAGGTCACGCCGCACTTGTGCAGGGCGACGTCCATCAGGACCTGGTCGAAGGCGCGGTTGAGGAACGTGGCGTACACCGCGAAGACCGGGTGCAGACCGCCCGTCGCGAGGCCGGCCGCCGAGGTGGCGGCATGCTGCTCGGCGATGCCGACGTCGTAGACGCGCTCGGGGAAGGCCTTGGCGAACTTGCCGAGGCCGACCGGCTGCATCATCGCGGCCGTGATGGCGACGATGTCCTCGCGCTCCTTGCCGAGCTCGACCATCTCGTCGGCGAAGACGGAGGTCCAGCTAGCGCCGGAGGAGGCGAGGGGCAGACCGGTGTCGGGGTGGATGGCGCCGATGCCGTGGAAGCGGTCCGCCTCGTTCTGCTCGGCGTGCTTGTAGCCGCGGCCCTTCTGGGTGAGGCAGTGCACGAGGACGGGGCCGCCGAAGCGCTTGGCACGCTGGAGCGCGGACTCCAGGGCCTCGATGTCGTGGCCGTCGATGGGGCCGACGTACTTCAGGCCGAGGTCCTCGAACATGCCCTGCGGGGCGATGAAGTCCTTGAGGCCCTTCTTGGCGCCGTGCAGCGTCTCGTAGAGCGGCTTGCCGAGCACCGGCGTGCGCTCCAGCAGGTCCTTGCCGCGGGCCAGGAAGCGCTCGTAGCCGTCCGTGGTGCGCAGGGTGGCCAGGTGGTTGGCGAGGCCGCCGATGGTGGGCTCGTACGAGCGCTCGTTGTCGTTGACGACGATGACGAGCGGGCGGTCCTTGGCCACGGCGATGTTGTTCAGCGCCTCCCAGGCCATACCGCCGGTGAGCGCGCCGTCACCGATCACGGCGACGACGTGGTCCTTGCGGCCCAGCACCTGGTTGGCCTTGGCGAGGCCGTCGGCCCAGCCCAGGACCGTGGAGGCGTGGCTGTTCTCGATGACGTCGTGCTCGGACTCCTCGCGCGAGGGGTAGCCGGACAGCCCGCCCTTGGTCCGCAGCCGTGCGAAGTCCTGGCGGCCGGTGAGCAGCTTGTGGACGTACGCCTGGTGGCCGGTGTCGAAGAGGACCTTGTCCTTCGGCGACTCGAAGACCCGGTGCATGGCGATGGTGAGCTCGACCACCCCGAGGTTGGGCCCGAGGTGTCCACCGGTCTTGGACACGGCGTCGACGAGGAAGGTCCGGATCTCCGCGGCGAGCTGATCGAGCTGCTCCGGGCTCAGCCGGTCCAGATCGCGCGGTCCCCTGATGCGGGATAGCAGCGCCACCCGTGCCTCCTTAAGCGTTCGAGCTGTCGAGCCTTGCCGGTCTGTCGAGTCTAATGTTCCGCCCGCGATGCGGGTGAACGGGTGCTGCGAGGTATGTCACGCGATCGGCGTAGACCGGTGGATCTTTCCCCACGGGGCGTTCCGCCGCAACCGGAGGGGCTGGATTCCGGCCCTGGAGGGCCGGGGGCCGGGGCGGAGGCGGCAGCGGGCCGGGGCGGGGCCCCGGGAACCGGAAGGGGCGGGGCCGGGGGGGAAACCCCGGTCCCGCCCCTTCCGCGCACGGTCCGGGCTCAGGCCCGCCCCGCCGTCTTCTGTGTACGGCGGGACACCGAGTCGATCACCACCGCCGCGAGCAGCACCGCGCCGGTGATCATGTACTGGACGGCCGACGCGATGCCCAGCAGCGCCATCCCGGAGGCGATCGACTGGATCACCAGCACGCCCAGCAGCGCGGACCACGTCTTGCCGCGGCCGCCGAAGAGGCTGGTGCCGCCGATGACGGCCGCCGCGATGGCGTTCATCAGCAGGCTGCCCGCGCCGGAGGACTGGTTCGCGGCGTTGATCTGCGAGGCCAGGAACATCCCGCCGAGGGCGGCCATCGTCCCGGAGAGCGCGAAGACGGAGATCCGGATCGCGGAGACGTTGATGCCGGCGCGGCGGGCCGCCTCGACGCTGCCGCCGAGGGCGAAGACCTTGCGCCCGTACGCGGTGCGCCGGAGCACGAGGTCCAGGGCCACCACGACGCCCAGGAAGATCACCACGGCCAGCGGCAGGCCCTTGTACTGGTTGAAGAGCCAGGCCACGACGTAGGCGGGCACCGCCAGCACCGCCGTGCGCAGCACGATCTCGCTGAGCGGCCTGCTGGGGACGCCGGCGGCCTCGCGGCGCCTGCTGTCGCGGAAGGACACCACGAAGAAGACGGCCACGGCGACCGTCGCGAGCCCGTAGGCGGCCGAGATGTCGGTGAAGTAGTGGTTGGTGAGGGCGGCGACCAGGCCGGAGTCGTCGAGGTTGATGGTGCCGTTGGAGCCGAGCACCTGGAGCATCAGGCCGTTCCAGCCCAGCAGGCCGGCCAGGGTCACCACGAAGGCGGGCACGCCGATCCGGGCGAAGAAGAAGCCGTGGAGGGCCCCGATCACCGCGCCGGAGAGGATCGCCAGGACGAGGGCCAGCCACTCCGGCATGCCCTGGTTGACGTTGAGGACCGCGAAGACGGCCGCCGCCAGTCCGCTGACCGAGCCCACGGAGAGGTCGATCTCGCCGAGGATCAGGACGAAGACGATGCCGACGGCGATCAGGCCGGTGCCGGCGGCGGTGACGAAGAGGTTGGAGAGGTTCTCCGCGCCGAGGAAGGCCGCGTCGCGCAGCTGGAAGACGATGCCGATGATGATCAGCCCGACGACCACGGGCAGCGAGCCCAGCTCGCCGCTGCGCAGCTTCCGGCCGAATTCGCTCAGGTAGCCGGTGAAGCCCTCCTGGCGGACCAGCAGGCGGGGGTCCACGGGGGTGACGGCGCCCTCGGCGGGCGCCTGGCCGTTACTGGTCGTACCGGTGTTCTCAGTGGTCATTTCTTTCCCTCCGCGCGGGACTGGCGGCGGGTGACAGCGTTGTCGGTCGCACCGGTGATGGCGGAAATGATCTCTTCCTGGGAGGTGTGGGCCACCTCGAAGACGCCGTTGTTGCGGCCGAGGCGGAGCACCGCGACCCGGTCGGCGACGGCCTTCACGTCGGCCATGTTGTGGCTGATCAGGATGACCCCGAGGCCGCGCTCACGGAGACGTTCGACCAGGTCGAGGACCTGGGCCGTCTGTTCCACGCCGAGCGCCGCGGTGGGCTCGTCGAGGATGACGACCTTGGGTTCGCCGAGCAGCGAGCGGGCGATCGCGACGGTCTGCCGCTGCCCGCCGGAGAGCGCGGCGACGGGGATCCGGACGCTGGGGATCCGGATGGACAGGGTGGCGAGCAGCTCGCGGGCGCGGCGCTCCATCTCGACCTCGTCCAGCACCCCGGCCCGGACGATCTCCCGGCCGAGGAAGAGGTTGCCGACGACGTCGAGGTTGTCGCAGAGCGCGAGGTCCTGGTAGACGGTCGCGATGCCGAGCTCCTGGGCGGCGTGCGGCCGGTCGACGGTGACCGGCCGGCCCTCCCACTCGATCACCCCGTCGTCGGCGGGGCCGACCCCGGCGATGGTCTTGACCAGGGTGGACTTCCCGGCGCCGTTGTCGCCGACCAGGGCGACCACCTCGCCGGGGTGGATCTCCAGTTCCACGTCGGTGAGCGCCTGGACGGCACCGAAGCGCTTGGAGATCCCGCGCAGCGCCAGCACGGGCGTAGCGGACACGTTCATCATCTCCTTCGCCGCCCGGAGGGGGCGGCAGCTGTGGGGGCTTACTTCAGTCCGGCCTTGTCGCACTGCGCCTTGTACTTCGCGGTGCAGATCTCGTCCAGGTTGAAGAAGCCCTCCTTGCCGACGTACTGGCCGATGTCGGCCTTGGTGAGGGCGAAGGGGGTGACGATGATGGCGGGGACCTTCTTGGCGGTGCCGCTGTCGACGGTGGACTTGGCGACGCCGTCGAGGGTCTTGCCCCGGGCGAGGGCGACGGCCATCTCGGCCGCGGCGTCCGCCTCGGGCTTGTAGGGCTTGTAGACGCTCATGAACTGCTCGTCGGAGAGGATCCGCTGGACGGCCGAGAGCTCGGCGTCCTGGCCGGTGACCGGCGGGAGCTTGTCGAAGCCGGCGCTCTTGAGGGCGGTGATGATGCCGCCGGCCATGCCGTCGTTGGCGGAGTACACGCCGACGATCTTGTCCTTGCCCAGCGAGGAGAGGGCGCCCTTCATGTTCTCGTTGGCGTTCTCCGGCTTCCACTCCTTGGTGTCGTACTCCTTGCCGATCTTCACCTTGCCGTCGAGGACGGAGTGGGCGCCGTCCTTGTACATCTTGGCGTTGGGGTCGGTGACGGAGCCGTTCATCATGACGATCTCGCCCTTGGCGGCGTCGTCGCCCAGCTCCTTGAGCAGCGACTCACCCTGGATCTTGCCGACGCGCTCGTTGTCGACGGAGGTGTACGCCTTGATCGGGCCCTCGGCCAGCCGGTCGTACGCGACGACGGGGATGCCCTTGTCGTTCGCCTTCTTCACCGAGCTCGCTATCGACTTGGCGTCCACCGCGTCGACGATCAGCGCGTCGACCTTCTTGGTGATCATCGTGTCGACCTGCTGCTGCTGGACGGAGGCGTCCTGCTTGGCGTTCTCGTAGAGGACCGTGGTGTCCGAGCCCGCCAATTCCTTGATCTTCTTTTCGATCAGCGGCTTGTCGAAGCGCTCATAACGCGCGGTCTGGTTCTCCGGCAGAAGGAGGCCGATGGTCAGCGCGGCCTTTCCTTCCTTCTTGCCACCGCCGCCGTTGCCGGCTTCCTTGGCTTTCCCGCAGGCGGCGAGACCGGCGGCCATGGAAACGGCCGCCACGGCCACGGCGGCACGACGCAGATGCGTGTTCACTTGCAGATACCTCCCTGACGAGGCCGCGTCGTTGCGGCCGAGGTGGCTGGAAGTCAACTCGGCCGCCAGAGGAGCGTCAAGAAGTAAATCCTTAACGAGATGGCAACGATGCCATTCGTTATCTGCGTGAACTCAAGATGCGGCCGCGCCGCGCCGCGAGGGCCCCTGGAAAGGCGGAAAGGGGCGGCCGGGACTCAGGCGGGAACGGGCGCGACGGCCGGGGGCAGCTGGTCCAGAAGACTGGAATCGCCCATCTCGCTGAGGACGAGCGCGAGGGCGCCCAGCACCTCCGCGCGGCCGCCGAGCGCGCCGGGCACGACCTCCAACTGCCGGGCGGCGCTGGGGATCGCGTAGCGCGAGACGGATTCGCGGATGGGCGCGAGGACGAGCTCGCCGGACTCCGCGAGATCGCCGCCGAGGACGATCCGGCGGGGGTTGAGGAGGTTGCAGAGGTTGGCGACACCGCTGCCGATGTGCCGGCCGACGTCGCCGATCACGCGCCGGCAGCCCGGGTCGCCGTCCTGCGCGAGCTGCACCATGCGCGCCACGGTCAGATCCGTGCCGTGGGCCGAATGGAGCAGGGGCAGCACGTACCGGGCGGCGGTGAAGGTCTCCAGGCAGCCGCGGTTGCCGCAGCGGCAGACGGGCCCGGACTCGTCGAGGGTGATGTGCCCGATCTCCCCGGCGGTGCCGCCGGGACCGCGATAGATCTGCCCGTTGATGACGAGCCCCGCACCGACGCCACTCGCGACCTTGATGTAGGCGAGGTCGGCGGCACCCCGCCCGGCACCCCAGACCAGCTCGCCGAGGGCCCCGAGGTTGGCGTCGTTGTCGACGTGGACGGGCACGCTGAGCCGGGCGGCGAGGTCGTCGCGGGGGTTGGTGCCGGCCCAGCCCGGGAGAATCGACGTGGAGCCCAGCGTGCCGGTCTCCACGTCGATGGGCCCGGGCACCCCGAGCCCCACCCCGACGATCTTCGCCGAATCGATCCCGGCCTCCGAGATCAGCCGCCTGACCAGCCGCTCCGCCCGATCCAGCCCCTGCGCGGCGGAGGCGTCCACGTCCAGCGGCTCGGCGTCCTCGGCCAGCACCCGGTGGGCGAGGTTCCCGATGGCCACCCGAAGGTGTGTATGCCCGAAGTCGACACCGACGACGATCCCGGCGTCCCCGGACAACGAGACACTCCGCGCCCGCCGCCCCCCGGAGGACGTGGGCGTGACCTCGACGGTCCCGCCGTCCTTCAGCTCCCGCACGATGTTGGAGACCGTGGCGGCCGACAGCCCCGTGGTCCGGGCGATCTCCGCCTGGGTCAGCGACCCCGCCATGCGCACCGCGCGCACGACCCGCTCCAGGTTGGCCCGGTGCAGCGACGACTGCGACCCCGGAGTCTCCACGCCCATCCACTCCCACCTAGCCGGACACGGCACGCCGACCGTCCCCGCAACCGGACCACGGCTCTGGGGCCCGGCCATCCGTACAACATATGAACTCTAAGCTGAGCCGTCGGGGGGAGCCGACGTCAAGGGCTTGAAGCACATCGGGGGCAGCATAGGGAAGATAACCGGATGCCCCTGCCCCACCGAGGCGGGGCCCTTGGCTCCGCCCACGCGGTCCGCCGTAGCGTGCACCGATCGATGCAATCAAGAGGCGACTCAGGCAGCCCACATCGGCATCAGCCCCACGGTTCATACCCACGTACGACTAGGGCTCGGCACCAACACCCTCGGCCCTGCACTCGGAGTCGAGGACGGCGGCTCCGACACCCCAGAAGCCCCACCCAGCGTTATCCCCCGGGTGAGGCTTCTTTGACTTCATTCCGAACTGAGACTATTCCGGGCTACATGCTTCCCGATCCGTCAGAAAGGAATGAAGTTCATCGAAGAGGAGGGTAACCGCTTCGCTACTTTCACTATGCGCGGCTGTAACCCAGAAGTCACCGACTGCGTCTGGGTAAGCCATTCTGATTACCAGCACCTGCCACGCCAGGTTAGCTCCAAGATTGGATCTGACAGCTAGCCAATCACGAAACCCTTCGAGGAAACTCCACTCGGTCGCAGCATCCATGCCGTTCACAAATGCAGCCACCTCACCGAATGTAGTCAAGCCGTACAAATTGGGGCGCCTGCGCAGGTCAAAAAGCCTGTCGCGAAGGTCCATATTGACACCTGCTATCTGGGAGCCGGACTGAAGATTAGGTAGTCACCGTATTCGAAGTTGGCCCGATACTGCTCAATCGATTCACCTCGCCTTCCAGTCACCGCGTCGAACACTCGGCCGTCCTTGACAACGACATCGTGGTATTTCCACCCACTGTCGATCCCGCGATACTTACCAAGCTGCGGCGCACCATATTTATCAGTTATTCGCATGATATCGCCGCCGATGATCGACTGGATATGGTCAGCAACCTTTTCACACCCACCCGTGCCACAGACCTGCGATGCGGGCTTCGGTTTCCAGGATGCACCCAGGTCCGGGCCACAGGGGCTGGAGTTATGCACCAGCACCGGCGTGTCACCTGCAAGCACATAGTATGTGTGCAGGCCATCAACAGTCAGATTGTAGGTCTTGGCGGTTTCCTCAAAAGGCCGATTGCCCTTAACCGTAACAGCGCTGCCGTCGACGGCCCTGAGGGTCATACCGGGGCGGAGCTGAGCAGCCTCGATCCAGTCCTTCTCCGAGGGCGACCAGAAAGGGTGCTCGTAGGTTGCAGTGAGGTGCTCGACACCTTGAGGAGTCGCTATGCTCAATTCGTTGAAGAGCTTGTCGTGCTCAGTGGCGATCAGGTCAGTTACCTTGCGCTGCCCCGTCTCGCCGCTGACAGGGTTTGTGGCAGTCACCACGGGGGTCGGCGCGCCGGGCAGCAGGGTGCGTTTCGCCGATATCAACGGCGACGGAAAGGCCGACTACCTCACCGTCGACGACAACGGCTCCACCCACGCATGGCTCAACAACGGCGGCGACAACCACGGCGGCTGGACCGACCACGGCCAGATAGCCACCGGAGCCGGCGCCCCCGGTACCCACGTACGCTTTGCCGACATCAACGGCGACGACAAAGCCGACTATCTCGTCGTCGACGACAACGGCGCCGTCCGCGCCTTTCTCAACAACGGCGGCGACGGCCACGGCGGCTGGACCGACTCTGGCCGCATCGCCACCGGCAACGGCACCCCCGGCAACAACGTCCGCTTCGCCGACATCAACGGCGACGGAAAGGCCGACTACCTCACCGTCGACAACAACGGCTCCACCCACGCATGGCTCAACAACGGCGGCGACAACCACGGCGGCTGGACCGACCACGGCCAAATCGCCGCCGGAGGTGCAAACGCAGGCACCAGCGTCCGCTTCGCCGACATCAATGGCGACGGCAAAGCCGACTACCTCACCGTCGACGACAACGGCGCCGTGAACGCCCGGATCAACAACGGCGGTGACGGCCACGGCGGCTGGACCGATTCAGGCCGCATCGCCACAGGAGCCGGTGCAGGCTACAAGGTCCGGATCTAGCGACGATATCGTCGGCGCGGTGCTCGTGCACGAGTGCGTACGACCCGGAGGAAGGCCGACCAAGCCCCCGGCGACGGCGTCAGTACCGTCGTCGGCCGATCGCTTTCACGTAAGTGGAGGTGGCCGTCCCGAGCGGCGGCCGCCTCCAGGCATTCCGACCCGCCCCCGCTGCCCGAGAACGACGAGCGCTGCCAAATGAGCGCGCCGTCGGGAGGGTCATCAGGGGCGGGATCCGGGGGCGAGGCGGGACCGGGGGCGGCAGAGGGCCCGTGCCACCCGGCGCCGTTCATGGCCCGACCGCCAGTTTTTTGATCAGTTCCAGTGACGGGTCGGGGGCCAGGGCCGCCTTCCGCAAGGTGTCGAAGAGCACCCGGTACCGCCGGACGTCCTCGTCCTTCTCCAGGTACGCCGCACCGGCCAGGCTGTCCATTATGACGACGTCCATCCCTGTCGGGAGCAGCCCGTAGAGGACGAACGGCCCGTCCAGCCCGCCGTGCACCCCGGCGCTGAACGGCATCACCTGGATCCGGGCCCGGCCGCCCTCCACCAGGTCGGCGAGGTGCCGCAGCTGGTCCCGCATGACCTCGCGGCCGCCGACCTCGGCGCGCAGCACCGCCTCGTAGACCAGGGCCGTGAGCTCGGGAGCGTCCGGCTTCCCGAGGACGGCCTGCCGGGTGGTGCGGGCCTCGACGCAGCGCTCGGCGTCGGCCTCGTCGTAGTCGTGCCGGCCGCCGCGGAACAGCGCGCGCATGTAGTCGGCCGTCTGGAGGAGACCGGGGACGAGGACCGTCTGCCACACCTGGACCGTGACGGCCTTCGCCTCCAGGTGCGCGAGGTCGGCGATGCCAGGGAGGGTACTGCCGTAATGGTTCCACCAGCCCTGCCGGCGGCCTTCCTTGGCCATGTCCACCAGGGAATCGACCAGCTTCGGATCCGTCACCCCATAAGCGCTCAGCAGCCCGCGGAGTTCGAACGGGCGGATCCCGTTGGTCCCCGTCTCGATCCGGCTGATCTTGGCCTGCCCGCACTCCAGCGCTTCCGCGGCGTCCTCGCCCGACATGCCCGCGGCTTCTCTGAGCTTCCGCAGCTCCGCGCCGAGGCGCTTCTGGCGGATGGTGGGGGGCTTCTGCGGCATGACAATCCTCCCTTCCTTCGGGAGGAGAGTCTGCCTGCACCCAGTCGACGAGCACAGTCACTCACAGGGGCGAAAGCCCCTGGAATTTATGCACTTACGATCGATTCGCTCCAGGGCGCCTTCCTATTTCAGGGCCCCCGCCGTCAGACCCGCCTGCACCTGCCGCTGGAAGACGATGTACGCCGCGAGCACCGGCAGCATGGCGATGACGAGCCCGGCGAAGAGGCCGGACCAGTCGCCCTTGTACCCCTGGCTGACGGCGAGGGCCACCAGCCCCTGCGGCAGCAGCTTCTTGTCCTCGTCACCGACGTTCAGCACGGCGGGCAGCAGGTACTGGTTCCACTGTCCCAGGAAGTTGAAGATGCCCACGCTGATCAGGCCCGGCTTCGCCATCGGCAGCATCACCTGGAAGAAGGTCCGGGTGTGCGAGGCGCCGTCGATGACCGCGGCCTCGGCGACCGAGCTGGGCAGCGTACGGAAGAAGCCGCTCAGGAAGAAGATAGTGAACGGCAGCGAATAGGCGATGTAGACCAGGATCAGGCCGTGGTAGGTGTCCAGCAGCTGCATGTTCTTCATGACGAAGAAGAGCGGCACCAGCGCCAGGATGACCGGGAAACTCATCCCGCCCACGAAGAGGTAATAGATGAAGCGGTTGCCGGGGAATTCGAACCGGGCGAGCACATAGGCCGCCATCGATCCCAGCAGCATCGTGCCGAAGAGCGAACCCGCCACCACGATCACCGAGTTGAGGAAGTACTCACTCATGTGCGCCTGGGACCAGGCGCGCGACCAGTTGTCCAGGTGCAGGCTGGAGGGCAGCGCCCAGGGCGAGGTGAAGATGGACTTGTCGTCCTTGAACGAGCTCATCACCGCCCACAGCAGCGGCAGCGTGACCATCAGGCCCCACAGGATCAGCACTCCGTGCGAGAAGACGTTGAGAACGCCGCCCTCGCTGCCCTGCCGCCCCTTGGGCGAGTCGACGCCCGGCAGTTCCCGGGGCCCTTGCTGCGCGGTCACTGTGCTACCCCCGGGTCGGTCGGGTACGGAGTGATCAGGTGGGTCTCGGTGGCCGACCCGGACGAAGTACGCGGCGCAGTACGGGCCGGGTCACGGGCCGCGATACGAGCCCCGCCACGCCCCGCCATCAGAACTCCAGCCGTTCGCGCCGGCCCAGCTTCATCACCACACCCGCGAAGATCATGGTGACGATCAGCAGCGCCACCCCGAGCGTGGTCGCGTAACCGGCCTGACCGTCCCGGAACGCCTTCGTGTAGAGGAAATAGGCGAGCACTTCGGTGGAGTAGTCCGGCCCACCAGGTCCCACGGTCATGATCTGGACCACGGCGAATCCATCGAGCGCCATGATCCCCATGTAGACCCAGCCGGTCTGGACCGTGTCCCACAGCAGCGGCAGCGTGATCCGGAAGAAGGTCTGGACGCGATTGGCGCCGTCGAGCAGCGCCGCCTCGTAGAAGTCCCGGGGAATCGAGCTCATTCCGGCGGAGAAGAGCACCACGTAGAAGCCGACGTTGCTCCACACCATCACCGCCATCACGCACCACAGCGCGAGCTGCGGGTCGCCCAGCCAGTCCGGCTGCACGGAGTCCAGGCCGATCGCCTTGAGAAAGGAGTTCAGGGCCCCGCTGTTGGGGTTGTAGGCGAACTGGAAGAGCAGCGCGACGATGGCGATGGAGAGGACCTGCGGGAAGAAGTAGACCACCTTGTAGAGACCGGAGCCGCGCACCCCGGCGACCGCGGCGTTCTTCCTCCGGCGGCCGCCGACGTTGAGCATGAAGGCGAAGAACAGACCGAGCCCCAGGGTCACCAGCGGCAGCACCAGCAGGAGCAGCACGTTGTGGCCCACGGACTTCCAGAAGATGTCGTCCTCGAACATCTTCCGGTAGTTGTCGAAGCCCACGACCTTGAAGTCGGAACTCAGCCCGGTCCAGTCCGTGAACGAGTAGTAGATGGCCTGGACGAAAGGCGAGATCACGAACACTGCGTAGATCGCCAGGGGTACGGCCAGGAACCCCACGATGAAACGGTACTTACCGTGCTGCATTCTCACCGACCCCGATCTGCCGCCCCTGGCCCCGCACCCGCTGACGCCCCGGGTGCCCCTGGTGCCGTCGGATCACTTGTGCTTGTACTTCTTGACGGAGTCGTCCTTGCGCGTGTCGTCCGCGAACTTCTGGATCTTGTTGATCGTCTCGTCGGGTGTCATACGCCCGGCCATCATCTCGCCGAGCGCGGCCACGCCGATCTTCTCCTTCTGCAAGGCCGTGTACCAGTCCCCGATACGCGGGTTGACCACGTTCTGCCCCGCCTTGGCGAGGGCCTCCTGGGAGGCGCTGAGACCCGGGGGCAGCGTGAGCCCGTCGGTGCCGCCGTTGAGAGAAGTCAGCGAGGAGACCTGCTTGATGAAGTTCTGCGAGGACTTCTTGCCCAGCATGATGCGCAGCAGTTCCATGCCGCCCTGCGGGTTCTTGGCGTTCTTGGGCACGATGAACGGCTCGCCGCCCGCGGCCCAGAGGGTGCCGAAGGGCATCTTGTCGCGCTTGGCGTCCAGGCTGGAGGGCGCCCCGACGGCCATTTTGAAGTCGGCCGGGGTGGTCTGCTTCGATTCGTTCTCCACCCATGAGCCGTTGGGGATGAAAAGCACCTTCCCCTGGTTCCAGGCGGTCTGGGATTCGATATGGGTGAGACCCGGGGTTCCCCTGAGGATGTAGCCCTTCTTGAAGAGCTCGTAGTAGGCCTCGAAGGCGGCCTTGACGGCCGGGTCCTTCCAGGCGTTCGGCTCCAGGTTGTCGATCCGGTCGAGGACCTCGCGACCGCCGATCTTGGCGATGAAGGGATAGAGGCTGAACGGCAGGTAGTACGGGTACTTTCCCGGGTACGTCCAGCCCGCGACGCCCTTCTTCTTCGCCTTCTCGCACAGGGCGAGCATGTCGTCCCAGGTCTCGGGGTATTGCGCGTCCAGCTTCTCCAGGTTGGTCTTCGAATACCACACGCCGTACACGGTGTACGCGTAGTAGAGGACCCAGGTCTCCTGGCCCTCGAACTGCCCCATCTCGACGACGCCCGGCCGCAGCGTGTCCCGGACCTTCTTCGACGGGTCGTCGACGGACGGCGCGTCCAGCAGGGCGTTGAGGTCCGTCAGCTGCTTCTTGCCGACGAGGGTGCCCAAGTCCATCTGCTTGGCACCCGAGTTGTCGATCAGATCGGGCGGGGTGCCGCCGTTGAAGCGGGGCTGGAGCTGGGTCTGGATCTCCTGCGTCGCCGCGTGCTTGACGGTGGCCTTGGGGTACGCCGCCTTGTACTCGGCCTCGGCGTCCTTCGCGTACTGCTGGCCGAAGCCGCCGTCGAAGATGACGACGTCGAGTTGCGCCGAATCATTGACCGCGAGCGGGTTCTTCTCGCTCTTCGTCCCCTTGTCGACCTTGTTGTCATCACTGTCGCCACCCGAAGCGCAGGCGCTCAGCACGCTCATCGACGGCACCGCGATCAGACCGAGTGCGGAAGCTCTCTTGATCAGGTCGCGCCGGCCGAATTCCCCTGTGGATCCCATGCTCAAGTCCTCGCCTTCTCCAGGACTCAGGCGGTGCACCGGTACTCCCCTTGTTCACAAGAGTTACGAAGGGCCCGACACCGCGGGTCAGTTGAAGCTTGGTGTGCTGGGTGTGCTGGGTGTGCGCCGGGATCGGTGACGTTCGCGCGCGGTGTGTCCGTCCGCTGCCGGCCCCGGATCCTTCACGACGGCTCGCGGCCGCCCCGGACGTGCGACAGGTATAGTCCACTCTCCATCAACTGGGCAAGATCGGGAGCGTCTTTACCCCTCAGTCTTTCCCTAGTTGAGACCTCCCACAAGCGGTCTCCGCGAGCGATCCCACACGCGATCCCGCGAGCGGCACCCGTACACGGACCCCGTGAGCGATCCCGCCCGGCGGTGCCGTCGAGCCGTCCCCCGATCCCACCGATTCCGCCGATCCTCACAGGGGATCGCAAGGGCTCCCGCGACGCGACACCAACATCGGAACCCTTGACACCACTGGTGTCTCACGGACTACTTATCTTTGCGCGACGCAGGTGACATCGTTGTCAGTTTCCTCGGGAGGCATGGCATGCGGCACGGACAGCGATACGGGCCCCCCGGCCGGTCCGGGCACCACCGCCGGCGTAACCTCACGCGCTCCCTGGCGCTCCTCGCGGCCACCCTGGTGGTGACGGTCACTCAGAGCACTCACGGGGCCCCGGCGGTGACGGCTTCGGCCGTTCGGGCCAACGCCCCCGCCGAGCGGTTCTCCTCCTCCTTCGAGGCGGACGAGCCCCGGCCCGACTGGACCGACACGGTCGAGACCGACGCCGCCGGGCGCAAGCGGTCCGCCGGGGTCGACGGCCAGGACACGAGCGGCATCCCCGGCGGCGTCATGGACCGCGTCGGCGCCGTCCGGGCGAGCGGCGAGAACACGGGGGGCGGTGAGACCAAGGAGAATCTGGTCGACGGCGAGCCCACCACGAAGTGGCTCTCCTTCGAGCGGACGCCTTGGCTGGAACTCGACCTCTCCGAACCCGTACGGACCGTGCGGTACGCGCTCACCTCCGCCAACGACGCCCCCGCCCGCGACCCCCGGGACTGGACGCTCCAGGGCTCCCAGGACGGCCGCACCTGGACCGCCCTGGACACCCGTAAGGACGAGAGCTTCGAAAAGCGCCTCCAGACGCGGGAGTTCTCCTTCACCAACACCACCCCCTACCGCCACTACCGGCTCGACATAGCCCGCAACGGCGGCGCCGACCTCACCCAGCTGGCCGAGCTCCAGCTCGCGACCGAGGACACCGGCACCCCGCCGCCCTCCGACATGCGCAGCCGGGTCGATCGCGGCCCCACCGGCTCCCCCACCGCCAAGGCCCGCGTCGGCTTCACCGGCACCCGCTCCCTGCGCTACGGAGGCACCCACCGGGCGGCCGGCCGGGGCTACTCGTACAACAAGGTCTTCGACGTGAACGTCCGCGTCACCGACCGGACCCGGCTGGCGTACAAGGTCTTCCCCTCGATGCCGGAGCCCGACGCGCGCTACCCCGCCACCCATGTCGCGGTGGACCTCGCCTTCACCGACGGCACCTATCTGAGCGACCTCGACGCCGTCGACCAGTACGGCGCGCCCCTCACCCCGCGGGGCCAGGCCGAGGCGAAGACGCTCTACGCCAACCAGTGGAACAACCGGGAGTCGTCCGTCGGCGCCGTCGCCGCGGGAAAGACCGTCGACCGCGTGCTCATCGCCTACGACGCGCCCGCCGGCCCGGCGAGGTTCCGCGGCTGGGTCGACGACATCTCACTCGCCCCCGCGCCCGCCGAGCGCCCGCCAGCCCATCCGGCGGACCACGCGCTCACCACCCGCGGCACCCACTCCAGCTCCGGCTTCTCCCGGGGCAACACCTTCCCCGCCACCGCCGTCCCGCACGGCTTCAACTTCTGGACCCCGGTCACCAACGCCGGCTCGACCGACTGGCTCTACCAGTACGCGGCCGGCAACAACGCCGACAACCTCCCCACCCTCCAGGCCCTCGCCGCGAGCCATGAGCCGAGCCCCTGGATGGGCGACCGGCAGACGTTCCAGATCATGCCGACGGCCGCCGCCGGCACCCCGCCCGCGGGGCGCGCGGCCCGCGCCCTGCCCTTCCGCCACGCCGACGAGACCGCGCGGCCGCACTACTACGGCGTCACCTTCACCAACGGCCTCAAGGCCGAGATCGCGCCCGCCGACCACGCCGCGATGATGCGCTTCACCTATCCGGGCGACGACGCGGGCGTCGTCCTCGACAACGTCAGGAACCAGGGCGGCCTGACCCTCGACCCCGAGCACGGCGTGATCACCGGCTGGTCCGACGTGAAGAGCGGCCTGTCCGTCGGCGCCGGCCGGCTCTACGTCTACGGCGTCTTCGACGCTCCGGTCACCGCGAGCGGCAAGCTCAAGGGCGACCACGGCGGCCAGGACGTCACCGGCTATCTGCGCTTCCGGCCCGGCCGGGACCGTACGGTCACGCTGCGCCTCGCGACCTCCCTCATGGGCGTCGACCAGGCGAAGGCCAACCTCGACCAGGAGATCCCGGAGGGCACCTCCTTCAAGCGCGTCCACGACCGGGCCCGTAGCGCGTGGGACGACGTCCTCGGGCGCGTCGAGGTCGAGGGCGCGAGCCGGGACCAGCTCACCACCCTCTACTCCAGCCTCTACCGCCTCTACCTGTATCCCAACTCGGGCTTCGAGAACACGGGCACCCGCGGCCGCCCGCAGCACCGCTACGCCAGCCCCTTCTCCGCGCCCGTCGGCGAGACCACCCCGACCCGTACCGGCGCGAAGATCGTCGACGGTGAGGTCTACGTCAACAACGGCTTCTGGGACACCTACCGCACCACATGGCCCGCCTACTCCCTCCTGTCCCCCAAGGGCGCGGGCAAGCTCGTCGACGGCTTCGTCCAGCAGTACAAGGACGGCGGCTGGATCTCCCGCTGGTCCTCCCCCGGCTACGCCGATCTGATGACCGGCACCAGCTCGGACGTCGCCTTCGCGGACGCCTATGCCAAGGGCGTCGACTTCGACGCGGAGGCCGCCTACGAGGCCGCGCTCAAGAACGCCACGGTCGCGCCCACGGACCCGGGCGTCGGCCGCAAGGGAATGGAGACCTCCGTCTTCCTCGGCTACACCAGCACCGCCACCCGCGAGGGCATGTCCTGGGCGCTGGAGGGCTACCTCAACGACTTCGGGCTCGCCCGGATGGGCGAGGCGCTGTACGAGAAGACCCACAAGGCCCGCTACAAGGAGGAGTCCGCCTACTTCCTGAACCGCGCGCGGAACTACGTGAAGCTCTTCGACCCCCGCGTCGGCTTCTTCCAGGGCAAGGACGCCTCCGGCGGCTGGCGGCTCACGCCCGAGCGGTACGACCCCCGCGTCTGGGGGCACGACTACACCGAGACCAACGGCTGGAACTTCGCCTTCCACGCGCCGCAGGACACCCGGGGCCTGGCGAACCTCTACGGCGGCCGGGCCGGCCTGGCCAAGAAGCTCGACACCTTCTTCGCCACCCCCGAGACGGGCACGCCGGAGTTCGCCGGCTCGTACGGCGGCGTCATCCACGAGATGACGGAGGCGCGGGACGTCCGGATGGGCATGTACGGCCACAGCAACCAGGTCTCGCACCACATCGCCTATCTGTACGACGCGGCCGGGCAGCCCTGGAAGACGCAGGCGAAGGTCCGTGAGGTGCTGTCCCGGCTCTACCTCGGCAGCGAGATCGGCCAGGGGTACCCGGGCGACGAGGACAACGGCGAGATGTCGGCCTGGTACCTCTTCAGCGCCCTCGGCTTCTACCCGCTGGTGATGGGCGGCGGCGAGTACGCGATCGGGTCGCCGCTGTTCACCAAGGCCACCGTCCACCTGGACAACGGCCGCGACATCGTGGTGAAGGCCCCCCGCAACAGCGCCCGGAACGTCTACGTCCAGGGGCTGCGGGTCAACGGCCGGCAATGGAACTCGACGGCCCTCCCGCACTCCGCGGTGGCCGACGGCGGGACGCTGGAGTTCGCCATGGGCCCCCGGCCCTCGGACTGGGGCGGCGGCCGCGACGCCGGGCCCTCGTCCGTCACGCACGACGACAAGGTGCCCGCGCCCCGGGCCGACGTGACCGCGCAGGGCGGCTCGCCGCTGACGGACGACACCTCGGCCACGCAGGCGTCCTTCACCACCGCCGCCCTGGAGGTGCCGTCGGCCGCGCGGGTCGGCTCGTACACCCTCACCTCGGCGGAGCGGGCGAAGGCGCCGGACGGCTGGGTGCTGGAGGGATCCGGGGACGGCACCACCTGGACGGAGGTCGACCGGCGGGTGGGCGAGTCCTTCTCCTGGGACCGGCAGACCCGGGTCTTCGGGGTGCGGCACCCGGGCGCGTACCGGCACTACCGGCTGACGGCGGCGGCCGGCGGGGGCGGGGAGAGCACCCTGGCCGAGATCGAACTATTGGGGACATCTTCTCCATAAACATGATTGACAGGTAAAGAAATTGTGAAACGATCAATGTGATCCAGTGGCGCGTCCCGAACGGGCGCGCCACTCTTCACTCCTGACGCACTGGAGACCTACGTGGCTCACTCCTCCGACCGCACGCGCGGCGTCGCCCTGCGCCGTCTCGCGACCGCGGCGATAGCCGCCGCCCTGGTCGGCACCACCGCCGGACAGGCTCTCGCCGACGGCCCCGCGCCCGTGAAATCCGCGGCCGAGCGGGCGGCGAAGCTGTCCGGCGACACCTCCGGAAAGCACCGTTCCGAGGCCCTGCGCGGCGAGGCGAAGTCCGGCGACTACCCCAAGTCCGGCGCCACCGCTCCCAAGGCCCCGCGTCTCGCGGCTCCCCGCTCGGTCAAGGCCGACGGTCCGTCCGCCGAGGCCCCGTTCTTCCCGCTCAGCGCCGTCAACTCGAACGAGCTCTTCTTCTACTGGCCCGACGGCAAGGGCGGCATCACGCCCAAGGAGTACGTCACCGACGGCTGGGACAAGATCAACGCCGCGGCGCGGGTCGACCACGACCGCGACGGTGTCTCCGAGGCCCTCTACGTCCGGGACCTCGACCAGAACATCATCTTCGCCACCGCCGACAAGGGCGCGTCCGTCGTCGCGGACGACTGGGGTCAGTACGACCAGTTCATGTCCCCGGGCAACCTGGGCGGCGGCAAGGAGTCCGACATCCTGGTCCGGGACCGCGAGGGTGTCCTGTGGCTGTACCTCGCCTACCCCGACGGCACCCTGACGGGCCGCAAGAAGGTCGGTCCGGGCTGGGGCCAGTTCACCGAGATCGCCGGCCGCGGTGACCTGACGGGTGACGGCAAGACCGACATCGTCGCCCGCGACAAGGACGGCGTGCTGTGGCTCTACAAGGGCACCGGCGACTACACCAAGCCGTTCGAGGCCAAGCAGCGCATCGGCGGCGGCTGGAACCAGTTCAACAAGCTGGCGGCCACCGGTGACGTCGACCTGGACGGCAAGGCCGACCTGATCGCCCGCGACAACGACGGCGCCCTGTGGCTCTACCGGGGCACGGGCAACGCCTCGCAGCCCTACGACTACAAGGTCAAGATCGGCAACTCCGGCTGGAACCAGTTCCGCCTGCTGTTCTGATCCCGCGTCGTCCTCGCGCAGGGGCCGCACCCGCTTCCGGGTGCGGCCCCTGCCGCGTTCCGGGGGCAGTGGTCCGTGGCCGGAAAAGCCCGACGGGCCGCACCCCGGTGAGGGGTGCGGCCCGTCGGCCCGTGCGGTGCCCGCTCGCTCGTGGATCCGCCCG
This sequence comes from Streptomyces albireticuli, assembly GCF_002192455.1. Taxonomy (NCBI): domain Bacteria; kingdom Bacillati; phylum Actinomycetota; class Actinomycetes; order Kitasatosporales; family Streptomycetaceae; genus Streptomyces; species Streptomyces albireticuli. The sequence goes on from NZ_CP021744.1 coordinate 1,750,375, forward strand.
TTCGCGGATCCCGCTCGCTCGCGGGCGGCTCGCTTGCTCGCGGATCTCGCTTACTTGCGGATCAGCGAACGCAGCACGTACTGCATGATGCCGCCGTTGCGGTAGTAGTCCGCCTCGCCGGGGGTGTCGATGCGGACGACCGCGTCGAACTCGACGCCGGTGTCCGTGGTGACCTTGACCGTGCGGGGCGTGCGGCCCTCGTTGAGCTCGGTCACACCGGTGAAGGTGAAGGTCTCCTCGCCGGTCAGGCCCAGGGACTCCGCCGAGGCGCCCTCGGGGAACTGGAGCGGCAGGACGCCCATGCCGATGAGGTTGGAGCGGTGGATGCGCTCGTAGGACTCGGCGATGACGGCCTTGACGCCGAGCAGCGCGGTGCCCTTGGCGGCCCAGTCACGGGACGAGCCGGAGCCGTACTCCTTGCCGGCCAGGACGACCAGCGGGATGCCCTGCTCGATGTAGTTGCGCGAGGCGTCGTAGATGAACGACACCGGCGCGTCGGCCTTGGTGAAGTCGCGGGTGAAGCCGCCCTCGGTGCCCGGCGCGATCTGGTTGCGCAGGCGGATGTTGGCGAACGTACCGCGGATCATGACCTCGTGGTTGCCGCGGCGGGAGCCGTAGCTGTTGAAGTCACGACGCTCCACACCGTGCTCGGTGAGGTACTTGCCGGCCGGGGTGTCGGCCTTGATGGCACCGGCCGGGGAGATGTGGTCGGTGGTGACCGAGTCGCCCAGCTTGGCCAGGACGCGGGCGCCGGCGATGTCGGAGACCGGGGTGGTCTCCATCGTCATGCCCTCGAAGTACGGGGGCTTCCGGACGTAGGTGGACTCGGTGTCCCACTCGAAGGTGTTGCCGGTCGGGATCGAGAGCGCCTGCCACTGGGCGTCGCCCGCGAAGACGTCCTGGTAGGACTTGTTGAACATGTCCTCGCCGATGGCGTTGGCCACGACGTCGTTGACCTCGGCCTCGGAGGGCCAGATGTCCTTGAGGAAGACCGGGTTGCCCTCGGTGTCGGTGCCCAGGGCGTCCTTGGTGATGTCCACCTTCATGGAGCCCGCGAGGGCGTACGCGACGACCAGCGGCGGGGAGGCCAGGTAGTTCATCTTGACGTCGGGGTTGATGCGACCCTCGAAGTTGCGGTTGCCCGAGAGGACGGACGTGACCGCGAGGTCGTGCTCGTTGACCGCCTTGGAGACCTCCTCCGGCAGCGGGCCGGAGTTGCCGATGCAGGTGGTGCAGCCGTAGCCGACGAGGTTGAAGCCGACCTTGTCGAGGTAGGGGGTCAGGCCCGCCTTGTCGAAGTAGTCGGTGACGACCTTGGAACCCGGGGCGAGCGTGGTCTTGACCCACGGCTTGCGGGTCAGGCCCTTCTCGACCGCCTTCTTGGCCACGAGCGCCGCGGCGACCATGACGTAGGGGTTCGAGGTGTTGGTGCAGGAGGTGATCGCGGCGACGGTGACGGCGCCGTGGTCGATCTCGTAGGTGGTGCCGTCGGGGGCCGTGACCGTGGTCGGGCGGGACGGGACACCGTTGGTGGCGGCCGGGGAGTCGGAGGCCGGGAAGGACTCCTTGCCCGCCTCGTCGTCGTCCTCGACGTAGTTGCGGACGTCCAGCGCGAACTGCTGGGCGGCGTTCGCCAGGATGATGCGGTCCTGCGGGCGCTTCGGGCCGGCGATCGACGGGACGACCGTCGAGAGGTCCAGCTCGAGCTTCTCGGAGAAGTCCGGCTCGGCGGCCGGGTCCAGCCAGAGGCCCTGCTCCTTGGCGTACGCCTCGACGAGCGCGACCTGCTGCTCGGAGCGGCCGGTGAGCTTCAGGTACTTCAGGGTCTCGCCGTCGATCGGGAAGATCGCGGCGGTGGAGCCGAACTCCGGCGACATGTTGCCGATGGTGGCGCGGTTGGCCAGCGAGGTGGCGGCGACGCCCTCACCGTAGAACTCGACGAACTTGCCGACGACACCGTGCTTGCGCAGCATCTCGGTGATCGTGAGGACGAGGTCGGTGGCGGTGGTGCCGGCCGGGAGCTCACCGGTCAGCTTGAAGCCGACGACGCGCGGGATGAGCATGGAGACCGGCTGGCCCAGCATCGCGGCCTCGGCCTCGATGCCGCCGACGCCCCAGCCCAGCACGCCGAGGCCGTTGACCATGGTGGTGTGCGAGTCGGTGCCGACGAGGGTGTCGGGGTAGGCCTGGCCGTTGCGGACCATGATCGTGCGGGCCAGGTGCTCGATGTTCACCTGGTGGACGATGCCGGTGCCCGGGGGGACGACCTTGAACTCGTCGAAGGCGGTCTGGCCCCAGCGCAGGAACTGGTAGCGCTCCTTGTTGCGGCCGTACTCCAGCTCGACGTTCTGGCCGAAGGCGTCCTTGGTGCCGAACTTGTCGGCGATGACGGAGTGGTCGATGACCAGCTCGGCCGGGGCCAGCGGGTTGATCTTCGCCGGGTCGCCGCCGAGCTCCTTGACGGCCTCACGCATGGTGGCGAGGTCGACGACGCAGGGAACGCCGGTGAAGTCCTGCATGATCACGCGGGCCGGCGTGAACTGGATCTCCTGGCTGGGCTGGGCCTGCGAGTCCCAGCCGCCGATCGCGCGGATGTGGTCGGCGGTGATGTTCGCGCCGTCCTCCGTGCGGAGCAGGTTCTCCAGCAGCACCTTCAGGCTGTAGGGAAGGCGCGCGGCGCCCTCGACCTTGTCCAGCCGGAAGATCTCGTACGACTCGTCGCCCACCTGCAGCGTGCTACGGGCGTCGAAGCTGTTCGCCGACACGACAGTCTCCTTCATGCATGAATTCGCGTACTACGGCAATCCTGCCGTCACGTGATCGCGTCCATCCGCTAAGGTGTGCCTTAGTTAGGCATGCCTTACTGGCGCGACAGCGGTACGCCTCTCGTCAGATATCTCGATGTCGAGATAACTCTAGTACATCGACGTGGAACGGTCATGCCCGGATAGGCCGAGCGGCCGTGCGGTTCCCCCGGCATGCCTGGTGCCGGGGGCGGCGGGGCGCCCGCGGGATCACCGCTCGGAGCGGCGTGCCGCCGCGGGCCGGGGCGCCCCTGCCCCGCCTACGCCTCTTTCGCCGCTTCACGCACTTCAGCCGCTTCCGCCCTGCGGACGAGCGCGGGCACCTCGCTGTTCAGCACGGACACCGGAAGGCCGTGTCCGGCGCCGGGGACGATCACCCCTCGCGCGTGCGGCAGGCACCGGCGCGCCCTGGCCGCCGCGCGGGCACAGTCGATGGCGCGGCTGCGCTCGCCCAGCACCAGCGTGGTGGGCGCGGTGACCGAGCGCAGTTGCTCGTCGGTCATCTTCCTCGGCGGCATCAGGCGCCACCGGAAGCCGCCGCCCAGGGCTTCGAGGGCGACGCGGGTCTGCGCCTCCGCCACGTCGGGGGTCTCGCCGGTGTCGCCGATGAGGCGGCCGAACCAGCGGCGCCGGAAGTCGTCGGACTTCATGACGGTCGCGACGACGGCGCCGAGCAGGAAGCGGGGCTTCACGGGGGACAGCGCCGCGACCGGCTCGACCAGGAGGAGGGAGGCGATCCGGGCGGGAGCGCGCACGGCCTGGTTGAGGGCGACCCAGGCGCCGTAGGAGTGCCCGACGAGGTGCACCCGGTCCGCGCCGAGTCCGGCGAGGACCTCCTCCAGCCAGGCCGCCATGGCCTCGGGCGTACGGATCGGGGCCGTCTGGATGCTGCGCCCCGGTTCACCGACGCGCTCCACGGCCAGCACCGGGTGCCCGTCGGCGGCGAACGCGGCGACGCAGGACGCCCAGACGGCGGGCGTGGCGTTGGCACCGCTCAGCAGGACGACCGGAGTGCCGTCGCCGGTGCCGTAGCGGTGGACCCGGGTCGTGCCGTAACCGGTCTCGACGTCCTGCTCCTCGCGCGGGCCGGGCCAGAATCCCATCGCGTGGTCGTACACGGCGAGGAAGCGCTCGCGCGCCTCGTCGCCGGTGAAGGTGCTGATCTCGCTTCCCATGGGACACACCCCTCCCGCGGCCGGCCCCCCGGCCGGCTCGGGGTGATCTTCCCAGGGCGCCGGAGGGTTCCGGCGGGCGGGTCGGGCGATTCCGTGACGGCGCGCACGGGGAACACACAAGGACCGTTCCCCTGTTCGAGTGAACGGCCTGCGGACAGGTCCCTGGCAAGCAGTGACTGCCATAGAAACAGGGCAGTCGTCATGCTGCTGTCACGATGTCCTCAGGAGGACCGAATGAGCGCGCAACCTCACACGTACGCGGCCGACGACCCCGAAACCGCACTGAAGTATGCGATCCAGCACATCCAGGGGCACCGGGCGCAGATCGTGGAGGGGGTCATCGAAATGATGCGTCCGAGCCGGGGACATGAGACTGCGGCCGACCAGATCCGCGACCAGATCGCGGCCAAGGTCGCGGACCTCGGGTGCGTGTCCGGGGCAAGCGATCTGGACCTCCCTGGCAGCAGCAACTGGTACATCCCCGATGTGGCGGTGGCGCCCAAGGAACTGGCGAAGGACGCCAAGCATCTGCTGCCCGAGCAGACGCTTCTCATCGTCGAAGTCACTTCGGATTCCCACGGCGACACCGACAGGGTCGTGAAACGGCGCCGGTATGCCGAGTACAGGGCACCTCTTCACCTTCTGGTCGACCGCCAGGAGAAGGCCTGCACACTTTTCGCCGAGCCGGGCGAGCTCGGCTACACGAAGTCGGACGGACCGCACCCGTTCGGCACCTCCATCCACCTCCCCGAGCCCTTCGGCCTCGACCTCGACACGTCGGGGTTCTGACCCCGCTCGCCCAACCGGACGTCAGCGGTCCGCCAGCCCCGTCCGCACGAGGGCGACGACCTCTTCGTCCGAGAGGCCGAGGGCGCGGGCGTCGGTGACCAGGCGGCGGACGCCGTCCATGAGGCGGGCGCGGCCGGGGGCGGTGTCGCCCGCGGTCACCACGGCGCCGCGGCCCCGGCGCAGTTCGATGAGGCCTTCCTCGCGCAGGCGCTGGTAGCCGCGGAGCACCGTGTGGACGTTGACGGCCAGGGAGTCGGCGAGGGCGCGGGCGGCGGGCAGGCGTTCGCCGGGACTGACGGAGCCGTCGGCGATGGCGCCGCGTACGGCGGCGGCGATCTGGTCGCCGAGCGGCAGCGGGGAGGCGGGGTCGAGGCGGAGCAGCACGGGGTCAGCCTCCCTGGCCGGTGGGGTCGTTCTCACGGTGGTCCGCGCGGCCGGCGGCGTGGTCGCGGGCGGCCGACGCGAGGAAGGGCACGGCGACGAAGCCGGCCACCCCGTAGGCGAACGCGATCAGGGGGCGCATCGTGAGCGACTTCGCTCCGGCGCGCTCGGCACCGAATGCGCCGACGCACACGGCGAACACGGCGCCCGGTATCAGCAGGAGCGCGACCGCCACGTACGGAAGCGCGGCCAGGCTTGTGAAGCCGTCGGCGCGCCCCGCGGTGCCGAAGTGTGTGGCCACAGGGTCCGGCAGCCCGCTGCGCAGGGAGCCGGACACGGCGAGGAAGGCCGCGGAAAAGACCAGGTAGGGCGCCGGAACCAGGACGACGCGGCGCCGGACGGGCGGGGGGTGTGCGGGCACGTTCACCATGACCTCCAAGTTGTTCGCATAGTAATAGAACAACTCCCCATGGGGAAGGAATCTCATATCTGAGATACCGTCTGACTCATGACAGACGCCTACCTCGCCCGAATCGGCAAGCTCATCCGCGATGCGCGACAGCACCGTGGTTGGACTCAGTCGCAGCTGGCGGACGCCCTCGGCACCAGCCAGAGCGCCGTCAATCGCATCGAGCGCGGAAATCAGAACATCAGCCTTGATATGATCGCCCGTATCGGTGAGGCGCTGGACAGCGAGATCGTCTCCCTGGGTTACGCCGGGCCCATGCATCTGCGTGTGGTCGGCGGCCGCCCGCTCTCCGGCTCCATCGACGTCAAGACGAGCAAGAACGCCTGTGTGGCGCTGCTCTGCGCGACGCTCCTCAACGCCGGCCGGACGACCCTGCGCCGGGTCGCGCGGATCGAGGAGGTCTACCGCATCCTCGAGGTCCTGGGCAGCATCGGCGTCAAGGCCCGCTGGATCAACGACGGCAACGACCTCGAGATCGTGCCGCCCGCCGAGCTGGACCTCGCCGCGATGGACACCGAGGCCGCTCGCCGCACCCGCAGTGTGATCATGTTCCTGGGTCCGCTGCTGCACCGGATGGACCACTTCAAGATCCCGTACGCGGGCGGCTGCGACCTCGGCACCCGGACCGTGCAGCCGCACATGACGGCCCTGCGCCACTTCGGCCTGGAGGTCACCGCCACCGACGGCACGTACCACGCGCAGGTCGACCGTTCGGTCGCACCCACGCGGGCGATCGTGCTGACCGAGCGCGGCGACACCGTCACCGAGAACGCCCTCCTCGCGGCGGCCCGCCACGAGGGCGTCACCGTCATCCGCAACGCCAGCTCCAACTACATGGTCCAGGACCTCTGCTTCTTCCTGGAGGAGCTGGGCGTCAAGGTCGAGGGCATCGGCACCACGACGCTGACCGTGCACGGCGTCGCCACCATCGACCGCGACGTGGACTACGCGCCGTCCGAGGACCCGGTGGAGGCCATGAGCCTGCTCGCCGCCGCCGTGGTCACCGAGTCCGAGCTGACGATCCGCCGCGTCCCGATCGAGTTCATGGAGATCGAGCTCGCCGTCCTGGAGGAGATGGGCCTCGACCACGAGCGCAGCCCCGAGTACCCGGCGGACAACGGCCGCACCCGCCTGCTGGACCTGACCGTCCGCCCCTCCAAGCTGCGCGCGCCGATCGACAAGATCCACCCGATGCCGTTCCCCGGCCTCAACATCGACAACGTCCCGTTCTTCGCGGCCATCGCCGCCTCCGCGCAGGGCCAGACCCTCATCCACGACTGGGTCTACGACAACCGCGCCATCTACCTCACCGACCTCAACCGCCTCGGCGCCGACGTCAAGCTCCTCGACCCCCACCGGGTGCTGGTCGAGGGCCCGACCCGCTGGCGCTCGGCCGAGATGATGTGCCCCCCGGCCCTGCGGCCGGCCGTGGTCGTCCTCCTGGCGATGATGGCGGCGGAGGGCACCTCGGTGCTGCGCAACGTCTATGTGATCAACCGGGGTTACGAGGACCTGGCGGAGCGCCTCAACTCGATCGGCGCGCAGATCGAGATCTTCCGCGACATTTGATTCCACCGCAGGTCAGACGGCCTACGAACCACCGTGGGCCGTCTGTGGGCCGTCGTCCGGGTCGGTTTCCTTGCGAAACACCCGGTCGACGGCTTTCCGCGCACGCGCCTGGCTGTTCGGCATCAGGTGCGTGTACGTGCGCAAGGTGAAGCCCGGGTCGCTGTGCCCGAGGTACTCGGCGAGCGCCTTGATGTTCTCCCCCGCGTCCAGGAGCACGGACGCGTAGAAGTGCCTCAGCGCGTGCATCCCGTGTTCCCGCGACGACTGGAAGCGCTGGCCCGCCTCGCGCTGCGGGATGACGCCGGCGGCGACGAGACCGGGCTTCCAGATCCGCATGTTGAAGTAGTTCCGGTTCACGGCCTTCCTCTCCCGCGAGTAGAAGAGCAGGGCGGCTGTGACCGGAGGCCCGTCAGGAGTTCGCCACGGCAAGGTGACCTCAAGCGGCGGGCGTTGCGTGATGTGCTCGGCCAACGCGAACGACACGGCATCGGGCAACGGCACGTCCCGCACCTTCCCACCCTTCGGCGGTGCGAACACCAACCGCGCCTTGACCATCTTCACCTGCCGCACGACGTGCACCGTCCCGCTGAGGAAGTCGACTTCGTCGACGGCCAGTCCGAGTATCTCGCCCTGCCGCAGACCGCACCCTGCCCCCAGGTCGACGACATGCCGGTAGGGCTCGGGCAAGGCTTCCCGGACGGCGTGGACTCGCTCCTCCGTCCACACCTTGAGCTTCCGGGTCTCGCGTTTGGGAGGGCGCACAGAACTCGCCCGGCAAGGGTTCTTGGCGATCACACCGTCGTCAAGGGCAGCGCCGAAGACAGCGGAGACGTTCGCGAAGATGACGCGCTGGTACGACGGGGCCAGGCCGTCGTCCTGAAGCGCGCGGCACCATGCTCTGATGTGCCCGGGGGTAAAGGCACTCATGGCGCGAGAGCCGATGTGCGGGAAGATGTGCAGCCGTAACCGCTGGTCGATCGCGTCGATCGTCGACTCCTCCGTCGTCTGGGAAGCCAGCCAGGTCGTCGCGTACTGCTTGAAGGACACCTTCCCGGCCGCGGGGTCGACGTACTGACCACGCGCCAGGTCGGCCGCGATCTGGGTCAGCCACGAGTCCGCGAGCCGCTTCTGTTTATCAGGGAAGGACCGGCTGCGTTCGCTGCCGTCCGGGGCGACGTAGCGGGCGCGGTAGCGCATGCCGGTGCCGTGGCGGTCGGTCTTGACGCGTGCGGTCTTACCGCTGGGGGTCGTTTCGCTTTTGTACCAGCGATCTTGGATGTGGCCGGGCAAGGTGTGCTCCTTCGGGAACGTGGCAGGGGCACGACCTGTTGGTCGTGCCCCTGCTGTTGCTGGTGTGTTTTCAGGCGGCCCGGTCGGCGGCCTTGCGTTCGGCGATGTAGCGCTGGACATCGGTGGGGTCGTAGCGGATGTGCTTGCCGACACGGAACCCGGGCGGGCCGGTGCGCTTCCTGCGCCACTGATAGACGGTCTCTCTCGAAACCTCGAAGATCTCTGCGATGTCCTCAGGCGTGAGGTAGCGGTCCGGTAGTCCCCCGCGCAGTGTGTTCACGACAGGCGCTGTTGCCATGCGGCGGTGTCCCTCCTTCGCGTCGGAGGCGAGAGGCATCGACGCCTCTCCCTGGAGTCCGCAACGTCCGCCACGCCGCAACACTGCTGGTCAGCGGCTTGGATTTGTGGCGGATGGCGGTTGTGTGGCGGATCGGTGCCACCACGCGAGCGCTTAGCGGGGCCGATGCACCGGCGGTAGTCAGCCAGCGACCCTGAGCGAGCGCGTGTCGGCTTCCGGGGAGCTGTGGCGGATGCCGGGGAGGGGTTCCGCCACACTTTCACCCCCACTGACCTGCGGTGTGGCGGACGTTGCGGCTGTTGCGGACTTTCCAGGGGGAGGGGGGCAGTACCGCTCCCACGCGTCGGCCAGATCCTCCGCGTAGTAGCCCTTCGGGGTCCCGGAGCCGACCCGGACACCTCGCGGTTTGATCGGCTTGTTCGCCGACGTCACGTACTGCCCCAGCAGCCGCGCCAGCACCCGGGAGTTGACGGGCTTGTCGTCGAGATCACCCCACGGCGCGTCGTCCATGGCCAGCAGGCACTGGAGGATCACAGCGGTGGGCATGCGGTCGGCGCCGCAGAAGACCACGTCCCGGAGATCGGTGAGCAGCCGGACGCCGAGTGAGGATTCGTCGTTGTCCTGCGCGGCGTGCACCAGTTCCAGGCAGGCGGCTCGGGCCCGCTCGGGCCAGTGGCCGCCGGCTGCTTCGGCGACGGCGAGTAGGGGCTCCCAGACGTCGGCGGGCCGGTCGCTCACGCCCTCCGGCATGACGGGCCAGGCACCGGTTACCTGGTCGCGAACGGTGTCGGCCCAATCGGCGAGCCGGTCGCGCAGGGCGTGGCCCTGCTGTTCGTTGATGCGCTGGCGGTAGGGCTCCACCGTCTCGTTGGGGGCGCGTTTGCGCATCCGGATGATGACCGAGCGGGTCAGGATCGTGTCCGGCAGGGATCCGAGTCCGGCCATGGCGACCGCGCAGTAGGAGGGGAAGCCCTGCACGGTCTGGTTGGAGCCGTCGCCCACGCACCGGTAGGTGAGTTTGCCGCGCCGGTGGCCGGCGTTGAGGAAGCCGCGGAGTTGTTCGTTGTCTCCGGCTTTGGGGCCGAAGATGGTGTCGATCTCGTCGAAGACGATCGTGGGGCGTTCCTCGTCGGTGCCGGCTACGGACCGGAAGAGCGCTGATACCGAGGCGTCCACGGCCGCCATCGGGTTCGGCACGAGGGTCTCCACGACTTCCAGGGCACGGGACTTGCCCGACCCCGGCTCCGGTGACAGGAAGGCGATGCGCGGGGTGGAGTCGAAGGAGTCGAGCAGGTGGGTGTGGGCGTCCCACAGGGCCACAGCCACGTAGGCGCCTTCGGTTGGGAAGATGTTGAACCGCCGGTGGAACTTCTCGACCTCGTCGAGCAGGGCGGCGCCGTCGATCGTGGGAGTGCCGGGGATGGTGTCGGGTGTGGTCACGCTGCGGTCCTCCTGGCGGGCGCGGCGGAGGCCGTGGAGTGATCGGGGCAGGCGCCGGGCCGGGCACGGGCGGCCAGCGCGGCCACGGCTTCCTTGCCGCGGGCGTGTTCGTGGTGTCCGCAGGAGCAGAGCCAGTCCGCGACGGGCACAGGCGACAGCATGCGGCGGATGCGGAGGCCGGGGCGGATGCCGGTGACGGTGGGCGGGTGCGGGTGCGGGTCAGAGCGAAGAGCTGAAAGGACGCCCTGACGGGCGACGACCTTCAGCGCGCCACCGCTGGTGGGGGCTGCGGCCGGTTCGGCGGGGCTGGGGTTGCCGGTGGTGGAGGGACAGCTTTTGGGGTGCGGGCGGGGCGACGGGTGGTTCATGTCGTCTCCCGGGTGCGGCAGGTGCGGGCGGAGTAGTCCAGGGCGTCGCGGATCGTCGCGCGGCACTCGGACGCCGGCAGTCCGGCCGCCTCCCCCGCTGCCCCAAATGCCGTCTCGACCACGTCTCGGGCGACCTCGCCCCAGACGACGAAACGCCCGATCGCGATCGTGCGAGTGAGGAGCAGGTGATGCCGCTCCCCTTGCGGGGCCGCCTTGACCCGTGCGGTCTCGCGTTCCAGGGCTACCGCGGCGCGGCGAGTGGTCCGGCCGGGGATGAGGAGCGGGGCGGCGGTGACCGGGGCGGACTTCGGCGCGGCTTGAAGGTGGCGCAGGAGCCATCCGGGCAGATCCGCCACGGGGGCATCGTCGGCTACCTCGTACGCGCCTGTTGTGGTGATGCTGCCGGCGGCCACGATGTTGCCGCCCCACGCGCGGGTGTCGATGTTCGGCGCCACGGACTTGGTGGTACTGGGCAGGTGGACGCCCTGAGATGTGTGGAAGTACAGGTGCATGCCGCCGCTGGGCGTCCGCACCGTGTAGGTGACGGGCCACGGGACGCCGGCGCGCTCGCAGAGCGCCGAAAAGGATGTCGCGCCGTCAGGCGCGTCCGAACCGAGCTCCCCGTTCTTCTCCTTGGGGATGTCCAGGTCGATGACGGCGAGGCCGGAGGGGCCGGGGGCGATACCGACGTTGAACGCGCCCGTCGTCCAGGCGGCGCGGATACGGTCGGGGTCGGTGGTGGCGCGCTGCTCCCACTTGCGGTGTCCGTCGGCGCACTCGCCAGTGCGGGGGCAGGCGCGTTCGCCGTGCAGAGCAGAGCCCTTGGCCCCGGGGCGGAGCGGGTGGACACGCCAGCGGCGCTCTGCCGCGCGTAACGCGGCGTGCAGCAGCACGGCGGCGAGATCATGAGTCATGCTAGAGGTCTCCTCCTTCTGAGATGAGGGCAGGGAGACCGGAGCGGGCCGCGAGTCTTTGGCGAGAGGTGCGGCCCGCCCCGGGCGGATCTAGAAGGGCGGCTTGGCGTCCGCACCCGGGGCGCCGTTTGTGGCCCACGGGTCACTGGAGGCATCCGGCTTGCCCGCGCCGTTGGCCCGCTTGGCGTCGATGGTCACGGTGGTGAAGCGGAGCGAGGCGCCGATCTCGTCGATTTCGACGGCGAGCATTGAGCGGTTCTCGCCCTCCGGGGTCTTCCAGTCGTGCTGGCGGATCCGTCCGGTGAGGACCACGCGGGATCCCTTGGCCAGGGACTCCGCGATGTGCTCGGCGAGGGTGCGCCAGGCGGCGCAGCGGAAGAAGGTGGAGGTTCCGTCGCGCCACTGGCCGGAGTCCTTGTCGAAGGTGCGCGGCGTGGACGCCACAGTGAACCGTGCGAGAGCTGATCCGGTGTCGGTGAACTTCAGTTCCGGGTCGGCGGTCAGGTTGCCGATGATGGTGATCGGGGTCTCTCCGAAGGACATGCTGCACTCTCCTGGTCTGGTGGGGGTCAGTGCTCGGGGTCGGCGTAGCCGGGGCAGGTGCTCTCGGGGCAGTCGCAGCCGTCACACCTGTTGCAGATCTCGGCGGCGCAGAAGTCACAGAGCTCGTGACCGCGGCAGTCGTAGGTGGCGCACTCGTCGCAGTAGATCTCTTCGTCGAACACGTGGGCTCCTTTTGTGATCAGCCTTTGGACCGGGCGAGTTTGAGGGAGATACCGCCCAAGCCGATGGGGCCGGCGGTGCTGGCGATGACGGCGGCGGTGTGGGCGGCGAGTTGGAAGAGGGCCAGGGCGGCGGCGGTCATGCCCATGAGTCCGAACGCCACGGCCAGGCCGATGAACAGCGGCCGGGCGTACCGGGGGCTGGTGGCCGGGTTGGGCGGGGTCTGAACGATGACGAACGGGCGGTCGCCGGCCTGGTGGTAGAGGTCGGCGGGGATGTGCGGGGCCATGGGCCCTAACGTCACGTTGGGCGGGGGTGGTTGGCGCATCGTCGGGTTCTCCTGTCAGGTGAGGTTGGGGATTGCCTGGATGAGGGCGGTGCAGACGCGGGTGATGGGGCCGGCGGCGCCGGTGCCTGCGATGAAGAAGCCGGCGAGGAAGAGCACGAGGGCGGGGCCGGCGCCGACGTGGCCGGAGCGCAGGACGAAGAACGCGGCGACGGCGAAGAGGACGGCGGCGGACACGGTGAAGGTCAAGGCGGGGTCTCCGATTCCTGGAGCAGGCGGACCCGGGCAGGTGCGATCACCGCCCCGGGGGCGCGGGTGAGGCGTGGCCGGGCGGGTCCGTGCGGGTGGGTGTCAGGCGTGGGGTGTCAGGGGGTGTCACGTGGGGGTGTCACGCGTTTCTGACAGCGGGTTTGCCTAGGGGTTTGGGTGTCAGGGGGCCGTGACGGTGTCAGGTGTCAGGCGGCCGTCAGGGCGGGGACGATCCGCCACCGGCCGGTGGTGTTCGTCGCCTCCAGTCGCCCGTCCCGTGCGGCTTCCTTGAGGCGCTCGGAGACCCACGGGCGGGAGAGGCGGTGCCGGTCGCACCAGTCCATGAAGTCCTTCGGACCGATGATCATCTGCCCGGCCGTCTCGAACTCCGCGAGCGCGGAGGCGAACAGCCTGCGTGCTTCCTCCGGCGAAGGCTTGCGGCCCGTGCCTTGCCCGAAGATCGGGGCGTCGTCGCCCTCTTCCGTGCCGGGAAGGTCGTTCTCGGGGTCGATGTCCGTGTCCTCGGGATCGACCAGCAGCCCACCGGACACCGTGTCGCCCTCTTCCTCGTCGACGGACCGCAGCGCGGCCGGTTGCTGGGGATCGTCGGTGGTCGGGCGGCCGGTGTAGGCGCGGCCGGCGACGCCGGAGGCTGCGCCGGAGGTGATGGGGTCGGCGTGGGCGCCGTTGGCCTGTGCCCATGCGGCGAGTCGTTCCATGGTCTTCACCGTGCGGGTGGGGAAGGCCAGGGTGCGGCCGGGGGCGGGGTAGCGGTCCTCGGGGATGCCGGGGCTGACGACGTAGCAGTAGCCGGGGCGGCGGTTGCCCCACGCGCCGGGGTGGGCGCCGGCGTCGATGACCGTCTCGGGGAGGGAGAACCCTTCGTCGCGGGGGTCGCAGCCGAGCGCGATCACCGAGGGGAGGGAGGCCCGGGTGGAGGTGGACATCTGGTCGTAGGAAGGCCGCTGAAGCGACACGATCACGGAGATACCGGCTGAGCGTGCCTCCTGGGACATGCCGGTGAACGCGTCATCACCCAGGTCACGCAGGGTGTTGGCGGCTTCCTCGAACCAGGAGAGCAGGAACGGCATCCCCTCGCAGCCGCACGCCCGGCCGTCGCTGCGGCAGGAGTGCGCGGGGTCGTTCTGCTGCTGGGCGGCTTCGGGAACCCATTGGCGGTAGCCGTGGGCACCGAGCCACCGCGTGCGTGCGGGGATGGCGGCCTTGACCGCCTCCACCATGATCTCCGTACCGGTGCCGCCCTCGACTGCCCAGTCCAGCCCGGGCCGGAGCGGGGCGAAGTCCTGGAATGCCTTGGGGTCGGAGAACCAGACGATCACGTCCCGGCGGGAGAGGATCTCCGAGAGCAGGTTCAGGGCGGCATCGCCCTTGCCGGAGCCGGTGCCACCCGCGATGAGCACGTGCGTGCTGTTGCGCCCGATCTCCGGGTCGCCGGGGAGCCACAGGACCAGCGGGGCCCCGTCGTCGTACCGTCCGATGAGCAGCGGGTCGGCGATCGACCCGCCCAGGTTCGACGGGCCCTCCCAGTCCATCACCGTGGCCAGCATGTCGTCCGGCACGATGACCAGGTCGCCGCGGCGGGCGGAGGCGGGGTCGGCGTGGTAGCGGATGGCGGAGGTGGGCAGGTCCAGGGCGGACGCGATCCGCGCCAGGGCCTTGGTGACGTCGTCGTTGGTCTGCTCCCCCGGGTCCAGTGCGACGGGCGCGGTGACCCGGTTGGGCTCCACCTTCGACGCGCCGATCAGCGCACGAGCCAGACCGACCTTCTCCAGCAGACCCCCGTCCGTACTGCCGCCGGGTGCTTCGGGGTTGTGGCGCAGGACCATCCGCACGTTCCACGACAGGGCTATGACGGGACCGCCCATCAGGAACAGGTCGTCCACGGGCCCGGCCGTGGCCCCGGCCAGGCATGCGGCGGTCACCCACGCCGACCCGGCGGCCACCGTGACAGCCGAATGCAGCCGGCGCTGATGGCTGGTGGACTTGCCCATCATCCACGTCGCCCCGGTCAGGGCCACGGAGGCGAGGGTGAGCCCGACACCGGCCGGGGCGCTGTCACCCCACCGCCAGTGCCCGACGGCCCCGGCCAGGCCGGTGGCACCCCAGGTGAGCCACGGAGGGACGTGCGGCTTGACCCGGTGCAGCAAGTACGCCCCCACGCCCCCTCCATCCGCGCTGGGGTCGGGAAGAGCGAAGGTAGTCGCGGTGAGGTCGTGATCGACGGTGGTGCGGCGGCGATTGTTCCTGGTCATGTACCGGTCTCCTTTCTTACTGCTGGGCCCAGTTCATGACCGGCTGCTTGGGCTTGCGGGCACGGTGACGCACCCGGTTGATCTCCTCCTCGTACTCCTGCTGGAAGGCGGAGTAGCAGGCCGCGGCGTTCTTCGCCGCGTCGCGCAGCGCGTCCGCGGACTTCCGCATCTTGCGCGCGACCTTGGCCGCTCGCATCCGGGAGCCACCGATACGGCCCTCGGGGTCCGGCACCGCGGCCAAGACGCTCTTGAGGATCTCGGCAGCCATGGCCACCTCGATCGACAACGTCACACCGGCCGCCCGCACGGTGTTGCAGTAGTTCCTGACCTCCGCCGGAGAACTGAACTCAGGCGCGGGCAGCAGCGATTCGGTACGCCCACGGCCGCCACCCTGGCTGCCGCGGTGGTGGTGGGTGGTGCGGTTGACGTTGATGTTGATCGGCGGGGCGAAGGAACTCCCCAGCCCACCAACGAACCCGCCCGCAGCAGCGCCGGCGTTGGTGAACTTGTTCGGCTTGTCCGACGCGCGGCCGGCGCCAGGTCGTGTGGAGGGTGCCATCAGAGGGTGTCTCCTCAGATCAGTGGGTACGGCGGACGACGAGCCACGCGGTCTGGGCGGTGATCCAGGTCAGCGCCCACATCAGCCCCAGCGGGCCGGCCAGCGGACCGAACCCCGCGGCCAGCGCCACCCACCCGCACGCCACCGTGGCGAGCACGGTCGCGAAGATCCGCCACGCGAGCGCGGTGGAGCGGGCAGGGTGACGGCGCTGGAGGGACCAGAACCACAGCGCCGGGCCCGCGGCCAGCGGGCCGAGCACCAGAGCGGACCACCACACCAGGACATGCAGTAACCCGGTGACGAACAGGGCCAGGACGGCGAGACCGGTCGGGGCGAGACCACGACGGCCCTTCCACAGCGCACGCCCCAGAAAGCCGAGCGCCTCACGGGCCAGGGACGGCCGCTCAGGCACCACGACCACGAACGGCTGCACCCCACGACGGCCACGCTGCCGCGGGATGCGGAGAGTGTGGACGCCCGCGGCGGACTTCATGTTGCGGGGGCGAGTACGGCTGGACACAGTGCACCTCCATCAGGAGGCGGCGCGGGCCCGCAACAGGCGGTCCCACGCCGCAGAAAGGGGGATGGTCAGCTCAGACGGGCCGGATCGTGGGTGGGATGCGCGGCGGCAGCTTCCTGCTACCGGCGGCTCTCCACCGCATCCGCGTCGGAGAGGCGGACACGGAAACGGCAGCCGGGCACGCGGCACCGGTGCGTGGTCGAGAACACGACCTCGAACACGTGGCTGATCGCCGCCATGACGTTGGCGAAGAGCGCCAGAGTGCACGCCGTGGTCAGGGCCGCGGGCACGTCGTAGGAGTGCAGGCGTGAGGCGGCGGTCCAGGCGACGGCTGTGCCGACGAGGGCGGCGCTGATGAGACGGAAATGGCGGAGCTTCAACGCGAACCTCCAGGTCACAAGTGGGGATGGTTCAGGCGGCGCGCTGTTCCTCGGAGTAGGCGCAGGTCACACACATCCCGAGCGAGGGCGGGATGCAGTAACCGGCGTCGGTGCGGCACTGGGGGCAGGTGCGGCGGGCACGCATCGCCTTGGCGAGGGCGGCCCATTTCGCGGGGGTCATCGGGCGGACCCTCGCCGCCGACGCGACGGGGTAGAGGTACGCGACCCGCACCCCGCCCCGCCCCGCCGGGGGTTGAACCACATGACCTGGGCGGCGATCTCCTGCCCGCCCGGCCGTAAGCCCTGGTCCCGGAGCTGGCGGCGGGTGGCCAGGCCGTCCGGCGCCAGACTCCACGGATACGTGGGGATGCCGTGCCGGGCCCCGGTGGGGTCGTAGAAGCGCACGGCCATCAGACGAGGGCCTCAGTGGCGGGGTGGTCGCGGAGTTCTTGGTAGCGGGTGGAGATCCAGCCGGTGGACCAGCCGGTGAGCTCGGCCGCGGTCCGCACGGGCAGGCCGGCGTCGAAGGCGGCCCGGACGGTCGCGCGGGCCCGCTCCTCCGACAGTTTCTCGGTGGCCGGGCCGGTGGCCAGCAGGGCGGCCCGTTCACGCTCGGCCCGCTGGGCCCGCTCCTGGTGTTCACGGCGTTCACGCGCAGTGCGCTCCCGCTCTTCGCGGGCCCGCCGCTCGGCGCTCTCGCGTTCACGGTGTTCACGCTCGCGCTGCTGCTGTGCACGCTCCTGTTCACGGCGTTCAGCCTCGGCCCGCTCGCGCGCCTCCCGGGCCTCCGCCAGTTCCCGCGCCTCCCGCCGCGCCTGCTCCTCCCGCTCGCCCTGTTCGCGGGCCAGCTGGGCCTGGTGTTCACGGCGTTCACGGTCGACCTGGGCATCGTGCTCACGCTGTTCACGAGCAAGCCGCGCGTCGTGCTCGCGCTGCTCCCGATCCCGACGAGCGGCCGCCTCAGCCCGGTCCTCCGCGGCTTTCCGCACTGCTTCGCGCTCGGCTCGCTGCCGGGCTTCCAGGGCGTTCACGGCGGCGGCGATGGCCCGCCGGTAGGCCAGCCCGGTCTCTGCGGTGACGATCAGGAGCAGGGGTGCCACCGCGTGGACGGCCACGCCGACCATGTCCGTGAGCAGCGCGGAGTCCCCGATGTTCAGGGCGAGTGTCATGGTGCCGGTCATCCACCGCAGCGCGGTCGGCCACCGGCCGCCGGACCCGCCCAGGCGGGCGAGGGCGGAGTCGAGCCAGACCACGATCACCACGGCGGCATCCACCACGAGTGGCAGGATCGGGGCCGTCCAGTCCCAGGCGTCCGGGGTGTGGGACGCCATGAGCGGGGTGACGGTGAGGATCGAGTAGAGCATGGCGCCGAAGACGATCAGCCACATGCCCACCGACAGAGCACGTTCCGCTGAACGGACCTGATCAGCGTTCACCGCCCGGCCCCCTGCCGTGAACGCCCCCCGTCACGGGCGGGGATCTCGGCGTACCCGAGCAGGCGCACCTGGGCGCCGGCGTAGCCGGTCTGGGCCGTCAGGACGCGGGTGCGGCCACCGCTCTGCTCGTGGTAGCTCACGGACTCAGGCGCGAATCCGAGGGCAGCACGCCACGCTTCGAACCCGGCCAGGTCATCGTGGAAGGACAGCTCCAACAGGTCCGGGACGATCGCGGAGATCCCCAGCGTGGGGGCGGGGAGGTGCGCGAACTCCGCGCTGAAAACCCGCAGCACGAGCAACGGGGCGTCCAGCGCGGCCAGGGTCGAGGCGCTCACGCCGCACCCCCGAGGACGGCGTGCCGACGGCGCGAGGGTAGTCGGGGGGCACCGGCGGGTCGTAGAGCTGGTGGCGCTGTTCGGCGAGTTGCCCGGCCCGGTAGGAGCGCGGGTGGAGCCAGCGGTAGAGGCGGTGGCGGAGCGCGGTCATCGCGGGCCTCCCGTCCGGGGTGCGGTGCCGGGGCGGCCGGCGCGGCGGCCATTGGTGGTGGTGATCTCCGGTACCGGGCCGTAGGCGACCTCCCAGCCGCCACTGGAGCGCTTCGCCGCGTACATGGCCTCATCCGCCCGCCGCAGCGCCACCCCCAGATCCGGGGGACCGAAAGGGGTGGCGTACGCGCCGATAGACGCGCTGACCAGGAGCTCGTAGCCCCGGAAGGACACCGGCCGCCGCAATGCGGCATGCAGTGCCGCCAGCTCGGGGGCGAGGTTCCGGGGGTCGGGGATCAGGGCGGTGGCGGCGAACTCATCTCCGCCCAGCCTGCCGGCGGTGCCGCCGTGCAGGTCGGCCCACTTCTGCAAGCGGGCGCCGGTAGAGGCCAGGACCGCGTCCCCCGCGGCGTGGCCGCGGGTGTCGTTGACGTCCTTGAACCCGTCCAGGTCCACCATCACCACCACCGCACCCCGGGCCCGCAGGTCACGGCGCGCGCAGTGGGTGAACAGGTCGCGGCCCGGCAGCGCCGTCAGCGGGTCGAACCGCGCCCGGCGGGCCCGGCGACGCAGCAGACAGGCGTGGAGGGACCAGCCGGCCAGCAGCGGGCCGGCCGTCGCGGACAGCGAGAGAACGGTGTCCATCACGCCGCCTCCGCCCCGGGCCCGGGCTCCCAGCCCTTCACGCGGCGGCCGCTGGTGGCCAGGTCGAACAGGTGCGGGGTGCGGGTCTCGATCAGCGTCGCGGCGATCCGCGTCACCCGGTCGAACAGGTGCGGGTCCTCGCCGATGATGTCGCGGGCCGCATCCAGCCGGGCCGCCCGCTCCCCCTCGCTCTCCCCGGGCACACCCAGCCATAACTCCACCGGGGTGCCGAGGGCCAGTTCCACGAACTCAGCGGCCGTAGCGGCCTCTTGCCCTGCCACAATGTGCTTCACGGTCGTACGCCTCTCATCCAGGCGGGAACGGCCCAGCGGCCCCGGTGTGTCAGCGCCGGGGCCGCGCCGTTGAAGTCGGAACCTCCGGCTCCCCTCAACCCCGCCCGTACAGCGCTACGGCCACGGGCCGAGCACCGGACGGGCGGAGGAGGTAACCGGCCGCAGCACCCTGTGCCGCGGTCCCGTTGGGCATCACAGGCGGGCCCGTGCTCGGGCGGCCGGTGATGGTGACGCGAAGGACGTCCTGCCGGGCCGGTCCAGCCCGGCAGGCGTCTCAGATCTTCGTCGGAACACTCTGTCCTCCCGATCGGGGAGCGGTCACGGGCTTCTCCGGTCGGCCGTTGCCACGGCTGGCCAGCCCCGAGCCCGGGAACGTCGGGTGCGTCATCGTCACTGCTCTGACGCGAGCAGGGCAGCGCGTATCAGGTGGCAACCAAGGGGTTGTCCTCCAGCAATGAAGGGATGATCCCCAGGGCTGTTCCCCAGAGCTGACACGCGGGCAGGACAGGTTCACCTGCCACGAAGTGGCTGCCGGCGGCCATCACCCGGGCCGCTGCGGGAACGGGGACTCTCACCCCGTCGACTCGACACACTGTTCAGTTCTCAAGGAACGGACACTGCCTTTGGACCCGTTTCACGGAGCCCTCCGGGCGCACAGAAGCAGTCGGAGCCACATCGCCGAAGCGATGCATGTATTACATGCCTCTCACCGTGGCAGGCCGTTCCAGCGCCGTCAACCCCTGGAGGCTTGGACTCGGAACCGCCGCCCTCGATCAGCGACATGACCAGCTTGCCGTCGCTACGGCGGACGTTGGACTCCGCGCGTGCACGACTTGCTACCGACTCGCTACAGTCAAAGTCGTCCTAGGACGTCCCGGACGGGAGAGTCGCATGGCGAACGAGAGGCTCCGTGGGGCGATCGTCGAGAGCGGCCTCAAGCTGGAGCAGGTAGCAGAGCGGCTCGGGGTATCCCCGAAGACCGTTGAACGCTGGGTGTCTGAACCGAACCGCAAGCCCTACAGGCGATTTCAGTACGCCGTCGCCTCCATGCTCCGGCGAGAGGTCTCGTACCTCTGGCCGGACGAACGGACCTCGGAGGAGGTGACCGCGTCCAGCGACTCAGAGGTGATCAAGCTCTACGCGCATCGGTCCGTCGTCCCGCCGGACGCTTGGGCAAAGCTCTACGCAAGCGCCACGGAGCACTTCGACGTGCTTGTGTACTCGGGCTTCTGGCTTACGGAGGATCCACGGTTCCACCGGCTCGTCCGAGAGAAGGCCGCCGCCGGCGTACCAGTGCGCTTCATGCTCGGCGACCCTGCCAGTTCGGCTGTAGCCGTTCGCGGCGCGGATGAAGGAATCGGGTCATCCATGGCCGCCAAAATCCGGAACGCGTTAATGAACTACGCGCCACTATTCCGACTTACGGGCGTGGAGTTCAGACTTCACGAGACGACGCTCTACAACTCAATCTACCGAGCTGACGACGAGCTGTTAGCCAACGGCCACGTTTACGGCGTAGGGGCCTATATGGCACCTGTGCTCCACCTCCAGCGCGTTCCTGGCGGCGAGCTATTCGACACGTACGCAGAAAGCCTTGAACGCGTCTGGGAGAACGGTCGACCCATCACATCGCCTACCGATTACGAGGGCGCCACAGCATGAGCCGCATCGACTACTTTCGTGACCCGAATGCACCCGAGGCCAACTCGGTCGTTCCATCCGTCACGGCGGTTGTCCAGGACGAACAGGGCAACCTCCTACTCATCCACAAGACCGACAACGACCTCTGGGCTTTGCCTGGCGGCGGCCACGACGTCGGCGAAAGCATCACCCAGACAGTCATCCGGGAAGTGGAGGAAGAGACAGGCATCTCGGTGACCGTAGACGCCGTAGTTGGTCTATACACCGACCCACGGCACGTCATGGCGTACGACGACGGTGAAGTTCGCCAGCAGTTCTCCATCTGCTTTCGCGCCCGTCCTATTGGCGGATCCTTGCGGACCAGCTCTGAGTCGAAAGAGGTGCGGTGGGTCTCCCTGTCAGACCTCGATAAACTCGACATCCATCCGTCGATGCGCCTCCGAATTACCCACGGTCTAGACGCATCGCGGACAACCCCCTATATCGGCTGACTCACTTCCTGAGCCACGTAGAGACGCTCTTCGACACGCCGCACTGCCGCGTGGATCTCGGGGGCCGCACGCTGAATGAAGCGACCCACGATCGTGTCTGGGCCGTACCGGTCAACGATCTCGGCTACGCGCGCCTCAGAGGTCGTGGGCTCGCCGTCGGGGGTGGTTCTCATATCACTGAACAGCATGGCGTCAACCAAAGCCGGCCGCTCCAGCTCGAACTCACTCTCCAGTTCCTCACGAAGTCCACGCTCCTCCGCTTCTAGAAGGGCGCAGGAGTGATGTGCCACCAACCGGACAACGCGTTCGTCCATCCCCTCCTGGTCCCGCAGGAAGCGTGCGCCGTCGAGGGGGTGAAACCCCGTGGAGGCAATGCTGGGGGAGTACCCGATGTCGTGGAGAACGGCCGCGGCCTCCATCAGAGCCGCGTCCTCCCCGAGGATCGCCCGGAGGGAGCGGGCCCTCTCAGCGACCCCGAGGGAATGGGACCAGCGTCGCGGCAGCGGGTCGGACAGCAGAGACTCCGCGAGCCCGTAAGCCCGTCCCGTGAGGTCCGTAGTGGCCATGGCTACGAGCTCCCTTCTTCGCCCGGGAGAGCGCGGACCTGCCGCCGCCGGCGCGGGCCCATCTCGATGAGGCCCCGCCCTTCCATCTGAGCGATGGCGGAGCGCACCGCAGTCCGGGACACCGCGAACCGCTCGCACAGCTCGTTCTCGGACGGGAATGTGTCGCCCACCGCCATGCCTTCCCCTCGAAGGAGATCCATCACCTGATCAACGAGGGGCCGACGATCGCCAGTGCCGGTGACAAACCATCCAGCCCCCTGCACGGACTCGATAATCCCCTCCATCTTCAGCGCCTTAAGCGACCGCCCGATCGTGCTACGCCCAACGCCGTAGACACGCATCAGCTCTGCCTCGGAAGGCAGCGCCTCGCTGATCTGCCCCTTCTCGATCTTCTGACGCAGAGACTCCGAGATCTGCAAGTACGTACCCCGCGGACTGACCTGCGGCACGCGCCCCCCTTTCATCGGTCTCGGTGGCGATTCGCCCACTCCAGCTTCGCACGCTGAAGCCTGAGCGCCGAGACTCCCCATCCGCATCTGGGAGGTCCTCAGTATCGAATCCTGTGAGGAGCTACCCCACGCGATCGACGGGGCGCTGCGCAGGTTACCGCCTGCCGAAGCGGCGCAGGTTGCCGGAAGCGGTGAGCTGTGAAGCAACAGCTTGGTTGATCTCTTCTCGTACGCAGGCCCGAACCCAGGTGCCCCAGTCTTCGCCAGGGGCGGCCACTGTCTCGAACCTCGCGTACAGGGACGACGGGGGCCGGTCGCCCTCGGTTACCCATGCCCAAGCCACCGGTGCCATCCCTTGGGGCAAGGTGCGCACGCGCACGTCCACCCTGTGCGGCGCACTCCCCCCGTGCTCGTCGAGTGCGTCGGCAATCGCCACTAGCTGCGTCAAGTAGAAGTTCCTCCGCCGCTCGTCCCTGAGCCGAGTGAGCTGCACCCATGCGACAACAAGCGCCAGGACGGCGACAACATTGCTGGCCGCCGACAGGGTGACATCCATGCAGGGACGATAGCGGGGTTCAGTCCGGCTCGGTGGAGCACTGGGTGGCTACGGAGAGGGCTCGCCCGGCGTCGGGGCCGTCCTCGGGCCGTGCGAAGGCGGCCGGTGACGACCGGGGACGACAATCAACGACTGCCCCGCCCCAGCTCAGCAAGCACCCTCTCGCAGACGCCCGAGGTCAGAGGATCACGCCGTAAGATCCGCGACATCTGACCGGCGGAATGCCGCCGCGTCCCGTCCGGCCCGCGGAGAAGCGGACCGGGAGGGGGTGCGGCGGCGACCGTGGGACTTCTCTGCCGGTTCGCGCCTCAGGCAAGGCCCCGGGCCCGGTGGGCCGCTGTCCAGGGCCCGGGGCGCCCTGGCGCACGGCTCACCCGGACAGCGGCGGCTTCGCCGTCCTGTTCCGGCGGGTGTTGCTCCGGGCGCCAGGAGCAAGGCCCCTCATGCCCAGTTCGGCCAGCATGTTGGAATCGACGCCGATGCCCCAGCGTTCGGCGATCAAGCCGCCTGTCAACCGCCAGACGACCACCCCCGTGAACTCGATGGCGCGGCCGGTCGGCGGCAAACCGAGAAACTCGCCGAGGTGAGTGCCCCGCCAGGTGTTGTGGATGACGACATGGTCCGCGTGAGCACTCATGTCCTCGATCGTGACGTGCAGATCGGGGAATCCGGCCCGCAGTCCGGCGATGGTGTATTTGACTCCCGGGATGCCTTTCGGGGCTCCGGGCAGCGGCTGGTGATCGACCACATCGGCGCGGTAGATCTCGTCGACCACGGAAAAGTCACCCCGGTTGACGAACTCGTCGAACACTCTGCGGATGACGGCCTTGTTGCGCTCGTCGTCGCTCACGACCGCAACCTGATCGGCGGGCGCGGTAGCGCGCGATTCGTCGCGCCGGGCCAGAGGGAGGTTCCCGGGTCCGAGGGATGGTTCAGACATGTCCGGGCCCCTGCCAGGTGAGGGTGAGTCCCGCATAGAGATAGCGGCTGGCCTCGATGGCGAGCAGCAGGACCTTATGTCCCGGACGCACCCGGCCGGCCGCGATCCCGGCGTCGAGGGCGAGTGGCACCGCAGCGGAACCCGTGGCTCCGACATCGGCCAGATTCTCGACAATGATCTTCTGCAACGCGCTGTGATCGGCCGCGCCGATCCCTGCGGATTCGAATTCCCGGCTGAAATATTCGGCGTTTCCCTCGGGCAGGACACAGGCGTCGACGTCGTCCACCGACAGGCCGGAACGCCGCAGCACGTCCCTCAGCCCGTTGGCGAACACCTGGGGGCCGAACTCCGCGGTGCCCGGGACATCGAGCCGGATCTCCATCAGCCGGTGACGTCTCCGCTGTTCGGCCAGGGGTGCGTCCGTACCACCACCGACAACCTGCATGCCCGGTCGCCGGCCGCCGCCGAGGCACTGGGTCGCGAAGGTGTGCCCCAGTGGATCCTCGGCAGCCGACCCCTCCTCGCCCGCACGCAGTACGACCGCTCCCGCGCCGTCCCCGAAGGTGTACACGGTGAGCCGGTCGCGCATCCGGACGCGGAAGGGATCACGGCCGAGGTAGACGGGGGCCAGCAGCGGTGAGATCGACTCGGCACCGACGACGAGCGCGGTTCGGTAGGTCCCGTCGGCCAGCATGCGGCGCGCGTAGTCGAGTGCCTGCACCGCCCCCACGCAGCCGGCGCGCACCTCGACGACGGCGCACCGGTCGAGACCGAGCCGTTCCTGAACAAAAGTGCCTGCCGCGGGCAGGGCGTGGTCGGGGCTGGCCGTGGACATCACCAGGAGATCGATATCGCCGGGCTCCAGGCCCGCACGCTCGAGGGCGAGGCGTGCCGCCGCTGTCGCCATGTCCGTGGTGCTGGAGTGGTGTTCACCGGTTTCCGGGTCGATGATCCAGTGCCGGTGCCGCACCCCGATCCCGGTCAGCACGTCCTCCGGCAGCGGACCGCACAGCCGTTCCAGTGTCGCGTTGTCGATGGGGTCGCCCGGCAGCTGGGCACCGGTGGAGAGAAAGGAGATCCGGCGGAGGGCGGTGACGTGCTGAGGCATGGTCAGTTCTCCGTTGCGGGTCGGAACACAAGGCTGATGTGGGTGCCACCGAGAGAGGAGCTGTTGACGAGCACGGGGCCCGCGGCCCCGGTGCGCCGCCAGCCGGTGATGGCCAGAGCCGCCGCGAGTTGGGCCCCGGCGCCCACAGGCTCGCCGAGAACGCGCTTGGGGGCGTGCACCGGGCGGGGGGAGTCATCCGTGAGCCGGCCGATCGCCCGCGCCTCCGGACGGTCCACGGCTGCCAGCCCCGCCGCGTTGGCCCATACGGATTCCAGGTCGCCGGCCGCGAGGTGGCTGTCCGCGAGAGCGTGGCGCATCGCGCGCTCGACACCGGCGCCGTGTACGTCCCAGCGCCCCACCCCGAGCGCGTCGGACGCAGTGCCGTGGCCCACGAATTCCGCGAGGACCCGGGCCCCCCGGGCGCGGGCGGCGGAAGCGCGCTCCAGAAGCAGCGCGACGCCGCCGTCGGCCAGGGTGTAGCCACGCCCCGCGGAGCCGCGGAAGAGCGGGAGCGCGTCATAGAAATCGAGCACCGTGGCCGAGAGGTCGTCCACCGCCGGGCAGAGCACCGCGTCGGCGCGGCCCGCACGCAGCAGGTCGTGCGCCACGGAGAGGGCGGAGGCGCCTGCCGCGTGCCCCGCCGTGACCGTGGACGTGGGCCCCTTGGCGCCGAGCACCATGGCGACCTGTCCCGCGGCGGCGTTGAAGACGGTGTTGGGGAAGACGGCAGGGCTGGCCGCCGCGGACCCACTGGCGAGTACGGGCAGGTAGAACTCCTCCGTACTGCGCATCGGCCCCAGCCCCGTGCCGAGCACCACGCCCACCCTGCCGTGGG
This sequence comes from Streptomyces albireticuli, assembly GCF_002192455.1. NCBI lineage: Bacteria > Bacillati > Actinomycetota > Actinomycetes > Kitasatosporales > Streptomycetaceae > Streptomyces > Streptomyces albireticuli. The sequence continues at coordinate 1,776,307 of NZ_CP021744.1, forward strand.
CATCGAGGCCCGCGTGCACCAGCGCTTCGTGACAAGCGGCGACGGCGAGGAGGCCCGGTCTGTCCATACGCCGGCGTTCCCGGGGCGGGATCCAGCGGCCGGGGTCGAATTCGACAGGGGCGGCCCGCAGTCCACGGTACGGGCCGCCGGGGCTCACGCCCGCTCGGTAGTTCTCCCACAGCGCATCAGGATCCTGGCCTCCTGCCGTGACCACGCCGATGCCGGTCACGACGACGCTCTCGTCCCGGGCTTCGGGCGGGGCGGGCACCGCGGTGCCCGGCCGGGCGAAAGCGACGGTGGCATTGGCGCCGGCGAAGGCGAAGTTGTTGGACAGGGCGACATCCATGGGCTGTCGTCGTGCCCGCAACGGCACACTGTCCAGACCGCACTTGGGGTCGACACCAGTGAAACCGGCCGTGGGCGGGAGCGTCTGATCCCGCAGGGCCAGGACGGTGACGACGGCCTCCACGGCACCGGCAGCGCCGAGCAGATGCCCGACGGTCGACTTCGTACTGCTCAGCGGGGTCTTCTCAGCGACCTCACCGAGGGCGGTGCGTACGGCGTTGCTCTCGGCCTCGTCGTTCTTCCGGGTCCCTGTTCCATGGCCGTTGATGTATCCGATGTCGTCGGCGGATACGCCGGACGATCTCATGGCGCCCCGGATGGCCCGGCTCGCGCCCTCGCCCTCCGGGTGCGGCGCTGTGGCGTGGTACCCGTCGGCGGAGAGTCCATAGCCGATCAGCTTCGCCAGCACCGGTGCTCCGCAACGCTGTGCGACGGATTCCTCCGCCAGCACCAGCATGCCGCTCCCCTCGCCCAGCGAGAGGCCGTCCCGGTCTCTGGAATACGGGGCGGCCGGGCGGGCGGACAGCGACTGGAGGCTGGTGAACCCGGCGAAGGCGGTCTCGGTGAACGCGTCGCTGCCGCCCACCAGCATCGCGTCGGCACGTCCCCCGCGTATCACCTCCAGCGCATGCGCCAAGGCGTGCGCACCGGACGCGCATGCGGTGTTGACGGACAGGACAGGACCCTGGATGTCGAACGCCGCGCTCAGCGCCTCCGCCAAGGCGTGCGGGGACACCAGCAAGGGCTGGAAGGGGTTACCGTCCGTTTCCCCGGATCCACGGGCCCGGCTCAGCGCCAGCTCGCCGCTGCGGGTACCGCCGTTGCAGCTGCCGAACGCGATCCCCCAGCGTTCCCGGGGTATCCCGGTCAGCCCGCTCGCGGCGAGCGCCTCCTGGGCAGCGGTGAGCGCGAAGTCGAGGGCGGGTTCCCTCGCCCCGCCGAGCCCTGCCGGATAGTCGTAAGCGGGGACCGGGAACTCCGGAACCGCTCCTCCTATCCTCGGTGCGGAGCCGTCCTCGGCGAAGGCGTCGACGGGGCGAATGGCCACCGTGCCGTCCATACTGCCTTTCCACAGCGCCTCGGCGCCGATGCCGTGTGCCGTCACCGCTCCCACGGCCGTGATGACCACGTGCCGGATCTTTCGGGACGTGCCGTCCATCGCGCCCTCTCCTTTCACGCCTGGCCGTTCCGGGACCGGCTGTTCTGAGATGGGTGATGCCGGAGGGTCTCCTCCGGCCCTCACGTGAAGTGGAGACGGATGCGCCACCGCCGTCACCCGGCACGCTTCAACGACAGGGCCGCCGCCTGCCCCTCTAGGCCACGAGCAAGGGCGAGCGCCGTGCGCGGCGCGCTGTCGCGCGGAGTGCCGGGGATCCAGTCCAGGTCGCACCCGGCGGCGGGGTCATCGCAGTGCAGCGTGGCCGGCACCGTCCCGCAGTCGAGGGCGAGCGCCGCCACTGCGGCGTTGAGGGCACCCGCGCCGCCGAGCAGATGACCGGTCTGGGGTTTGACGCTGCTGATCTGGGCCGATCTCGCGGCCGGCCCCAGCGCGTCGTGCAGTGCCCGGGTCTCGCTCAGGTCGCCCAGCGGCGTGGCGCAGCCGTGCGCGGCGATGTAGTCGGTCTCCTGCCCGCGTCCGGCGTCCGCGAGCGCGCGGGCGACGGCCCGGGACAGGCCGCGTCCGTCGGGGTCGGGGCTCGGTGGTCTGGTGCAGTCGTTGCCGGTACCGAAGCCGTCGATCTCCGCGTAGCAGCGCGCGCCGCGGGACAGCGCGTGTTCGCGTTCCTCCAGGACCAGCAGCGCCGCGCCTTCCCCGAAGACGGAGCCGCTGTGCTCGCGATCGAAGGGGCGGAAGGCCCGCTCGCCCCATTCCTCGCGGGTGGTGAGGACGCCGAGCCCGTCCATCTTCGACATCGTCCACCACGAGGTGGCGTCGTCGTATCCACCGCAGAGCGCGATGTCCGACTCGCCTCGTCGCACGGAGCGCATGCCCCGCCCGAGTGCGACGGCTCCGGAGTCCGCGGTACCCGCGAAGAACGCGTTGGCCCCGCGTATCCCGAACTTCTCCGAGATGTGGAAGGCGGCGGCGGGTTGCAGACCTTCGACGAAGAACAGCGGAGCTATGAGCGAGGAGGCGTTCCGGCCGAGCGCCGGCAGATCCACCGTGCCGTCGGCGCGGCGGACCCGGCCGAGGTTGCCGATGAGTTCGTCCAGCTTCGGCACCTCCTTGTTACCGCCGAGGTACAGCCCGGTCCGCGGCCCGAGCCCGGTCCCGCCCTCCCACGCCCCGCGGAGGCCGGCGTCCTCCAGGGCCAGTGTCCCGGCCGCGACGGCGAGTTGATCGCCCCGGTTGAGCATGCGCAGCGAACGGCGCGCCATGAATCGTTCCGGTTCGAATCCTTCGATCTCGGCGGCCAGGCGGGTGCGCAACGGCTGCGGATCGTAGGCCCGGATGAGCCCGACGCCGCTGCGTCCCGCCAGCAGCGCCTTCCAGGTCGCCTGCACGCCTTCCCCCAGGGCCGTGAGCAGCCCGATGCCGGTGACCACCACCCGGCGTTCCGGGCGGCTCACCGCGCGTCCACCGGGTGGAGCAGGAGCGCGCCGGCCGTGGCGACCGTTCGGCCGCCGACCCTCGCGACGGCACCGCATTCCGTGCCGCCCCCGACGGGTCCCGTCATCTCGACGGTGATCTCGACCTGATCCCCGGGACCGACCGGGCGCCGGAAGCGCACCTTGCGTGCGGCCCGGAGGCGCAGCGGCCGCCCTGTGTACGCCACGCCGGCGGCAAGGGCGGCCATGTCCTCCAGCAGCAGGACCCCCGGAAGCACCGGGAGGCGTGGGAAGTGGGTGGTGAAGCACTGCAGTGTCGCCGGCACATTGCGCACGGCTATGGCACGCCGACCGGATTCGAAGACCACGATCCGGTCGAAATCGGCGGTGGTCAGGACATCCGGCACGGCGGTTGCGATGGTTGTCATGTCCTCTCCTGGTAGGCGCCGATGACGAGGCTCGTGTTGCTCCCGCCGAAGGCGAAGGCGTTGACGAGCACCGCGCCGACCGGCATGCGACGCGCGGTGCGAGGCACATAGTCGAGGTCGAGGCGCCGGTCGGGTGTGTCGAGATTCCTGGTGGGCGGGACGACCGAGCTCTCGATCGCGCCCACACCGGCCAGTACGTTCAGCGCGGCGCCCGCCGACGTCAGATGGCCGGTCATGGACTTGGGCGAGCTGACCACCAGCCGGTGCGCGTGGCGGCCGAACACCTTCTTGATCGCCACGGTCTCCGACAGGTCGTTGCCGTGGGTGCCGGTGCCGTGCGCGACGACGTAGTCGATGCTCTCCGCGCCGAGGCCCGATTCGGCGACGGCGGCCTCCATGGCCTGGATCGCACCCGACCCGTCGGGCGGTGAGTCCGTGATGCGCCAGGCGTTGAGCGTGCTCCCGTAGCCGAGGATCTCCGCCAGGATCCGGGCACCGCGCTCACGGGCCGACTCCAGCTCTTCCAGGGCGAAGACGACGGCCCCTTCCCCCACCACGAATCCGGACCTGTTCGCGTCGAAGGGGCGCGAGGCCTTTTCCGGCTCGTCATTGTGCTGTTCGGTCATGGCCCCGAGGAGGCTGAAGCCGAGCACGTCGATCCAGCTCGTGAGGGAGTCGTAGCCTCCCGCGAGCATGAACCGCGCATCGCCTTCCTGGATGCCGCGGAACGCCTCGCCGATCGCGTGGCCGGAGCCGGAGCAGGCGGTGCTGACACCGATCATCGGGCCCGTGGCAGACATTAGCCGGGCCATGGTGCTCAGGGGGAGGTTCTGGTTGTCCCGCAGTACGGAGCGCGGGCTCCGCGGCAGAAAGGCGTCGGCGCGCCCGCTGTCGACCCGCAGCTGGTGGGTTTCCACGAGGTGGTAAAGGTCGGGCCGGCCGACACTGGCGCCCATGGCGACGCCGCGCTCGGACTCGGGGTAGACGTCCTTGCCCGCGCCGACCCGGTCGAGCGCCTCCGCTGCCGCGGCCACCCCGAACCGTCCCGCCCGGGACAGCCTCGCGGCGCCGAGGCGCTCCGCCGCCCCTGCCCGGAGTTCGAAATCACGCACCTCACCGGCGATGCGTACGGCAAAGCCCATGGGGTCGAACGTCGTCAACGGTCCGATGCCGTTCCGGCCCTCGCACAACCCCTGGAAGGTGGTCTCCGCGTCATTGCCGAGCGGGGTGACCGCGCCGGCCCCCGTGATGACCACACGCCTCACAAGGCCGTCCCTCCGCCCAGCAACAGACCGCCCATGCGCGCGGTGTCGGCCGGCTCGTCGAGCCGGTCGGCCTCGACGAGCGCGCACATGATCCCGCGTGCGCGGAGTACGGTCTCGCCGGCCACTTCGACGGTTCCGTCGACGACCGCCGCTTCCGCGGTGAGCGAGACGATCTCCGCCGACATACGCAGCACCTCGCCCGGAGTGACGGCCCGGTACTCGACGGCCTCGTCGACGGTGAGCAGGACCGCCCGCCGGGCATGGTCGGTGCTGAGCAGGACGAGCCAGGTCGCGGCCTGGCACACCGACTCCAGGACGAGCCCGAAGGGCATCGTCCGGCCGCCGTCCACCCGCTGCCAGTAGTCCTCTCCTCGGGAGGTGACCTTGCGGGCGGTGATGCGCTCGTCCGGCTTCCAGGACTCGATCCGGTCGATCAGATGGAATCGCACAGCTCGCTCTCCTTTCTCCCTCACGGGCGTCCGATACCGAGCTGGGAGGCGAGTCCGCCGTCCACCGGTACGAGTTCGCCTGTCATGTACTCGGCTCCCTGACCCGCCAGAAAGGCCACGACCGAGGCGACCTGCTCACAGGTGCCGAAGGACCGCATGGGCACCTGCCTCTTGATGCCCCTGCCGCCGTCCTTCGCCAGTACCTCACCCACCAGTTCCGTGGGGACGATGCCGGCGAGCACGCCGTTGACCCGGACGCCGAAGCGCGCCAGTTCGACCGCGGCGCTGCGGGTGAAGGCGTTGAGCGCCCCCTTGGAGGCGGAGTAGTTGGACTGACCGATCCACCCCCTCTCCCCCATGACGGAGGAGACGTTCACGACGGCGCCTTGGCGCTGAGCCATGAAGTGCGGTGCGACGGCGTGGGTGCAGTGATAGGCACCCCCGAAGTTGACCTTCATCACGTCCCACCAGGCATCGGCGCCCACATCCCAGAGCAGTCCGTCCCGGGTGATGCCGGCGTTGTTGACGAGCACGTGCAGGCCGCCCAAGGCCGTACGGGCCTGCTCGACGAGCTCGCGCGCCGCGGTGGGGTCGGCCACATCCGCTTCCAGGGCCACCGCCCGTCCGCCCGCCGCGTGGATGTCCTTCACCACGGAGAGCGCTTCGTCTCTGCGTGAGCGGTAGTTGACGGCCACGGCCGCGCCCTCGCGCGCCAGCCGCAGTGCGACAGCGCGGCCGATACCGCGCGAGGCCCCCGTGACGAGAGCGCCGAGGCCCTGAAGCGTCATGGCCTTCCCCCGTCGGTCGCCGGCTCCGTGGGACGGAGGCCGGTCGCCGGCCTGGCGTCACGCCGCACGGAGCGCTCCCGCGCGCTCGGACAGCAGGTCGGCGAGGTTCCGTACGGTGAAGAGGGCCAGCACGCCGTCGGCGGTGAGCGGCTCGGCCAGCCGTGAGCGGTCGAACTGCGGCAACACCTTCTCCAGGTGGCTCAGGCCGGTGTCGTTGACGACCTCGTTCTCGTCGCCGAACTCCTCATCCGGAATGCCGCCCTGGAGCAGGTCCCCGATGTCCGACACGGTGATCTTCATGCCGGAGGTTCGCGCGACGCGGAAGAGGATGTCGAGCAGATCGATGGACTCGGCGCCGAGCTCGCCGAGCAACGTGGCTTCGGCGGTCACCTCGTCCACCTCGAAACCAAGGGCTTCGGCGACCGCTTCTCGAACGACGGCCAGGTAGTCGACTGCTGTCTCGGACATGATGTCGGGCCTCTCTGTTGACAACGGCTATGACGTTTCGTCATAGCCAGGTGATTGACGATCCGGGTCATCCACGCAGCAGACGGAGCAGCCCGCTGATGCGCTGCGCGTCATTGGTGCTGCGCACCATGGCCCCCGGTACGGCGCGACGGGCGAATCCGCTGAGCACCCGGCCCGGGCCGACCTCGACGAAGGCGGCACAACCGGAGGCCTCGGCCGCGTTCAGGACCTCGACCCACCGCACAGGACCGCTGAGCTGACGCCGCAACAGCATCCGTGCCTGGGCGGCTGTACGGACCGGGGTACCGGTCACCGAGCTGAACACTGTCGTGCGGGGCTCCCCGAAAAGGGCACACCCCAACGCGTGCTCGAACTCCTCCTCGATCTCACGCATCAGCGAGCAGTGGAAGGGCGCGCCGACATTCAGAGCGACCACCCGCTCCGCCCCGGACTCCCGGGCGAGTCGCACGGCCTCCTCCACCGCGGCGGGGTGCCCGGACACCACGGTCTGGGCGGGTTCGTTGTAGTTGGCCACCTGTACGACCCCGTGGACCGAGCCGCGCAGGCACGCCTCCTCCACCTGGGCCGAGGTGAGCCCCATGATCGCTGCCATGGACCCCGAGGTCCGGTCGCCGACCCGTCCCATCAGCCGCCCGCGCTGCCTCACCAGACTCAGCGCCGCCTGGGGCGTGAGCACCTCGGCGGCCACCAGCGCCGTGTACTCGCCGAGGCTGTGGCCGGCCACCGCGGCCGGAGCGAAACCGCCCTCCGAGCGGAGAACCTCCAGGACGGCCAGGCTGACAGCGAGGATCGCGGGCTGGGTGATCTCGGTGCGCGCCAGGTCGGTGGCCGAGCCGTCGGTGCACATGGCGGTGAGCGGCAGACCCAGCACATCGTCCGCGAGGCGCAACATCCGTCCCGCGGTGTCCGGGTATTGCCGGACAAGGTGAGCGGCCATGGCCACCCTTTGCGAACCCTGCCCCGGAAACATCGCCAGCACAGCCGTGGAAGTCACTCTGTTTGCCACTGCGACTGCCTGCCGGAAATCCCTCTCCATCTCACTCCCCGCACCAGATAGAGGATTCCACTCCTTGGCGTGCGACATCCATACTCCAAGAGGGAGTTGAAAATCTTCTTGAATCCTGCTTGAGGCGATCTGACGGGCTAAAGCCCGCCGTTGTGTGCGCACAGCAAAAACAGTCGTGCCGGAGTGTGTGCACACTCCGGCACGACTGTTGACGTGATTTACTCTTCGACGGATTCCGGGAAAACCGAGCGAAGAAAGCGGTCAGGCAGCTTGCCTTTCACACGCGGAAAGGCTCCGCGCATAGGCGCGTTGCAGGTAATGCAACCGATAGTGGATGCGGCCTGTGACGTCGCGGCCCGCCACATGGAGGAGATGTGCGTCGACCAGCTCCTCCAGCGCCTCCTCAGTTTCCTGCCGGGTCACCCCCACCGGCCCCCGCCAGTCCTCCGGCACGGCTTCGGACCGCGCGTCGCTCTCACATCCCAGGGCCCGGAAGGCGCGGGAGGCTGTCGGGCTGAGCCGCCCGTACGAGAGTGCCAGACTGGCCCGCATGTCGAACGACCCGTACGACAACACGTCGAGGCAGCGCTTCTCGTCCGCGACGCGGTCGAGGTGCCACCGCACCGTGTAGTGCGGTCTGGCGTCCATCCGGCTGGCCACCGCGCACAGGGCCAACGGGACGCCACCGCACAATTGCACCAGTCGGCCGGCGGCCACCCGCTCGGCCTCCACCCGGGACTCCCCCACGAGCCGGGCGAGCAGCCTCACCCCCTCCCCCCTGCCCAGCCCCGCCAGGTTCCGCGTCAGCGCCCCACCGCGCTTGGCGAACGGCGCCCTGGTGGTGACGATCACCCCGCAGGCCGAACCGCTCGGCAGCAGCGTCATGAGCTGGCTGTCGTCCGCCGCGTCGTCCAGCACCAGGAGGACGCGCCGCCCGGCCAGCCGGGCACGGTAGAGACGCATCAGCTCATCGATGTCACCGGTACATTCACGGGGATCCACACCTGTCGCGCGCAGCATCCTGAACAGCGCGGCGAGGGGCGAGAGCGGGCGGTCACCGGTGCCCCGCAGGTCGAGGTAGACGCGGCCGTCGGGGTAGTGCGTACCGAAGCGGTGCGCGGCGTGCAACGCCAGTGCCGACTTCCCGACACCTGGACCACCGCGGACGATCGCGACCGCGGGGCCGTGCCCCTCCCCCTTGGTAAGCGCCTCGTGGATCCATCCCACGTCGGCCTCCCTGCCGACGAAGTCCGCGTGGCCCGCGGGAAGCAGGTCGGGAAGACGGAACCGCGAGAGTGCCGGCGCGGGGGCCTCCGCCGCCTTGGAGGAGCTCCCGGGCACGCCGGTCCCGGCCGGAGCCGCGGACTCCGAAGCGGTGCGGACGACGGCCCGCTCCCCTGTCCCGGTCAGCGGTTCCCCGGCGAGCATGAGCCCGTACAGCCGTTGGAGTCCGGGGCCCGGGTCGGTACCGAGCTCGTCGGCGATGACCCGGCGAGCGCGTTCGTACTGGATGAGCGCCTCCGACCGCCGGCCCGAGAGATAGAGCGCCCGGGTCAGTCCCTCGTGCAGCGGTTCGACCATGGGCGCTTCGAGGAGTTCCTGCCGCAGGGCACCGATCACCTCCGCGGAACCGCCCACCTCCAGTCGCGCGTCGGCCCACTCGGTCAGCGCCTCGTACTTCAGCGTCCGCAGGGCACCACGAAGGTTTTGCGCCCACTCGTTGTTCACTCCGGCGAGCGGCTCGCCGCCCCATAGGGCCAGCGCCTCGGCCAACCACGCGGAACGCTGGGGAGTACTCGCACCGGCTGCCCGCGCCTGAGCCACCAGGCGGCGGAAGCGGTGCAGATCGACGCAGTCGCTGTCGATGTCCATCAGGTACCCGGCCGGTTCGCGTCGGAGCAGCAGCCGCTCCGGTAGGCCTTCCGTCGCCCGGGTGAGCGCCCGTCGCAGCCGGGCGATATAGGTGTAGACGACACCACGTGCACCGGCGGGAGGGGAGTCGCCCCACACACGGTCTATGAGCGAATCCATCGACGCGGTCAGCGGTGACTGGACGAGCAGTGTGGCGAGTACGGCCCGTTGACGGGCCGGCCCGACGTCGACCCTCACACCCTCCACCCGCAGTTCAACTGCCCCCAGCAGACGAAATTCGATCACGGTCCCCCCAACGTCGGAGCCGACTCATGCAGCCGTTGGGCACCGAAGCATGCAGGAGGAGCATTACGGTGCCGTAATCAATGCCGCATGAATCGATGCAGGCAGAAGCGGTAGACACACGACCGTCTCTGAACGAGCAGCCCCCACGGACGCTCTCTCGCTTCGCCACGATAAATAGTTCAAACGCTGCTGAAGCTAACATGGACGCGATCTCGAACGCTAGCCATACGGAGAAGCTGCGTCGCATAATTGTTTTTTCCGCCCACATAGTGAGTGACCACTAATTAGAATGGATTCACAGCACCTCTACTTGTCGGTCGACACAGTCCACGGTATGGCATATTCGGTGGGAGCCGGCGGCGCACCGAGCCGTCACGCCGGAGCGGGGCGGGTGCTCAACAAGCGGTCGTCACTCTGGGATTCGGAGCCGTCAGCACCTTCCGCATCGGCTCGCGACGCGTAGCGGGCCTCGAAGGTGTCACGGCCCGCAGACGGTCGACGCAGCCCAGGAAATGGCGCGCCGGGGCCGGCACGCGCTTCGTCAAGCGTCCTTCACCGTCTGGCTTTTGAGAAGCGCCACCACGCCGGGACGCAAACCCTCCCAGTACCGGGTCTCGGGTGCCACATCCAGTGCCAGGAGCACGTTGATGTACATACCCACGGCGAAGAACTGACTGACCTCGGCGTCCGTCGCACCGGTCCTGGCCTGCACATCGGCCCACAGTTCCACCCATCGACGGCGCACCAGCTCGGCGATGTCCGGCTCGACGGCCGCCGACGTCATATAGGACTGGAGCTGGAACAGCAAAAGGCTCCGGTTCAGCACAAGATGCTGGTAGGCGGCGCCCATGGCATCCAGGGCCTTACCGCCTTCGAGCCCCTCGGCCGCCTCCTGGAAGGCCGCGCCGAGCCTGTCGAAGCACAGCTGCACGCAGGCCATGAATAAGGCCTTCTTGCCGGGGAACAGCCGGAACACATAAGGCTGCGAGATCCCGGCGCGCAGGGCGATGCGCTCGGTCGTCGTGGCATGGTAGCCGCCGAGGGCGAACTCCTCCATCGCCTCGCGCACGATCCGGCGCCGCCGCTCCTCCGCGCTCAAGCGAGCCCCGCGCACGGGCGCCTCCCGGGATAACGACGCCTCTTCACTCATGCCTGTGAGTCGATCGAGCGCAGGAGCTGTTCCACCAGAAGCTCGATCCGCTCATCCCGATGGCTGAGGCGGAGTCGCCCGCCACGGTCGAGCACGACCAGGCCGTGCAGCGAACCCCATACGACCTCGGCGACCGTCTCCAGGGCGCGCCCGTTCGCGAGGCAACTGACCGATCGGCACAGCTCGTCGAACGATTCGACCAGCGTGGGCGGCGAGTCGGACTGGCCGAACGCCAGGTCGATGGGGGTGATGAACATCGCCTCGTAGAGCATCGGGTTCGCCTCGGCGAAGCCCACATATGTCCGCGCCAGCGCCCTCAGCGCCTCCGGCGGCGAAGTGGTCGCCAGCCGCGCCTCGCGCATGCTCTGCGCAAGCTCCCCGAACCCCTCCAGGGCCACGGTCCTGACGATGTCGACCTTGTCCTTGAAGTGCTTGTACAGAACCGGCTGGCTGTATTCGATCCGTTCGGCGAGACGCCTGGTGGTGACGGCCCCCCAGCCCTCGGACTCGGCGAGCTCGCGCGCGGCGGCGATGATCTGGTTGCGACGCTGAGCCAGCTCACGCGCCCGGCGCTCTTGCACAGACATGACACCGATCCTATCTGCGCTACCAACGCTGTCAACACTAGCGAAAGGGAGTTATCAACGCTAGATTTTATAACACAGCTATCAGCTACGCCCTGGAGGATCCATGCAGGCCGATCATGGCAAGCTCGCGGCAGACTTCGTGACCATGGTCAACGAGCGCCACGCGGATGCGGTGGATGACCTGCTGATCGACGACTACATCGACCACAACCCGTTGATCGGCAACGGCCGTGAGGCCAACCGCGCCTTCTGGACCGACTTCTTCACCGCGTTCCCCGACATCACCGTCACCGCCGAGGACGTCATCGTCTCCGGCGACCGGCTCGTGGGGCGCTTCTCCTACCGCGGCACGCACAAGGGGCCGTTCGCCGGCATTCCGGCCACCGGAGTCGAGGTGCACATGCGCACCATCGACATCTGGCGTGTCGAGGACGGGCGGCTCGCCGAGCACTGGGACGAGATCAACCTGTACGAGCTGCTCCAGCAGGTCGGCGCCGTTCCGCCGCTGGCCCCTTATGAGGCGCGGTGACGACCGTCGCCTTCCAGGCCCCTGCGGTGCTCGCCGTCCTCTCCAATGCCGTCATCTACGGCACGGACGTCTTCTCCGCACTGGTGCAGAGACCTGCTCTGGCTCAGGTCGACGACCGCACTCTCACCGAGATGATGGGTCAGGTCCACCGCTACGGCGACAAGCGGCTGCCCGCACCCGGAACCGTAGGGCTCATCGCCGCGATCGCCGGGACGGTCATCGCCGCCGCGCAGGGCGAGACCGTTTCAGCGGTGGCCGGCGGGGTGGCCTGCGTCGCCCTGCTCGCCTGGCTCGGCTTCTTCAACAAGGTGGTCGCGCCCGCCAACCGCGCACTGACCCGGGCCGCCGACACGGGCGGTACGGCGACCGACGTCCGCGCGCTTCAGCGGAGGTCCGACGGCGTGCTGGGCGCGCTCATCTGCTGTCAGGGGCTGGCCCTGGTGGCACTGTGCGTGATGATCGCCGCGCCCTGACAGTACGTCGGTCCACCTTCCCGTCAAGAAGACAGCAATCGAGGAACACGCCACACGGGCCATGCCGCTCGTGCGGCGGTCAATGTGAGAACAGGAACCGATGACTATGGACTTACGGAAGCTCGGCGGCCAAGGCCTGGTGGTCTCCGAACAGGGCCTCGGCTGCATGGGCATGACGTTCGCCTACGGCCCGGCGGACGCAGAGGAGTCGCTGCGGACCATCCACCGCGCCCTCGAACTCGGTGTCACACTCCTCGACACCGCGGACATGTACGGGCCGTACAGCAACGAACTGCTCGTGGGCCGCGCGGTGGCGGGACGCCGCGACACCGTGACACTGGCCTCCAAAGTGGGCAGCGAGATCGTCGACGACAACGGCGTGCCCGCCATGACCGGTGAGGTCAACGGTCACCCCGACTACATCCGGGCCGGCATCGAGGGAACCCTCCGGCGGCTGGGCACGGACCATCTCGACCTCTATTACCTGCACCGCGTCGACCCACGGATCCCGGTCGAGGATTCCTGGGCCGCGATGGCCGAGCTGGTGCACGAGGGCAAGGTACGCTTCCTCGGCATCTCCGAGGCCTCCGCCGCGACCATCGAACGCGCGCACGCGGTCCACCCGGTGACGGCCGTGCAGAGCGAGTACTCCCTCTTCACCCGGGACGTCGAGGTGAACGGGGTCCTGGAGACCACGAACAGGCTCGGCATCGGATTCGTCTCCTACAGCCCGCTCGGCCGAGGCTTCCTGTCGGGCCGTATACGCGGTACGGACGACATCCCGCACGACGACTTCCGGCGCATCGCGCCCCGCTTCCAAGGGGCGAATCTGGAGGCCAACCTCCGGATCGTCGAGCAGCTGAGCGCCCTGGCCGAGGACCGCGGCCTCTCCCCGGCACAGCTCGCGCTCGCCTGGGTGCTCGCGCAGAGCCCGCGGATGGTGACCATCCCCGGCACCAAGCGCCGCAGTTACCTGGAGGAGAACCTGGCCGCCTCCGGCTCACCCCTCACCCCCGAGGACGTGGCGCTCGTGTCCCGGCTCGTGCCGGTGGGAATCGCCGCCGGCGACCGCTACCCGGCCCATGCCATGACCTACCTCGACGGCTGACACCGCCGTCCCGCACACACCCGCCCGACAGGGCACCTTCACGGCGGCACCCTCTGCAAGGTCCCGTCAAGAAAACATCCAACCCGGCCCTGCCAGGCTGCCATCCCAAGGGCCGGTACCGCCTGCCCGGCCGCCCGGAGGAGAGAGCTGATGTCCCATGGAACCATCCGTCGTGTACTCGTCGCCGGTGGTGGCATAGGGGGGCTGGCCGCAGCACTCGCCTTGCAGCGCAAGGGATTCCAGGCAATCGTCCTGGAGCGCTCCGAGCAGCTCAGGGACGGCGGCGCCGGCCTCCACATCTGGACCAACGGGGTACTCGCCCTGGATCATCTGGGGCTCGCCGACGAGGTGCTGAAGACAGCGCCGGCCCAGTCCGTCTGCCACTTCAGCACCTGGCGGGGCGACAGCCTCGGGGCCTGGCCCGTGGGCGAGTTCACCGACCGGTACGGCCGGCCCACCATCGCCGTCGAGCGTTCCGTCCTGCATGGGATCCTGCTGAACGCGCTACAGGACGACCCCGTACGTCTCGGTGCGCACGTAGCCGCGTTCACGCAGGACCGGACCGGAGTGACGGTGCGGCTCACCGACGGTGGTACGGTGCGCGGAGACATCCTCATCGGCGCGGACGGTGTGCACTCCCGGGTGAGAAGTGGCCTGCTGGGGAGCCAGGCACCCCGGTACACGGGGTACATCGCCTGGCGCGGCCAGGCACACATCGAACACCCGCTCATCCCCCCGGGCTCCTTCAACGCTCTCTTCGGGCGTGGGACCCGGTTCACCTACTACGACGTGGCCCCCGGCACCGTGCACTGGATGAGTGTCGCCAACGGCCCGGCCGGCGGCCGGGACGAGCCGGGCACCGTCACAGCGGAACTCACCGCCCGGCACCGCGGCTGGACGGCTCCGGTCCGGGACCTGATCACGGCGACCTCCGAAGCGGAGATCATCCGCAGCGATGTACAGGACCGGCGTCCGGACCGGCGCTGGGGCAGTGGCCGCGTCACCTTGCTCGGCGATGCCGCACACCCCATCACCTTCAACATCGGGCAGGGCGCCTGCCAGGCGATGGAGGACGCCCTGGTGCTCGCCGAGCGACTGGAGACGGCGGGTGGCCGCCCCGAAGCGGCCCTGCGCGCCTATGAGAAGGAACGCCGGGCCCGTACCGCTCCCATGCAGCGCGTGGCCTGGTGGATCGGGCGCATGGGAGCTGTCGAGAACCCGGTCGCCGTCCGAGCCCGGGAGGCATTCATGCGCGCGTTCTGGAACACCCGTGCCTTCCCTGCCGCCGAGAAGAGCCAGGTCGCCTACGGCACCCGCTGGAGCACCACTGCCGAGCCGGCCGGACCCACCACCGCACACAGCTGAGCCCGCGCCAACCCACCCGAACGAACCGAGGGGAGCTGCGAGATGACCGATCTCGTTCAGGACGACTACTTCTTCGCCACCTACGCCGAGGAATGGTGGTCCACCGACTCGAAGATGAACCCGCTGCGGTCCTTCAACCCCGAGCGCTTCACCTACTTCGACCCGTACGTCGACGGCGGCTGGGCGGGCAAGCGGGTCCTTGACGTCGGCTGCGGCGGCGGATACACCGCCGAGTTCCTCGCCCAGCGCGGTGCCGTCATGAGCGGTCTCGACCCCTCCGAGAAGCTCATCGCCGTAGCGGACAGGCATGCCCGTCAGACCGGGAAGGACATCGACTACCGCGTCGGCAAGTCCGAGCACCTTCCTTTCGAGGACGCCACGTTCGACATCGTCACCTGCGTGGACGTCCTGGAGCACGTGGAAAGCCCTGCCCAGGCCGTGAGCGAGGTGCGGCGCGTGCTGAAGCCCGGCGGCCTCTTCCTGTTCGACACCATCAACCGGACGCTGCGCTCACGGCTCATGATGATCTGGCTGCCGGAGCGCATCCTCGGAATCGTTCCCCAGGGCGCCCACGACTGGTCCGACTTCGTCAAGCCCGCCGAGATGCTCGGCTACCTGCGTGGCGCCGGCCTCACGCCGATCGGCCGGCTGGGCGGCATCGCCATCCGCGGTCAGAACAAGGACGGAAGCCTCAAGCTGAAGCCCACCCAGAACCTGTCCTCTCTGTATCTGGGCGTCGCCCGCCGGCCGGAAACAGAGGACTGAACCCGAAGGATCTCGCGGCCGAGGGCCTGTCAGCGATGCTGACAGGCCCTCGGCCGTACCCACTGTCCGGGTCAGACAGCCTTGACCACCGGGTCGGTCCGCGCCGCGCCCTCCCCGGCCGGGTCACCGCCGGGCCGGGAGGTCTCCGGCGCCGGGTGCCGCCGGGCGAAGCACATCGCGATGCCGCCGAGCGCCAGGACTCCCGTGCCGGCCCACAGTGCCGGGACGAGGCCGTCGACGAACCGCTGCGGGGAGTCGTACGAGCCCTGGCCGGCGAAGATCGCTGCCAGTACGGCGATACCGAGCGCGCCACCCACCTCGCGGAGTGCGTTGTTGGAGCCGGACGCCACGCCCTGTTCAACCGTCCGTACCGACTGCATGAGCACATTGGCGACCGGTGCGTAGAACAGCGACATGCCCGTGCCGGACAAGATCATCGGCGCCAGCTGGGTGAGATAGGAGACGTCCGGCTCCGCGACCAGCGCCCACCACCCGAGCCCGATCGCCTGGAGGAAGAGGCCGAGAACGATCAGCGGCCGGCCGCCCACCCGGTCGGAGAGGATGCCCGCGATCGGTGCCACCAGGATCGGGGTGCCGGTCCAGGGCAGCAAGCGCACGCCCGCCTCGACCGGGCTGTAGCCCTGGACCGTCTGGAGGAACTGGGTGAGAAGGAAGATCGCGCCGAACATCCCCAACGCCATCAGCAGGCTCGTGAGGTTGACCGCGCTGAACGTGCGGTTCCTGAACAACCGCATCGGGAGCATCGGTTCGTCGACCTTCATCTCCCACCATACGAAAGCCGCCAGGAGCACCCCGCCCGCGGCGATGCTGGAGACGATCAACGGACTGGACCAGCCGTCGGCGTTGCCGCGGATCAGGCCGAAGACGATACCGAGGAATCCCAGGCTGACGATGATCGTGCCGACGACGTCCAGGCGGTTGTTCGGTCCGTGACTCTCGGACACCTTCCAGCGCGCCAGCGGGATCAGCAGTACGCCGATCGGAACGTTCAGCCAGAAGATCCAGTGCCAGGAGATGTGCTGGACGAGCAGACCACCGATCAGGGGGCCGCTCGCGATCGCCAGACCGTTGATCGCTCCCCACGCCCCGAGGACCGCGCCCCGGTACTTGGGGCCGACGGCAGCCATCAGCAGGGTGAGGGTGAGCGGCATGAGCAGCGCCGCCCCGACGCCTTGGGCCGCCCGGAAGGCGACCAGCGCGTCGATCCCCGGGGACAGCGCGGCCGCGGCCGACGCGGCCGTGAACAGGGCGAGGCCACCGATGAACATCCTGCGCCTGCCGAACCGGTCACCCATCGCGGCGCCCAGCATCAGCAGCACGGCGAAGGTCAGCGTGTAGGCGCTCACTGTCCACTCAAGGTTGTCGATACCTCCTCCAAGGTCCTCGGAGATGGCCGGTAACGCCATCATCACCACGAGGTTGTCGAGCATGGCCATGAAACCGGCCAGGCCGGTCACGATGAACACCCACGTCGGGAACCCGCTCCCGGCGCCGGGCCCATGGTTGGAAGTTTCACCGGTCATGAGAGCTCGTCTCCGATTCAGTCGTGCCTGCAAGGCAGTGAGTGAGCGACCACTAACTGGTTGACCTGCGCGTCGGACCCCCAAGACCTCCCCTTCGGCGACGCCCGAACAGGCTCCAGAATCATGGAAGTTAGCATCGACAGCTGTCCTGTCAGCGCTAGACAGCGTACACCTGCCGCCGCTAGGATCGGTAGCACCGATTTCGAACCAAGGTCGCGCATGACGCCGTCAACCGACGCCGTCGATCCCCGGAGCGAACACGGAAAGACGAGTGCGGAGAATGGCAGAGATCACGGTCATCGGTGGCGGCATCGCCGGTTTGACGGCAGCGATATCTTGCGCCGGAAGAGGTGTGTGTACCACCGTCTACGAATCCCATTCCACCCTGGGCGGCCGAGCCAGATCGACCTCGGCTCCGTATATAGCGAACGATGGAACGCATACTTTCTATTGCAACGGCGAACCCTGGCAATGGTTGGTCAAGTGGGGCCTGGTCCCCTCGTTTTCACGATTGAGCGCGCGTGAGGCGATGGGTATGCGATTCCGCCGCGAGGGCAAGCTCCGCATGACGGTCCCCATCGGCTATCTGAAGATGATCGCCAGAGGGCGACGCCTCGTTCCCCCGGTCGACCGTTCCTTCCGCGACTGGGGCGTGGAGAATTTCGGCGACCAGGCGGTGAAGGACTCGGTCGGATTCCTGGGGCCGGTTCTCTACGACGCGAACCCGGGACGCCTGTCCGCCTCCTTCGTCTTCGAAAGGCTGTTACGGGTCGGCACTCCTCGCTTCCCCCTGCCCACCCGCTACGTCACCGGCGGCTGGGCCGGCGCCGTCGATCAGATGGCACGGCGGGCACGCGAACTGGGCGTGAAGATCGAGACCGGTTCACGCATGACCGAACTGCCCCGGCACGGGCCGGTCATCGTCGCCACTTCCCTGGATGCCGCCCGCGCGCTGCTCGACGACGGCACCCTGCGCTGGGAGAGCGGCACGTCGACCCTGCTGGACCTGGCGATGACTCCGTCGAAGCGTGACCGCTGCGACGTGTTCGACATGGACGACGGCGGGTTCATCGGGCACTACAGCGACCACGACGCCTCACTCGCCCCGGAAGGCGAGTCGCTGTTTCAAGGCGAGATGCCGATGCGCCGAGGCGAGTCGAAGGCGGACTGCCTGGCCAGGCTCGAGGGCCTCTACGACCTGGCCGCGCCGGACTGGCGCGGCCGTGTGACCTGGCGACGCGACTACGTCTCGCGTGGCCGCACAGGCGCCCTCGACCTCCCCGGCACGACATGGCGGGACCGGCCGGCGATCGATCGGGGCGGGGACGTCTTCCTCGCCGGGGACAGCGTCGCGGCTCCGGGGATCCTCGCCGAGGTGTCACTGAACAGCGGCCGGGCAGCGGCCGATCTCGCTGTCGAGCGGCTCACCACGCTCCACGCGTGACACCGGGCGGAGCGTGAGTGCTGCCGCGATCGGCCTCGTCCGCATCGGCGCCTGGAACACCCACCGACCTCGTGCCCGGGCTCCCGCATCTCACCCGGCAGCACTTCGCCCCACCGGACGACCGGTGGGGCGAAGTGTTCAGGCTCTCGAATTCGCCGGCGGCACCGCAAACGCCGCAGGGCCGGGGACGCCGATCTCAGCGGACCGCGACGGCCACCGCCAGCGCCGCGAGCAAGTAGCCCTGCAAGGCGACGCGAAGGTTGATGACCCGGTCCCAGCCCCGTTGCAGTGCACGGGCGTCCTCAAGCTGCCGGCCCTCGAGGACGGCCGCGACGAACGCGCGGTTGATCGGCGCGCTGATCTTCGCGTAGATGACGAGCCAGACGAATGCCGCCACCGCCGCGGTACCCGCAAGGATCGCCGAGGCATACGAGCCGGCCAGTGCGGTGGCCACGATGCCGAGGACGATCGCGATGACACTGACGACTCCCGTGACGGGCATACGGCGATCACCGTAGAGGTGGACATATCCCATCGCACGGGCCAGCGTGACGTCATCGGCCCGCGCCATGGCGGAGCGCTGGACAATGGCACAAAAGGCATCGGTGCCGTAGACGATCGCATTCGACATGATGGCGATCAACAAGAATACTAAACCGGCGGTTTCCATTGCTCTTCCTCATCTTCGGATGACGGGCATCGCGAAATCATGTCATCCTTTCCCGGGATTCCTGGATGCGAACCCTTTTCACCGGAACGCCGTTGCGGGCCGCGGAATAAGCGGCCCGCAACGGCGGGAACCGACCCTTGCGGGACGGGATCGGTCAGGCGAAGGAGAGGGGAGCCGCGCCCACGCCGTGGCCGAGGTCTCCCGTCAGCACGGCAGCGATACCGACCTGGTTCACGGAGGCGTCAACGGCGCCGGTCTCTTTACCGGTTGCCATGTCGTAGCCCACGAAGTTCTTCTTGACGGTGAACGAGAGTGTGAACGACCCGTCCTGGCCTACCGTCACCTGTGTCTGTGTCGCCTGGTCGCACGCGACCCGCTTGGCGAAGTCGAGGTCGCACTCGGCGATGCCCAACTGGCTCCCGGGGGTATAGCCGGCGCCGGACACAGTGATCGTCTGGCCGTCCGTGAGCCCGGAGGCCGGAGTTGCGGTGATGGCGGCCGCGGCCGCCGTCGCCGGGTTCGCGACGAGCAGTGTCGCACCGATGGCTGCGGCGACGAGGGCTCCCGCGCGCATCGACTTCCGTGACATGTGCGTCATACCTGCCTTCTTCCTTCCCATTGCCGTATGAGCGTCACCGGAAGCCTAGGAACGGGAGCTGGGCAAGATCCTTGAAAATATCTTGAACGGTGAACGGAAGGGTTCGGCCGGTCGGCCCCCGAGCACCGACAACGGCGGGCCGCCCGGCCCGCCGTCCCTCACCGCACCGTCACCCGCCGGCCGTCGCCGACTCCGCCAGTTTCGCCGCGTGGGTGAGGAGTTCCTCGTAGACCTCCGGGCGGTCGTCGTCGATGAAGGGGTAGCCGACGCCGAAGTCGCCGCCGATCCAGTGGGCCTTGATGCCGGGGTTGGCGCTGTTGGTGCCGTCGCGGAGGAAGACGTGGGGGCTGCATACGACACGGTCCTCGCGGGCCGCCTCGTACTGCGCCATGACAGCGGCGCGGGCGGAGCCGGTGTCCAGGGCGGTGGCCAGGAGGTCCACGTCGACCGCGCCGGTCCCGCGCGCCACGTCGAGGATGACGTGGCGCAGCGAGATGCACCGGCCCTCGGCCCAGAAGGCGCGGCGCAGGGCGCGGTCGAGCTGTTCGCTCGCGGCCCAGCCCTGGGCCTTGGCGGCCTCGACGGACTCCAGGGCCGGGAGCATGGTGACGGGGTAGGTCCAGTCCGGGCCCTGCCACAGCCGCCAGCCCGCGTCGGGCTCGACGGCGCCCAGCACCGCGATCTCGGAGTCGACGCCGGGGCGGGCGTTGACCTCGCGGTTGAACAGCTCCAGCGGGAAGGCCCGTAAGTCGAACCAGATCCGCCCTTCGAGGCCGAGGCGGCGCCGGGTCTCGTGCAGCCGGTGGACGGCGACGTGGGCGAAGGAGCAGTTCAGGTCGGTGAAGACGACGATCGTGTCGTCGCTGTCCGGCAGGCGCGGGTCGTCGGGGGCCGTGCCGGTGTTGTCGTGGTGCGCGGTGCTCATGGTGTCTCCGATACTCGGATCAGACCCCACCAGCCCTCACTGACGCCCCAGTGCAGGTTGCCGGTGCGGTAGGCGTAGTCGCCGGGGTACCGGGCCCGGAAACGGATGGTGCGTGTGCTGCCCGTGGCCAGGGCGCCGATGGTCGACACGTACGTCCCCCGCCCGGTCTCGGACGCGTCCCACACCTGCCCGTGCACGGTAAAACACTGGTTGCGCATGCGGGAAGCCCCGATCGCCAGATGCAGGGCCAGCTGGTCGCCCGGGCGGCAGCGCAGCAGCGGTGTGGGGGGCTCCGGGTCGGAGAGGGACGGAGCGAGCGGGTGCAGGGCGGCGGTGCGGTAGTTGTACGCCTTCTGGCCCATGTCGTCGGGGCTGTCGGAGAACAGGTCGGTCACCGGCTGGGTGAGGTCGCCGTCGTGGTAGAGGCGCAGTCCGTCCTGGGCGACGAGGACGAGTTCGCGGACAGGTTCGGCGTCGGGCCTGCGGACGACGGCCTGTTCGCCGGCCCAGCGCTCGCGCCCGGTGACCGGGTCGAAGGGGGTGGCGTCGGACTCCTCCACGACCAGGGCGCCGACCAGGCCGCGTCGCATGTGGCTGACGACGTCCGCGTGGTCGCGCAGCAGGACGACGCCGGGCTCGTCGGCGTACCAGCGGTAGGTGCGGGTCCCGCCGGGCTTGACGGTGCCGTCCTCGTTGCGGCCGACGTGGGCGCCGTCGTGGTGGCGCACGTCGTAGCGCAGCAGGGTGGGGTGGAGGGAGACGCGGCCGGAGACGGTGCGGGCGCCGGGGTCCTCCTCGTTCATGACGGCGGGGTCGAGGGGGCTGGCCGGGGGCGGCCCGTCGAGTTCGTTGACCAGGGTGACCTCGACCCACTCCCCCGCGCGGCAGCGCAGCACCAGGGGGCCGGCGTCGTCCGGGGCGCCGTCCACGGTGTAGACGAGCCCGTAGGGATCGGTACGCCGGTCGTTGTAGGCGATGACGCGGGAACGCGCCCGTACGGTGTACCGGCGCACGGCGTCGCGCGGCGGCAGCGGGTCTCGGCCGAAGAAGGCTCCCGGCAGGGCGGGCAGGTCGCGCTGCCGCCGGTCGTGCAGGCGGAGCAGGCCCCAGCAGCCCAGCCACAGGTCGTTGGTCGCGCCGAAGGCCCACAGGTGGTCGCCGGGGCCGGTCCGGCGGTCGAGCCGCAGTTCGGCGACGTTGGAGATGCCGAAGGTCTGCTGGTCGCGCCAGGCCGTGTCGGAGCGGCCGGCCCATTGGCGCCAGCGGCTGCCGTGCACGGTGAAGCTGTGCTGGAGGTCGTGCGAGCCCTGGAGGACGTGCAGGCGCAGGTCCTCGCCCGGGTAGGCGCGCAGCAGCGGGGTGCCGGGGTCGCCGTGGACGTCGCTCGCGAACCAGTCGGCGGGGTCGCCGCCGCGCTCCGACAGCGGCTCGCAGCGGTAGTTGACGCCCATGACGCCCTGGTCGTCGGGGGCTCCGGGGCGGGGCGGCGGGTTGATGGGGCCGCCCTCGTGGCCGCCGGCCGTGGCACCGGACGTGGCGCCGGACGTCGCATCCGGCACGGCGCCGGCCGCGGGGGCGGGATGCGCGGTGGCGTGCCGCACCATCGGGACGAAGTCGCCGATGGCGAGCACGGCCTCGCGGTAGGCGGTGCCGTCGGCGCGCTCGACGACGGCCTGTGTGCCGCGGCGCAGCGGAGTGGCCCGGTCGTGGGGCGAGACCCAGGTGGCGTCCGCGGGCTCGGCGATGAGAGCGCCGAAGAGGCCGTGCCGCTGCCGGTAGTTGGCGAGCAGGTGATCGTGGAAGAGGACGGTGCCGAACTCCTGGTCGACGTACCAGCGGTAGGTCCAGGAGTTGTACCGGCCGAAGGCGTCCTCGCCCTGGTCGGCCGTGGTGGTGGCGGAGATGTAGTTCCAGCCGATGGCCGAGCCGTCGGAGACGAGCGGGTCGTACTTGACGAGGTGCGTGTGCAGGCCGCACTCGGGCTGGAAGGGCAGCTCGTAGTCGAACGCGGACGCCGCCTGCTTGCCGGCCGGGAGGGCGTTGGTGAGGGTCATCTCCAGCACCTCGCCCTTGCGCGCGCGGATGACGAGGGGTTCCAGCGTGCGCTCGCCCCGGGCGAGCTGCTTCTGGAAGGCGTCGAGCCCGCCGGCCTCCTCGATCTCCTCGGCGAGGACGTAGAACATGCCGCGGTGGTCGTGCCAGGTGGAGCTGTGCGGCTTCCTGGGGTCGCCCTGGTAGTAGAGCGTGCCCGTGGCGGCGACGAGGTGGAAGCGGCGCACCGGGGCGCCGGGCGGGCCCACCTTGGTGAACGCCTCGCCCGGCTGCGGGTCCGGGCAGAAGGCGGCCGCCTCCAGCGCGGTGGGTTCGCGGCCCATGCCGGCGGGCTGGTGCGGGGTACGGGGCGGCCGCGGGTTCTTCTGCGGGAACGTGGCGGTGCCGGCCAGGAACGCCGGGAAGCCGGGCCGTTCGGGTGTGGGCGCCGGGGGCGCCGCGCGGTGCGGCAGCGGTGCGAGGGCGGTGACGGAGGTGCCGTCGGGGTACGTGCCCGAGCCGTCCTGGAGGGTGTCGAAGATGCGGAACATGCCCCACATGCCCATGTGGAAGTGGACGTACATGTGGCAGTGCCAGATCGAGTCGCCCACCGCGTGCTGCGCCGAGCCCAGGCCGCCGATGAGGTCGAGGGTCATGCCCTCCTGGGGGCCGATGCTGACGGAGTCCACGATCGGGGAGTCGACGTCGGCCGGGTCGAGCCGCCACTGGTGGAGGTGGGTGTGGAAGACATGGGTGTCGCGCATGCCGCCGTGCACGAGCCGGATCACGGCGGGGTCGCCCGAGTAGCCGCGGAAGACGGGGGTGGCCGGGTCGCCGAACAGCCAGGAGCTGTGGTGCAGTTCCTCGCCGGTCTGGGCGTCGCGGACGGGGTCGAGCACACCGTCGGCGAGCATCTTGTGGTACTGGTACATCCGCCATTCCATCGGCTCGATGCGCAGGTTGACCGGCAGCATGGCGTTGTTGGGCGGAGTCAGGTCGTCGAGCGTGTCGGAGCCGGTGGCGTCCGGGGACGGCCCCGTAGGACCGGTGGCGTGCCCGGTGACGTGCCCGGCGGCGGCGGTGTGGCCGCCGTGGCCGTGGTCCCCGCCGTGCGATCCGTGCGCCGGGGGCGCGACGGGGTTGTCGTTGCTCGGGTACTCCATCATGAACACGACGTACTCGCGGAAGCTGCGGTCCGGCAGGTGGACGTCGGCCTCCAGCCCCGTCGCCAGGGGGTCGCCGGTCACCGGGTCGGTCCAGGTGGCCTCCGGGGCCTCGACGACGACGGCGCCGACGAGGCCGTGGCTCTGCGACCCCTCGCCGCGCGGGTCCGCCATGTCACCGAAGTGGAAGACGCCCTCGTGCTCGCACAGCCACTCGTACTCGCGGGTCCGGCCGGGCGGCACGCTGCTGTCCGGGTTGGCGCCGACGGCCGCGCCGTCCGTCGTACGGGCGTCGTAGCGCACGCCCTGGAGCGTGATGCCGACGGGCCGCGGCAGTTCGTTGGCGAGCCTGACCCGCAGCCGCTCGCCGCGGCGCACGCGCAGCACCAGCGGCCGGGCCTTGGGGTGCGGGGCCGGTACGCGCTCGGGTTCGCGCGTGTAGTCGGGGAACGGCTCGGGCCACGAGGAGGCGACCTCGCGCAGTTCCTCCGCGTCGTCGGCCAGGACGTACAGGGCGCCGTTGCGGTCGTGGTCGCCGAATCCGTTGTAGGCGATGGGGACGTTGAGGGCGACGACATCGTAGGCGCGGGTGCGTGGTCTGCCGGCGGCCGGCTCGGCTGGGGTGGTGCTCTCGGTGTTCATTTCTCCCCCGTCGGACTTGGTGCTGTTCTGTTCTGATCTCGCAGAGGCTGTTCTGATCTCGCAGAGGCTGATCGGTTCTCGCAGAGGCTGATCGGTTCTCGCAGAGGCTGATCGGTTCTCGCAGAGGCTGATCGGTTTCCGAAGAAGCTGATCTGTTCTCAGAGGGGCCGTACGGTCACGGCCCGGTGCGCCGGACGGCCGTGCTCTGGGCGAAGCGGGCCACGGTCGTGCCCTCCGACACGACGGCGCCCTCCCAGCGGTACACCTGGCCGAAGACGTGTCCGGCGCCGGCCCCGCCGGTGGGCCGGGAGCGGCTGAACGACACCGCGACCCGGTCGCCGCGGCGCAGCGGCACGGGCTCGGCGATCGGCAGGTAGCAGTGCTTCCAGCTGTCGGACGTGGTGCGCGAGCCGATGTCGTCGCCGGAGATGTCGAGCGCCACGGTGTCGGACAGCGTGGCGACGAAGTAGCCCTTGAATCCGGTGAGCACCCCGTCCCGGCGGGCGGTGTAGACGAGCGGCACCCGGTAGTCGGTCGGCCCCGCGCCGGCGGGGGCGGTGAGGTCGTACGTCCTGACGACCCGGGGAGCGGCCAGGTGGCAGCGGATCGGGACGATCACGTCGTAGTAGAGGTCGAAGGGGCTGTCGGCGCCCCGGCGCCGCAGCAGTCCGGCGAAGGCGGCCGGGCCGCCCGCGTCCTGCGGGCCCGGGCCGGTGAGCTGGGCCTGGGCCCGCTCGGCGGCGACGGGGACGAGATAGCTCTCGACCTGCCGGGGCAGCATGGTGCCGCCGGGCCGCAGGAAGCGGCGGCGCGCGTCGTCGAGGATCGCGGCGACGTTCTCGTTGTCCGCGAGGTTCCCCATGATCTCGGAGAGGACGACGTCGACCCGCTCGGGCAGGTCGAGGTCGAAGGAGAGCCCGCACAGCGGGTGGAACCGGTCGCCGTGCCCGGCGGCCTTCAGCCGGTCGACGGCGTCGGCCAGCACGCTCTCGTTGAGGTCGATGCCGTAGACGCGCGCGGCGCCCGCCTCCAGTGCCCAGCGGGCGAGGATGCCGGTGCCGGTGCCCAGGTCGAGCACGGTGGCACCGGGCCGTACCGCCTCGGCGATCGCCGCGCGGTAGGCGTTCATGCGCAGGTCGTCGCCGAGCATGAGGGAGTGGAAGTCGTCGCCCCACTCCAGGAGTTGTTCGGAGGCCGGGAGCCACACCTGTTCGGGCTCGTACTCCGGCGCGCCGGTGAGGGTCGTCATCGCTCCGTCCGTTCCTTCCGCGGGCCGTCCTCGCCGTCCGCCGGCCCGTCGCTGTACACCGTGAGTGCTTCCGTGGTCGGCCCCGCGACCGGACAGCCCGTGGTGAGGTCGAAGGAGGAGCGGTGGAGGGGGCAGACGATGCGCAGGGTGCGCGTATTGACATGACCGTGGACGAGGCGGCCCTTGCGGTGCGGGCAGGCGGCGTCGATCACGAACTCCCGCCCGGCGACGCGGACGCGCAGCCGCTCGCCGTCCGCGAGCTCCCGGAGCACGGCGTCGTCGCTCACGCCGCCTCCCGGGCCCGCTCGACGGCCGCGTCGAAGGCCGTGCCGATCAGGTCGGACATCAGCAGGGCGCCGGTCCAGAGCCGGTCCGGGTCCAGTCCGCGCGCGTCCTCGTACTCGCGGATCGCGATCTGCATCTCCTTCATGTGGAAGGTGTCGATGTGCAGGTGTTCGGTGTAGTAGCGGTCGTGGGTGATGCCCAGCCGCTCGCACGCCCTGGCCTGGGTCCGGAAGGCGTGCGGGATGCTCGCCTCCAGGTAGGCCAGCGCGCCCAGGAAGTACTCGATGTACGGGGCGCGCTGGGTGAGCCAGTAGAAGGAGTTGAGGAAGGCGTACGTCTCGTCGGACGTCGTGTCGAGGAAGCTCTCCGGCTCCTGCGGAAGGTCGAGTTCCGCCAGCAGGTCCAGGTAGAGCCGCGAGTGCGCCTGCCGGAGGTTGCCGCAGCCGAACTCGTCGATGAGGACCCGCATCACCGCCATCTGCGCCCTGAGCGGCAGCCGCGGGACGGCGGGGAAGAAGTTCTGCGCCTCGGTCAGGCCGTCCAGCGCGAACTCCCGCACCACGTGCCGGAACTGCTCCCGGGTGGCCTCCTCCGCGAGGTAGCGGGCCGCCCCGGTCTCCTCGCGCTCCCTGGCGAGGAGACCGTCGAGCTCCTCGACCCATCGGGCACGCGAGGGGACGGCGGGCGTCCGGGCGTCGAGCTCGTCGACGCGGGCGACGATCCAGTCCCGTTCGAGCTCCTCGACGGCCGCCACGACACGGGCGTTCTGCACCGACCTGTTGTGGACGAACAGCGTCTTCTGCGCGCTGCCCGCGGACGTGGGCGTGGGCATAGGTGTGGACATGGGCGTGGACGTGGGTGTGGTCACGAGACTCCTCCCGTCCCGGTGGTCCGTTCGGTGGTCAGCACGCCGCGGCGGCACAGCTCGCTCTTGAGCGCGCGGTACCAGTCGGGCCGGTCCAGACCGTGCCGCTCGCAGGCGGCCGCGAGCACGGCGGTGTGGTCCGACACCGGCCCGGCGTGCAGGGCCGAGCACAGCGCGGGCTCGACGTTGGCGAGGGCCGCCACATGGCCGGCCACACCCGTGGCCTCCGGGAGCAGGTGCTCCAGGCCCTGGAGCACGGGCACCCCGGGGCGCGCCGCGAGGAGCTCGCGGGTGGCCGCGGGGTCGCCGGCGGAGTCCTTGACGGCGACGACCGAGGGCAGGGAGCAGATCCTCATCAGGGTGTCCGGCCGCAGGTCGTTCCCCGAGACCTCGCGCTCGTGGTAGACGACGACGGGCAGGCCGCCCTCCCTGCCGAGCGTCTCGTAGTGCCGGAACATCTCCTCCTGGGTGACGTCCGGTCCGTACGGGGTCGGGGCGACGACCGCGGCGGCGCCCAGGCCGGCGGCGGTCCGCGCCCGGGCGACCGCCTCCTCGGTCGTGGGGCGCTGGATGCCCGCCAGCACCGGCAGGCCCTCGCGGCAGCCGACGGTGGCGGCGACCATGTCGTGCCACTGCCGGTCGGTCAGGGCCCACCCCTCGCCGGTGCTGAGGGCGGGCAGGAGGGCGTCCACGTACGGGCGCACGCTCGCGACGAGCCGGCCGACGTCCCCCCGGTCCACGTCGCCGGTGTCCGTCAGCGGTGTCACCAGCGCCACGGTGACCCCCGCGTAGGCGCTCCGGTGCCGCACGGGTCCCCCGGCTCCGCTCCGCTGCCCGTTCACAGCGCCTCGGTGGGCAACCGCAGGGCCAGCGAGGCCTGGTAGAGCCGTTCGAGGGGCTCCGGGAAGAGGGGCTCGGTGCCGGGCGGCGCGGGCACGCGTACCGGCAGGTCGTCGCGGCCGCTCAGCCGGGGACTGACCGAGTAGAGGACGCCGCCGCTGCCGTGCACCATGCCCAGCAACAGCCGCTCGTGCGTGGGCAGATCGGCCCAGGCGGCCGTGCCCAGCCCGTGGCGCAGGTCGGCCGGCTCGTAGGCCCGGCGTTCGATCCGCATGTCGGTATGCAGGTTGTCCATGAACGGGTAGTAGGCGTCCTGCGCCTCCCGGGGAAAGCGCCAGACCAGGTCGTCGCAGCGGCCTACCTGCTCCCAGCTCATCCGTACCCGGCCGCCGAGGCGCTCGGCGAAGAAGGCCTTGCAGGCGATGCGCACCTTGTCGTCCGCGCTGTTCATGCCCATGAACAGCGCGGCGTCGGCGTAGGCGGCACCGGCCCCGGCGGCCGCGCCGGAGGGCGCGGTGCGGGTGTCACCGGGCATGACGGTCGAGGACCTCCCGTGTGCGGACCATGGCCTCGGCGAAGAGCTCCGGCTCACGGGCCAGGGCCAGGCGCACGTACGCCTCCCCCTTCCCCGGCTGGCTCCAGAAGAAGTACCGGCCGGGCAGCACATAGACGCCCTCGGCCGAGAGGAGCCGCTGGAGTTCGCTGGCCCTGAGCTCGGGGTGGTCGATGCGGAACCAGGCCACGCTGACCTTCACGGCCGGTTCCTCGTACCGCAGAATCGATCCGTCCAGCGCCTTCCGCGCGACGTCGCGGTTCTCGTCCAGCACCTGGCGCACCGACGCCAGCTCGTCGCGCGTGGAGTCCTCGACGTACTGCGTCAGCATGTTCAGCACGAACGGCGAGACGTTGAGCAGGACACTGGTGTGGAGGTTGTAGACCTCTTCACGGATGTCGTCGCTCGCGGTGATCATGGCGCACTTGGCGTCCTGCACCGGCCAGGTCTTCCCGGTGTCCTCGATCGCGAGGTACCGCACCCCGGAGCTCTCCAGGAGCTCGTACACGTCGAAACGGGCGACCTCCGGGTCGAAAAGAGTGAAGGCGGCGAAACAGAAGTCGATGAGCAGGAGTTTGTCGTGGTCCTTGCAGAAACGCACGACTTCTTCGAACCCCTTGCGGCCGTGCTTCAGAAGGCTGAATCCGGTGGGGTTGTTCGGGTCGACGAGGAACAGCGCGTCGGTACGGACCTGACGCCTGAGCCGCTCGTAGAGGGAATCCGGATCGTGCAGCACCGCTTCGTCGATGGGATACAGCGGGACGTCCATATTCCGCAGCACGTCATAAAGGTTGTCGAAGCACGGCTCGATGAGCGTGACATCCATACGCTGCTTTTTCAGGAACATGCCGGCGACCATGGTCGATATCGACGCGGCGTAGGAGAGCATGGTCTTGTCCTTGGCGAGCGCGGTGGGCTGCCGGTGGAGCCGGAAGAACGCCTCCGTGAACCGCTGCTCGTAGGTGGCCTGGAGGCCGTTCTCCGCCTCGTACCACAGCTCGGGGAGGCGCTCGACGATCCCGCGCTGGGCGGCGGACTGCCGCTGGTGGGTGTGGGCGTCGGCGAGGTTGAAGCGCGTGCGCAGGGCCTGTATCTCGTGCTGCGTCAGGTCGGGGAGCAGGCCGGAGCCCTGGGCGGTGCCAGGGCCGGCCGTGGTGCCGTGCGGTGTCATTGCTTCCTCCGGTCACACACGTCGTTGTGGTGAGCTGTCTGGGAACCCGTCGGCGCGCGGCGGCCGTCGAGGACGGCCGGTACGGCGCGGCTGTCGGCGGCAGGGTCCGGGGCGCGCGCTCCCGCGGGGCGGGGACGGGCGCGGGTGCCGCGGGCACCGTCGGGCGTGCCACCGGGGCCCGTACGAGGTGGGCGGGCGGTGGCGCGGTGTGCTCCGCGGGTGG
This sequence comes from Streptomyces albireticuli, assembly GCF_002192455.1. Classification (NCBI taxonomy): domain Bacteria; kingdom Bacillati; phylum Actinomycetota; class Actinomycetes; order Kitasatosporales; family Streptomycetaceae; genus Streptomyces; species Streptomyces albireticuli. Next base: position 1,805,964 of record NZ_CP021744.1, read on the forward strand.
TTCCGGCGCGCCGGAACGCGGGCCGGCGGCCATTCGGCCGGTGAATGCCGTTCCGGAATTAGGCGCCCAGGACCTGGGCGTACCGATCAGAGGGTCTCGTGGCGGCGCGGGCCGGCATATGCCTCTGCCAATATTGCGGCGGCATATCGGCGACAGCGGTTCGCTCCGCGTCGTTCGCCGCCTTGCTGTGCACACGAATGTTCCGTGCAGACAAGGTACTTCCTCCCCCGTAAACAGGACCGAAGTCCGTTGTCCGGGACTATGGCACACCCATCAGCGCGAAACAAGGATCAAATTCGGGGCCGAAATGCCCACGACAGCCGGTGAGTTGGGAGGCCGCAGAAAGCGGAATACGGCGCCCGGCGCGGCGGACTCGGCCGGACTTGCACCGACCGGGCTGACGCGGCACCCATGAGGAGGGCCGGGCGGCGGCTCGCGCGGAGCCCGTATGAGATGGGACACGCGGGGCCGTGGAACCTGACGAAGTCACCGGGCGGAGGTCGCGGACATGACGAAGGTGTGCACGGCGGGAGTCCCCGCCGTGCACACCTCGGCCCGCCCGTACGGGACCGCCCCCACTGACGGGTCCCGTACGGGCGCGGATCCGGACCTTCCCAGCCCCCCCTCGGACCTGTCCGATCGTCCTGACCGCCCGATCGTTCGGACCTGCCCGGCCGTTCGGGCCTGCCCGATCGCCCAGACCTGCCCGACCGGTCAGACCTGCCTGATCGTCTCCAGGTCCAGGCTCAGCTCGATCTCCTTGGACACCAGGATGCCGCCGGCCTCCAGGGCCATGTTCCAGGTCAGCCCCCAGTCCTCGCGGTTGACCTTGCCGCTGGCCGAGAACACCGCGCGGTCGTTGTCCCACGGGTCGCGGGCGTAGCCGAGGTAGTCCACGTTCAGGGTGACGGGGCGCGTCACGTCCTTGATCGTCAGGTCGCCCGTCATCGTCCCGGTGGTGCCCTGCCAGGTCACCGAGGTGGAGGTGAAGGTGGCCTTCGGGAACTTCTCGACGTCGAAGAAGTCGGCCGACCGCAGGTGGTCGTCGCGGGTCTTGTCGCCGCTGTCGACGCTCTTCATGTCGATGACGGCGGTGACCCGGCTGTCCTCGGGCCGCTCCCCCACCTCGACCGTGGCGTCCACGGACGTGAAGCGCCCGCGGACCTTGGTGAGCATGAAGTGCCGCCCTATGAAGCCGACTTCGGTGTGACCGGCGTCGACCTTCCAGACCCCCGCGGTCGGCAGCGGGACCCCGCCCACGTCGCGGGTGGGTGCCGTGTTTTCACTCATGAGTTCACTTCCCCCTTGTCGCCACCGGGTGCGACGGACTCAGGCGCCGGACTCGGTCGGCAGGCCGGCGCCGATCCAGTCCTGCTTGCCCTCGGTGTACTTGTAGACGTTCTGGTAGCCGAGCTCGGTGAGCCGCTCGGCGGCGATGCCCGAGTTCGCGCAGGTGTCGTTGGAGCAGTAGACGATGACGTCCGCCTGCTTGTCGGGCAGCAGCCCCGGCGCCAGCTGGTCCACCGCGTCGTGCGGCAGGTTCAGGGCGCCCGGCAGATGCGCCTCCTCGTAGTACTCGGCGGGCAGCGCCTCGACGACGGCCACCTTGCCGGCCTTGATCTTCTCTTCGACCTCGGTACGCGTGATGTTGCGGGCCATGCCGGGACTCCTCACAGGTGCGCTTCATTGCGTGCATGCGCACATTAACAGGTGCGTGCGCGCGCACACAAGCGCGGTTACACTTGTCCCCGTGAACGACAGGGGAAGCGGACTCAAGGCCTGGCGAGCGCTGCTGCTCGCCCACAGCGCGGCGGTGCGCGCCATCGAAAGCGACGTGCAGCGGAACGCCCGCATCCCCCTGACGTGGTACGACGTCCTTCTTGAGCTGAAGGGCGCCGGCCCGGACGGCCTGCGGATGAACGAGCTGGCCGAGCGCGTCGTCCTCAGCCGCACCCGCGTCAGCCGGCTCGTCGACGAGATGGCGCGCTCGGGCCTGGTCCGCAAGGAGCAGGACACCACGGACAAGCGCGTGGTGTGGGCCCTCATCACCGACGACGGCCGCGCCGCGCTGCGCGAGACGGCCCCCGTCTACCTGGAGGGCATCGAGCGGCACTTCTCCACGCACCTCACGGACGAGGAGGCGGAGGTCATCGCCTCCGCCCTGCTGAAGGTCTCCCGGGGCGGCCGGGACGAGCTCGGCTTCCGCTGACGCGCGGCGGGGCCGCCACCGCCCCTCCCCCGGCCCCCTCGGACGGCCAGTTCCGGCTCGCGGGGGCGGTCGGGCCGGACGAAGCTGGCTTCATGAGCGAACCCTTCCCTCATTCGGACGTCGCGGCGCACCCTCATGGGCGGAGGCGGCGGAAGTGGCCCTGGGTGCTGCTCGGTGTCGCGCTGCTGCTCGTCGGCGGGTGCGCGGCGCTCGTCGTCGTGATCGGCAACGAGACCGACAAGACCGTCAAGGTCGTCTACGAGGTCACCGGGGACGCCAAGCAGGTCAACATCGCCTATTCGACCTGGCGCGACGGCAGCCTGGTGACGGAGTCGGCGTCCTCGCAGGCGCTGCCCTGGCGCAAGGAGCTCTCGGCGAAGGGCTTCGTGAAGGGCGGGCTGCTGGCCGTCACGATCGGGTCCGGGGGCGGCTCGGCACGGTGCGAGGTGACCGTGGGCGACGACGCGCCGAGGACCGCCGGGACCTCCGGGGCGGGCGCGACGGCCACCTGCACCGGGTTCTGACCCGGCCGTACGCGCCACGTACGCTGCCGGGACCGGCACGGAAGAGGGGACCGCGATGGCGACGCGAGCCGACCTGGTGGTGGCGCTCAAGGAAGGGCGGCTGGCCTTCGAGCTGGGCGAGCGCCTGGAGGACTGTCCTTACGGGGCGGGGGACCCGCTGCGGGCGGCCTGGCTGCGGGGGTTCGCCGCCGCGCGCGAGGAGTCGCGGGCCGGGGGCGAGGGCTGACGGCGAGGTCCTTAGGGCGTGGTCCTGACGGCGACGTCCTGAGGGCGTGGTCCTGAGCCGACGCGACGGGCCGGCGGGCCGAGGAATCCGGCCGAGGGGTCAGGGCAGGACCGCCAGGCCGTCCAGCTCGACGAGGGCGTCCTCGTCCCAGAGGCGGACGACGCCGATGACGGCCATGGCCGGGTAGTCGCGCCCGGCCAGCCGCCGCCAGCGGAGGCCGAGTTCGCGCGCGTGGGCGCGGTAGCCGTCGACGTCCGTGGTGTAGACGGTCACGCGCGCCAGGTCACCGGGTGCGCCGCCCGCCGCGCGCAGGGCCGCCAGGAGGTTGGCGAGGGCCCGCTCGAACTGCTCGGGGAGGCCCGCGCGCAGCAGCTCGCCCTCGGCGTCCAGTGCCGTCTGGCCGGCGAGGAGGACGAGCCGGGACCCGGTGGCGACGACGGCGTGGCTGAAGCCGGTGGGCGGCGAGAGGCCGGCGGGGTTGAGGCGTTCCAGGCTCATCGGTACAGCTCCTTCGCGATGATCGTGCGCTGGACCTCCGTCGCGCCCTCGTAGACGCGTGGGGCGCGCACCTCCCGGTAGAGGTGTTCCAGCAGGTGGCCGCGCTGGAGGGCACGGGCGCCGTGGATCTGCACGGCGGCGTCCACGACGTACTGCGCGGTCTCGGTGGCGAGGAGCTTGGCCATGGCCGCGCGGCCCGCGATGCCGGGCTCCCCGGCGTCGTACGCCGAGGCCGCCGCGTAGACGAGGAGGGCCGCGGCCTCCGTGCGGGTGGCCATCTCGGCGAGCTGGTGGGAGACGGCCTGGAGGTCCTTGAGGGGGCCGCCGAAGGCCTGCCGGCGGCCGGCGTGGTCGACGGCGGCGGCGAGTGCGGAGCGCGCCATGCCGACGGCGAAGGCGCCGACGCTCGGCCGGAACAGGTCGAGGGTGCGCATGGCGACGCGGAAGCCGCCGCCCACCTCGCCGAGCACGTCGTCCGGGCCGACCGGCACGGCGTCGAAGTCAAGGCTGCCGATGGGGTGCGGGCTGAGCATGTCCAGGGGGGTGCCGGAGAGTCCGGCACGGTCGCCGGGGAGCAGGAACGCCGTGACGCCCCGGGCCCCGGGGGCCTCGCCGGTACGCGCGAAGACGGTGCAGAAGTCGGCCTCGGGGGCGTTGGATATCCAGGTCTTCCCGCCCGAGAGCCGCCAGCCGCGGCCGTCGGGCTCCGCGCGCAGCCGCAGGGCCGCCGCGTCGGACCCCGCCTCCGGCTCGCTGAGCGCGAAGGCCGCGACCGCGCGGCCCGCGACGACCTCGGGCAGCCAGCGGGAGCGCTGCGCGGCGGTGCCCGACTGGACCACGGGGTAGGCCCCGAGCCCCTGGAGGGCCAGGGCCGTCTCGGCCTCCGTGCACTCCCGGGCCAGGGACTCGCGCAACAGGCAGAGGTCCATGGCCCTTACGGGCGCGTCGGCGGGGAAGAGCCGCGCCAGCAGCCCCAGTTCACCGAGGGCCGCGACGAGCGGCCTGTTGACCTTGCCGGGCCGCCCCTGACCGGCCAGCGGGCGCAGCCGCTCGGCGGCGAGGCCGCGCAGTTCGGCGCACCAGGCGCGCTGTTCCGCGTCGAGTGCGAAGGGAGTGGTCAACGGTGGCCTCCTGTCTCCGGGGCGGTCCTCGACGGTCCGTGGCACGGGTGCGGCCTTCCGGGCGGGCGGGTTCGCGGCAGGCGAGGCCGCGGCCGCCGGCCACGAGCGGGACGGACCGCTTGTGCGCGCTGCCGCCTTCCGGGGCGCGTCGCGTCCGTACGATCCCCGACGAACGGGACAGGCGGCCTCCACCCGATGCCGCCCGCCGGGACACGTCGCACCCGTCCGATCGGCAGCGAACGGCACGGCCCGTCTCCGGCCAACGCCGTGCGCGGGCCGGGCGACCTACCCGATGCGACCTCAGGACCGGGCCACCTCCACCCGACGCCGCTCACCGGGCTGGCGGCGAAAACGCCCTGCCCGGCGCTCTCCGCCCCTCCCTCGTCGGCCAATTGCCTCGCCCCTCCCCCACCGGCCGCTACGTTTTACGTCCGTCCGTCCTCCGTCCGCCCTCTCCCCGGCTCCCTCCACTTCCTCCGCGTCGGTCGTCTATCGCGCTCTGTTGACTGCCGTCACCAAGTCGCTACGCTGACAGCGGACCCGCATGGCTGGCAAGACCCCCGTTCACCTCCATTTTTCCTCGGCGCGAGGGGGCGCATCCGCGATGGAGCTCAAGCCGTCGGCCCATGTCGACACCTTTCCGCGCGACCACCTCCCGCCCGCCGGACAGTGGCCGGACCTCCGCTTCGACCTGGCGGGGGCGGACGGCCCGCGCTACCCCGACCGGCTCAACTGCGGCGCCGAGCTGCTGGACGCGACCGTGGCCCGGCTCGGTGGCGGGCGGCCCGCCGTTCACGACGGCGAGGGCGGCGTCTGGTCGTACGGCGAGCTCCAGCGGCACGTCGACCGGATAGCCCGCGCCCTCGCCGACGACCTCGGCGTGGTCCCGGGCAACCGCGTCCTGCTGCGCGGGCCCACCACGCCCTGGCTCGCGGCCTGTTGGCTCGCCGTGATGAAGGGGGGCGCCGTGGCCGTGACCGTACTGGCCGCGCAGCGCCCGCAGGAGCTCGCCACGATCTGTGAACTCGCCCGCGTCCGGCACGCCTTGTGCGACACGCGGTCGCTCGACGACCTCGTCAACGCGTCCGTCCCCTCCTTACGGATAACCCCGTACGGAGGAAATTCACCGGCCGACCTTCTGCGGCTCGCGGCGGACAAACCCTCATCGTATGCGGCGGTGGACACCTCCGCCGACGACGTCGCCCTGATCGCCTTCACCTCCGGCACCACCGGCCGCCCCAAGGGCTGCATCCACTTCCACCGCGACGTGCTGGCCGTCGCGGACACCTTCTCCGCGCGCGTGCTGCGCCCCGGCCCCGACGACGTCTTCGCGGGCAGTCCCCCGCTCGGCTTCACCTTCGGCCTCGGCGGCCTGGTGATCTTCCCGCTCCGGGTCGGCGCGGCCACCCTCCTCGCCGACTGGTCGGGCCCGGAAGGGCTCCTCGACGACATCGAACGGCACCGCGTCTCCGTGCTGTTCACCGCGCCGACCGCCTACCGCGCCATGCTCGCCCGGCTGGGCGCCTACGACGTCTCGTCCTTACGCCGCTGCGTCTCCGCGGGCGAGCACCTGCCCGCCGCCCTCTGGCACGCGTGGCAGAAGGCCACCGGCCTGCGCGTCATCAACGGCATCGGCGCCACCGAGATGCTGCACATCTTCATCTCCGCCGCCGACGACGCCATCCGCCCCGGCACCACCGGCCTGCCCGTGCCCGGCTACGAGGCGCGCGTCCTCGGCCCGGACGGCCGGCCCGCCCCGACGGGGAGCCCGGGTTACTGGCCGTCCGGGGCCCTACCGGCTGCCGCTACCTCGCCGACCCGCGCCAGCGCGACTACGTGCGCGACGGCTGGAACCTCACCGGCGACACCTATGTCCGGGAGCCGGACGGCTACTTCCGCTACGTGGCCCGCGCCGACGACATGATCGTCTCGGCCGGGTACAACATCGCCGGCCCCGAGGTCGAGGAGGCGCTGCTGCGCCACCCGGACGTCCTGGAGGCGGCCGTCGTCGGCCGGCCGGACGAGCGGCGCGGCGAGATCGTCGTCGCCCACGTGGTGCTGCGGGAGGGGGTGCCGCGCACCGAGGAGACCGTGGCGGCCTTACGGGAGTTCACCAAAAAGGAGATCGTTCCGTACAAGTGCCCTCGCGAGATCGAGTTCACCGACGCCCTCCCCCGTACGCCCACCGGCAAACTCCAGCGATTCCGCCTGCGCAACGGAGCTTTACAGTTTCCCCGTGACTGACCAGCAACCACTCCATACCCCTCGGTCCCTCATCGTCACTTTCTACGGCGCGTACGGGCGCGGGAGCGCCGACCGTCCGGCCGGCCGCCCGGTGCCGATCGCGGCCCTGATCAGGTTGCTGGGCGCGGTGGGCGTGGACTCGCCGTCGGTGCGGTCCGCGGTCTCCCGGCTCAAACGCCGCGGCCTGCTCGTCGCGGAACCCGCCCCCGACGGCGCGGCGGGCTACGGGCTGTCCGCCGCCGCCCGGCAGTTGCTCGACGACGGCGACCGGCGTGTCTACGGCCGTCCCGCCGGCCGGGAGACCGGGTGGCTGCTGGCCGTCTTCTCGGTGCCCGAGGAGGAGCGGCACAAGCGGCACCTGCTGCGGTCGCGGCTGGCGCGGCTGGGCTTCGGCACGGCGGCGCCCGGGGTGTGGATCGCCCCCGCCCACGTCCACGAGGAGACCCGGCACACGCTCGAACGGCTGGAACTCGCCCCCTACGTGGACCTGTTCAAGGGCTGTCACCTGGGCTTCGAGCCGACCGTCGAGGCCGTCGGCCGCTGGTGGGACCTGCCCGCCCTGGCGCGGCAGCACCGCGCCTTCCTGGACGCCCACGAGCCCGTGCTGCACCGCTGGGCGCGGCGGCGCGCGCTGCCGCCGCAGGACGCCTACCGGGACTACCTGCTGGCGCTGGACTCGTGGCGGCGGCTGCCGTACGCGGATCCGGGGCTGCCGGCGGGGCTGCTCCCGGGGGACTGGCCGGGGGTGCGGTCGGCGAAGGTGTTCGCGGGGCTGCACGCGCGGCTGCGGGAGGCGGGGGCGAGGTTCGTGGAGGGGACCCTGTCCCCCGCCCGCCTCTCCCCGTGACCGGGGCCGCGCCCCCGGCCCGCTGCCGTGCGGCCACCTTCGTACGCCGGGCGGGCCCGGCCGCTCACGCCCGCCTGCCCGTCGGCGGTTTGCGGCTGCCCGCGCGGTACGGGGCCGGCCACGGCGCGCCCGGGCCCGTGTAGCCCTGGTCGGCGGCGGCGTGCAGGGTCCAGTGGGGGTCGTAGAGGTGCGGGCGGGCGAGGGCGCAGAGGTCGGCGCGGCCCGCCAGGATCAGCGAGTTGACGTCGTCCCAGGACGAGATGGCGCCGACGGCGATGACCGGGACGCCCGCCTCGTGCCGGACGCGGTCGGCGAACGGCGTCTGGTACGAGCGGCCGTACGCGGGCCGCTCGTGGGGGACGACCTGGCCGGTGGAGACGTCGAGGGCGTCGGCGCCGTGGGCGGCGAAGGCGCGGGCGATCGCGACGGCGTCCTCCTCGGTGGTGCCGCCGTCCGCCCAGTCCGTGGCGGAGATCCGGACGGTCATGGGCCGGTCGGCGGGCCAGACGGCCCGTACCGCGTCGAAGACCTCCAGGGGGTAGCGCAGCCGTCCCGCGAGGTCGCCGCCGTAGGCGTCGGTGCGGTGGTTGGTGAGCGGGGAGAGGAAGGAGGAGAGCAGGTAGCCGTGGGCGCAGTGGAGTTCGAGGAGGTCGAAGCCGGCGCGGGCGGCGGCCTCGGCGGAGCGGACGAAGTGCTCGCGTATCCCGGCCATGGCCGTGGTGGTGAGGGCCCGGGGCGGCCGGCTCAGGCCGGGCTTGTAGGGCAGTGGTGAGGGGGCGACGACGGGCCAGTTGCCGCTGGGGAGCGGTTCGTCGATGCCCTCCCACTGGCGCCGGGTCGAGCCCTTGCGGCCGGAGTGGCCGAGCTGGACGCCGAGGGCCGTACCGGGCGCCTGGGCGTGGACGAAGTCGGTGACACGGCGCCAGGCGCTCTCGTGCTCCGGCGCGTACAGGCCCGCGCAGCCGGGGGTGATCCGGCCCTGGGCGCTCACGCAGACCATCTCGGTCATGACGAGCCCGGCGCCGCCGAGCGCGCGGGCGCCGAGGTGGACGAGGTGGAAGTCGCCGGGGGTGCCGTCGACGGCCGAGTACATGTCCATCGGGGAGACCACGACGCGGTTGCGCAGGGTCAGGCCGCGCAGCCGGAAGGGCGTGAACATGGGCGGGGTGCCGGGCGGGACGCCGGCTTCCGCCTCGACGGAGGCGACGAAGTCCGGGTCGCGCAACCGGAGGTTGTCGTGGGTGACGCGGCGGCTGCGGGTGAGGAGGTCGAAGGCGAAGCGGCGCGGCGGGCCGCCCGTGTGGAAGGAGAGGTCCTCGAACCACTCCAGGCTGGCGCGGGCGGCCCGCTGGGTGGACTCGACCACCGGGCGCCGCTCGGCCTCGTACGCGGCGAGGGCCTCGGGGACGGCGGTCGCCTCCCGGAGGTGGCCGGCGAGCGCGAGGGCGTCCTCGACGGCGAGCTTGGTGCCGGAGCCTATGGAGAAGTGGGCGGTGTGCGCGGCGTCGCCGAGCAGGACGGTGTTGCCGTGGGACCAGTGGGCGTTGACGACGGTGCGGAAGGCGGTCCAGGTGGAGCGGTTGGAGCGCAGGGGGCGGCCGCCGAGGGCCTCGGTGAAGTACTTGCCGCACGCCGCCACGGAGGCGGCCTCGTCGCACGTGTCGAGCCCGGCGCGGCGCCACACCTCCTCGCGCATCTCGACGACGACCGTGCTGGCGCCCTCGGACGGGTCCGCCGAGGGGCGGGAGTAGGGGTAGCCGTGGAGCTGCATGAGGCCGTGCTCGGTCTCGGCGATGTCGAAGCGGAAGGCGTCGAACGCGAAGTCGGCGGAGAGCCAGATGTACCGGCAGCGATGCGTGGTGAGGGTGGGGCGGAAGTGGTCCCGGTGGGCGTCACGGGTGCGGCTGTGGACGCCGTCGGCGGCGATGACGAGGTCGTACGAGCGGGCCAGCTCGGCGGCGGGCGGCGCCTCCGCGCGGAAGCGGAGGTCGACGCCGAGCTCGCGGCAGCGCTCGTGGAGGAGCGCGAGGAGCCGGCGGCGGCCGAGGGCGGCGAAGCCGTGGCCGCCGGAGCGCAGGGTGGTGCCGCGGTGGACGACGTCGATCTCGTCCCAGCGGACGAACTCGCGGCGCAGCGCGGCGTAGACGTCGGGGTCGGCGCTCTCGATGCCGCCGAGGGTCTCGTCGGAGAGGACGACGCCGAAGCCGAAGGTGTCGTCGGGGGCGTTGCGCTCCCAGAGGGTGATCTCCCGGGCGGGGGCGTGACGTTTCAGCAGGGCGGCGGCGTAGAGGCCGCCGGGGCCGCCACCGATGACCGCGACGCGCCGGGCCACGGGGGCCCGGCCGGGGGGCGCCACGGCGGTCACCGCCCGCTCCAGCGGGGCGGCCGCTTCTCGGTGAAGGCGGCGTGGAACTCGGCGTAGTCGGCGCTGTTCATCAGCAGCGCCTGGGTGGCCGCGTCGAGTTCGACGGACGCGGCGAGCGGCATGTCGAGCTCGGCGGTGAGCAGCGCCTTGGTCTGGGCGTGGGCGAGGGCGGGGCCGTCGGCGAGGCGCCGGGCGAGGGCCGCGGCCTCGGTGTGGGCCGCGCCCTCGGCGGTGAGCCGGCTGATCAGGCCGATGCGCTCGGCCTCGGGGGCGGCCACGGGTTCGCCGAGCATCAGCAGCCGGGTGGCGTGGCCGAGGCCGACGACGCGGGGCAGCAGGTAGGCGGCGCCCATGTCGCCGCCGGAGAGGCCGACCTTGGTGAAGAGGAAGGCGAAGCGCGCGGTGGGGTCGGCGACCCGGAAGTCGGCGGCGAGCGCGAGGACGGCGCCGGCGCCGGCGGCGACCCCGTGCACGGCGGCGATCACGGGGAAGGGGCACTCGCGTAAGGAGCGGACGACCTGCCCGGTCATCCGGTTGAAGTCGAGGAGCCGGCCGGTGTCCATGGCCAGGGTGGCGCCGATGATGTCGTCGACGTCGCCGCCGGAGCAGAAGCCGCGGCCCTCGCCGCCGAGCACGAGGGCGCGTACGGAGCCGTCGCGGGCCAGTTCGGGCAGCAGGTCGCGCAGGTCGGCGTAGGCGCCGAAGGTGAGGGCGTTGAGCTTGCCGGGGCGGGCGAGGGTGACGGTCGCGACGCCGGCGTCGAGGGTCAGGCGCAGGTGCCGCCAGTCCTCGGTGGGGGTCCGGTTCGCTGAGCCGGTGAAAGGACTCATGGGGCGGCGGCCTCCTTCAGCCGGGGCTGTCGGGCGAGTGCCTGCGCCGTGAAGTTATCACCGGTACGTGACTGTCGTCACGGGTGCGCGATATCGGCCGGATGGGCGGAGGGGTTCCCCCACCCGCCCCTTCCCGAACCGGGGGCAGGCCCCCGGGCCCCCGGTCCCGCGCTGACGCGCGGTGGCCTCAAGCTCCCCCGGCTACTGCTGGGAGGTGCCCCCAGCCGGGCTGGATCTCACCGACGCCGCCCTTTGCCGAAAGACCGCAGCCACCGCGGTCCGGCCCGTCCGGTACTCCTAGTCCCGCGCCAGCGTCGCCACCAGGACCGCCTTGATCGTGTGCATCCGGTTCTCCGCCTGGTCGAAGACGACCGAGTGCGGGGACTCGAAGACCTCGTCCGTGACCTCCAGGGACGTCAGGCCGTGCCGCTCGTGGATCTCCTGGGCGACCGTGGTGCCGAGGTCGTGGAAGGCCGGCAGGCAGTGCAGGAACTTCACGGCGGGGTTGCCGGTGGCCCGCAGGACGTCCATGGTGACGGCGTACGGCGCGAGCAGCGCGATCCGCGCGTCCCAGACCTCCTTGGGCTCCCCCATCGACACCCAGACGTCCGTGGCGACGAAGTCCGCGCCCCGCACGCCTTCGGCGACGTCCGCGGTGAGGGTGATCCGGGCGCCGCTCTCGCCGGCGAGCCTGCGGGCCACGGCCACGATCTCCGGGTCGGGCCACAGCTCCTCCGGGGCCACGATCCGCACGTCCATGCCGAGGAGGGCACCGGTCACGAGGTAGGAGTTGCCCATGTTGTAACGGGCGTCGCCGAGGTAGGCGTAGGCGACGTGCTCCAGGGACTTGGCGGTGTGCTCGGACATGGTGAGGATGTCGGCGAGCATCTGCGTGGGGTGCCACTCGTCGGTGAGGCCGTTGAAGACGGGCACCCCGGCGTGTGCGGCCAGCTGCTCCAGGATGTGCTGGCCGTGGCCCCGGTACTCGATCGCGTCGAACATCCGGCCGAGGACCCGCGCGGTGTCCTTGACCGACTCCTTGTGGGCGATCTGGGAGCCCGCCGGGTCGAGGTAGGTGGTCCGGGCGCCCTGGTCGGCGGCGGCGACCTCGAAGGCGCAGCGGGTGCGGGTCGAGGTCTTCTCGAAGATCAGCGCGATGTTCCGGCCGTGCAGCAGGGGCACCTCCACGCCCGTCCGCTTGGCCGCCTTGAGCTGGGCGGCGAGTTCCACGAGACCGTGGAACTCCTCGGCGGTGAAGTCCGTCTCCTTGAGGAAGTGGCGGCCCTTGAGGTCTGTCGCCATGGGGTGGGCTCCTAGCTCACGACTGCGGGAAAATGGAACTGTATACGATGACCCGCATTGCTATGCAGTCGGGTGGGTGGCAGCACCACCGGAACCGGCCGCCCGCCCGGCCGGCCCGCCCACCGGGTCCCGCTCCAGAGGACAGCTCATGCAGCGCGGTCCGCCCCTGCCGCGCCCCAGCTCACTGCCCGGGATCGTGATGACTTCGATCCCATTTTTACGCAGATAGGTGTTGGTCGTCGCGTTCCGCTCGTAGGCGACGACCACGCCCGGCTCGATGGCCAGCACGTTGCAGCCGTCGTCCCACTGCTCCCGCTCCGCCGCGTGCACGTCCTGCGTCGCCGTGAGCACCCGGATCGAGTCGAGCCCCAGGGCCGCCGCGACGGCCCGGTGCATGTGCTCCGGGGGGTGGTCGGAGACCTTCAGCTCACGCTCGCCCGCGCCCGGCTCGATCGTGTACGAGCGGAGCCTGCCGAGCCCCGCGTACTGCGTGAAGGTGTCGCCGTCCACCATGGTCATCACCGTGTCCAGGTGCATGAACGCCCGCCGCTTGGGCATGTCCAGCGCCACGATCGTGCGGGCCGAGCCCGCGGCGAAGAGCCGGTGGGCCAGCATCTCCACGGCCTGCGGCGTGGTCCGCTCGCTCATCCCGATCAGCACCGCCCCCTCGCCGATCACCAGGACGTCGCCGCCCTCGATCGTCGACGGGTAGGCCGCCTGCCCCTCGGACCAGACGTGGAAGCCGCCCGGGGAGAACATCGGGTGGTACCGGTAGACGGCCTCGTAGTGCACCGTCTCGTGCCAGCGGGCGGGCCAGCGCATGGCGTTCACGCACACCCCGTCGTAGACCCAGGCGGAGGTGTCCCGGGTGAAGAGGTGGTTGGGCAGCGGGTTGATGAGGAAGTCGTCCAGCTCCATGGCGTGGAAGCGGACGGATACCGGCTCCGGGTACCGCTCCAGGAATTCCCGCTTGGTCATCCCGCCGACCAGCCAGGAGCCCAGCTCGGCGGCCGGCAGCCCGTCGAAGGCGGCCCGCAGGTGGCCGGTGGCGAGCGGGCCGTACTCCTTCTCGTCGAAGACCCGGTCCAGGACGAGCGCGCGCGCCGCCGGCTGCTCCAGGCTCTCGTCCAGCAGGTCCTGGAAGAAGTGGACCTCGACCCCGCGCTCGCGCAGCACGTCCGCGAAGCCGTCGTGCTCGGCGCGGGCGCGCCGCACCCACAGCACGTCGTCGAAGAGGAGGGCGTCCTTGTTGGACGGGGTGAGCCGCTTCAGCTCCAGGCCGGGTCGGTGCAGTATGACGCGGCGCAGCCGCCCGGCCTCGGAATCGACATGGAATCCCATCTCCCCATCCTGACCCCGCCGGACCGTGATCACGCAGATCCGGCGCGGGACACGGCCGGGGCGGGGCCGGGCGGGGGGCGGGCCCGGTGGTGACCCCCACCGGGCCCGCCACCGGCTACAGCCGGGGGTCGACCGGCTCGGACTCCAGCGCCAGGACCGCGAAGACCGCCTCGTGGACGCGCCAGAGCGGCTCCCCGGCCGCCAGCCGGTCCAGCGCCTCCAGGCCGAGCGCGTACTCGCGCAGGGCGAGCGAGCGCTTGTGGCCGAGATTCCGGTCGCGCAGCCGGGCGAGGTTGTCGGGGCGGGTGTACTCGGGGCCGTAGACGATCCGCAGGTACTCCCGGCCGCGGCACTTCACGCCGGGCTGGACGAGCCGGCCGTCCGCGCGCTCGGCGAACCCCTGGAGGGGCTTGACGACCATGCCCTCGCCGCCCGCGGCGGTGAGCTCCAGCCACCAGCGGGTGCCGGCGGCGACGGACTCCTCGTCCTCGGTGTCGACGACGAGGCGGCGGGTGGGGGCGAGCAGCCGGTGCGCGGCGCCGTCGCCGGCGGTCGCGGCCCGCTCCGCGTCGATCATCCGGTCGATCAGCGCCAGCTGCTCGTCGTGCGGCAGCCGGGCCAGGCCGCGGCCCTGGACGGCCAGGATCTGGAACGGCGCCATACGGATGCCGGCGAGGCCGTCCGTGCCCGGCGCGTCCTCCAGGCCCGGGGTGCCCTCCCGGCCGGTCCCGGCGGTTCCGGGGGCCTCGACGGTCCCGGCGGGCCTGCCGTGCGCGGCGGCGCCGACCGGCCAGCAGTAGCGGCCGTACGCCTCCGTGAAGGCCCGGGCGTCCTCGGCGCGCTCGCGCTGCCGGCCGAGCAGCCCGGCGACGTCCACGCCGCGCGCCGCCGCGGCCTCCAGGGCGGCGAGCGCGGCGGGCAGGGCGGCGCCGGACGCGGCGCCGACGGCCGCGTACTGGTCGCGCAGCAGCCCGAGAGCCTTGAGTGACCACGGCATCAGCTCGGTGTCCAGCAGCAGCCAGTCGGTGCCGAGCTCCTCCCACAAGCCGGCCCCGCCGACGGCCTCGCGCAGCCGGCCGAGGACCCGCCCGGCCGTCGCCGGGTCGTCGAAGAACGGCCGCCCGGTGCGGGTGTACACGACACCGGTGGCGCCGTCGGCCGCGCCGAAGCGCTCACGCGCCACGTCCGCGTCACGGCAGACGAGCGCCACCGCGCGCGACCCCATGTGCTTCTCCTCGCACACCACCCGGCGCACGCCGTCGGCACGGTAGGCGGCGAAGGCCTCGGCCGGGTGCTCCAGATAGCCGTCCTCCTTCGACGTCGCGCACGGTGCCATGGTCGGCGGGAGGTAGGGCAGCAGCCCGGGGGCGACGGCGAAGCGGCTCATCACCTCCAGGGCGGCCGCGGCGTTCTCCTCCTTCACGGCCACCCGGCCCATGTGCCGGGTCTCGACGACCCGGCGGCCGGTGACGTCCGCCAGGTCGAGCGGACGGCCGTCGGCCCCGCCGGGCGCCTCGCTCACCAGCGGCTTCGCCGGTTCGTACCAGACCCGCTCGGCCGGTACGTCCACGAGCTCGCGCTCGGGCCAGCGCAGGGCCGTCATCCGGCCGCCGAAGACGGCGCCGGTGTCGAGGCAGAGGGTGTTGTTGAGCCAGGTGGCCGACGGGGCCGGGGTGTGGCCGTAGACGACGGCGGCGCGGCCGCGGTAGTCCTCGGCCCAGGGATAGCGCACCGGCAGGCCGAACTCGTCGGTCTCGCCCGTGGTGTCGCCGTACAGGGCGTGCGAGCGGACCCGGCCGGAGGTGCGGCCGTGGTATTTCTCCGGCAGGCCGGCGTGGCAGACGACGAGCCCGCCGCCGTCGAGCACGTAATGGCTGACCAGCGACTCGATGAACTCCCGCACCCGCCCGCGGAACTCCGGGTCGGCGGCGTCCTCCCGCTCCAGCTGCCCGATGGTCTCTGCGAGGCCGTGGGAGTGCTGGACCTTGCGGCCCTTGAGGTAGCGGCCGAGCTTGTTCTCGTGGTTGCCCGGGACGCACAGGGCGTGCCCGGCGGCGACCATGCCCATGACCAGGCGCAGCACACCGGGGCTGTCGGGGCCGCGGTCGACGAGGTCGCCGACGAAGACGGCGGTGCGGCCGTCGGGGTGCGCGGCGTCCACCGGCCGGCCGGACCCGTCGCGGACGAGGGCGTACCCCAGCTTCGTGAGCAGGGTCTCCAGCTCGGAGCGGCAGCCGTGGATGTCGCCGACGATGTCGAACGGGCCGGTGAGGTGGCGCAGGTCGTTGAACCGGCGCTCCAGGACGATCTCGGCGGCCTCGGCCTCGGCGACGCCGCGCAGGACGTGCACCTTGCGGAAGCCCTCGCGCTCCAGGTGGCGCAGGGAGCGGTGGAGTTCGCGCCGGTGGCGCTGGATGACGTGGCGGGGCAGGGCGGCGCGCTCGGGGCGGGCGGCGTTGCGGTCGGCGCAGACGGCCTCCGGCATGTCGAGGACGATCGCCACGGGCAGCACGTCGTGCTCGCGGGCCAGCCGGACGAGCTGCCTGCGGCTCTCGGGCTGGACGCTGGTGGCGTCGACGACCGTCAGCCGGCCGGCGGCGAGCCGCTTGCCGGCGATGTGGTGGAGGACGTCGAAGGCGTCGCCGCTGGCGCTCTGGTCGTTCTCGTCGTCGCTGACCAGGCCGCGGCAGAAGTCCGAGGACAGGACCTGGGTGGGCTTGAAGTGGCGGGCGGCGAAGGTGGACTTGCCGGATCCGGTGGCGCCGACGAGGACGACGAGGGAGAGGTCCGGGACGCCGAGGACGCGTGCCTCCCGCGGGCCGCCCTCCGAGGCGGCCGCCGGGGTGGCGGGCCTGGTGGTCATACGGCGGTCGCCTCCTTCGTGAGGGTGGTGGTCGTGGCGGCGGTGGCCGTGCGGTCCGGCCCGGCGTCCCGCCTGTGGAAGACGGCCGTCTGGGTGGGCGGCCCCACCTCGGGGTCGTCGGGTCCTACGGGCGCGAACCCGACTTCGTATCCGTGCCGTCCGGCGACGTCGCCGGCCCAGGTACGGAACTCCTCGCGGGTCCACTCGAAGCGGTGGTCCGGGTGGCGGACCTGCCCGGCGGGGAGGGTCTCCCAGCGCACGTTGTACTCCACGTTGGGGGTCGTGACGATCACCGTGGCCGGGCGGGCCGCGCCGAACACCGCGTACTCCAGGGCGGGCAGCCGGGGCGGGTCGAGGTGCTCTGTGACCTCGCTGAGCACGGCGGCGTCGTATCCGGCCAGCCGCCGGTCGGTGTAGGCGAGGGAGCCCTGGAGGAGGCGCACCCGGGCCGCCTGGCGCTCGGACATCCGCTCCAGGCCCAGCCGCCGGGCCGCCTCCTTCAGGGCGCGCATCGACACGTCGACGCCCACGACCTCGGTGAACCGGGGGTCCTTGAGCAGCTCGCCGACCAGCTGGCCCTGTCCGCAGCCGAGGTCGAGGACGCGGGCGGCGCCGGCGGCGCGCAGCGCCCCGACGACGGCCTCGCGGCGCCGCACGGCGAGCGGGACCGGCTTCTCGGCGGTGTCCTTCTCCTCGTCGACCGCGTTGTCGAGGCTCTCGGGCCCGGTGTCGTCGGCCTCGGCGAGCCGGGCGAGGGCGTCGCGGGTGAGGGAACGGCGGCGGGCGAGATAGCGGTTGGTGATCAGCACCTGTTCGGGGTGGCGCTCCAGCCAGCCCTCGCCGGCGCGCAGCAGCTTCTCCACCTCGTCGGGCGACACCCAGTAGTGCTTGGAGTCGTCGAGGACCGGGAGGAGGACGTAGAGGTGGCGCAGGGCCTCCGCGAGCGTCAGCTCGCCCTCCAGCGCCAGGCGGACGTAGCGCGAGTCGCCCCACTCCGGGAACCGCTCGTCCAGCGGCACCGGCTCCGCCGTCACGGACCAGCCCAGCGGGGCGAAGAGCCGCTCCACCAGGCCGGCGCCGCCGCGCGCGGGCAGGACGGGCACCTCGACGCGCAACGGCCGTGCCACGCCCGGCAGTTCGGGCCGGGCCGCGCACTGGCCCTTGACGGCGCTGCCGAACACGCCGCCGAGCGCGACGGCGAGCAGCGAGGACGCCGCGTACGGGCGGTCGTTGACGTACTGCGCGAGCGCGGAGTCGGGTGCGGCGCCGCGCCCCTTGCCCCTGGCGCTCCGTACCAGCGCCACGGGGTCGATCTCCAGCAGCATTGCCACGGTGCAGCGTTCGGCCGTCGCCTCGGGGTAGAGGACGTGGGCCGTGCCGTGCGCGGTGGAGAACCGCTGCGCGCGGTCGGGGTGTTTGTGCAGCAGGAAACCGAGGTCGGTGGCGGGTGATCCGGCGGTGCCGGTGGTACTTATCGTCAGGAACACCCGCCCGATTATCGTGGCTTGCGCCCGCCTTTTCCCAGTTCTTTTCGCCCTGCTGACCTGCCCCGGCCACGGCCTGAGGGGGCGACCGACACGCGTCCCGCGCGGGCGGAGGCCGGCGGCCCCGCCCGGCGGGAGCCCGCGGGGCACCGCCTCAGGGCCGGAGGGCGCGGGCCAGTTCCGCGATGCGGTCGGGGCCCACGCGGCAGCAGCCGCCTATGAGACGGGCGCCGGCGGACGTCCAGGCGGCGACGCGGTCCGGGGCGAAGGTGGGGCTGCCGCGCCAGGCCCGCGCCCGGGCGTCCCACTCCTCGCCGCTGTTGGGGTAGACGACCACGGGTTTCCCGGTGGTCTCCGCGGCGAGGGCGACGGCCCGGTCGACGTCGGCCGGCTCGCAGCAGTTGACCCCGACGGCGATCACCTGGTCGTTCCCGGCGGCGAGCGCGAAGGCGTCGCGCAGCGGCTGACCGGCCCGGGTCCGCTCGCCCGCGACGCTGTAGGAGAGCCAGACCGGCACCCCGCAGGGCTCCACGGCCCGGAGCAGGGCCTCGGCCTCGTCGGCGTCCGGGACGGTCTCCAGGGCGAGGACGTCCGGGGCGGCCTCCGCGAGCGTCTCCACGCGCGGCCGGTGGAACCGCTCCAGCTCGGCCACGCCCAGGCCGTACCGGCCGCGGTACTCGCTGCCATCGGCGAGCATCGCCCCGTACGGCCCCACCGAGGCCGCGACCCGGACCGGGGCGCCTTGCCCGTCCCCGGCCTCCCGGGCCAGCGTCACGCTGCTCCGCAGCAGGGCCGCGGCCTTCTCCCGCCCGATGCCCCGGCGGGCGAAGCCCTCGAACGTGGCCTGATAGCTGGCGGTGATGAGCACCTGTGCGCCCGCTCGGGCGTAGGCGGCGTGCGCGGCCCGGATCTGCCCCGGGTCGTCGGCGAGCAGCCGGGCGGACCACAGGGCGTCGGACAGATCGCACCCTTGCGCCACGAGCTGGTTGGACAGACCGCCGTCCAGGACGAGCGGTCCGCGCGCCAGCGCGTCGGCGAGCGGTACGGCGGGAGCGGGCGTCACAGGCACTCCTCGGGGTTCGGTGTGTCTTCTCGTCGGTCGCCGGTGGGCCCGGCCTCGGCCTCAGCCGAGCTGGGAACCGACCTCCGAGGAGATCAGCTCCAGGTGGTCGAGGTCGTCCAGGTCCAGGATCTGGAAGTAGATCCTGGACGAGCCCGTCTCCGCGTAGCGGCCGATCTTGTCGACCACCTCGGCGGGCGAGCCGGCCAGGCCGTTCGCCTTGAGCTCCGCCACGTCACGGCCGATGACGGCCGCCCGCCGCGCCACCTCGGCGTCGTCCTTGCCGACACAGGCGACCAGGGCGTTGGAGTACACCAGGTCGTCCTTCTTGCGGCCGAACTCCTCGGCCGCGGCCCGCACCCGGCCGAACTGCCGCTCGCTGTCCTCGACCGAGGCGAAGGGGATGTTGAACTCGTCCGCGTACTGCGCGGCGAGCCGGGGGGTGCGCTTGGCGCCGTGGCCGCCGATCAGGACCGGCACCTTGCCCTGGGCGGGTTTGGGCAGCGCCGGGGAGTCGGCCAGCTGGTAGTACGTGCCGTCGAAGTCGAAGGTCTTGCCCACCTCGGTCGCCCACAGGCCCGTGACGATCGCGAGCTGCTCCTCCAGGCGGCCGAACTTCTCCTTGGGGAAGGGGATGCCGTACGCCTTGTGCTCCTCCTCGAACCAGCCCGCGCCCAGGCCGAGCTCGACCCGGCCGCCGGACATCTGGTCGACCTGCGCCACCTGGATGGCCAGCACACCGGGCAGCCGGAACGTGCCCGCGGTCATCAGCGTGCCGAGCCGGATGCGCCGGGTCTCACGGGCGAGGCCGGCCAGGGTGATCCAGGCGTCGGTCGGGCCGGGCAGGCCGTCGGCGGAGCCCATGGCGAGGTAGTGGTCGGAGCGGAAGAAGGCGTCGAAGCCGAGGTCCTCGGCGGCCTTGGCGACGGTGAGCAAGGTGTCATAGCTCGCCCCCTGCTGGGGCTCGGTGAAGATACGCAGATCCATACCTCCATCCTGCCTTGCCGCACAGGCGTCAACCGCCCACACCCTGCCCCGCCCCACCCTCCCCGGTCGGGTGAATTCGGCCCGCCCGGGACAGGTGTCGGCGGGCTCGCCAGTGTCCGTGGCGACCGGTGATCGTTGGCTCGGGCGGAGCCGGACCGCCCGGCCCGCGCACCGGTGTCCGCTGCCGGAGGCGACGACCGCAACGCCGCCCGCCCGCACCGGGAGGGCCAGGGCCGAGGAGGCCGCGATGACCCAGGAAGCCGTGCCCGAAGAAACGGTGCCCGCACAGGCCGCTCCCGCGCAGCAGGGCGCGCCCAAGGGCCTGCTTCAGCAGATGGAGGAGCTGATGGCCGCGCTGAACGCCGATCTGTCGCAGCTCGACGCCGATCTCCAGTCGCCCGGCGAGCACTCCGCGCACAGCGGCGGAGGCGGTGCCGGCTGAGCGTCCGCCCCTCACGCGGCGCCTCCCTCGCGCTCGCGCAGGGCGAGCCGTCTCTGTAACCAGCGCACCCGGTCGCTCGTCTCGTCAGCGGCGTCGATCGCCTCCATGCACTGCCAGTACAAGGCGTCCTCGTCCGACGAGCAGGCGACGCCCACCAGGGCTATGCCGACCTCCCCGAGCAGGCCGCACAGGCCCGCCAGCGCGACCCAGGGATCGCGCACCTCACTGAGGTGCGCCGCCCGTATCGCCCCGGCGCGCGGCGTCTGACGCAGCGCGCCGGAGGCGCGGGCGCCTGCCTCGCTCAGACCGCCCGCCGCGGCCCGCGCCTCGAACGGGCCGTGGACCGCGAGATGACTTCCGATGGCACCCGCCAGGGCCTGGGTCTGCCATGCCTCGCCGACGATGTCCTGCACCGCCCTGGCCTGCGCCAATGCCGTCCGGGTGGCTCCGATGAGCCGCGTTGCGTCCATGTGCGGTCCCCCACTTTCCGACACTGCCGCCCTGCTTACCGCTTCTCACTACTCAGCGTGACGGCTAACCGCCGGAAACGCCAGGGGAATTCAGAAATCTGTGGATACCAGATGCGGTGTGGAGAACTCAATCACTCCGGAGAGTGACGAACCGCCAGATCTGGATCCACTCACTCCGGTACCGGCCCATCCGGCTCCCTCCGGCTCACTCCGGCTCAGTTCGATTCGCCGCGGCCCCGCCGCCGTCCGGCCCGGACGGTCGCCCCGGACGGTCGGCCCGGGGGAACCGCCGCTCGTTACGGTCGATCTTCGCCGCCAGCGCGGCGCCGGGTCGACACCCAGCGCGTGGCAGAACTGGAGCAGATACGCCAGGACGTCCGCGACCTCGTCCTCCACCCGGCCCGCGGTCTCCGGGTCCTCCATCACCCGCGCCGACTGCTCCGGCGTCAGCCACTGGAAGATCTCCACGAGTTCGGCGGCCTCGACGCTCAGCGCCGCCGCGAGGTTCTTCGGGGTGTGGAACGGCTGCCAGTCCCGCGCCGCCGCGAACTCCGCCAGCCGGAGCTGGAGGGCCTTCAGCTCGCCGGGGCCGCCAGGGCGCTCGCCCGATCCCCCGAAGGACCCGCCGGAAGCACCCGGAGCACCGGCTTCACCAGCCGCGCCGACCTCCCCGACCGCGCCCGCGGCCTCCGCCGCCCCCTCCGCCACCGGCCCCCGGGTCACCCGGGACTCCTCCCGCGACCTGGCCGCACCCACCGGAAGCCCCACCGGCCCCTCCTCATACTCTTTCCGCGTTTCGCTCACACCCCAGGTCTACCACCGACACCCCCGGCTCCCCCGCCCCCTGAGCATCACTCCAGGCGTCCCCCTCGGGCTCCCCCGCACCACCCCGCACCGTCCCCACCAAGCGCACATGCCCCCGCTCGCACATCTGCCGTGCCACCGTCAGCAGCTCGCGCGTCTGCCCCGGGTCCAGGCACCGGTCGAGGCCGTCCGCCAGCACCGTGAGCGCCTGCCGCGCGGGCAGCACCTCCGCGACCGGGTCCATGTCCAGCACCCCCGGCCCCGTCATGAGCACCAGGCACAGGGCCAGATAGCGCAGCTCGCCGTCGCCCAGCCGCTCCAGCGGCGTCCCGGCGCCCGCCGCCCGGCCCAGGACCGCCCGTACGAGACCGCCTTCCAGGGCCTGCGCCGACAGCTCCTCCACCGGGCCGCGGCAGCCCGCTCCCACCGCGGTCACCAGGGCGGCGTGCCGGGTGGCGCACTCGTGGCGGGTACGGGCGAGAACCGCGGCAACGTTGTCACACGCGCCGCGCAGCAGCCCGTCGCGCGCGGCGACCGGAGCGCGCATCAGCTCCGGGCGGGGGTCGCAGACGAAGACGGAGCGCAGCGCCACCACGACCTGCTCGGCGGCGTCGAGGACCAGCCGCTGACCGGCCGTCTTGCCCGCGACCCGCAGGGGCAGCAGCGCCGTGCCGAGCCGGTCGTCCGGCAGGGGCGCGCGCGTGACGGGGACGGTCCCGGCCGTGTGCCAGGCGGCCTCGACCCGGCGCAGCCCGGGGTCGCGCAGGGCCGTGGAGAGCAAGGTGCGTCCCCCGCCGGTCAGCCGCTCGCCGACCATGCGGAGTTCCGGTTCGGCCTGGACGGCGATGTCGAGCAGGACCGGGCCCGCCGGCCCCTCGACGGTGCAGCCGATCCGGAACCCCCGCCGCCCCTGGGCGTCCGGCCGGGCCCGGTGCGGCACGCACGTGGCGGCGCCGCCGGGCACGGAGGCGAGGGCCTCCTCCAGGGTGTCGCCGCCCGCGAGCCTGGCGAGGGCCTCGTACGCCTGGAGGGCGCTGGACTTGCCGCTGCCGCTCGGCCCCCGGAAGAGCGTCAGCGGCCCGAGCCGGAAGACAGCGTTCCGGTGGGTCCGGAAGGCGGAGAGGCGCAGTTCGGTCACCGCGGGCCGGTGCGGCGGGGCAGCGGCCGGAAGCGGCGGTCGGGCACGGCGTACGTCCATGCCCGGACCGTATGTGCCGGCCGGTCAGCCAAACCGTTTTACCTGATCACTCTTCCTACGATCGGGGTACCCCGAGGCCACCTCCGTGCCCTCGGGGGCGAGCAGGAAGACATTGGTGTCGACCCGGTGCATGCCGCTGCCCAGGCCGAAGACGACGCCGCTGGAGAAGTCCAGGATCCGCTTGGCGACGTCGGTGTCGGCGCTGGTGAGGTCGAGCAGCACCGGGACGCGGGCGATCAGGTGCTCGGCGACCTCCCGGGCGTCGGCGAACACCTGGACGCGCAGCACGACGAGCTGACGCCGGTTCGGCTCCGGCTCCTCCTCGGGCAGGGCCCGGTGGTTGGGCCAGGACGGCCAGGCGTGGCCGCGCAGCGGCACGACCTCGGCCAGGCCCTCCCACTGCTCATCGGTGGCCTCGGACCTGTTCACCGGATCACCCCTCCGGGGAACGTGGTGGCTATGTACATCCCACAATCCTAGGGACAAACGCCCCGCTGGGCCGAATGACACACCGTCCGGACCCGGCGGACCGGTCCACGGGCCGGGGCTCCGGGCCGGACCGCGGGCCGGGCGACGACCCCTCGACGGGCCCCGGGAGGGCCTGGCCGGCCGGCGGTCAGGAGGACCGCGGCGCCAGTCCGCGCAGGACGAGGCCGACGAGCGCGTCGGTGTACGCGTGGGTGAGCGGGGCGTCGCCCATCAGCCAGCGGAAGGCGAGGGGGCCGGTGAGGAGCTCCAGGGCGACGCGGAGGTCGATGCCCGCCTCGACCTGCCCGTCCCGCTGCGCGGCGGCCAAGCGCTCGACGTACAGCCGGAGTTGGGGCTCCAGGATGCAGCTGACCAGTTCCGCGCCGAGGGTCGCGTCGGCGATGCCGGCGGCCGCGAGGGCGCGGGCGGGCAGGTCGTACCGGGGGTGGCTCATGGTGTCGGCGGTGGCGCGGAGCACGGCCTTGAGGTCGGCGGCGAGGTCCCCGGTGTCGGGGATGCCGCGGGTGACCCCGGTGGCGTCCTGGCAGAGGTGCACGACGGCGTCCCGGAGGATCGCGGCCTTCGACGGCCACCAGCGGTAGACGGTCTGCTTGCCGACACCGGCGCGGGCGGCGATGGCCTCGATCGTCAGCTTCGGGTACCCGACCTCGCTGACGAGTTCGAGGGTGGCTCCCATGATCGCGTGATGGGACCGGCGGCGGAGCCGCGTGGCGGAAGGTGCGCAGTTGGAGGACATGCCGCGTAGCCTAGACCTCGGCGAACCGATACGTATCGTCTTGACAAGACGATACGTATCGTCCAGACTCATGGACATGCCGGGACGGAACGCCTCGGCTTACCGACGGAAGGAGAACCCTGATGGGCAAGGGGTCAGGAAACATGCTGGGCGTCGGCGGCACCCGCGCCAACCTCTCCCGCAGCGCGATGCGCGGCGGCAAGAAGGGTGGGGTTCCCAAGAGCGGCGTCGACCCGATGGAACAGAAGCGGGAGCTGCTCCGCAAGCTCAAGGAAGCGCGGTCCACCGATGAATCCCCCGCGTCGTGAGGACCCTTCCATGAGAGGGCCGGCCGCGTGCGGAGCGCTCGTGCGCGGCCGGTTCACCCCCTGCGGCGTCAGCGGCCGGACGGCCGCCGGCCGGGCCGGGGGGTCCGGGCGGGCCGGACGGGACCGCCGTCCCGGTCCTCACGGCCGGCCCGGTCCGCGCGGTACAGCGCGGCCCACTCCCGGGCCGTGAGGTCCTTGAGCCGGTCGGCGGGCGCCACCCCGGCGCCGCGCACGAACCGGGCGTGGCCGCGGCGCAGCACCTTCTGCGCCGCGTCACCGACGGTCATCCGGCCGGTGTCGAAGAACTCCTGGACGAATCGCTGGTAGGCGGCCCGTTCGGACCACGGCACGGACGGCCGGCGGCGGGGCGCCACGAGCAGGGTCGAGGTGTCGGCCCGCGGTACGGGGCTGAACTCGTGGCGGGGGAAGGCGAGTCCTTCGCCGAAGGTGTACCAGGGCTCCCACTGGGCGTTGAAGAGGTTGCCTCCCCAGGCCCCGGTGCGCTTGCCCACGTACTCGCGCTGGAGCAGGAAGACTCCCCCGCGCATCAGATCAGGCCCGAGGTCGAGGCAGCGCCTCAGAATTCCGGTGCCGGACACGAAAGGCAGATTGCCTATCAAACGGACGGGCTGCCGCGGCAGCCGTAAGGTCAGAAAGTCCTCGTTGACCACGGTGACGTCCGGGAGCGATTCCGCGGCGAGCCGGCGCGCCCAATGGGTGTCGATCTCGACCGCGAGTAATGGACGCCCGGCCGCGGCCAGCGCCTTGGTCACCCGGCCGGAGCCCGCGCCTATCTCGACCGTGAGCGTCCCGGCCGTGAAACCGGTCGGGAAGTACGAATCGTCCAGCTGGTCGGAGAACCTGCGGGCGGCGGCTGCGGACCGGAAGAAATTCTGGCCCCACTCCCTGCGCGCGGCATTGCGCGACGCGGCGGGCCCGGGGGCGGATCTCGGGGGCACCAGCGGTTTCGAGCTCACCCCGGGAACGTACCTTTCCATGATCCGAAGGTCCATCAATTGACAGTGCAGGCAACGGAAATCAGCCATCATCGGACGCGAAGGTTCCGGCAGCCGGCCGGGCGCCGGACCGGATTTCCGGTCAATGTTCCGCCCCTGTCCGGTGAATTTCCGGACAAGCCGGTGAAGTCCTCCGTTCCCGGCGGATTTCCGGGCCCGGCGCGCTCCGGGATTGCGCGATCATGGTTTCGGGGATCTTCGAGGTTCCCCCGAAAGGCCCTTGCCGAAAAGTTTTTTGATCCTCTAGACTCGGCTCCATGGGATCCCTGTGACAGCCGAAGATACGGCCGCGTAGAGCTCGACTCCGCCGCCGTATCCCTCCGTGCACTTATCGAAAACGCCGCAGCGACGTCGCGTAGCGCGTCATATGCCGCTCCGGCCCTCCCGCCGTGCCCTCACGCACCGCAGGACCGCCCAGTGCGCGGAAACGACCCCATTCCCGGCTGCGAAAAGGAGGCCCCCGCGTGCGAACCGCGCAACTAGCCCTGCACGACATCACCAAGCGCTACCAGGACCGCGTCGTACTCGACCGGGTCGGTTTCACCGTCAAGCCGGGCGAGAAGGTCGGCGTCATCGGCGACAACGGCTCCGGCAAGTCCACCCTGCTCCGGCTGATCGCCGGCCGCGAGCGGGCCGACAACGGCGCGCTGACGGTGGTGGCCCCCGGCGGCATCGGCTATCTGCCGCAGACGCTGGAGCTGCCGCCGGAGGCCACCGTCCAGGACGCCGTCGACCTGGCGCTGGCCGAGCTCCGCGAGATCGAGGCGGGCATGCGCCGGGCCGAGGCCGAGCTGGCCGAACGCCCCTACCAGGCGGGCCCGGACGCGGAACTGACGGCGCTCCTGGAGACCTACGCCGCCCTGGTCGAGCGGTACCAGGCCCGGGGCGGCTACGAGGCCGACTCCCGGGTGGACATCGCCCTGCACGGGCTCGGCCTGCCCGGCCTGGACCGCGGCCGGAAGCTGGGCACCCTGTCCGGCGGCGAGCGGTCGCGCCTGGCCCTGGCCGGGACGCTGGCGTCGGCGCCCGAGCTGCTGCTGCTCGACGAGCCCACCAACGACCTGGACGACCAGGCCGTCGGCTGGCTGGAGAAGCATCTGCGCGGGCACCGCGGCACGGTCATCGCCGTCACCCACGACCGGATGTTCCTCGACCGGCTCACCACCACCGTCCTGGAGGTCGACTCCGGCTCGGTCACCCGCTACGGCAACGGCTACGACGGCTATCTGACCGCCAAGGCCACCGAGCGCCAGCGGCGGCTGCGGGAGTACGAGGAGTGGCGCGCCGAGCTGGACCGCAACCGCGAGCTGGTCACGTCCAACGTCACCCGGCTCGACGCCATCCCCCGCAAGATGCCGTTCGCGGTCTTCGGGCACGGCGCGTTCCGGACCCGCGGCCGCGGGCACGGCGCGATGGTGCGGATCCGCAACGCCAAGGAGCGGATCGAGCGGCTGACCGAGAACCCGGTCGCGCCGCCGGCCGATCCGCTGTCCTTCACGGCACAGATCTCCACCGCGGCCGCGGAGGAGGCGGAGCGGCTGGTGGCCGAGCTGTCCGGGGTGCGGGTCGAGGGCCGGCTCGGCGTCGACTCGCTGACCGTCCGGCCCGGCGAGCGGCTGCTGATCACCGGGCCCAACGGGGCGGGCAAGACCACGCTCCTGCGGGTGCTGGCCGGGGAGCTGACCCCGGACAGCGGCTCGGTGCGGGTGTCCGGCAAGGTGGGGCACCTGCGGCAGGAGCAGCCCCCGTGGCCGGCCCGGCTCACCGTGGCCCAGGCGTTCGCGCAGGGGCGGGTCGGCTCGCCCGACGAGCACGTCGAGGCGCTGCTGTCCCTCGGCCTGTTCAGCCCGGACGACCTGCGGCAGCGGGTGGGTGAGCTCTCCTACGGGCAGCGGCGCCGGATCGAGCTGGCGCGCCTGGTGACCGAGCCGGTGGACCTGCTGCTGCTGGACGAGCCCACCAACCACCTCTCCCCGGCGCTCGTCGAGGAGCTGGAGGCGGCGCTGACGGACTATCAGGGCGCCGTGGTGGTCGTGACGCACGACCGTCTGATGCGGTCCCGGTTCGACGGCGCACAGCTGATGCTCGACGAGGGCCGCATCGCCGAGTTCAGCGCGGCCTGACACCACCGCGCCCCTCGCGGGCGGTGGCCGGAGGGGCGGATCCGTACCGGATCCGCCCCTCCGACTGTGTCATCTTCTCGTGTCCGCGTGATCCGGCCTGCCACAGGATGGGCCCGCCTGATCTCCAGCGATCCGGACGTCACCTCCTGCCCTGATCCCAAGGAACGAGAACCCGATGCTCCCTCGCGTCGCCCGCCTGCCCTCGCTGACCGGACTGCGCTGGTTCGCGGCGTTGGCGGTATTCGCCTGCCACATCTGCCAGCAGGGCATCTTCGCCGACCAGAAGCTCGGTGCCGAGCTGGCGAAGTTCACCCCGCTCGGCTCGATCGCCGTGTCGTTCTTCTTCGTGCTGAGCGGCTTCGTCCTGACCTGGTCGGCACGGGACGAGGACTCCGTCCCGGTCTTCTGGCGGCGCCGGTTCGCCAAGATCTACCCGCTGCACTTCGTCACCCTGTGCGTCGCGGGCGCCATCATCCTCGGCCTCTCGGAGCCGGTCCTGCCGGGCGGCTCGGTGTGGGACGGGCTGGTGCCCGATCTGCTGCTGTTGCAGTCCTGGCTGCCCGAGCCGTCCGTGATCTCCGGTTTCAACACGCCGAGTTGGTCGCTCTCCTGCGAGATGGCCTTCTACCTCTCCTTCCCGCTGTGGTTCCGGCTGTTCCGGCGGGTGCCGGGGAAGCGGCTGTGGTGGTGGGCCGGCGGGCTCGCCGCGGCGGTCGTCTGCGTGCCGTTCGTCGCCGCGCTCCTCCCGGGGAGCGCCGAGGTCGCCCCGGGCATGCCGCTGAACGAGCTGTGGTTCGTCTACTGGTTCCCGCCTGTCCGCGCCCTGGAGTTCGTCCTCGGCGTCGTGATGGCGCTCATCCTGGGCAAGGGCCTGTGGCGCGGCCCCGGCGTGTGGCTGTCCGCGCTGCTGCTCGCCGGCGGCTTCGCCCTCACCCAGGCCGTGCCCGCGATGTTCACCCTCCAGGCGGCGACCGTCGTCCCGGCCACGCTGCTGATCACCGCGGCGGCCGACGCCGACGTGCGGGGCCTGCGCACCTGGGGGCTGCGGTCCGCGGTGCTGGTCCGGCTGGGCGAGTGGTCGTTCGCCTTCTACCTGATCCACTTCATCGTCATCCGCTACGGGCACCGGCTGCTCGGCGGCGACCTGGGCTACGCCAAGCAGTGGGACACCCCGGGCGCGATCGGCGTGGCCCTGCTGGGGGTGGCCGTCGCCACCTGCGCCGCGGCCCTGCTGCACACCTTCGTGGAGAAGCCCGCCATGCGCCTGCTGGGCGGGCGCCGCCGTCCCGCCGCCCGGCCGGACGGCACCGCGCCGGCCCCGGCGCCCGTCCCTGCCCCGGGCACCGCCCCGGACCCGGCGGCGGACCCGGACCCGGCGCGCGCCTGACAACCGCACGCTGCCCTCGAAGCCCTCCGAAAGGACCGTGAGCGTGGCAGACCAGACCGCTCTCAGCCCCGCCCTGCTGGAGTACGCCCGGAGCGTCTCCCTGCGCGACGACGCGCTCCTGCGCGAGCTGTACGAGCTGACCGCGCGCCTGCCCGGCGGGCGCGCCATGCAGATCATGCCCGAGGAGGCGCAGTTCCTCGCGCTGCTCGTCCGGCTCACCGGCGCGCGCCGGGTGCTGGAGATCGGGACGTTCACCGGGTACAGCACGCTGTGCGTGGCCCGGGCGCTGCCGCCCGGCGGCCGGCTGGTCACCTGCGACATCAGTGACAAGTGGCCGGGTGTGGGCGCTCCGTTCTGGGAGCGGGCCGGGGTGGCCGGCCGGATCGAGCTGCGCGTCGGTGACGCCGTGGAGACCCTGGCCGGGCTGCGGGCCGCCGGGGGCGACGGCACGTTCGACCTGGTGTTCGTCGATGCCGACAAGACCGGGTACCCGCACTACTACGAGGAGTCGCTCGCGCTGCTGCGCCCCGGTGGTCTGGTGGCGGTCGACAACACGCTGTTCTTCGGCCGGGTGGCCGATCCGGAGTGCCAGGACCCGGACACCGAGGCCGTGCGCGCGCTCAACGAACGGCTGCGGGACGACGCGCGCGTGGACATCTCCCTGCTGACCGTGGCCGACGGGGTCACGCTGGCGCGCAAGCGCGAGTAGCCGGTCCCGGCGCCGTACGGGAAAGGGGCCCACCGCCGGAGCGGTGGGCCCTTCCTCATGTCCCCGTGGGTGTCAGTGCTGCGGCACGGCCCGGTGCGCGTCGGCGAGGCGCTCCAGGGTGGGGACGATCCCGGCCGGCGCGGGGTCGGCGAGCATCTCCTCGCGCAGCCGCCGGGCGCCCGCCCGGATCGCCGGGTCGCCCACGGCCGCGCGCACCGCGTCGGCGAGCTTCTCCGCCGTGAGCTCCGCGGGCGGGAGGCTGAAGCCGGCGGAGAGGCGCTGGAGTTGCTGCGCCTTGATCGGCGCGTCCCACAGCGAGGGGACGACGATCTGCGGGACGCCGTGCAGCATGGCCGTGGACCAGGTGCCGGCCCCGCCGTGGTGGATGATCACCGAGCAGGTGGGGAGCAGCGCGTCGAGGGGGACGAAGTCCACGGGCACGACGTTGCCGGGGAGTTCGCCGACGAGTTCGCGCTGTGACGCGTCCAGGGTGGCGATGACCTCGATGTCCAGCCGTCCGAGCGCCTCCAGGAGCTGCGGGTAGGAGACGGCGTCGCGGCCGTAGGTCTCGCGGGCGGAGACGCCGAGGGTGAGGCAGACGCGCGGCCGGGCGGGCGGCTCGGAGAGCCAGGGTTCGATGACGGCGCGGCCGTTGTAGGGGACGTAGCGCATGGGCACGGTGGTCTGGCCGAGGTCCAGGCGGGTGCTGCGGGCGCCGGGGTCGATCACCCAGTGGCCGAGCACGTCCCGTTCGTCGTACGCGCATCCGTACCGCTCCAGGGTCCAGCCGAGCCATTCGGCGAGGGGGTCCTCGCGGAGCTCCGCCGGCTGTTCGCCGAGGGCCCGGAGGAACCGCTTCCGGGAGCGGCCGATGGTGTCGGGCCCCCAGAGGATGCGGGCGTGGGCGGCCCCGCAGGCGCGGGCGGCGACGGGTCCCGCGTAGGTCCAGGGCTCCCAGACGACCAGGTCGGGGCGCCAGTCGCGGGCGAAGCCGACGACGGCGTCCATGGTCGCCGCGCCGTTGAACGGGGCGAAGCACAGGGCGGACATCATCGTCTGCTGGCCGAGGAGGTACTCCCAGGTGGTCTCCTCGGGGGTCTCGTGCTCGGTGAACTCGAAGCCCTTCTGGTAGGGCACGAGGTCGCCGCCCATCTCGGCGAGCAGCTCGACGGCCGGCTGGTCGTCGCCCACGGGGACGGCGGTCAGGCCGGTGGAGGTGATCACGTCGGTGAGCGAGGGCGGGCTGGCGACCCGGACCTCGTGGCCGGCCGCGCGCAGCGCCCAGGCCAGGGGCACCAGGCTGTAGAAGTGGGTGTTGTGGGCGAGTGAGGTCAGCAGGACGCGCACGGTGACTCCGGGCTCTCCTAGGGCGGACGGTGCGGGTGGGCCCGTACGGCACGAGGGCGTGACGGGCGTGACGTGCGGTCAGGCCCGGACGGGGCAGCGGGCGTAGGCGCGCAGGACGGGTGAGCGGGGCCGGGTCAGGGCGGGTCCGGTGGCGCTCAGGCCGGGCAGGGCGGCGGCCAGGGCCTGGACGGCGGTGGTGGCGGCCAGGCGGACGAGCGGGAGGGCGAGGGCGAAGTGCGGGCCGTCCGGGCCGCCGAGCGGGTCCGGGCCGGGCAGGTCGCGCCCGGCGGTGGCCAGCACGACGACGTGGCCGTCGGCGGGGACGCGGCGGCCGGCGAGTTCGACGTCCTCGTGGGCGACCCTGCTCTCCAGGCGGAAGGGGGGCTCCTCGCGGAGGGTCCGGTCGACGGCCTCCGCGGCGGCGGGCGGCCGCCCGGCCGCCGCCCAGTCGCCCGGCCGGGCGAGGAGCCGCAGCACCGTGGCGGCGACGGCGGTGGCGGCGGGCTCGGGGACGCCGAGGGCGAGGAGGAGTGCCACGCCCTCGACGTCGCGGGGCGCGAGGCCGTCGCGCAGCAGACGCCCCACGGCGTCGTCGGGGTGGGCCCGCCCCTTGGCGCGGCTCGCGGCGACGAGCTCCGTGACGAGGCCGGCCACCTCCTGGACGGCGCCGGCGGAGTCCCGGGCGACGGCGAGCGTCTGCGGGGTGAACCGGGCGTCGAGCTGGGGCGCGCACCGGGCGAGCAGCCCGGCCGCGGCCTCCCGGCCGCCCTCGGGGACGCCGAGGACGCGCAGGACCAGGCCGGTGGTGAAGGGCCGGGCGAGGTCGGCGACCAGGTCGAAGCCGGTGCCTTCGGCGGGCAGGTGCCGGCGGAGCAGCCGGCGGGCCGCGCCGGGCGCGTCGCAGGACCCGTCGGCGAGGGCGGTGTGCCCGAGCACCGGTCCGGCCGCGGCGCGCAGCCGGGAGAGCTCGGCGCGTTCGTGGCCGGGGAAGGCGCGGGCGAGCGGCAGCAGGTCGGCGTCCGGGCGGGCGCCCGCCCGGTCCCGGGTGCCGAAGCGCGGGTCGGACAGGACGGCCGCGGCGGTGGCGGGATCGGCGGTCACCCAGGTGCCGAGCCGGTCGCTGCGGTACCACGGCCCCTGGGCGCGGACGAGGTCCTCGTAGGGGGCGGGGTGGTCGGTGCCGGCGCGCAGGATCAGGGCGTACGGGTCGCCCTGGTTGCCCGCGAACCATTGGCCGGCGCGGCTCAGCTGGAGCCTGCGGCCGAGTTCGCGGGTGGCGTCGTCCGTGGCGGTGATGGGCATGGCTTCCTCTCGTGGGCCTTTCGTGGGCGGGCGGGTGCGTGGGCCTTGCGGGGGTGGGGGCGGGCGGGGGCGGGGGCCCTGCGGGCGGCCCTTTCCCCTACCCGCCCCTTCCCGGAACCGGGGGCTTCGCCCCCGGACCCCCTGCCGTGCGGTGTCCCCCGCCGTCAGCGGCGGGTGCCGATGAACAGGCCGCGGCCGGACGGGCCGCCCTCCTGGTAGAGCACCCGGCAGCCGGCGCGTTCGAAGGCCTGCTCGTAGGCGGTGCGCGGGAACAGGGTGATCGTGTGCTCCTCGGTGAGGTGCCGGATGCCCTCGCCGGGTCGGGCGATCAGGTAGTGCACCTCGATGCGGGTGGCGTCGCCGTCGCGCACGGAGTGGGAGACGCGGCTGATGGTGCGGTCGCCGGTCTCGGTGACGCTGGCGCCGATGTAGCCGGGGGTGAAGGCGTCGGGGAACCACCAGGGTTCGACGACGATGACGCCGCCGGGTTCGAGGTGGGCGGCGAACCGGGCGAGGGTGGCGTCGAGTTCGGCGCCGTCCCGGAGGTGGCCGATGGAGCTGAACATGCAGATCACGGCGTCGAAGCGGGAGGTGAGGGCGAAGGAGCGCATGTCGCCCTCGTGCAGCGGGACGCCGGGGTTGCGGCCGGCCGCGATGGCGAGCATGTCGCGGGAGATCTCCAGGCCCTCGACGCGGTCGAAGAGGCCGGCGAGGTGGCGCAGGTGCTGGCCGGTGCCGCAGGCGACGTCGAGCAGGGACGCGGTGCCGGGCCGGTGGGCCCGTACGAGGGCGGCGATCTCCTCGGCCTCGCGCCGGTAGTCCTTGCCCTTTCCCTCGTGGACCAGGTCGTAGACGGCCGCGATGTCGTTGGCGTACATCAGTGTTCTCCTCCGCGGGGCGGGGTGGGCGTGGGCTCGCCGGGTCGCGGTGAGCCCAGCCAGTCGTGGACGGCCGAGGCGGTGCGGGCCGCGTGTTCGGTGAGCATGGTGAAGTGGTTGCCGGGCACGTCGAGGACGGTCCGGGCGAAGGGGACGTCCGACCGCCAGTCGCCGTGGCCGCCGTCCTCGGGCCAGGGGCGCATGGGTTCGCCGGCGCGGACGAGCAGGACGGGGGCGCGCAGCGGGGTGAGGCGGGTGCCGAGCAGCAGCCGGTGGTAGGCGGCCATGGCGGTGAGGCGGTGTTCCGCCAGGGGGACGGGGCTGCGTTCGAGTGCCCAGCGGAGGAGGTCGTCGCGCCAGACGCCCATCGCGCCGGGGTCCTCCGGGCGGTAGACGTCCATGAGGACGACTGCGGTCGGGCCGGTGCCGCGGGCCTCCAGGCGGTCGGCGAGGGCGTGGGCGATGTTGGCGCCGGCGGAGTGGCCGGCGAGCGCGAACGGTGCGCCCGCGGCGTGTTCGAGGAGGGCGTCGGCCTGTGCGGTGAGCAGGGCGTCGAGCGTGGCGGGCAGAGGTTCGGCCGGGTCGCCGAAGCCGGGCAGCGGCAGGGCGGCGACGTCGCGGGCGCCGCCCAGGGCGGTGGCGAAGCGGGTGTACTCGGCGGGGCCGGAGGTGGCGGCGGTGCCCGTGCAGCAGTAGAGCGCGGTGCGGGCCGGGCCGGTGGCGAGGACCACCGGTGCGAGGGCTCCGGGGCGGGGGTCGTCGTGGGTGAAGGCGGGCCGGAAGCCGGCCAGGGACGCCATGAGGTCGACGGCCTCGGCGGACCTGCCCTGGGCGACGGCCGTCCGGAAGGTGGTGAGGAGGGTGCCTTCGGGCTGGGTGTGCGCGGGCGGTGCGGCGGGTCCGCCGGCCGCCAGGGCCGTGAGGTGGGCCGCGAGGGCGGCGGGGTCGGCGTGGTCGAAGACGAGGCCGGCGGGCAGGTCGAGGCCGGTGGCCTCGGTGAGCCGGGTGCGCAGCCGGACGGCGGCGAGGGAGTCGAAGCCGAGGTCGCGGAAGGGGGTGCGCGCGTCGATCCGCTCGGTGCCCTTGTGGCCGAGGACGGCGGCGATGTGGGTGCGCACGAGTTCCAGGGCGAGCCGGGGCCGGTCCTCGGGGCGGGCCTCGGCGAGGCCGGGCGCCGGGCGGCCGTCGTCGGGGGCGGCGGGCGCGGCCGTACGGGCCTGGGGGATGTCGGAGATCAGCGGGCTGGGGCGGAAGGCGGTGAACCCGGGGGCGAACCGTGCCCAGTCGAGGCCGGCGACGGTGAGGGTGGTGTCGGCGTCGTCCAGGGCCTGCTGGAGGGCGGTGAGGGCGGTCTCCGGGGGCAGGGGGGTGAGGCCGTGCCGGTCCAGGTATCCGTCGGGGGCGAGTTCGGCCATGCCGGTGCCGCCCCAGACGCCCCAGGCGACGGAGGTGGCCGGGCGGCCCTGGGCGCGGCGGCGCTGGGCGAGGGCGTCGAGGTGGGCGTTGGCGGCGGCGTAGACGGACTGACCACCACTGCCCCAGACCGCGGCACCGGAGGAGAACAGCACGAACGCGTCCAGATCGGCATCCGCCGTCAACTCGTCCAGCAGATCCGCACCCACCGCCTTCGCCGCCAGCACATCAGCAGCCTCCTCAGGAGTCACCTCACCCAACGGCGTCACCTGCGGCACACCCGCCGCATGAAACACCGCACGCAACCCAACACCCGACTCACCGATACGCCCCAGAAGCCCGACCACCGAAGACCGGTCCGCGACATCACACACCGCGAACGTCACCTTGGCGCCCAGTGCGTTGAGTTCCCCTTCGAGCGCGGCGGCCCCGGGGGCCTCCGCGCCCCGGCGCCCGGCCAGCACGAGGTGTTCGGCGCCGTTGCGGGCGAGCCAGCGGGCCACGTGCCCGCCGATGCCGCCGGTGCCACCGGTGACGAGGACGCTGCCGCGCGGGCGCCACGGCGTGCCGCCGGCCGGCGGGGCCGCGGGCAGCAGGCGCCGCCCGTACGCGCCGGAGGGGCGGATCGCCACCTGGTCCTCGCCGCTGCCGCCGGAGAGCACCCCGGCGAGCCGCTTCCAGTCCCGCTCGGCGGGCTCGGCGGGCAGGTCCACGAGGCCGCCCCAGCGTTCGGGGGCCTCCAGGGCGGCGACCCGGCCGAGGCCCCACACCCGGGCGCCGGGCCCGTCGGGCACCTCGCCTGGCCGGACCGCGACCGCGCCGCGTGTGACGGCCCACATCCGGGCCGGCACGGCGGAGTCCGCCATCGCCTGGACCATCAGCAGCACCCCCGCCGTTCCGTCGTCGAGTCCCAGCCGCCCGGCCGTCGGGGCCCCTGCCGGACCGGGGAGCACCAGCACGCCGGCCAGGCCGGCCGGTTCGCCCGCGAGGGCGGCCAGCCGGGCCGCCAGGCCCGTCCGGTCCCACTCCCCCACGTCCAGCACGTGCCGGCGGACGTCCGCGCCGGACGCGCGCAGCGCCCGCTCCGCGGCGTCCCCGGAGCCCGTGCGGTGCCCATGTTCGACCATGAGCCAGCGTTCCGAGGGGGTGAACCTGACAACGTCTGCGGGCAGGGCCCGCCAGGTGACGCGGTAGCGCAGGCCGTCGGTCCGGGCGGCGGCGCCGTGGCGTGCGTGCCAGGCGGCCAGGTGCGGGAGGACGGCGCGGAGGTGCTCCTCGGTGCCGGCGGCGGCCGGGCCCAGCCGGGCGGCCGCCGCCTCGGCGTCGCCGGCGTGGACCGCGGCCCACAGCTGCTCGTCGTCCCCGCCCGGGGCGGCCGGGCGGGTCGGGGCGGCCGCCGGTCCGAGCCAGTAACGGGTGTGCTCGAAGGCGTACGTCGGCAGGTCGACGGTCCGGGCGCCGGTGTCGCGGTACAGGGCGTCCCAGTCGACGTCGGCGCCGTGGACGAAGGCGGTGGCGGCGGCCCGCAGGGCGGTCGCGGCCTCGGGGTGCCCGTGGCGCAGGGCGGGGGCGGTCGCGGTGTCCTCCGCGTCCGCCAGGCACTCCTCGGCCGTGCCGGTCAGGGCGGCGCCGGGGCCGAGTTCGACGAAGGTCGCGGCGCCGCGCGCGTGCGCGGTGCGCACGGCGTCGGCGAAGCGCACGGGTTCCCGCACGTGGCGGGTCCAGTAGGCGGGGTCGGTGAGTTCGGCGGCCGTGGCGAGGGCGCCGGTGGTGTCGG
The DNA here is from genome assembly GCF_002192455.1 of Streptomyces albireticuli. Lineage (NCBI taxonomy): Bacteria > Bacillati > Actinomycetota > Actinomycetes > Kitasatosporales > Streptomycetaceae > Streptomyces > Streptomyces albireticuli. The sequence continues at coordinate 1,842,264 of NZ_CP021744.1, forward strand.
AGACGACGGGCAGCCGGGGCGCGCGGTAGGTGAGGGTCGCGGCGACGGCGTGGAAGGCGTCGAGCATCGGGTCCATGCGGGGTGAGTGGAAGGCGTGGCTCACCGTGAGCCGCTTGGTCCGGCGGCCCTTGGCGGCCAGTTCCCGGGCGGCGTCCAGGACGGCCTGTTCGTCGCCGGAGAGGACGACCGAGCCGGGTCCGTTGACGGCGGCGACGACGGCCCCACCGCCGGTGACGGCCGCCAGCCCGGCCGCTTCCCGCTCGGTGGCCCGGACGGCGACCATCGCCCCGCCCCCGGGGAGCTCCTGCATCAGCCGGCCCCGGGCCGCGACGAGCGTGGCGGCGTCCGGCAGCGAGAGCACGCCCGCGGCGTGGGCGGCGGCGAGCCCGCCGACCGAGTGCCCGAGGAGGACGTCCGGTACGAGCCCCCAGCTCTCGAAGAGCCGGAACAGGGCGGTCTCCACGGCGAACAGGGCGGGCTGGGTGTAGGAGGTGCGGTCGAGCAGGGCGGCGTCCGCGGTGCCCGGTTCGGCGAACATCACCTGGAGCAGGGGGAGTTCGAGGTGCTTGCCGAACGCGGCCGCCGCGTCTTCGAGCGCCCGGGCGAAGGCGGGGAACGCCGCATACAGCTCCCGGCCGGCGCCGGGGCGCTGGGCGCCCTGGCCGGAGAAGAGGAAGGCGGTGCCGCGCCCGCGCCGCGCGACGCCGGTGACGAGGGTCTCCGGGGTCCGGCCGGCGGCGAGGTCCGCCAGCTCGGCGCGGGCGGTGCGGGGGTCGGTGACCAGGGCGACGGCGCGGTGTCCGAGGATCTCCCTGGTCGTGGCCAGCGAGTGGCCGGTGTCTGCGGGGTGCGCCGCGCCGGCCACGGCCGCCAGCCGGCCGGCCTGGCCGCGCAGCGCCGGTCCGGTGCGGGCCGTCAGCACCCAGGGCAGGGGCGCCCACCGGGCGGGGGCGGCCTCCTCGGGGGCCGGGGGTTCCTCGATGACGACGTGGGCGTTGGTGCCACTGACGCCGAACGCGGAGACAGCGGCGCGGCGGGGACGGTCCTCCCGCTCCGTCCAGGGCCGGGGCGCCGGCGGGGCCTCCCGCCGGGTGGAGGCGGCCTCCTCGGGGGCCGGAGGCTCCTCGATGACGACATGGGCGTTGGTGCCGCTCACACCGAACGCGGACACAGCGGCCCGGCGGGGACGGTCCTCCCGCTCCACCCAGGGCCGGGGCGCCGGCGGGGCCTCCCGCCAGGCGGAGGCGGCCTCCTCGGGGACCGGAGGCTCCTCGATGACGACATGGGCGTTGGTGCCGCTCACACCGAACGCGGACACAGCGGCCCGGCGCGGGCGGTCCTCCCGCTCCACCCAGGGCCGGGCCTCCGTGAGGAGCGCGACCGCCCCCGACGCCCAGTCGACCTGGGTCGAGGGGGCGTCGACGTGCAGGGTGCGGGGCAGCAGGCCGTGCCGCATGGCCTGCACCATCTTGATGACACCGCCGACCCCGGCGGCGGCCTGGGCGTGCCCGATGTTCGACTTCAGCGAGCCGAGCCACAACGGTTCGCCCGCGCGCTCCCGCCCGTACGTCGCCAGCAGCGCGCCCGCCTCGATCGGATCGCCCAGCGGCGTTCCCGTGCCGTGCGCCTCGACGGCGTCGACCTCACCCGGCGTCAGCCCGGCATCGGCCAGCGCCTCCCGGATGACCTTCTGCTGAGCCGGACCACTGGGCGCCGTCAGGCCGTTGCTCGCCCCGTCCTGGTTCACCGCGCTGCCCCGCACCACCGCCAGCACCCGGTGACCCTTACGGCGGGCGTCCGACAGCCGCTCGACGAGGAGCATGCCGACGCCCTCGGCCCAGGCCGTGCCGTCGGCCGCTTCGGCGAAGGCCTTGCAGCGGCCGTCCGGCGCCAGCCCGCGCTGCCGGGAGAACTCCACGAACACCGTCGGGTCGGGCATGACCGCGACGCCCCCGGCCAGGGCGAGGTCGCACTCGCCCCGGCGCAGTGACTGGACGGCGAGGTGCAGGGCCACGAGCGAGGAGGAGCAGGCGGTGCCGACGGTCAGCGCGGGGCCCTCCAGGCCCAGGGTGTAGGCGATCCGGCCGGAGAGGACCGCGTCGGCGTTGCCGGTGAGGAGGTAGCCCTCGGCGCCTTCGGGGGCGCGGGAGGTGTCCGTGACGTAGCCGGTGTGGGCGGCGCCGACGAACACCCCGGTCCGGCCGCCGCGCAGCGACCGGGGGACGATCCCGGCCCGCTCCAGGGCCTCCCAGGAGGTCTCCAGGAGGAGGCGCTGCTGCGGGTCCGTCACCAGTGCCTCGTGCGGGGAGACGCCGAAGAAGCCGGCGTCGAAGTCGCCCGCGCCGGTGAGGAATCCGCCCTCGCGGCAGTAGGTGGTGCCGGGCGTGCCGGCGGGCGAGTAGACGGCGGCCTCGTCCCAGCCGCGGTCGGCGGGGAAGGGGGTGATCGCGTCGACGCCTTCGGCGGTCAGCTCCCACAGCTCGTCGGGGGTGGTGACGCCACCGGGGTACCGGCACGCCATGCCGACGATCGCGACCGGCTCGTGGGCGGCGGTGACGAGCTCGCGGTTGCGGCGGCGCAGCCGTTCGGCCTCCTTGACCGAGGTGCGCAGCGCGTCGAGCACTTCGTCCATGGACGGTGACATCTTCGGGTCCTCGTCTGTTCGCTGTGGTGGGGGTCGTCCGGGTCCGGCGGTCAGTCGCCGGCCGCGCCGGCGCCGGCCTTGGCCAGCCGGATGAGCTCGTCGGCCCCGAGGCCGTCGATGGCGGTGTCGCCGGCGTCGCCGGCCTCGGCGTCGCCGCCGTGCGCGGGTTCCGGTCCGTCCGGTGCGGGGCCGCCGGTGAGCCCGTCGAGGAGGGCGGCGCCGAGCCGGTCCACGGTGGGGTGGTCGAAGATGACGGTCGCGGGCAGGGTGAGCCCGGTGGCCTCGGCGAGCCTGCCGCGCAGCCGTACGGCGGCGAGCGAGTCGAAGCCGAGCTCCTTGAACGCGACGTCGTGGCCGATGCGGCCGGTGCCGTCGTGCCCGAGTACCTCCGCGGCCACGGTGCGGACGAGGCCGACGAGCACCTCGGCGCGCTCGCGCGGGGTGAGGGCGGCCGCCAGGAGGCGGCGCAGGTCCGCGGAGGCGTCGGCGGCCGGGGCGGCGGCCCGCAGGGCGCGTACCTCGGGGATGTCGGAGATCAGCGGGCTGGGGCGGAAGGCGGTGAAGCCGGTGACGAAGTGCTCCCAGTCGAGGTCGGCGACGGTGACGCAGGTGTCGTCGAGGTCGAGGGCGCGGCACAGTGCCTCGACGCCGTGTTCCGGGGGCATGGGGGCGAGGCCCCGTTCGGCGTAGAAGTCGGTGACGCCGTCGTCCGCGCCCATCCCGCCGCCGCCCCAGAGCCCCCAGGCGACGGAGGTGGCCGGGCGGCCCCGGGCGCGGCGGCGCTGGGCGAGGGCGTCGAGGTGGGCGTTGGCGGCGGCGTAGACGGACTGACCACCACTGCCCCAGACCGCGGCACCGGACGAGAACAGCACGAACGCGTCCAGATCGGCGTCCGCCGTCAACTCGTCCAGCAGATCCGCACCCACCGCCTTCGCCGCCAGCACATCAGCAGCCTCCTCAGGAGTCACCTCACCCAACGGCGTCACCTGCGGCACACCCGCCGCATGAAACACCGCACGCAACCCAACACCCGACTCACCAATACGCCCCAGCAACCCCACCACCGAAGACCGGTCCGCGACATCACACACCGCGAACGTCACCTTGGCGCCGAGCGCGCCCAGTTCGGCCTCCAGCTCGGCGGCTCCCGGGGCGTCGGCGCCCCGGCGGCCCGCCAGGACGAGGTGTTCGGCGCCCTCGCGGGCCAGCCGGCGGGCCACGTGCCCGCCGATCCCCCCGGTGCCGCCGGTGATCAGGACGCTGCCGCGCGGCCGCCAGGTGCGGCGGGCGGCTCCCGCGCCGTCGCGGGCGGGCAGCATGCGGCAGCCGTACGCGCCCGAGGCGCGCAGGGCGATCTGGTCCTCGCCGGTCGCCCCGGAGAGCAGCCCGGCCAGCCGCTCCCAGTCCCGCTCGGCGGGCTCGGCGGGCAGGTCCACGAGGCCGCCCCACCGGGTGGGCTCCTCCAGGGCCGCGACCCGGCCGAATCCCCACAGGCGGGCGGCCGTCGGTGAGGGGGACTCGCCCGGTCCGGCGGCGACGGCGCCCCGGGTGGCGACCCAGACGCGGGCCTCGGAGGCGGCGTCCGTGACGGCCTGGACCAGCAGCAGGGCGGCCGCGGTGCCCTCGTCGAGCGCCCGGTCCCCGGCGGCGGCGCCGACGGGCAGCAGCAGCACGCCGGTCAGCCCGTCGGCGGCTCCGGCGAGGCGCGCGGCGAGTCCTGCGCGGTCCGCGCCCGCCGGGTCCAGCGTGTGCCGCAGGACCGTCGCCCCGGCCGCGCCGAGGGCGGCCGCGGCGGCGTCGGCCGCGCCCGCCTCGGTGGCCGGGGTGTCCACGAGCAGCCAGCGGCCGGTGGGCGGGGTGGTGCCGGTGGTGTCGAGCGCGGTCCAGGCCACGCGGTAGCGCCAGCCCGCGGCGGGCGAGGCGGCCGCGGGCGCGGCGCGGCGGGCGACGGTGGTCGGCAGCCAGAAGCGGTCGCGGCGGAAGGCGTACGTGGGGAGGGGCACGCGGCGGGCCCCGGTGCCCTCGAACAGGGGGGCCCAGTCGACGCGGACGCCGTGCGCGAAGGCGGCGCCCACGGAGGCGCGGAACCGGGCGAGGTCGCCGGAGTCCCGGTAGAGGGTGTTCAGGGCGGTGGCGCGGACGCCCTCGTCGTCGGCGACCTCGTCGATCGCCGAGCCGAGCAGCGGGTGCGGGCCCATCTCGATGAACGTGCGGTGCCCTTGGCGCAGGAGGGCGCGCAGGGTGGCGGCGAACTCGACGGGTTCGCGCATGTTGCGGTACCAGTAGGCGGCGTCGAGTTCCTCGGGGGCGTGCTCGGCGGCGGTGACGGTGGAGAAGAACGGCAGCCGCGCGGAGGTGGGCCGGACGCCCGCGAGGGTGCCCAGGAGTTCGGTACGGAACTCCTCGACCTGGGGCGAGTGGCCGGCGAAGTCGACGCCGGCCAGCGGCCAGCGCAGCACGCCGTCGGCGGAGAGGCGGACCCCGAACTCCTCCAGGGCGGCGGCGTCGCCGGCGACGGTGACGGACGCGGGGCCGTTGACGGCGGCGACGGAGATCCGGTCCGCCCAGGGGCCGATGAGCGCGCGGACCCGGTCGGCGGGTGCCATGACCGAGAGCATGCCGCCGTTGCCGGCCAGCCGCCCCCAGAGCCTGCTGCGTTCGGCGATCACCCGGGCGGCGTCGTCCAGGGACAGGGCGCCGGCCGCGTAGGCGGCGGCGACCTCGCCCTGGGAGTGCCCGACGACCGCGGCGGGCCGTACCCCGTGCGCCTCCCACAGGGCGGCGAGGGACACCATCATGGTGAACAGGACGGGCTGCACGACGTCCGCGCGGTCGGTCGGCGGGGCGCCGGGGGCGCCCCGGAGGACGTCGAGGACGTCCCAGTCGAGGTAGGGCGCGAGGGCGGTGGCGCACTCCTCGGCCTTCGCGCGGAAGGCGGGGGCGTCGGCGAGGAGCCGCGCGCCCATGCCGGGCCACTGGGAGCCCTGGCCGGGGAAGACGAAGACGGGCGGGCGGTCGCTGCCCGCCTCTCCGAGGGTGACGTCCTTGTCCGCACGGCCCTCGGCGACGGCTCCGAGCCGGGCGATCAGCGCCTCGCGGTCGTCGGCCAGGACCGCGGCCCGGTGCGGGAGCGCGGCGCGGGTGGTGGCCGTCGACCAGGCTGCGTCGGCGGGGGTGAGTTCCGGGTCGGCGGTGAGGTGCGCGGCGAGCCGGCGGGCCTGCTCGCGCAGGGGTTCCACGCCGTCCGCGGACAGCGGGAGGACGGTCGCGGAGGGCTCCGAGGGCGCTACGGGCTCCACGGGTGGGACAGGCGGGGCCTGTTCCAGGATGACGTGGGCGTTGGTGCCGCTGACGCCGAAGGACGAGACGGCGGCGCGGCGCGGCCGGTCCTCCCGGGCGGGCCACGGACGGGCCTCGGTGAGGAGCGCGACCGCGCCCGCGTCCCAGTCGATGTGCGACGAGGGGGCGTCGACGTGCAGGGTGCGGGGCAGCAGCCCGTGCCGCAGCGCCTGCACCATCTTGATGACGCCGGCGACGCCGGCGGCGGCCTGGGCGTGCCCGATGTTGGACTTGAGGGAGCCCAGCCAGAGCGGTTCGCCGTCGCGCTCCCGCCCGTAGGTGGCGAGCAGCGCCCCGGCCTCGATGGGGTCGCCCAGCGGTGTCCCGGTGCCGTGCGCCTCGACGGCGTCGATCTCACCCGGCGTCAGCCCGGCGTCGGCGAGGGCGTCCCGGATGACCTTCTGCTGCGCCGGACCACTGGGCGCCGTCAGGCCGTTGCTCGCGCCGTCCTGGTTCACGGCGCTGCCCCGGACGACGGCGAGCACGCGGTGGCCCTTGCGGCGGGCGTCCGACAGCCGCTCGACGAGGAGCATGCCGGCGCCCTCGGCGGGGCCGAAGCCGTCGGCGGCCTCGGCGAAGGGCTTGCAGCGGCCGTCCGGCGCCAGCCCGCGCTGCCGGGAGAACTGGACGAAGAGGGCGGGGTCGGCGAGGACGGTCGCGCCGCCGGCCAGGGCGAGGTCGCACTCGCCCCGGCGCAGCGACTGGGCCGCAAGGTGCAGGGTCACCAGGGAGGACGAGCAGGCCGTGTCGACGGTCAGGGCGGGGCCCTCCAGGCCGAGGGCGTAGGCGACGCGGCCGGCGGTGAAGCTGACGATGCCGGCCAGGAGCTGGGCCTCCAGCTGGGCGTCGAGGTCGGCGTCGGGGTGTCCGGCGGCCTTCTGGTAGCCGCTCTCCCAGGCGCCGGCGAAGACGCCGGTGCGGCTGCCGCGCAGGGAGCGCGGGTCGATTCCGGCGCGTTCCAGGGCCTCCCAGGAGGTCTCCAGAAGGAGGCGCTGCTGCGGGTCCATGGCGAGCGCCTCGTTGGGGGAGATCCCGAAGAGGCCGGGGTCGAACTCGTCGGCGCCGCGGACGAATCCGCCCTCGCGGCAGTAGGTCGTGCCGGCCCGTTCCGGGTCGGGCGAGTACATCGCCTCCAGGTCCCAGCCGCGGTCGGCCGGGGCGGGGGCCACGGCGTCGGTCTCCGTGCGCAGCAGCTCCCAGAGGTCCTCGGGGCCCCGGACGCCGCCGGGCAGCCGGCAGGCCATGCCGACGACGGCGACCGGCTCGTGGGCCCGGTCCTCGACGGCGCGCAGCCGTTCGGTGGCCCGGTGCAGCTCGGCCGTCACGTGCTTGAGGTAGGCGCGCAGTTTCTCTTCATCCGCCACAGTGGTTCTTCCCTTCGGGGGCGGCGCGTTCCGGGGCGATCCGGTTCCGGCCGGAGGTTCAGGAGGTGCCGTAGCGCTCGTCGATGAACGCGAAGATCTCGTCGTCGTCCGCGCCCTGGAGGGCGTCGGCGATGTCCTCGGCGGGCCCGTCGTCCGCGGCGCCGGGGCCGTCCGGGCCGCCGGGGGCCGCCGCCGGGTCGTGGAGGCCGCGCCAGCGGTCGGCCAGGGCGTCCAGGCGCCGGGCGACGCCGGCCCAGCTGTCGTCGTCGTCCGTCGCCGGCGCGGTGGTCGCGAGGGCGTCCGGGGTGAGGGCGGCCAGGGCCGCCTCGATCCGGTCGAGCTCGGCGAGCAGCGGCGCCGCGGCGCCGGGCCGGGCGGCCGTCAGCAGGCCGTCCAGGTGCCCGGCCATGGCGGCCGGGGTGGGGTGGTCGAAGACCAGGGTCGCGGGGAGCCGGAGCCCGGTGGCGGCGCCCACGCGGTTGCGCATCTCGACGGCGGTCAGCGAGTCGAAGCCGGCGTCCTTGAAGGGCCGGTCGGAGCGGACGCCGTCGGCGGAGTCGTGGCCCAGGACGGCGGCGACGTGCTCGCGCACGAGGTCGAGGAGCCGGTCGTGGCGCTCCTCCGGGGAGAGCGTGGCCAGGCGTGCGGCGAGCTCCTCGCCGGTGCCGGCGCCCGTGCCCGTACCGCCGCCGGCGCGGGCTCCGGTCCGGTCCGCCGGGGCGGCGGTGACCAGTTCGGACAGCAGGGGCGGGACGGTTCCGGCGGCGCGCAGGGCGGCCGGGTCGAGCCGCATGGGGACCTGGACGGCCTCGTCGAGGGCGAGGGCGGCGTCGAGGAGGGCGGTGCCCTGCCCGGCGGACATGGGCGGGAAGCCGTTGCGGGCGAAGCGGCGGCGCAGGTTCTCCTGGTCGAGGGTGCCGGCCATCCGGCTGGTGTCGGACCACAGGCCCCAGGCGAGGGAGACGGCCGGGAGGCCGGCTGCGCGGCGGCGGGCGGCGAGGGCGTCGAGGGCGGCGTTGGCGGCCGCGTAGTTGCCCTGGGCGGGGCTGCCGAGCAGGCCGGAGCTGGAGGAGAAGAGGACGAAGGCGGTGAGGTCGAGGCCGCGGGTGAGCGCGTCCAGGTGCGCCGCCGCGTCGAGCTTGGGGGCCAGGGCGCGGCGCATCCGGTCGGGGGTGAGGGCGGGCAGGACGCCGTCGTCGAGGACGCCCGCACTGTGCACGACCGCGGTCAGCGGGTGTGCGGCGGGCACGGCGGCGAGGAGCCGGCGGAGGTCGTCGGGGTCGGCGACGTCGCAGGCGGCGACGGTCGCGGTCGCGCCCATCGCGGTGAGTTCCTCGACGAGTTGGGGTGCACCGGCGCCGTCCTGGCCGCCCCGGGAGGCGAGCAGGAGGTGGCGGACGCCGTGCCGGGCGACGAGGTGCCGGGCGACGCGGGCGCCGAGGGTGCCGGTGCCGCCGGTGACGAGGACGGTGCCGTACGGGCCGAAGGCGGGCGGCATGGTCAGGACGAGCTTGCCGACGTGCCGGGCCTGGCTGATCGTCCGCAGGGCCTCGGGGGCGCGGCGGACGTCGTGCGGGGTGACCGGGAGGGGGTGCAGGGCGCCCCGGGCGAAGAGGCCCATCAGCTCGGTGAGCATCCGGCCGAGCGCCTCGGGTCCGGCCTCGTTGAGGTCGAACGCCCGGTAGCGGACGCCGGGGTGGTCCTCCGCGACGCGCGCGGGGTCGCGGAGGTCGGTCTTGCCGAGTTCCAGGAACCGGCCGCCGGGGGCGAGCAGTCCGAGGGAGGCGTCGACGAACGCGCCGGTGAGCGAGTTGAGGACGACGTCGGCGCCGGCCGCGCCGTTCGCGCCGGCGAAGGCGGTGGCGAAGTCGAGGGTGCGGGAGGAGGCGAGGCGCTCGCCGGGGACGCCCAGGCCGCGCAGCGTGTCCCACTTGCCGGGGCTCGCGGTCGCCAGCACCTCGGCACCGAGGTGGCGGGCGATCTGGAGGGCCGCCATGCCGACGCCGCCGGCGGCGGCGTGCACCAGGACGGTCTCCCCGGCGCGCAGGCCGGCCAGGGTGACGAGGCCGTAGTAGGCGCTGAGGAACACGGCGGGCACGGACGCGGCCGTGGCGAACGTCCAGCCGTCCGGTACGGGGGCGAGGAGCCGGTGGTCGGCCACGCACACCGGGCCGAAGCCGCCGTCCCACATGCCGAGTACGCGGTCGCCGGGGGCGAACCCGGTGACACCGGGGCCGACTTCGGTGACGACGCCGGAGCCCTCGGTGCCCATCTCGGCCTCGCCGGGGTACATGCCGAGGGCGATGAGGGCGTCGCGGAAGTTGACCCCGGTGGCACGCACGGCGACGCGCACCTGACCGGGCTCCAGCGGGGCGTCCGCGTCGGGCGCGGGGACGAGCGCGAGGCCGTCCAGGGTGGCGTCCGCGCCGCGCCGGAGCCGCCACGCGCCGGGCCCGTCGGGCGGTGCGAGGGGCCCCACCGGGGTGCGGCCGGGGTCGCCGGGGCGGGTCAGCCGGGGGACGTGGACGGTGCCGGCCCGGACTGCGGTCTGGGGTTCGCCGGCCGCGAGGGCGGCGGGCAGGGCCCGTACGGAGGCCGGGTCGTCGTCCAGGTCGACGAGGACGAACCGGCCGGGCTCCTCGGCCTGCGCGGAGCGCAGCAGGCCCCACACGGCGGCGGCCGCCGGGTCGGTGACGTCACCGTCGCCGCGTACGGCCACGGCGCCGCGGGTGGCGACGACGAGGCGGGTGCGCTCCGGGACGGAGGGGGTGCCGAGCCAGTGCTGGACGGCTTCCAGGACCCGGCCGACGACGGTGTGGACGCCGTCGGCGAGGGCCCGGGCGTCCCGGCCGGGGTCCCCGGTGGCGTCGGCGGTGCCGGCGGGCACGCCGAACACGACGGCGTCCGGGGCGGGCCCGTCGGCGAACGCTCGCGCGTCCCACGCCGCGCCCCCGGTGGTGTCGCCGGTCCCGGCGGGCACACCGGACACCACGGCGTCCGGGACAGGCCCGTCGGCGAGCCCGGGCGCGGGCTCGCCGGCCGCGGGCTCGCCGGCCGCGGTGAGCAGGCCGGGCAGGTGCGCGTCGGCGGCCCCGGCGAGGCCCAGGGCGTCCGGCCCGGCGAGGATCCACCGGGCCGGCGGGGCGGTGGTGCCGGGCAGCGCGCGCCAGGCGAGGTGGAACAGCGCGTCGGCGCTCACCGGGCGGCCGTCCAGGAGCTGTTCGGCCTCGACGGTCCGCATGAGGATCGAGCCGATCTCGGCGACCTTCCGTCCGTCGGCGTCGGCGCACTCGACCCGTACGGCGTCCTCGGCGACGGGCGAGATCCGTACGTGGAGCCGGTCCGCGCCGGTGCGGTGCAGCCGTACGTCCCGCAGCGCGAAGGGCATCCGGACGCGGCCGTCCTCGGGGAAGAACCCGCCCAGGCTCATGGCCTGGAGGGCGGCGTCCAGCAGGGCGGGGTGGAGGCCGAAGCGGGCGGCGTCGGCGCGGGCCCGGTCGGGCAGGGCGACCTCGGCGTGGAGGCCGGCCCCGGAGCGGTGCGCGGACACGAGGCCGCGGAAGTACGGGCCGTAGCCGTAGCCCAGTTCGGCGAAGCGGTCGTAGAAGTCGCCGGTGTCCAGGGGCTCGGCGCCGGGCGGCGGGGCGATGCCCGTGCCGTCCGCGTCCGCCGTGCCGTCGTCGCCGGTCAGCAGGCCCTCCGCGTGCAGGGTCCAGGCGGCGGCGCCCTCGGCGCGGCCGTGCACGGTGAAGCGGCGGGCGCCGTCCGCGCCCGGGGCGCCGACGGTCAGCCGCAGCCGGCGGCCGCCGGTGCCGGGCACCACCAGGGGCGCGGCGAGGGTGAGTTCCTCGATCCGGCCGGTGCCCGCCTGGCGGCCGGCCCACAGCGCGAGGTCGGCGAAGGCGGCGCCGGGCAGCAGCACCGACCCCATGAGCGCGTGGTCGGCCAGCCAGGGCGCGGCGTCGACGCCCACCCGGGCGGTGTAGACGTGCTCGCCGGAGCCGGGGAGCTCCACTCCCCCGCCGAGCAGGGGGTGGTCGGCGGCGTCCAGGCCGAGGGAGGCCGGGTCGCCGCCCCGGGCCGCGGGGCTGTACCAGTAGCGCTCGCGCTGGAACGGGTAGGTGGGCAGGGTGACCTGGCGGGAGTCGGGGCCGAAGACCGCGTCGGCGTCGATCTCCACGCCGTGCGTGTAGGCGCGGCAGAGGGCGGCGCCCAGCCAGCGCGGCCCGCCCTGGCCGCGGCGCAGGGTGCCGAGGACGGCGGCGGAGGCGCCGGCGTCGGTGATGGTCTCCTGGAGCGAGACGGCCAGCATGGGGTGCGGGCCGCTCTCCAGGAACGCGTCGTGCCCGTCCTCCAGGAGGGCGCGGGTGGCCTGTTCGAACTCCACCGGTTCGCGCATGTTGCGGTACCAGTAGTCGGCGTCGAGCTTCGCGGTGTCGAGGAGCCCGCCGGTGACGGTCGAGTAGAAGGGGATCCCGGAGGACCGGGGCGCGACCGGGGCCAGGACCTCCAGCAGGTGGTCCTGGAGGGCGTCGACGTGCGGCGAGTGGCCGGCGGTGTCGACGCCGGGGATCGGGCGGGCGTGCACGCCCTCGGCGGTCAGCTCGGCGACGAGCTCGGCCAGGGCGTCGGGGTCGCCCGCGACGGCGCACGTCTCGGGGCTGTTGACGGCGGCCACGGCGAGCCGGTCGCCCCAGGCCGCGAGCCTGGCCCGCAGGTCGGTGGCGCGCATCGGCACGGCGACCATGCCGCCCTTGCCGGCCAGCCGCAGCCACGCCCGGCTGCGCAGGGCGACGATCCGCGCCGCGTCGTCCAGGGAGAGCCCGCCGGCGACGTACGCGGCGGCGATCTCGCCCTGGGAGTGGCCGACTACGGCGGCCGGTTCGACGCCCAGGGAGCGCCAGGTCGCGGCGAGCGAGACCATCATGGTGAACAGCACAGGCTGGACGACGTCGACGCGTTCGAGCGAGGGCGCGCCGGGCTCCCGGTCCAGGACGTCCAGCACGGACCAGCCGAGGTACGGGCGCAGGGCGGCGTCGCAGGCGCGCGCGCTCTCCCGGAACGCCCGGGAGCGGTCGGCCAGTCCGTCGGCCATCTCGGCCCACTGCGAGCCCTGGCCGGGGAAGACGAACACGACCTGGCCCGCGGTGCCGCCGGCGGTGCCCTTCATCACGAGCGGGTGCGGGCGGCCCTCCACGAGGTCGTCGAGCGCGGCGATCAGCTCGGTGAAGTTCTCGCCGACCACGGCGGCCCGCTGCTCGAACCGGCTGCGGGTGGTGATGAGGGTGTAGCCGACGTCGGCCGGGTGCAGTTCGGGGTGGGCGAGCAGGTCCGCGCGCAGCCGCCGCGCCTGGTCGCACAGCGCCGCCTCGTTGTGCGCGGACATCATCAGCGGCACGGTCACCCCGTCCCACCACTCCTCGGACCACACGTCGCCGGCGGTGTCCGGGGCGGGCGGGAGGAGTCCGGGGGCGGTGGGCTCGGGCGGCTCCTCGACGACGACGTGGGCGTTGGTGCCGCTGATGCCGAAGGAGGAGACGCCGGCCCGGCGCGGCCGGTCCTCGCGCGCGGGCCACGGCCGGGCCTCCGTCAGCAGCTCGACGGCGCCCGCGGCCCAGTCCACGCGGGACGAGGGCGCGTCGACGTGCAGCGTCCGGGGCAGGAGGCCGTGCCGCATGGCGAGGACCATCTTGATGACGCCGGCGACCCCGGCGGCGGCCTGGGTGTGGCCGATGTTCGACTTCACGGACCCGAGCCACAGCGGGTCGCCCGCGCGCTCCTTGCCGTACGTGGCGAGGAGCGCGCCGGCCTCGATGGGGTCGCCGAGGGCGGTGCCGGTGCCGTGCGCCTCGACGGCGTCGACCTCGTCCGGCGTCAGGCCGGCGTCGGCCAGCGCCTCCCGGATGACCTTCTGCTGGGCGGGGCCGCTGGGCGCGGTCAGGCCGTTGCTGGCGCCGTCCTGGTTGACGGCGGTGCCGCGGACGACGGCGAGCACCGGGTGGCCCTTCTCCTGGGCCTCGGACAGCCGCTCGACGAGGAGCATGCCGGCGCCCTCGGCCAGGCCGACGCCGTCGGCGGCCTCGGCGAACGCCTTGGAGCGGCCGTCCGGCGAGATCGCGCGCTGGCGGCCGAACTCGACGAGCATCTCCGGTGTGGACATCACCGTGGCACCGCTGACCAGCGCCATGTCGCACTCGCCGCGGCGCAGCGACTGCACGGCCAGGTGCAGGGCGGCGAGCGAGGCCGAGCACGCCGTGTCGACGGTGACGGCGGGGCCTTCGAGGCCGAAGACGTACGAGAGCCGGCCCGACATCACGCTGGCCGAGTTGCCGGTGGCGATGTACCCGTCGAAGCTGTCGTCGCCGTCCTGGAGCAGCGGCACGTAGTGCTGCCCGTTGGTGCCGACGAACACGCCGGTGCGGCTGCCGCGCAGCTCCACCGGGTCGATGCCGGCCCGCTCGAAGGACTCCCAGGCCGTCTCCAGGACGAGGCGCTGCTGCGGGTCCATGGCCAGGGCCTCGCGCGGGCTGATGCCGAAGAAGCCCGGGTCGAACTCGGCGGCGTCGTGCAGGAACCCGCCCTCGCGCACGTAGGTGTGGTGGCCCGGCGAGTCGGGGTCGGGGTCGTAGAGGGCGTCGTTGTTCCAGCCGCGGTCGGTGGGGAAGGGCGTGATGGCGTCGGTCTCGCCGGTCAGCAGCGCCCAGAGGTCCTCGGGCGACCGGACGCCGCCGGGCAGCCGGCAGGCCATGCCGATGATGGCGACGGGCTCGTCGGCGCGGGCCGGGGCGGTGGGCCCGGTGGCGGCGGTGTCGCCGCGGCCGAGGAGCTCCTCGCCGAGGTGGCGGGCGAGGGCGGCCGGGTTGGAGTGGTCGAAGACCAGGGAGGCGGGCAGGGTCAGGCCGGTCGCGGCGGCGAGCCGGTCCCGGAGCTCGACGGCCGTCAGCGAGTCGAAGCCGAGGTCGCGGAAGGCACGCCCGCTGTTCACCGCCTCGCCGGAGTCCTGTCCGAGGACGGCGGCGGCGTGGGTGCGGACCAGCCGCAGCAGGGTGGCGTGCCGCTTGTGCCCGGACTGCGCGGACAGTTCGCGGACGAGCTCGGAGGTCGCCGGGTCGGTGGTGGCCGCGGCGCGCTCGGCGGCCCGCAGCCGCCGTACGTCGGGGATGTCGTCGAAGAGGACGGCCGGGCGCACCGAGGTGTAGGAGGCGGCGAAGCGGTCCCAGTCGACGTCGGCGACCGCGCCGGTGGCGCTGCCGCGCTCCAGCGCGCGGCGCAGCGCGCGGACGGCGGCGCCGGGGTCGAGGGGGGCCAGGCCGCGCCTGCTCATGAACGCGGCGTCGGTGCCCTCGGCGTGCGCGGCGCCCGCCCAGGGGCTCCAGGCGACGGAGACGGCGGGCAGCCCCTGGGCGCGGGCGCGTTCGGCCAAGGCGTCGAGGTGCGCGGTGGCGGCGGCGTAGCGGCCCTGGGAGGCGCCGCCCCAGACGCCGGAGACGGAGGAGAAGAGGACGAGGGCCTGGAGGGTGGGGGTGTCTTCGGTGCGGGTGGGGTCGATGGCTACGGGGGTTCCAGCGGCCTTGGTGGCTCCGGCGACTTCGGCGGTTCCGGGGGCTCCGAGGGCCTCGGTGAGTTCAGGGGCTACGGGGGTTCCAGCGGCTTCAGCGGCTTCAGCGACCCGGGCGTCTTCCGTGGCCCCCGTGGTTCCGGCGGCTCCGGGGGCTCCGGGGGTTCCAGGGCCTACGGCGACTCCCGCAGCTCCGGCGACTCCGGCCGCCCCGGCCGCCCCGGCCGCCCCGGCCAGCAACTCGACCAAGTGCCCCGCCGTCGTCGTCTTGGCGGCCACCGCCGTGGCGATGTCGGCCACCGTCGTGGCGGTGAGGGGCGCCAGGGACACGAGAGGCGGGGCGTGCATGACGACGGTGGGCGCGTACGTGTCGAGGAGGCCGGCGAGGGCGTCGCGGTCGGTGACGTCGCACCGGACCGGGACGACCGCGTCCGTACCGGCGAGCCCGGCCGCCGCGAGGGCTTCCGTACCGGCCTCCGGGCCGGCGAGGACCACGCGTTCGGCGCCGTCCTCCAGCAGCGCGCGGACGAGCGGACCGGGCACCGTCGTGAGGTCGCCGGTGACAAGGACGGTGCCACGGGCGCGCCAGGCGGGCCGGTCCGGGCCGTCCGGGGTGCGCAGGACGCGGCGGCCGAAGACGCCGGACGTCCTGATGGCGATCTGGTCCTCGGTCCCGGGGTCGGCGAGGACGCCGGCGAGCCGGTCGTAGACCCGGGCGTCGGGGCGCTCCGGCAGGTCGACGAGGCCGCCCCACCGCTCGGGCAGTTCGAGGGCGGCCACCCGGCCGAGGCCCCAGAGCTGGGCGCCGGCGGTGGACGGCACCTCGCCGGGCGCGGTGGCGACCGCGCCCCGGGTGACGGTCCACAGCGGTGCCGTGCCGCCGAGGCCGGCCAGCGCCTGGACCAGGGCGAGGGTCGCGGCGACGCCGGTGGACACGGCGGGGTGGCCGGGGTGGGCGTCCGCGCACAGGCCGAGCAGGGACACGGCGCCGGTCACGGCGGTGTCGCCGTTGACGGCGGGTTCGAGCAGGGTGCGCAGGTCGTCGCGGGTGACGCGGGCGGCGTCGACGGTGACGCGGCGGACGGTGCCGCCGAAGGAGGCGACGGCCTCCTCCACGGCGTCGGCGACCGCCGCGTGGGCGTCACCGGCCGGTACGACCAGGAGGCGGAGCCCCGGGCGCCAGCCGCCGGTGGCGGGGCGCAGGCCCTTCCAGGCGACGTGGTAGCCGAGCTGCTCGTCGGCGGGGACGGACCGCCCCGTGGACGTGAGGGCGTCGGAGGCCGGGACGGACCCGGGGGCGTCGGATCCGTCGGAGGCCGGGGCGGTGTCCGGGGCACGGTCGTGGTCCGCCGGGGCGACCCAGTAGCGCTCGCGCTGGAAGGCGTACGTCGGCAGGTCCACGACGCGCCCGCCGGGGTGGAGCACGGACCAGTCGACGGGAACGCCCGCGACCTGGGCCTCCGCCGCGGAGGTCAGGAAGCGCCGCAGCCCGCCCTCGCCGCGGCGCAGGGAGCCGACGGCCGGTACGGAGGGGCCGTCAGCGGCACTGGCCTCGGCCTCGGTTCCGGGCGCCGGGCTCTCCACGGTCCGGCGGATCCCGACCGTGAGCACGGGGTGCGGTGAGCACTCCACGAACGCGTCGATGCCGTCGGCCAGCATCGCGCGCACCGCGGGCTCGAACCGCACCGTGCCGCGCAGGTTGCGGTACCAGTACGCGGCGTCGAGCGCGGCCGTGTCGGCGAGTGCCGCGTCGACGGTGGAGTAGAAGGGGATGCCGGCGCGGCGCGGCCGTACGGGCGCGAGCGCGGCCAGGACCTCGTCCTGGATCCGCTCGACATAGTGGGAGTGCGAGGCGTAGTCGACGTCGATGCGGCGGACCCGGGCCCCTTCGGCCTCCAGGGTGCGCAGGAGCGCGTCCAGGGCGTCGGGCTCGCCGCAGACGACGGTCGACTCCGGGCCGTTGACGGCGGCGATCTCGACACCGGCGAGCTCGGCGGCGCCGGCGGCCAGCCGTGCCTCGACGTCGGCCGCGGGGAGCGCCACGGAGGCCATGCCGCCGCGGCCCGCGAGCTCGCGGGCGATGATCCGGGAGCGCAGGGCCACCACGCGGGCGGCGTCGTCCAGGGAGAGCGCGCCGGCGACGCAGGCGGCGGCGATCTCGCCCTGGGAGTGGCCGACGACGGCGGCAGGTTCGACTCCGAGGGAGCGCCAGAGTGCGGTGAGCGCGACCATGACGGCGAAGGTCGCGGGCTGCACGACGTCGACGCGGTCGAGGCCGGGCGCGCCGGGGACGCCCCGCAGGACGTCGGTGAGCGACCAGTCCACGTAGGGGGCGAGGGCGGCCGCGCAGCGTTCCAGCTCGGCCGCGAAGGCGGGTACGGTGTCGAGGAGTTCGGCTCCCATGCCGGCCCACTGGGAGCCCTGGCCGGGGTAGACGAAGGCGACCCGGCGGACGTCGGCGGCGGTGCCGGTGACGGCGTCCGGGGTGATCTCCCCGGCCGCCAGGGCGGCGAGGGCGTCCACGGGGGCGCCGTGGCTCCCGTCGCCGAGCAGCACGGCACGGTGGGCGAGCGCGGCGCGGCCGGTGGCCAGGGAGCGGCCGATGTCGGCGGGCGGGGTGCCGGGCGCGCGCCGGAGATGGGCGCGGAGGCGGGCGGCCTGCGCCCGGAGGGCGGGGGCCGTGGCGGCGGAGAGGGGCCACGCGACGACGGACGGGGCCTCGGAGAAGGGGGCTGACGGGGCGTCGGGGGCGGGTTCTTCCGGCGCCTCCTCGGCGGGCGGTTCCTCGATGACGACGTGGGCGTTCGTCCCGCTGACGCCGAACGCCGAGACCGCGGCCCGGCGCGGCCGGTCCGCCCGCTCCGCCCACGGCTGATCCTCCGTCAGCAGCCGTACGGCGCCCGAGTCCCAGTCCACCTTGGCGGACGGGGCGTCGACGTGCAGGGTGCGGGGCAGCAGGCCGTGCCGCATGGCCTGCACCATCTTGATGACGCCGGCGGCGCCGGCGGCGGCCTGGGTGTGGCCGATGTTCGACTTCAGCGAGCCGAGCCACAGCGGGTCCCCGCCCCGGTCCCGGCCGTACGTGGCCAGGAGCGCCCCGGCCTCGATCGGGTCGCCGAGCGGGGTGCCGGTGCCATGCGCCTCGACGGCGTCGACGTCGGCCGGGGTCAGTCCGGCGTCGGCCAGCGCGTCCTGGATGACCTTCCGCTGCGCCGGGCCGCTGGGCGCGGTCAGGCCGTTGCTTGCGCCGTCCTGGTTGACGGCGGTGCCCCGGACGACCGCGAGGACCCGGTGGCCGTTGCGGCGCGCGTCCGAGAGCCGCTCGACCAGCAGCACACCGGCCCCCTCGGACCACGCGGTGCCGTCGGCGCCCTCGGCGAAGGCCTTGCACCGGCCGTCGGCGGCCAGGCCGCGCTGCCGCGAGAACTCCACGAACACCGTCGGCGACGCCATGACCGTGACACCGCCGGCGAGGGCGAGATCGCACTCGCCGCGGCGCAGCGACTGGACGGCGAGGTGCAGGGTCACCAGGGAGGAGGAGCAGGCCGTGTCCACGGTGATCGCGGGACCCTGGAGGCCCAGGGTGTAGGCGACGCGGCCGGAGGCGACGCTGCCCGCGGTGCCGAGGCCGAGCTGACCGCTGGGGTCGGCGGCGCTGCCGACCTGGTGGCTGCCGTAGTCGTGGTACATCACTCCGGTGAACACGCCGGTGCGGGTGCCGCGCAGCGTCTCCGGCACGATCCCGGCCCGCTCCAGCGCCTCCCAGGACGTCTCCAGGAGCAGCCGCTGCTGGGGGTCGGTCGCGGCGGCCTCGCGCGGGGACATGCCGAAGAAGCCGGGGTCGAACTCGGCGGCCTCGTGCAGGAATCCGCCCTGACGCACGTAACTCTTGCCGGGTACGCCCGGGTCCGGGTCGTAGAGCCCGTCGGCGTCCCAGCCCCGGTCGGTGGGGAACGGGGAGATCGCGTCGGTGCCCGCGGCGACCAGATCCCACAGGTCCTCGGGGCCGGCCACCCCGCCGGGGTACCGGCAGGCCATGCCCACGATCGCGACCGGCTCCCCGTCGGCCGACTCGGCCTCGCGCAGCCGCTCGCGGGTGCTGTGCAGGTCGGCCATCGCGCGCCGGAGGTACTCCCGCAGCTTCTCCTCGTTGGTTGCGGACACGGTTCTCCTCTGGGTCGTTCTCGTGGTGATCAGGGCTGGGCGGGACCGGCCGGGGCCGGGTGGTGCACGTGGTTCACGTGGTGCGGGTGATCCGGGGTGGGGCAGCAGCGGCCCGGTGGCGGCGGCTCACCGGAAGTCGCTGTCGAACAAGTCGAAGAGCTCGTCGTCGGAGGCGGACCGGAGCCGGTCGGCGACGAGTTCGCCGTCGGGGGCGGCCGGGGCGCCCGGCGCGGGCCGGGCGGACGGGAGGGACGGATCCGCGGTGAGCCCGGCGAGCAGGCCGCGCAGCCGTTCGGCGGCGCGGGCCCGGCCGGCGGCGTCGCCGGGGGCGGCCGTGAGGCTGCGTTCCAGCCGGTCGAGGGCGGTGGCGAGGTCGTCGGCCGGGCCGGTGGGATCCGGGCCGGCGGCGGCCTCGGCCGCGGCCGCCTCGTCCAGGCCGGCGCGCAGGAGTTCGGCGAGGGCCAGCGGGGTCGGGTGGTCGAAGACGAGGGTCGCGGGCAGCCGGAGGCCGGTGCGCGCGCCGAGCCGGTTGCGGAGGTCCACGGCGGTGAGGGAGTCGAACCCGGCTTCCTTGAGGGACCGCCCGGCGCCCACCGCGCCCCGGTCGCCGTGCCCGAGCACGGCGGCCACCTCGGTGCGCACCAGGTCGAGCAGCAGGGCCGTCCGCTCGGGGGCGGAGCGGTGCGCGAGACGCTCCGCGAGGGCCGCGGCCGGGCCGGCCGGTCCGGAGGACGGCCGGAGGCCGTCTCCGGCGCCCGGGTCCGTGCGGGTCGCCGCCCCCGCACGGGCGGCCGGTCCCCCGGCCAGGTCGCGCAGGACCTCCGGCGGCGCCGCGCCGTCACGGGCGGCGGAGCGCAGCGCGGCCAGGTCCAGCCGTACGGGCAGCAGCGCGGGCTCCGGCCGCGTGAGCGCCCGGTCGAGGAGGTCCAGGGCGGTGCGGGTGCCGACCGGGGCGACGCCGGAGCGCCGGATCCGGGCGGCGTCCGCGCCGTCGAGCCCGGTGGCCATCCCGGCCCCGGCCCACCAGCCCCAGCCGAGCGAGAGGGCGTGGTGGCCGTCGGCGCACCGCCGGGCGGCCAGCGCGTCCAGGAACGCGTTCGCCGCCGCGTACCCGGCCTGGCCCGCGCTGCCGAGGACACCGGAGACGGAGGAGAACAGCACCAGCGACACCGGGGAACCCGGCTCACGCGTCAACGCGTCCAGGTGGACGGCGGCGTCCGCCTTCGGCCGCAGCACGGCGTCGATCCGCTCGGGCGTCTGCGCGGACAGCACGCCGTCGTCCAGGACACCGGCGGTGTGCACGACACAGGTCAGCGGGTGCTCGGCGGGGATGCCCCCGAGCAGCCGGCGGACGGCGTCGCGGTCGGCGACGTCACAGGCCCGCAGCCCGACCTCGGCGCCGAGAGCGGTGAGTTCGGCGGCCAGGGCCGCGGCGCCCGGCGCGTCCGCGCCACGCCTGCTGACGAGCAGCAGGTGCCGTACGCCGTGCCGGGCCACCAGGTGCCGGGCGGTCTCGGCGGCCAGCGCGCCGGTACCGCCGGTGATCAGCACGGTGCCGTCCGGGGCGGGCGGCCACGCCGCCCCCGCGCCGACGGGGCTGCCGGGGCGCGCGGCTTCGCCGGTGACCCGCACGAGGCGCGGCACGGTGGCGAGGCCGGCGCGTACCGCGATCTGGGTGGCGTCGGTGGCGAGGAGACCGGGCAGGGCGCGGAGCGACTCCGGCCGGTCGTCGACGTCGACGAGCACGAAGCGGCCGGGCTGCTCGGTCTGCGCGGTACGGACGAGCCCCCAGGCGGCGGCCCCCGCCGGGTCGGCCACGGGGCCGGTGGGTCCGGCGGGCCCGGCGGCACCCCGGGTGAGGATCACGAGCCGCGGCGCGTCGGCGGCCGGAGGTGACTGCACCGCGCGCAGCACCCGGCGCACGACCGTACGGACACGGTCGGGGAGGTCCTGGGACACCTCACCGTCCACCGGCGGGGCGGTCAGGTCGAGGACGACGACGTCGGCGGGCGGCTCCGTGGACGGGTCGGCGGGCGCGCTCGCAGGGGCGGCCAGGGAGGACCAGGCGTCGGCCTGCGGGGCGCCGGAGGCGGCAGTTGGGGCGGGGGCGCCCGAGACGACGGCGCGAGCCACGGCAGCACCGGAGAACCCGGAGGGGGACGCTACGGGCGCGGCCGGAGCGACCTGCGGGGCGGCCGGGGTGGCGTGAGCGGCGGCCTGCGGGGCACCGGAGACGGCGGCCGGGACGGGAGCACCCGAGACGACGTCCGAGACGGCGACGCGCGCCGCAGCGGCACCGGAGAACCCGGAGGAAGGCGCCACGGGCGCGGCCGGAGCAGCCTGCGGGGCGACCGGGGTGGCGTGAGCATCGGCCTGCGGAGCACCGGAGACGGCGGCCGGGACGGGAGCACCCGAGACGACGTCCGAGACGGCGGCGCGGGCTGTGGCGGCACCGGAGAGCCCGGACGGGGGCGCCACAGGCGCGGCCGGAACAGCGTGCGGGGCCGCGTGGGCGTCGGGCCCGGGGAGGACGCGTACGTCCGCTCCGGCGGCTCGCAGCCCGGTGAGGGTGGCCGCGGCCACGGGCCCGGTGACGGCCCAGCTCACGGGCGCGGCGGCGGGCGCGGCCTCCGGGAGGGGCGTCCAGTCCACGCGGTGGAGCGGGGCGGCGGGAGCGGCGGGCAGGCGGTCGGGGGCGATGCGGCGCAGCGCCAGCGAGCGGACGGTGAGGACGGGGGCGCCCTCACGGTCGGCGGCCGTGACCGTCACGGCCGCGCCGGCACCGTCCCCGGGTCCGCCGCCGTCGCGCGCCACGACGCGTACGCGCAGGGCGTGTCCGGCGCCGGTGGCCTGATGGCGCACCACGTCGGTCCAGGAGAACGGCAGCAGGCCGTGCCCGCCGCCGGCCTCCGGGCCGAGGAGCGCGATCGGGTGGAGCGCCGCGTCGAGCAGCGCCGGGTGCACCCCGTAGCGTGCGGCGTCGACGGCGTACTCGTCGGGCAGCCGCACCTCGGCGAAGATCTCGCCACCGCGCCGCCACGCCGCGCGCAGCCCGCGGAAGGCGCCTTCGTAGCCGACTCCGGCGGCGGCGAAGAGAGCGTACTGGCCGGAGACGTCGAGGGGTTGTGCACCGGTGGGCGGCCAGGGTCCGGCGAGGTCGGCGAAGCCCTCGTCGTCGGGGCCGTCGTCGCCGGTGGCCGGGGCGAGCAGGCCGGAGGCGTGCCGGGTCCAAGGGGCGTCGGCTCCCTGGGCGTCCGCTCCCTGGGCGAGGTCCGCGCCGGGCTCGGGCCGGGAGTGAAGGGTGACCTCGCGGGCTCCCCCGGCCCCCGGGGCGCCCACGACGGCCCGGATCTGCGGGAGCGCGTCCGGGCTCCAGGTCAGCGGGGTCTCCAGGACCAGCTCGGCGACCCGCGGCAGGCCGGCGCGCGCACCGATCCGGAGCACGGCCTCCAGCAAGGCCGCTCCCGGGACGACGCCCCGGTCCCACACCAGGTGGTCGGCGAGCCACGGGAGTTCCGAGGGCGTCGGCCTGCCGGTCCAGACGGTGGTGCCGGTCCCGGGGACCTCCACGGCGGCGGCGAGCAGAGGGTGCGCGACGGCGGTGAGACCGGCGGCCGAGAGATCGCCGTCCAGCGCGGGTTCCGGGGAGCCGGCCAGCCAGTAACGGTCGCGCTGGAAGGGGTAGGTCGGCAGGTCGAAGCGGGGGATGTACGGGGCGTCCGGTACGGGAGGGAGCAGGGATATCCGGTGGCCACGGGTGTGGAGGGCGGCGAGGGCGGCGGCCAGGGCCTCCGGCTCTGGATGGTCGCGGCGGAGGGTCGGTACGAGGAGGGGTGCCTCGGACTCGGCGTCGAAGCAGTGACCGGCCATGCCGGAGAGAACGGCCTGGGGGCCTATCTCCAGGAAGACATCGGCGCCGGTCGCGCGGGCCGCGCGTAACCCGTCGGCGAAACGGACCGCCTCACGGGCGTGACGCACCCAGTAGTCGGCGGTGCCGAGCTCGCCGGAGCTGGCGAGCTCACCGGTGAGGTTGGAGACCACGGCCAGACGCGGCTCGTGGAACTCCACCGACGAGGCGACCTGCCGGAACTCGTCCAGCATCGGATCCATCAACGCCGAGTGGAAGGCATGGGAGACCGCCAACCACGTGCACTTCACGTCCCCGTCCGCCAGCTCCGAAGCCAAGCCCTCCAGAGCGGCCTTCTCCCCCGAGAGGACCACCGAGGAAGGGCCGTTGACGGCCGCGATCGAAACACCGGACGGCAGACCAGGCAGATCAGCTTCCGAGGCTCGTACGGACAGCATCGCCCCGCCCCACGGCAGCGCACCCATCAGCCGACCACGCGCCACCACCAACCGCGCCGCGTCCGCCACCGAGAACACACCTGCCACACAAGCGGCGGCAATCTCCCCCACGGAATGACCCAAGACCACATCGGCACGCACACCCCGCGCCTCCACGGCCCTGAACAACGCCATCTCCAGCGCGAACAAAGCAGGCTGCGTGAACTCGGTGCGATCCAGCGTCTCCGCGTCGTCACCGAACATCACGTCCCGGAGCGAACGACCGCCCACCGCACCCAGCTCGGCACACACCTCGTCCAACGCCACCGCGAACACCGGATCCGAGGCATACAGCTCGCGCCCCATCCCCGCACGCTGCGCACCCTGACCCGTGAACAAGACAGCGATACGACTGCCCCGAACGGCCGTCCCTCGCACCACCGCACCAGGCAATTCGCCGCCAGTAGCCAGCACATCCAGCCCCGCCAGCAACTCCCCACCGTCACGCCCCAGCACCACCGCCCGCTCACCGAACGACGCACGCGTGGTGACGAGAGCGTGCCCGACGTCGAGGGCGAGAAGACCGGGAGCCCTTCGAGATGCTCGCGCAGCCGCACCGCCTGGGCCCGCAGCGCCGGTTCCGTGCGCGCCGACACCGGCCAGGCGAGCACGGCGGGCGGTTCGGCGACGGGCACGGCGGCGACGGTCACGTCCGCTTCGGCCGGCGGTTCCTCGACGATGACGTGGGCGTTCGTCCCACTGACACCGAACGCGGAGACACCCGCCCTACGCGGCCGGTCCGCCCGCGCCTCCCACGCCCGGGACTCGCGCAACAGCTCCACCGCGCCCGAGGTCCAGTCCACGCGGGACGTGGGGGAATCGGCGTGCAGGGTGCGGGGCAGCAGGCCGTGCCGCATGGCCTGCACCATCTTGATCACACCACCGACCCCGGCGGCGGCCTGCGCGTGCCCGATGTTCGACTTCAGCGAGCCCAGCCACAACGGCTCACCCGGGCGCTCCCGCCCGTACGTCGCCAGCAACGCCCCCGCCTCGATCGGATCACCCAACGCCGTACCCGTACCGTGCGCCTCCACCGCATCGACCTCACCGGCGGACACACCCGCATCGGCCAGAGCGTCCTGGATGACCTTCTGCTGGGCGGGCCCACTGGGCGCCGTGAGGCCGTTGCTGGCACCGTCCTGGTTGACGGCGGTGCCCCGTACGACCGCGAGCACCCGGTGACCATTACGCCGCGCATCCGAGAGCCGCTCCACCAACAGCACCCCGGCCCCCTCGGACCACGCCGTACCGTCAGCACCCTCCGCGAACGCCTTGCACCGACCATCCACCGCCAACCCACGCTGCCGCGAAAACTCCACGAACACCGTCGGCGACGCCAAAACCGTCACCCCACCCACCAACGCCAGATCACACTCACCCCGACGCAACGACTGCACCGCCAGATGCAACGCCACCAACGACGACGAACACGCCGTGTCCACCGTCAACGCCGGACCCTGAAGCCCCAGCGTGTAGGCGACCCGGCCGGAGGCGATGCTGCCCGCGCTGCCGTTCACCAGGTAGCCCTCGAACTCGGCGGGCGCGGGCGCGAACCTGGCCCCGTACTCGTCGTACATCACGCCCGTGAAGACACCGGTGCGGGTGCCGCGCAGCGTCTCCGGCACGATCCCGGCCCGTTCCAGCGCCTCCCAGGACGTCTCCAGGAGCAGCCGCTGCTGGGGGTCGACCGCGGTCGCCTCGCGCGGGGACATGCCGAAGAACTCCGGGTCGAACAGGGCCACGTCGTGCAGGAAGCCGCCCTCGCGCACGTAGCTCTTCCCCGTGGCGTCCGGGTCGGGGTCGTAGAGCCCCTCCACGTCCCAGCCCCGGTCGGTGGGGAACGGGGAGATCGCGTCGGTGCCCGTCGTGACCAGGTCCCACAGGTCCTCCGGGGTGGTCACCCCGCCGGGGTACCGGCAGGCCATGCCCACGATCGCGACCGGCTCGCGGCCGGCCGCTTCCAGCTCGGCCAACCGCGTTTTCGTCCGGTGGAGTTCGGTGGTGGCACGCTTCAGGTAGCTGCGGATCTTGTCGTTCTCGGTGCTCATCGCTGCCACTCACTCCTCGGCGTGCGGTCGTCGGTCGTCCACGGGGCGGTCACAGCTGCTCGTCCAGGAAGGCGAAGATCTCGTCGTCGGTCGCCTCGTCGATCCGGTCCGCGACGGTCACGGGGGCCTCGGCGGTCGCGGAGACCCCGGCCGCCGCCGGCCTCGGTGCGTCGAACGCGGCCAGCAGCCCGGCGAGCCGCTCGCGGACGTCGGTGCGCAGGCCGTCGTCCGCGTCCATCAGGGCCACGGTCCGCGCCAGTTGCTCGATGCCGTCCAGCACGGACCCGGTGTCGGGCGCGTCGGTGACGGATGCGCCGGCGGCCGGCCGGGGCAGTTCGCCGTCGAGCCACTCCGCCATCTCCTTCGGCGTGGGGCGGTCGAAGGCGAGCGTGGTCGGCAGCCTGAGGCCGACGAGGCGGCCGAGCCGGTTGCGGAGTTCCACCGCCGCCAGTGAGTCGAAGCCGATCTCCCGGAAGGAGCGCTCCGGGTCGACCTCGGCGGCCGACGCGTGTCCGAGGACGTCCGCGACCTGTCCGGTGACGAGCTCCAGCAGCGCGGCCGCCCGCTCCTCGCCGGGCAGCGCCGCGATGCGCGCCGCCTCCCCGGAGCCGTCGCGACCCGCGTCGCCGGCCCCGGCCGCCTGTGCCGCGGCCGTCCGGCGAGGGCCGGCCGGGACGAGGGCCCGCAGCAGGGGCGGCACCGCGCCCGGTCCCCGCTCGGCGGCGAGGCGGCGCAGCGCGGGCCTGTCGAGCAGCAGCGGTACGAGGACGGCGGGGCCGTCGCCGTCCCGGTGCGCGGCCAGGGCCCGGTCGAGCAGTCCGAGGCCCTGCGCGGGCGGCATGGGCGCGATGCCCTCGCGGCGCAGCCGGTGGCGGGCCACGTCGTCCAGTCCTCCGGCCATGCCGTCCCGTTCGTCCCACAGCCCCCAGGCCAGGGACACCGCCGGGAGTCCGGCCGCCCGCCGGGTCCGGGCGAACGCGTCGAGGACGCCGTTGGCCGCCGCGTAGGACGCCTGCCCCGGGCGGCCGAGCAGTCCGGCGGCGGCGGAGAACAGGACGAACGCGCGCAGCGGCAGGCCCTCGGTGGCCTCGTGCAGGTTGCGGACGGCGTCGGCCTTGGACCGCAGGACGGTGTCGATCCGCTCGGGGGTCAGACCGGCGAGCGCGCCGTCGTCGAGGACGCCGGCGGTGTGCACGACGGCGGTGAGCGGGTGCTCGGGCGGGACGGCGGCGACCGTCTTCCCGACGTCGGCGGGGTCCGCCAGGTCGCAGGCGGCGAAGGTGACGGAGACGCCCAGCCCGGTCAGTTCCCGCTCCAGGGCGGCGGCTCCGGGGGCGTCCGGGCCGCGCCTGCTGACGAGCAGCATGCGGCGGACACCGTGGCGCCGGGCGAGGTGCGGGGCGACGCGGCGCCCGAGGGCGCCGGTGCAGCCGGTGATCAGTACGGTGCCCTCGGGGTCGAAGGCCGCGCCGGAGCCGGTGGCAGTGCCGTCCGCCGCCGGCGCGGGTGCCGGCAGCGGGGCGAGCGCGGGTGCGAGCAGGGCGCCCGCACGCAGCGCGAGCTGGGGCTCGTCCGAGGCCAGCGCCACGGGCAGGGCGGCCCGGGACGCCGGGGAGCCGTCGAGGTCGACGAGCGTGAAGCGGTCCGGGTACTCCGCCTGGGCGGAGCGCAGCAGCCCCCAGAGGGCGGCGCCCGCGAGGTCGGGCACGTCGGTGTCCCCGGCCTCGACGGCGTTCCGGGTGAGGACGACCAGCCGCGAGCCCGCCAGGCGTTCGTCCCCGGCCCACTCCTGGACGAGGGACAGGCCGCGGCGGAGGTACGCGCGTACGGGATCGGGGTCGGCGTCCGGGCCGGGCTCGGTGCCGAAGGGCGGGACAACGACGATGCCGGGTACGGGCGCTCCCCCGTCCAGCGCCTCGCGGAGGGCCGCGAGGCGCACGTACGGCGCGGGGTCGGCCCCCGGCAGCGCGCGCAGGGCCGCCGCCACGTCGTCGGTGGCGGCTCCTACGACCGGCCAGGTGCGGGCCGCCGCGGGGGCACCGGGCCCCGGCGACGGCACGGGACGCCAGTCGACCCGGTACATCGGGGCGGGTCCTGCCTCGTCCGGGCCCAGGGCGACCGGGCGCAGGGTGAGCGCGTCCAGGGCGAGGACGGGCGCACCGGTCGTGTCGGCGGCGTGCACCGAGAAGGCGCCGCCGTCCCGCGCCGGGGCCAGCCGGACGCGCAGGGTGTCGGAACCGGTCGCGTACAGGGAGACGCCCTGCCATGAGAACGGTACGAGCGTGCCGGGGTCGCCGGCTGCTTCGGACAGCAACCCGCCCGCGCGCCAGGGGTGCAGGGCGGCGTCGAACAGCGCGGGGTGGATGCCGAACCCGCCCGCGCCGCCGGCCGCGCCGGGCAGCCGCACCTCGGCGAAGACCTCGGTCCCCCGGCGCCACACCCCCGTCAGTCCGGTGAACGCCGGCCCGTAGCCGTAACCGCCTGCCGCGAAGCCCTCGTACAGCTCGTCCACGTCGGCCTTCTCGGCGCGCGGCGGCGGCCAGGCCCCCGCCGCCCACGCGGCCCCGGGCGCGGCGGGCCGTACGGGCGCGAGCACACCGCCGGCGTGCTCGGTCCACTCCGGCTCCTCGCCGTACGGGCCCGGGTGCTCCGGACGCGCGGCGACGGTGACGGCGCGCAGCCCGCGCGCGTCCGGCGCGTCGACCAGCACCTGCACCCGGGTGGCACCGCGCTCCGGAAGGGCCAAGGGCGCGCGGAGGTCGAACTCCTCGACCGCGCCCGCGCCCACCTCTTCGGCGACGCGCAGCAGCAGATCGGCGAAGGCC
This sequence comes from Streptomyces albireticuli, assembly GCF_002192455.1. Classification (NCBI taxonomy): domain Bacteria; kingdom Bacillati; phylum Actinomycetota; class Actinomycetes; order Kitasatosporales; family Streptomycetaceae; genus Streptomyces; species Streptomyces albireticuli. The sequence goes on from NZ_CP021744.1 coordinate 1,870,550, forward strand.
GTCCCGGGGAGCAGCACCGAGCCGGACACGGCGTGGTCGGCCAGCCAGGGGTGGTCGGCGAGCGACAGCCTTCCGGTGAAGAGCGTCGCACCGGAGCCCGCGATCGGGGTCTCGCCGGTGAGGAAGGGGTGGTCCTTCCAGACCAGCCCGAAGTGGGCCGCGGCGGCGGTGCCGTGGCCGGGGGCCGAACCGGACGCCCAGTAGGTGCGGCGCTGGAAGGCGTACGTCGGCAGCGGCACGCGCCGGCCGTCGGCGTGCCCGTACACGGCGGCACCGTCGAGCTCGGCGACCCGGGTGTGGAGAGTGGCGAGGGCGGCGGCCAGGGCCTCCGGCTCGGGGTGGTCGCGGCGGAGGGTCGGTACGAGGAGGGGTGCCTCGGACTCGGCGTCGAAGCAGTGACCGGCCATGCCGGAGAGAACGGCCTGGGGGCCTATCTCCAGGAAGACATCGGCGCCGGTCGCGCGGGCCGCGCGTAACCCGTCGGCGAAACGGACCGCCTCACGGGCGTGACGCACCCAGTAGTCGGCGGTGCGGAGCTCGCCGGAGGTGGCGAGTTCACCGGTGAGGTTGGAGACCACGGCCAGACGGGGCTCGTGGAACTCCACCGACGAGGCGACCTGCCGGAACTCGTCCAGCATGGGGTCCATCAGCGCCGAGTGGAAGGCATGGGAGACGGACAGCCACGTGCACTTCACGTCCCCGTCCGCGAGCTCCGAAGCCAAGCCCTCCAGAGCGGCCTTCTCCCCCGACAGAACCACCGACGCGGGGCCGTTGACGGCCGCGATCGAAACACCGGACGGCAGAGCGGGCAGGTCGGCTTCCGCGACCCGTACGGACAGCATCGCCCCGCCCCACGGCAGCGCACCCATCAGCCGACCACGCGCCACCACCAACCGCGCCGCGTCCGCCACCGAGAACACACCCGCCACACAAGCAGCCGCGATCTCCCCCACCGAATGACCCAGGACCACATCGGCACGCACACCCCGCGCCTCCACGGCCCTGAACAACGCCATCTCCAGCGCGAACAAAGCAGGCTGCGTGAACTCGGTGCGATCCAGCGTCTCCGCGTCATCGCCGAACATCACATCCCGGAGCGAACGATCACCCACCGCACCCAGCTCGGCACACACCTCGTCCAACGCCACCGCGAACACCGCATCCGAGGCATACAACTCCCGCCCCATCCCCGCACGCTGCGCACCCTGACCCGTGAACAGCACAGCGACACGACTCCCCCGCACCGCAGTCCCCCGCACCACCGCACCAGGCATCTCACCACCGGCAGCAAGCACATCCAGCCCCGCCAGCAACTCCCCACCGTCACGCCCCAGCACCACCGCCCGCTCACCGAACGACGCACGCGTGACGGCCAGCGAGTGGCCGATGTCCCGGGGGTCGGCGTCGTCCATGTGCGCCAAGTGGTCGCGCAGCCGGGCCGCCTGGGCCCGCAGCGCCGGTTCCGTGCGCGCCGACACCGGCCACGACAGGACCGGAGAGGCCCCGGGCGTGGGCTCGGTCGCGGGCGCCGTCTCCGCTTCGGCCGGCGGTTCCTCGACGATGACGTGGGCGTTCGTCCCACTGACACCGAACGCGGAGACACCCGCCCTACGCGGCCGGTCCGCCCGCGCCTCCCACGCCCGGGACTCGGTCAGCAGGCGCAGCGAGCCTGTGGACCAATCCACGCGGGACGACGGGGCGTCCACGTGCAGCGTCCGGGGCAACTGCGCGTGCCTCATGGCCTGCACCATCTTGATCACACCGGCCACACCCGCGGCGGCCTGGGCATGCCCGATGTTCGACTTCAGCGAGCCCAGCCACAACGGCTCACCCAAGCGCTCCCGCCCGTACGTCGCCAGCAACGCCCCCGCCTCGATCGGATCACCCAACGCCGTACCCGTACCGTGCGCCTCCACCACATCGACCTCACCCGCGGACACACCCGCATCGGCCAGAGCCTCACGGATCACCCGCTGCTGCGCCGGCCCACTGGGAGCGGTCAGGCCGTTGCTGGCACCGTCCTGGTTGACGGCGGTGCCCCGTACGACCGCGAGCACCCGGTGACCATTACGCCGCGCATCCGAGAGCCGCTCCACCAACAGCACCCCGGCCCCCTCGGACCACGCCGTACCGTCAGCACCCTCCGCGAACGCCTTGCACCGACCATCCACCGCCAACCCACGCTGCCGCGAAAACTCCACGAACACCGTCGGCGACGCCAAAACCGTCACCCCACCCACCAACGCCAGATCACACTCACCCCGACGCAACGACTGCACCGCCAGATGCAACGCCACCAACGACGACGAACACGCCGTGTCCACCGTCAACGCCGGACCCTGAAGCCCCAGCGTGTAGGCGACCCGGCCCGAGATCACGCTGGCCAGGGTCCCGGTGAGCATGTGGCCGCCGTACTTGTCGGCGGAGTCGTGCATCCGCCCGGCGTAGTCCTGCTGGGAGATGCCGGCGAAGACTCCGGTGCGGGTGCCGCGCAGCGTCTCCGGCACGATCCCGGCGTCCTCCAGGACCTCCCAGGACGTCTCCAGGAGCAGCCGCTGCTGGGGGTCCATCGCGGCGGCCTCGCGCGGGCCGATCCCGAAGAACTCGGGGTCGAAGTCACCCGCGTCGTGCAGGAATCCGCCCTGGCGCACGTAGGTCTTCCCCGGCGCGTCCGGGTCCGGGTCGTAGAGCCCGTCGAGGTCCCAGCCGCGGCCGGCCGGGAAGGGGGAGATCGCGTCGGTCCCGGTGGCGAGCAGGTCCCAGAGGGCGTCCGGCGAGGTGGCGCCGCCGGGGTAGCGGCAGGCCATGCCGACGACGGCGATCGGCTCGTCCGTGCCGGCCGTGAGCCGGGCGGTGGCGGCCGCTTCGGGTGCCGCCGCGTCCGTTCCGGCGCCGAAGAGTTCGTCGTGCAGGTGCCGGGCCAGGGTGGTGGGGTCGGGGTGGTCGAACAACAAGCTGCTGGGCAGGGCGAGGCCGGTGGCGGCGGCGAGCCGGTTGCGCAGTTCGAGGACGGTGAGCGAGTCGAATCCACTGGCCTTGAACGCGGCCCGCGGGTCGACCGAGGCCGCCGAGCCGCGCCGGAGCACCAGGGCGGCCTCCGTACGCACCAGGTCGAGCAGTTCCCGCCGGCGTTCCTTCTCCGGGAGGCTCCCCGACAGCCGGGCGCGTTCACCGGCCGGGGCGGTGCCGGGAGCCATACGGGCCGTCTCCAGGGCGGCGGAACGGGCGGCGCGGACCGCCGGGACCCCGTCGAACAGCGCCCAGGCCCCCCGGGGGGCCGACGGTCCGGCGAAGGCGGTCCAGTCCACCCCGGCGACGATCACCGAGGTCTCGTCGGCGCGGACGGCGCGGTCCAGCGCGTCGAGCGCGCGCTCCGGGTCCAGCGCCCGGACGCCGTCCCGGGCGAAGGCGGTGGCCGCTCCCGCGCCGGCCGCCATCCCGGCGCCGGCCCACGGCCCCCAGGCGAGGGACGTGGCGCGCTGTCCCCGCTCCCGGCGCCGGTGCGCGAGGGCGTCGAGGGCGGCGTTGGCCGCCGCGTACGGGGCCTGGCCGCCGTTGCCCCACACCCCGACGACCGAGGAGAAGAGCACGAAGGCGTCGAGGGCGAGCCCGGCGGTGAGGTCGTCCAGGTGGGTGGCGGCGGTGACCTTCGCCCGGAGGACCGCGTCGATCCGCCCGGGGGTGAGCCCGTCGAGGACACCGTCGTCGAGGACACCGGCCGCGTGCAGCACGGCGGTCAGCGGCCGGTCGCCGGGGATGCCGGCGAGGAGTGCGGCGAGCTCCGCCCGGTCGGCGACGTCGCAGGCGGCCACGGTGACGCCGGCGCCGAGCGCGGTCAGTTCCTCGGCCAGCCGGGCCGCTCCGGGGGCGTCCGGGCCCCGGCGGCCGGTCAGCAGCAGGTGCGGTCCCCCGGCGCGCGCGAGCCTGCGCGCCACCTGGGCGCCGAGCGCGCCGGTGCCGCCGGTGATCAGGACGGTGCCGGAGGGGTTCCAGTCGTGCCGGGCGGCCGGGGCGGGGGCGGGCACCACGCGGCGCACGTGGACGCCGGAGGCGCGTACCGCGATCTGGTTCTCGGGGGCGTGGGCGCTCGCCCGCGTGTCCGTGAGGACCACCCCGCCGAGGGCGCGGAGGGCGGCGGGGGCGGGTTCGGCGGGCAGGTCCACCAGACCGCCCCAGCGGTGGCCGAGTTCGACGGCCGCGACCTGGCCCAGCCCCCAGATCTGCGCGCCGGCGGGCGACGGCGACTCACCCGGACCGACGGCCACCGCGCCGCGCGTGGCGATCCACAGCGGGGCGGCACCGGGCCCGGCCTCGCCCAAGGCCTGGAGGAGCGCCACCGCGTCGGCCGGGCCGGGATCGGCCGGGGCCTGCCACAGGACGCGCGCGCATCGCGCGGCCGGGTCACCGGCTTCCCGCAGCAGCCGGACGGCCGTGTCCCGGTCGGCGCCCGCGGGAAGCACGAGGGTGTGGACGTCCGCTCCTCGTACGGTGAGTTCGCGTGCGATGCCGGCGGTGAGCGCGGCGTCGGCGGGGTCGTCCGGGGCGAGCAGCAGCCACGGCTCCGACGGGCGGGAGGGCGCGGCGGGAGCGGCGGCGCCCATGGGCTGCCAGGCGACGCGGTACCGCAGCTCGTCGTCCGTCTCCCGGCCGGTTTCCACGCCCGTACGCGCGGCGGCCGGGCGGGCGGCGGGAACGTCGTCCAGCCAGTAGCGGGTGCGCTGGAAGGCGTACGTCGGCAGGTCGATCCGGCGCGCGCCGCTTCCCTCGTGGAGCGCGGCCCAGTCGACGTCGACGCCCCGGACGGCGAGGGCGGCGAGCGCCTCGATCAGGGTGTCGGTCTCCGGCCGGTCGCGACGCAGGGCCGGGACGAGGAGCGGGGCTTCGGCCTCGTCGTCGAAGCAGTGGCCGGCCATGCCGGAGAGGACGGCCTGCGGGCCTACCTCCAGGAACACGCTCGCACCGGCGGCGCGGGCGGCACGGACGCCGTCGGCGAAGCGGACGGCCTCGCGAGCGTGACGCACCCAGTAGTCGGCGGTGCCGAGCTCGCCGGAGGTGGCGAGCTCACCGGTGAGGTTGGAGACCACGGCCAGACGCGGCTCGTGGAACTCCACCGTGGACACGACCCGGCGGAACTCCTCCAGCATCGGATCCATCAACGCCGAGTGGAAGGCATGGGAGACCGGCAACCACGTGCACTTCACCTCACGGGCGGCAAGGTGCGCGGCCGTCGACTCCAGGGCTTCCTTCTCGCCCGACAGAACCACCGAGGAAGGGCCGTTGACGGCCGCGATCGAAACACCGGACGACAGACCAGGCAGATCAGCTTCCGAGGCTCGTACGGACAGCATCGCCCCGCCCGACGGCAGCGCACCCATCAGCCGACCACGCGCCACCACCAACCGCGCCGCGTCCGCCACCGAGAACACACCCGCCACACAAGCAGCCGCGATCTCCCCCACCGAATGACCCAGCACCACATCGGCACGCACACCCCGCGCCTCCACAGCCCTGAACAACGCCATCTCCAGCGCGAACAAAGCAGGCTGCGTGAACTCCGTACGGTCCAGCAGCCCCGCGTCGGCGAACATCACGTCGCGCACCGAGTGCCCGTCCACCGGGCCGAGTTCGGCGCACACCTCGTCCAGCGCCGCCGCGAACACCGCGTCGGAGACGTAGAGCTCCCGCCCCATCCCGACGCGTTGCGCGCCCTGGCCAGTGAACAGCACCGCCACCCCGGTCTCCGGGTCGGCCGTGCCCCTGACCAGCTGAGGCGCCGGGCTCCCGGCGGCGAGCGCGTCGAGGCCGGCCAGCAGTTCCCCGCGGTCGCGGCCCAGCACGACCGCCCGCTCGCCGAAGGACGAGCGCGTGGCGGCGAGCGAATGCGCGGCGTCCAGCGGATCGGCGCCGGTGCGCTCCAGGTGCTCACGCAGCCGCGCCGCCTGGGCGCGCAAGGCCTGCTCGGAGTGGGCCGACACCGGCCACGCCATGACCGCCGGGGGCTCGAAGTGCTCGTCGGGGGCGGTCGCCCCGGCCGGTTCGGCCGGGGGCTCCTCAAGGATCACGTGGGCGTTGGTGCCGCTGATGCCGAAGGAGGAGACGCCCGCACGGCGCGGGCGGCCCTCGCGTGCGGGCCAGGGGCGCTCCTCGGCCAGCAGCTCGACGGCTCCCGACGCCCAGTCGACGTGCGGGCTGGGGGTGCCCGCGTGGAGCGTGCGCGGCAGCACGCCGTGCCGCATCGCCTGGAGCATCTTGATGACGCCACCGGCGCCGGCGGCCGCCTGGGCGTGCCCGATGTTCGACTTCAGCGACCCCAGCCACAGCGGATCGCCGCTCCGGCCCCGGCCGTACGTGGCCAGCAGCGCGTCCGCCTCGATCGGGTCGCCCAGCGCGGTGCCCGTGCCGTGCGCCTCGACGGCGTCGACGTCGCCCGGGGTCAGGCCCGCGTCGGCCAGCGCCCGCCTGACGACGTCCTCCTGCGCCGGACCGCTCGGTGCCGTCAGGCCGTTGCTGGCACCGTCCTGGTTCACGGCCGTGCCCCGGACGACCGCCAGCACGCGGTGGCCGGCGCGCCGCGCGTCCGAGAGCCGTTCGAGCGCGAGCACGGCGACGCCCTCGGACCAGGCCGTGCCGTCGGCGTCGGCGGAGAAGGGCTTGCACCGGCCGTCCGGGGCCAGGCCCAGCTGGCGGGAGAACTCCACGAACATGCCGGGCCCGGACATCACCGTGACGCCGCCGGCCAGTGCCAGGCGGCACTCCCCCCGGCGCAGGGCCTGTACCGCGAGGTGCGTCGCGACCAGCGACGACGAGCAGGCGGTGTCCACGGTCAGGGCCGGGCCGTGCGTCCCGAGGACGTAGGCGAGGCGGCCCGAGGCGACGCTCGGCGTGGTGCCGGTGAGCAGGTAGCCCGCGAACGCGTCGGCCCCTTCGTGCAGCCTGGGGCCGTACTCGGGCGCCACGGCACCGATGAAGATCCCGGTGTCACCGCCGCGCAGGGACGCCGGGACGATCCCGGCGTCCTCCAGGGCCTCCCAGGAGGTCTCCAGGAGCAGCCGCTGCTGGGGGTCCATCGCGGTGGCCTCGCGCGGGCTGATCCCGAAGAAGTCGGGGTCGAACCCGGCGGCCCCGTGGAGGAATCCGCCCTGGCGCACGTAGGTCCTGCCCGGCACGCCGGGGTCGGCGTCGTACAGCGCGTCGAGGTCCCAGCCGCGGTCGGCGGGGAAGGAGGAGATCGCGTCGGTGCCCGTGGACACCAGGTCCCACAGCCCTGCGGGCGAGTCCACGCCGCCGGGGAGGCGGCAGCCGGCGCCGACGATGACGACGGGATCGTCGTCCGTGGTGTCGCGCGTCGCCACAGGAGTGGCGGCGGGGGCGGTGGCCGGATCCGCGGTCGGCACGCCGAGCTGGGTTCCGGCCAGATGGTCGGCCACGGCGCGCGGGGTGGGCAGGTTGTAGACGAGGCCGGGGGCGAGGGGCACGCCGGTGGCGGCGCTCAGCAGGTCGCGGAGTTCGACCGCCGTCACCGAGTCCATCCCCTGCGCGGTGAAGGGGCGGTCGAGGGCGATCTCCGCGGGGTCGTCGTGGCCCAGGACGGTCGCGGCGGTCTCCCGGACGAGCCGGAGCAGCCGGTCGCGCGACATAGGCCGGTCCGTCCGGCGCGGTCCGGGGGCCGGGGACTCCCGGACCGTCTCCACGGCGTCGGGGGCCTGCGCCACGGCGGGGGCCGGCTGCCGGGGGTCGAGGCCTCGCGCCCAGTGGGTACGGCGCTGGAAGGCGTATGTCGGCAGCGGCACCCGGCGGGCGCCGGAACCCTCGTACGCCGCCGCGGCGTCGAGGCGGGGGACGCGCGTGTGGAGCGCGGCGAGGGCCGACGCGAACGCCTCGGTCTCGGACCGGTCGCGGCGGAGGGCCGGTACGAGGAGGAGGGCGGGGTCGGCGTCGAGGCAGGGGCCGGCCATGCCGGAGAGGACCGCTTGGGGGCCTATCTCCAGGAAGACGTCGGCGCCGGTCGCGCGGGCGGCACGGACGCCGTCGGCGAAGCGGACGGCCTCGCGAGCGTGACGCACCCAGTAGTCGGCGGTGCCGAGCTCGCCGGAGGTGGCGAGCTCACCGGTGAGGTTGGAGACCACGGCCAGACGCGGCTCGTGGAACTCCACCGTGGACACGACCCGGCGGAACTCCTCCAGCATCGGATCCATCAACGCCGAGTGGAAGGCATGGGAGACCGGCAACCACGTGCACTTCACCTCACGGGCGGCAAGGTGCGCGGCCGTCGACTCCAGGGCTTCCTTCTCGCCCGACAGAACCACCGAGGAAGGGCCGTTGACGGCCGCGATCGAAACACCGGACGACAGACCAGGCAGATCAGCTTCCGAGGCTCGTACGGACAGCATCGCCCCGCCCGACGGCAGCGCACCCATCAGCCGACCACGCGCCACCACCAACCGCGCCGCGTCCGCCACCGAGAACACACCCGCCACACAAGCGGCGGCAATCTCCCCCACGGAATGACCCAAGACCACATCGGCACGCACACCCCGCGCCTCCACAGCCCTGAACAACGCCATCTCCAGCGCGAACAAAGCAGGCTGCGTGAACTCGGTGCGATCCAGCGTCTCCGCGTCGTCACCGAACATCACGTCCCGGAGCGAACGACCGCCCACCGCACCCAGCTCGGCACACACCTCGTCCAACGCCACCGCGAACACCGGATCCGAGGCATACAACTCCCGCCCCATCCCCGCACGCTGCGCACCCTGACCCGTGAACAGCATCGCCACCCCGGTGCCCGGCTCGGCCGTCCCGGTGCGTACGCCCGCGGGCGTCCCGCCCTGGGCGAGCCCGTCGAGCAGGGTGGTCAGCTCCTCGCGGTCGGCGCAGTACAGGGCGGCGCGGTGCTCGAAGAGGGTGCGCGTGGTGGCGAGGGAGCAGGCGACGTCGAGCGGGTCGGCGCCGGTGCGCTCCAGGTGGTCGCGCAGCCGTGCGGCCTGGTCCCGTAACGCCTGTTCGGAGCGGCCCGACAGCACCAGCGGGACCCGGGCCGGAGTCGCGGGCCGCGCCGCGCGTGCACGCTCCACGCCCGGCGCCTCCTCCAGCACCACATGGCAGTTGGTGCCGCCCATGCCGAACGAGCTGACGCCCGCCAGCAGCGGTGCGCCGTCCTTGCCGGGGGCGAGCTCGGTGCGGGTCGTACGGACTTCGAGGCGGAGCCGCTCCAGCGGGATGGCCGGGTTGGGGGCGGTGAAGTTCAGGGAGGCCGGGAGGGTGCGCTCGCGGAGGCACAGCGCGGCCTTGACCAGGCCCGCGATGCCCGCGGCGCCCTCCAGGTGGCCGATGTTGGTCTTCACGGAGCCCACGAGCAGCGGGTCGTCGGCGGGGCGTTCCCGGCCGTAGACCGCGCCGAGGGCGTGGGCCTCGACGGGGTCGCCCACGGGGGTGCCCGTGCCGTGCAGTTCGACGAACCGCACGTCCGCGGGGCGGACGCCGGCCTGGGCGCAGGCCGCCCTGATGACGGCCTCCTGGCCTTCGCGGTCGGGGGCGGTGAGGCCGGGGCCGCCGCCGTCGTTGCCGAGGGCGGCGCCGCGTACGACGCAGTGCACGCGGTCGCCGTCGGCCAGGGCGTCGGCGAGGGGCTTGAGGACGACCGCGGCGCCGCCCTCGCCCCGTACGTAGCCGTTGGCGCGGGCGTCGAAGGTGTGGCAGCGGCCGTCGGGCGAGAGGGCGCCGAGCCGTTCCATGGCGGCCGAGCCGTCGTCGGCCAGGATCAGGCTGACGCCGCCGGCGACGGCCAGCCGCGAGGTGCCGTTGCGCAGGCTGTCCACGGCGAGGGCGACCGCGGCCAGCGAGGAGGACTGCGCGGTGTCCACGACCAGGCTCGGGCCGCGGGTGCCGAGGAAGTAGGAGAGGCGGTTGGCGAGCATGGCGCGCTGGAGGCCGGTGGCCGTGTGCGGGCCGACGGGGGCGCCGGTGCGGTGCAGCAGGGTGGCGTAGTCGTCGCTCATGGCGCCGACGAACACGCCCACCTGTTCGCCCCGCAGGGACTCCGGGAGGATCCCGGCGTCCTCCAGGGCCTCCCAGCCGAGTTCGAGCACGAGGCGCTGCTGGGGGTCGGTGTCCGCGGCCTCGCGCGGTGACATGCCGAAGAAGGCGGCGTCGAAGTCCGCGACCCCGTCGACCGTGCCGCGGCGGCGGCCGTCGGCGGCCCGGCCGACGGCCTCCGTCCCGGTGCTCAGCAGCTCCCAGAACGCGTCGGGGCCGGGTGCGCCGGGGAAGCGGCAGGCCATGCCGACGACGGCGACGGCCCCCGCCGGGGCGGGTACGGAGGAATCGGCGCGGCCGTCGTTCCGGTCGCCGCTTTTCGAAATCGCGAGATCTTCAGACACCAGCATTCCCCATGTGCTCGCCGTGCCATGTCATGTGAATTCCTGATTCCCCAAGATCGTACAGCGCGGCAGCACTCGGCCGGTGAAACGGTCAACAACCGGGAAGTAATTGTGTCAGGTCAGGAATGCGTGAATTGATTTCCGGAATTCGCCCGGGAATTGTGTCAGGTCCGCCTTGCGGCCGTGTCCGGCCCTCGCCGGGCGTCCCAGGCGGCGAGCAGTTCGCGTTCCCGGCCGGCGGCGAGGCCGCTGAGGTGGCCGTGGGTGTTGGCGAGGGGCAGTTCGGGGGCGGGGCGCTCGCGCAGGACGGCCCAGGTGTCGCGCACCGTCTCGGCGGGCGGGCGGCAGACGAGGCCCGCGGCCTCGGCACGGGTGGCGGGGGTGGCCCACATGCAGGTGTGTTCCGGCGCGTCGGGGATCCACATCGGCAGGTCGGTCCAGGGCGTCACACCGTGGCCGAGGAGGAAGTCGTCGTCGACCCACTCCAGTTCGGGGTCGGTGCCGGTGGCCTCGGCGCAGGCGGCGAGCCAGGCGCCGTAGGTGGTGTGGTCCTCGGGGGCGGCGACGATGTACGGGCCGGTGCGGCGCGCGTCGAGGCAGTGCAGGCCGAACGCGGCGATGTCCCGGGCGTCGATCACGCGCATGGCGAGGTCGGGGTTGCCGGGGGCGAGGACGCGCCGGCGCCCGCCCTCGGCCGCGCGCAGCCGCCACAGCCAGGCGTCCAGCTGGCCGACGTTGTCGTACGGGCCGGTGATCACCCCGGCCCGGAAGAGCAGGGTGCGGCCTTCGAAGTGGCGGGTGACGGCCCGTTCGCAGCCCGCCTTGAGGACGCCGTAGTCGCCGTCGTCGGGGCCGGCGTCCGGGGGGCAGTCGTGGGCGGGGGAATCGTCGTCGACCGACGGGTCGGCGCCCCAGCCGCGGAGGGCCGCGAGGCTCGACACGTAGAGGTAGGCGTCGGCGTGGCCGGACAGGACGCGGGCCCCCTCGCCGACGACGCGGGGGACGTAGCCGCAGGTGTCCACGACCGCGTCCCAGTGCCGGCCGCCGGCGACGAGCCGCTCCAGGTCGGCCGTGACCTCGCGGTCGCCGTGGACCGCTTCGACGCCGGGGAGGTCGGCGGCGCTGACCCCCCTGTTGAAGGTGGTGACCTCATGGCCGCGGGCCAGGGCCTCGGTGACGAAGGCACGCCCCACGAACTGTGAGCCGCCGATGACAAGGATCTTCACGGTGTACGTCCTCCTGTGGTCCCGGAGAGGCCATGGCCGGGCGGGGTCCGGCCACGGGGGAGGGGCGGGACGGCTCCGGCGGCCGGTGCCCCCTTGCGCGCCGCGCGCGGCGTCCCCGGCGCCCCGGTTCTCCGGAAAGCGGCGTCCGGACCGGGGATCCGGCCCGGCCGGCGGATGAGGGCCGGGGTCCGGGCAGCGCCCGTACGGGCCGCGCGCATACGTCGCCGCCGCGGCCCGAAAAGCGAATTGAACAGGACCGGGAATCGGCGGAACAACGATCCGCCCGGCATTGTGTCAAGTTCTCGTCGACCGGGGGATTTCGCACTGCATGCATGGTGTGTCAGGTCCGCCTTGTCGGCGATCTTGGCGATTCGTAGGGTCGGCCGCCGTCGCACCACTACTTTCCCAAGGAGAATGGCCGATGACCGAGGCCGTGACAGAGCCGTTGGAGCTCAGCAAGGAGGCCGACGCCCGGGAGCTGCTGGCCTGGTTCGCCTTCAACCGGGCCCACCACCCGGTCTTCTGGGACGAGGGCCGGCAGGCGTGGCAGGTCTTCCGCTACGACGACTACCTGACCGTCTCGACCCATCCGGAGTTCTTCTCCTCCGACTTCAACCAGGTCATGCCGACCCCGCCCGAGCTGGAGATGATCATCGGGCCGGGCACCATCGGCGCCCTCGACCCGCCGGCCCACGGGCCGATGCGCAAGCTGGTCAGCCAGGCGTTCACGCCCAAGCGGATGGCCGCCCTGGAGCCGCGGATCCGGGAGATCAACCAGGAGCTGCTGGACCAGGTGCGGGGCCGGGACACGATCGACGTCGTCGGCGACCTGTCGTACGCGCTGCCGGTCATCGTCATCGCCGAGCTGCTGGGCATCCCGGCCTCGGACCGCGACGTGTTCCGCGAGTGGGTCGACACGCTGCTGACCAACGAGGGCCTGGAGTACCCGAACCTGCCCGACAACTTCGGCGAGACGATCGGGCCGGCCCTCCAGGAGATGACCGACTACCTCCTGGAGCAGATCCGGAACAAGCGCGAGAACCCGGCCGACGACCTGATCACCGGCCTGGTCCAGGCCGAGCAGGACGGCGTCCGGCTCACCGATGTGGAGATCGTCAACATCGTCGCGCTGCTGCTGACCGCCGGGCACGTGTCGTCCAGCACCCTGCTCAGCAACCTCTTCCTGGTGCTGGAGGAGAACCCGGGGGCGCTGGCCGAGCTGCGTGCCGACCGGGGGCTCGCGGCGGGCGCGATCGAGGAGACGCTGCGCTACCGCAGCCCGTTCAACAACATCTTCCGTTTCCTCAAGGAGGACACGGACATCCTCGGCCCGGTCATGAAGAAGGGCGAGATGGTCATCGCGTGGAGCCAGTCGGCCAACCGCGACCCCGAGCACTTCCCCGACCCGGACACCTTCGACATCCGGCGCGCGGGCACCCGGCACATGGCCTTCGGGCACGGCATCCACCACTGCCTGGGCGCCTTCCTGGCCCGGCTGGAGGGCAAGGTGCTGCTGGAGCTGCTGCTGGACCAGGTCAGCTCGTTCCGGATCGACCACGACAAGACCCTCTACTACGAGGCCGACCAGCTCACGGCCAAGTACCTGCCCGTCCACGTCGAGTGGAGCTGACCGGGCCGCCGGCCCCGGGTTCCGCGGTCCGCGCCGGCCGCGGAGCCGCGCCCCGTCCCGAGAGGAGCGCCGCCATCGCCGAGAAAACCGCCGGGCAGCCGGCGAAGGCCCCGGCCCACGAGAGTGCCCCCGGCCCCGAGGGGGCCGCCGGTGCCCCGGACCCCGGCCCCGTCGGCCGGGTCAAGCCGTGCCGGCTGATCCGGCTCGAACAGCACATCGACCCGCGCGGCAGCCTCTCCGTGGTCGAGTCGGGCATGACCGTGGACTTCGCCATCGAGCGGGTCTACTACATGCACGGCCAGGCCGCGTCCTCGCCGCCGCGCGGGCTGCACGGGCACCGCACCCTGGAACAGCTGGTCATCGCCGTGCACGGCGGCTTCTCGATCAGCCTGGACGACGGGTTCCGGCGGGCCACGTACCGGCTGGACGAGCCGGGCGCCGGGCTCTACATCGGCCCGATGGTGTGGCGGGTGCTGAAGGACTTCGCGCCGGACTCCGTCGCGCTGGTCCTCGCGTCCCGGCACTACGAGGAGTCCGACTACTACCGGGACTACGACACCTTCCTGCGCGACGCACGGAGCCTGACGTGAACGTGCCCTTCCTCGATCTGAAGGCCCCCTACCGGGAGCTGCGGGCCGACATCGACGCCGCGCTCGGCCGGGTCGCCGCGTCGGGCCGCTATCTCCTCGGCCCGGAACTCGACGCGTTCGAGGCGGAGTTCGCGGCCTACTGCGGCAACGAGCACTGCGTCGCCGTCGGCAGCGGCTGCGACGCGCTGGAGCTGGCGCTGCGCGCCCTGGGCATCGGCCCCGGCGACGAGGTGGTGGTGCCCGCGCACACCTTCATCGCCACCTGGCTGGCCGTGTCCGCGACCGGGGCCCGGCCGGTGCCCGTGGACCCGTCCCCGGACGGGCTGTCCATGGACCTCGGGCTGGTCGAGGCGGCCCTGACGCCGCGCACCCGGGCCGTGCTGCCGGTCCACCTGTACGGCCACCCGGCCGACATGGACCCGCTGCTGGAGCTCGCCGGGCGGCACGGACTCGCGGTCGTGGAGGACGCGGCGCAGGCGCACGGCGCCCGCTACCGGGGCCGCCGGACCGGCTCCGGGCACGTGGTCGCCTTCAGCTTCTACCCGGGCAAGAACCTGGGCGCGATGGGCGACGGCGGGGCGGTCGTCACCGGTGACGCCGCCGTGGCCGAACGGGTGCGGCTGCTGCGTAACTTCGGGTCCCGGGAGAAGTACCGGCACGAGGTGCGGGCCGGTAATTCCCGGCTCGACGAGTTCCAGGCCGCGGTGCTGCGCGCCAAGCTGCCGCGCCTCGACGCCTGGAACGCCCGCCGGGCCGCGGTGGCCGCCCGCTACGGGGAGGGGCTGGCCGGCCTGCCGGGCATCGTCCTCCCGGAGGCCGCCCCGTGGGCCGACCCGGTGTGGCACCTGTACGTGATCCGCAGCGCGGAGCGCGACGCGCTGCGCCGCGAGCTGGACCGGGCGGGGGTGGCGACGCTGATCCACTACCCCGTCCCGCCGCACCGGTCCCCGGCCTACGCGGACGACCCGGCCGGCGCGCCGGAGGGCACCCACCCGCGCACCGAACGCCTGGCGGCACAGGTCCTCAGCCTGCCGCTCGGGCCCCACCTCGGCGACGACGAGGCCGGCGCCGTGGTGGCGGCCGTCGCGGCGGCGGTGGCGGCCACCGGCGGCGCCGGGGCCGGCCGCCGCCTTCCTCAACCGACGGAGAAACGATGACCCAGACGACACCGGGGCGGCCGCCGATGAAGGGGATCATCCTCGCCGGCGGCGGCGGCACCCGGCTGCGGCCCCTGACCGGGACGCTCTCCAAGCAGCTCCTGCCGGTCTACAACAAGCCGATGATCTACTACCCGCTCGCGATGCTCATGCTGGGCGGCATCCGCGAGATCCAGGTCATCTCCTCGCCGCAGCACATCCCGCTGTTCCAGCGGCTGCTGGGCGACGGCTCCCGGCTGGGCCTGGAGATCACCTACGCGGAGCAGCCCGAGCCCCAGGGCATCGCCCAGGCGATCACCCTCGGCGCCGGCCACATCGGGGACTCCCCGGTGGCGCTGATCCTGGGCGACAACATCTTCCACGGGCCCGGGTTCTCCTCCGTGCTCCAGGGCAGCATCCGGCACCTGGACGGCTGTGTGCTGTTCGGCTATCCGGTGAGCGATCCGCAGCGCTACGGCGTCGGCGAGATCGACAAGGACGGGCTGCTGCTCTCGCTGGAGGAGAAGCCCGAGCGGCCGCGCTCGAACCTGGCCGTCACCGGGCTCTACCTGTACGACAACGACGTCGTCGACATCGCCAAGAACATCCGGCCCTCCGCGCGCGGCGAGCTGGAGATCACCGATGTCAACAAGGTGTACCTGGAGCAGCGCCGCGCCCGGCTGATCGAGCTGGGCCACGGCTTCGCCTGGCTGGACATGGGCACGCACGACTCCCTGTTGCAGGCCAGCCAGTACGTGCAGCTGCTGGAGCAGCGGCAGGGGGTGCGGATCGCCTGCATCGAGGAGATCGCCCTGCGCATGGGGTTCATCGACGCGGAGGCCGTGTACCGGCTGGGCCGTGAGCTCGGCGCGTCGGGGTACGGCGCCTATCTGATGGAGGTGGCGTCCCATGCGGGAGCCGCGTGACCCGGCCGGTCCGGCGCCCGCCCCGGCGCGGCGCTTCCGGCGGATCCTGGTGACGGGCGGTGCCGGCTTCATCGGTTCGCGCTTCGTGACCGGGCTGCTGGACGGCTCCCTGCCGGGGTTCGGCGAGCCCGAGGTGGTGGTGCTGGACGCGCTGACGTACGCGGGCAACCTGACCAGTCTGGACCCGGTCGGCGACTCGCCGCGGCTGCGTGTCGTCACGGGCGACATCTGCGACGGCGACGTGGTCGCCGGGGCCATGGCGGGTGCGGACCTGGTGGTGCACTTCGCGGCCGAGTCGCACGTGGACCGGTCCATCGAGGACGCCGGCGCGTTCGTCCGCACCAATGTGCTGGGCACGCACACCCTGCTGCGGGAGGCCCTCGACGCGGGGCCCGAGCGGTTCGTGCACGTGTCGACGGACGAGGTGTACGGGTCGATAGAGGAGGGGTCCTGGCCGGAGGACCAGCCGCTCAGCCCCAACTCGCCCTACGCCGCCTCCAAGGCCGCGTCGGACCTGCTCGCGCTGGCCTTCCACCGCACGCACGGGCTGCCCGTGTGCGTGACCCGCTGCTCCAACAACTACGGCCCGTACCAGTACCCCGAGAAGGTCGTCCCGCTGTTCACGGGCAGCCTCCTCGACGGCGGGACCGTCCCGCTGTACGGCGACGGCGGCAACCGGCGCGACTGGCTGCACGTCGACGACCACTGCCGGGGCCTCGCGCTGGTGGCCCGGGGCGGCCGGCCGGGCGAGGTCTACAACATCGGCGGCGGCACCGAGCTGACCAACACCGAGCTGACGGAACGCCTGCTGGAGCTGTGCGGGGCGGACTGGTCGGCGGTGCGGCGGGTGCCCGACCGCAAGGGCCACGACCGGCGTTACTCGGTCGACTTCGGCAAGATCTCCGCCGAGCTGGGCTACGCGCCGCGGGTCGGCATCGACGAGGGCCTGGCGGAGACCGTGCGCTGGTATCGCGAGAACCGCGCGTGGTGGGAGCCCCTCATGAAAGGACGATGACCTCCGTGTCCGCAACCGAAGAGCCGCTCGGCCCGTACGGGCGGCGGCCGCGCCCCCGCCCGTACGGCCCCAGGGGGAGCCATGCGTCCTGAACCGGGGTCGGTGGCCGAGGCCGACTACGCCGACCGCCGGCTCACGGCCGAGCGGGTGCGGGTCTCGGCCGGCACGCCCGACAGCCGGGTCACGCCCACCGCGGACGTGCCCGGCTGGCTGGCCGCCTACGGGCGGGCGCACCATTTCCGGGCCGAGCCGATCCCGTTCGCCGGTCTCCGGCGGTGGTACTTCGAGCCCGGCACCGGCGACCTGCGGCACGAGTCGGGCCGGTTCTTCTCCATCGAGGGGCTGCGCACCAGCTCGGACGCCGATCCTGCCGACCGGGTGCAGCCGATCATCGTGCAGCCCGAGGTGGGGCTGCTGGGCGTCCTGGCGCGGGAGTTCGACGGGGTGCTGCACTTCCTGATGCAGGCCAAGCCGGAGCCGGGCAATGTCAACGGGCTCCAGCTCTCGCCGACCGTGCAGGCCACCCGGAGCAACTTCGACGAGGTGCACCACGGCCGCGCGACGCCGTTCCTGGACCACTTCATCCAGCACCCGCGCCGGCGCGTCCTGGTCGACGCGATCCAGTCCGAGCAGGCCGACTGGTTCCTGCACAAACGCAACCGGAACATGGTCGTGGAGATCGACGCGGAGGTGCCGGCGGACGACTCCTTCCGCTGGCTGACCCTGGGTCAGATACGCGGGCTGCTGCGGCAGGACGACCTCGTCAACATGGACACCCGGTCCGTGCTGGCCTGCCTGCCGACCGCGCACGCCGCGCCCGGTGACGACGGCGAGGGCTTCGGGGCCGCGCTGCGGCGGTCCTTCTACGGGGACCCCACGCCGCGGCACGACCTGCACGCGGTCACCAGCTGCCTCACCGACGTCCAGGCGCTGCGAGTGCTGCGCCAGCAGAGCGTCCCGCTGGAGCGCGCGTACGAGGACGGGTGGCGGCGGGACGGGAGCGCGATCCGGCACCGCAGCGGCCGGCGCTTCGAGATCATGGCGGTGGGGGTCACCGCGGAGCGGCGCGAGGTGGCGTCGTGGACGCAGCCGCTGCTGCGGCCCTGCTCGCAGGGGCTGGCCGCGCTGGCCGTGCGGCGGATCGGCGGGGTGCTGCACGCCCTGGTGGCGGCGCGCTCGGACGTCGGGACGCTGAACGTGGCGGAGTTCGGCCCGACCGTCCAGCACCGTACGGCCGGTCCCGGCGCCGCCGCTGTCCCGTACCTGGACTACGTGCGCGCCAGCGGCCCGGACCGGATCCGCTACGACGCGGTCCAGTCGGAGGAGGGCGGCCGCTTCTACCACGCGCGGACCCGCTACCTGGTGATCGAGGCCGGCCCGGAGCTGCCCGTGGACTGCCCGCCGGGCTTCCGTTGGGCGACGTTCGGGCAGCTCACGGAGCTGCTCGCGCACGGCCACTACCTCAATGTGGAGCTCCGCACCCTGATCGCCTGCGCGCACGCCGCGTACTGAGAACCGCCTACTGACGGTTCGGTCACATCCCCTTGACCTCGATCTTGGTCGAGGTTGTCGAATGGGCGGTGCCGGAACCGGGAGCGGGGTCGGCGGAATGTATCGGTCGATGGAGAGCGGTGGTCCTCATGTCAGTTACCGGCAGCGCGGAGAGTGTGCTCACCCCCGAGGTCGAGAAGGCCGTGCGCGGGGTCGTGCAGGCGCTGGAGGACGCCTTCAACGCCCACGACGCCGACGCCCTGGGCGAGCAGTACGCGCGGAGCGCCTCCTGGACCAACGCGATGGGTCACGTCAGCCAGGGCCGGGAGGCCATCGCCGAGGCCGCGCGGCGCGTGCTGCCGGTGCTGGCCGAGCAGTTCGTCCGCTACGAGGTGACCGGGCTGCTGCCCGTCCGGCCCGACGTCATCGCCGTGAACGTCGTGCAGACCCCGGTCACGCGGGCCGGTGAGCCCGTCGAGGGCCCCAAGGGCGCCCCGCTGTACGTCATCTCCCGGGAGGACGACGGCTGGAAGATCATCGCGGGGTCGAACACCTTCCTCAACAGCTGAACCCGCCGTAGCGGCGGGGGAACGACCCGTGGGGGGCGCGCCGTCCGGCGCGCCCCCCACGTCCGTCTTCCCGGCCCCCGTCCGCCTCCGCTACTTCGCGGCGGGCGCCGTCGGGCCGGACCGCGGGGCGGGGTCGGCGGCGGGCCGGGCGGGCCGCCGCGGCCGGCCGATGGTCCGCATGACGGGCTTCTCCACGAAGAAGTGCAGGAGCGCGGCGAGGCCGAGGCTCAGCGCGAAGGCGAGCACCGTGAGGCCGGTGGCGGCCGGGGTGTCCCACTGGCGGTAGTAGCTCAGCTCGCCGCCGAGGAAGCGGTGCCCGTACTGGATGACGAGGTAGTGGACGAGGTAGAAGGCGAAGGTGAGTTCGCCCAGCAGCACCATCGTCTTCGAGGCCAGCGGCGAGCGGGCGCCGCGCACGTCGCCCGCGGCGAGCGAGCCGAGCAGCAGGGCGACCGCCGGGACCGCCAGGCTGCGGCCCAGCCAGTCCGGCAGCGCGAACGAGACCGCGTACAGCGCGCCGAACACCAGGGCGCAGACCGGGGGCTTCGGCCCCGACCAGCGGCCGTTCCGCACGATCAGCGCCATGACGATGCCGAGCGTGAACTCCATGAGCCGGACCGGCGGGAACACGTAGATGAACCAGTACTGCATCTCCGGCATCCCGGCGTCCCAGGGCAGCGCCGGGTCCGAGGGCATCAGCAGGGCGGCGGACGGCACCGCCACCACGGCGACGGCCAGGCAGACCGCCCATTTCCCCAGCCTTTCGACGCGCACCTTGGAGAGCGCGCGGAACAGGAACGGGAACGCGGCGTAGAACAGCATCTCGGCGGAGAGCGACCAGGCCACCGGATTCATGCTGGCGTATTCGTGGAAGTCCGGGAACCACGCCTGCACGAGGAAGAGATTGGTCAGGAACCCGTCCCACACGGACCGGCCCATGCTCGGTTCCTGGAGCCACAGCACGATCGCGAGCGTCACCAGGAGCATGGGCAGGTGCAGCGAGAACGCTCGGGTCACCCGGCGCCGCCAGAAGGCGGTCAGGGATTTGTCGGGCAGGCCGGCCCAGGTGAGGACGAAGCCGCTGAGCATGAAGAAGAACGAGACCGCGTACGGGCCCAGCACGTTCAGCGGGACCTGCGCCTTCGTATTGATCTCGGAGTTCCGGAAGATGGGCTGCGCGGCGATATGCGCGGTGAACACCGTGAGGGCCGCGATGAAACGCATCCCACCGAGTGACGGCAGGTGTTTCGGCAAGGGCATGGGATTCCTCGGGACGGGCGAAGCGTGGATGGTCGGGGATTTCTAGGCCATGGGTGCCGGGGCCGACAAGGCATAGCTGACACAGTGGCGGCGGTATCCGCCGGGCCGTTCCCACGCACCGCCCGATATCACCGAACGTGGCGCCGGTGTGGCACGGCGCAGCGCGATGTGGTGGATCATCACCGGCTCCGGGCCGGAACCGGTGGGCTCGTCACCGCCTTCCGGGCCGCCGGAGGGGCCGTCGGGCCGAACGGTCGGTCGTGGCCGGAAGGGGCAGGAAGAGTGTGATCCGCTTATCTGGGAGCGCACCCGGAATTCCGCAAGGCTGCTCCACAGCTCATTACCGGGAAATTCACAGTGCTGTGGGGGATCTCGATGATCACTGCTCCGTTCGACCCTGAACCCTCGTTTTCCCCGGCCGGTCCCGTCGGGGACCCGGACTTCGATTCGCTCGTCACCGGAACCTGTGCGGAGCTGCTGGGCTCGCTGCGCCGCGCCGACCAGCGCAGGAGGGGTGAGCAGTACGTCCGCGGGCTGCTCACCGCCAGCGGCCGCAAGACCGCCCGCAACCTGGCCAGCTTCGTGGGCGAGGGGGCCGCGGCGCAGAGCCTGCACCACTTCGTGGCCGCGTCGACCTGGGACTGGCGGCCGGTCCGCGCGGCGCTGGCCCGTTACGCGGACGACTTCCTGCGCCCGGACGCCTGGGTGGTGCGGCCGATGGTGGTGTCCAAGACCGGGGCGAACTCGGTCGGTGTGCGGCGGCGGTTCGTCCCGGACCTGGGACGGGTGATGACCTGCCAGCGCAGCCACGGTTTATGGCTGGCGTCCGACGCGCTGTCGGTCCCCGTGAGTTGGCATCTGACGCTGGGCGGGGGACCGGACGGCGATCCGGGCCGGCCGCTCGGCACGCGGGGCGAGGAGGAGGAACTCGTCCACCTGGTGGCGGAGATCGCACAGGAGACCCGTACGGTGGCCCGGCCGGTGGTGATGGACGCACGGGCGGCCGCGCCGCTGTCGCTGGTGCGCACGCTGACCTCGGCGGGCCTGCCGTTCATGCTGCGGGTGGGGGCGGAGCTGCCGCTGGCGCCGGCCGCCGGCCGGGTGCAGGTCGACAGGCGGCCCGCGACGTCCCCCGCGCAGGCGCTGATGGAACAGGTGAAGCGGCTGAGCCACCCGGTGGAGTGCCATGGTTCGGTCAGTTTCGTCACGCCGCTGCCCGTGGTGCTGCCCGGTCTGCTGCCGCAGCGGACGCTGCTGCTGATGGGGGTGTGGCGGGCCAACCGCCGCCGCCCCGCGGACCTGTGGCTGACCGACCTCACCTCCTGGGGGCGGGGCCCGCTGCTGCGGCTGGCCATGCTGACCGACCGGGTGGACGCCGATTTCGGGGCGGTGAGCGTGGGGGTGGGGATGCGTGACTTCGAGGGGCGTTCGTTCCAGGGGTGGCACCGGCATGTGACGCTGGCGTCGATCGCGCACGCGCTGCGGCTGTCGCAGGGCGCGGGGTGCCTCCGGGCGCCGGTCGCCGTCTGACGCCCGGCCGGGGCGCCCGGGGTGCGGGCACCCCGGGCCGGGGCCGGCCCGGGTCAGTCGGGCAGCGCCCGGAAGGCGCGGCGCGAGGACAGCGCGGAGCGCACCTGGTAGAGCCGCAGGGCGAGCTGGATGTCGAGCACCCGCTCGGGATTCTGCCACTCCTCGCCGAGGAGCTGGGTGATGCGCTCCAGCCGGCGCGACACGGTGTTGGGGTGGACGCGCAGGGTCTCCGCGGCGCGGGTGGGGCTCCGGCCGGCCTCCAGATACACCCGCAGGGTGGGGATGAGGTCGGTGAAGCGGTGGGTGTCGTAGTCGACGACGGGGCCGATGGTCTGGTCGATGTAGCCCGGGATGTCGTTCTCCTCGGCCAGGAGCATGCCGAGGAACCCCAGGTCGGAGGCGCAGGCGGTGCCGCCGTCACCACCCAGGGCGCGGAGCGTCTCCAGGCACTGCGCGGCCTCGCGGTGGGCGTCGCCGATGGCGTCGACGGTGGTGGCGGGTCCGGCGGCGCCGACGGTCACCGGGTGCCCCAGCAGTGTGGAGAGCTCCTCGGTGGCGGTCTGTCCCGCGGCGACGGGGTCGTCACCGGGGATCAGCAGAGCGACGGAGCCGTCGCGCACGCTGCACAGTCCGTCGCGCTCCTGGGCGTAGGCCGCGGCGTGGGCCTCGAAGAGGGGGCCGAGGCGCTTGGGGCCGGAGGCGACCAGGACGACATGCGGGCGGCGGAAGCGCAGGGAGAACATCAGGGCACGCTCGCGCTGGAGTTCGGGCGAGCGCGGCGCGCCGACCAGGTCGTCGAAGAACTCCTGGCAGCCGCGGTCCTTGGGGGCGTCGCTGCGCTGCATCCGCAGGTGCAGGGCGCAGGCCCGGGAGACGACGAGGAGCATCGGGACGGCGCCGTGGCCGGACTCGCGGCCGAGGTCCGCGAGCAGGAACCCGGCGTCCCGGGCGCCCGGTTGGAGCGGGACCACCCAGAATCCGGACTGCACGGGGACGGGCCGGCCGGTGTCGGCGGCGGTGCGGCAGGCGGAGCGCACGTCGGCGCGGGCGAGCCGGCGCAGCCGTCCGTGCTCGGCGAGGGTCTCCCCGAGGGGGCCGCAGACGCCCGCCCCGCCGCCGAGGGCCTCGGCGGCGGTCGACAACAGGGCGTCGAGCCCCCGGCCGTTGAGCACGAGGGCGAGCAGGTGGGACTGGAGCTCCGCCGCCCTCCGGGTGTCGGCGAGGGCCGTACGGGCCTCCCACGCCTCCTCGCGCAGCCGGCCGTTGTCCTCGCGGAGCCGGTCGATCTGGCGTATGCGCTCCAGGGAGGCGGCGGCCAGGTCGGCGAGCGAGCAGAGGAGCGTCACCTCGTTGGGGGTGAGGTGACGGATCTGGCGGTCGGCGGCGTAGAGGACGCCCATGTGGTCCTCGCCCACCCGTAACGGGGCGCCCAGGATGGCGCGTAAGCCCTCGGCGCGGACGAGGTCGTCGATCGCGTCGTCGTGCGGGATGCTGGGGTCGGCCAGGTAGTCGGAGGTCCAGAAGGGGGCGCGGCGGGCGCGCACCATGCTGCCCAGGCCGCCACCGGAGGGGACCCGGAAGCCCACGGTGAGGGCGTCGGCGGCGCCGTCGGCGCTCTGCACGACCGTGTCGTCCTCGCCGTCCTTGTGCAGGCTGATGTAGGCGACGTCCAGTTTGAGGAGCAGCCGGGCGCGGCGGGTGACGGAATCGAGGAGTTCCCGGTCGTTCCGGGCGCCGACGAATTCGTGCGCGGCGTCGACGAGGGCGGCGAGCTCGGCCTCGCGGTCACGGCGGTACTCGATCATCGACTGGGCGGTGAGGGCGAGCCGGTTGAACCGCTCCAGGCGGCGCATCCGCGTCTCGCTGGCGCCCTCGCGCTCGGCCCGCGCCATGAGCCGGTCGTATTCGCCTCTCGGGGCGGTACGGGCGACGAATTCGAGGAAGGCGAGAGCATCCTCCGCCTGTTTTTCCCCGTCCGCCTCGTCACGAGAATCCAGGCCGCTCATGCCGTAGAGTGCCCCCGTCCCGAGACTTTACGAATTAAAGAACAGGTTATTACACCTCCGGTGGACGCGTCCAGCACAATTTGCCACCGCACACGAGCCGTTGGCAACCGTTTCGCGGACCCGTTTCCCTTTCGCCCGCCTTCGCTCCGCGCGGCTCGCCGGAAAAATCCGTCAGACGTACTTCAGGGCGGCCTCGACCGTCCTGTGCAGCTCTGTCCATTCGGCGCGGGCGGCCGCGAGCTGTGTCTCCTGCAACTCCGCGCCCACGGCCCGGATGTCGACCCCCGCGCGGCCGAGCGCGGCCAGCACGTCCCGGGAGGCCGCCTCCATGCCGCTGACGGTGTCGCCGCGCAGCGCCGCGCGGCTGCCCAGCGCGCGCAGCACGTCGAGCCCCGCCGAGGAGACGCTGTTCCAGGCCACCAGCTCCTCGATGTACCGCACGCCCTCCGGCACCGGCGCGCCGTAGGAGGACCACACGAAGTGCAGCGGCCTGGCCCCGGCCCTGGTCAGGGCGCGCCAGCGGGTGCCGGCCATCAGCTCCTCGCGGCGGTGGTGCGCCAGCCGGGCGACCGCCACCGCCCAGTCCCGCCGCCGGGCCGCGGCGCCGATCCGGGCGGCGATCGTCTCGTCCAGTACGCGCAGCGGGAAGGAGACGGCGCAGTGGATCCCGGTGAGGTCGTGCCCCGCGTCCCGGGCCCGCTCCAGGCCGGTGAGGTACATCCCGAAGACCGTGTCGAACTGCTCGGGCGAGAACACCGACCGCACGTCGACGCCGATGCCCCGGGCCAGCAGATCACTGATCAGCCCCGCCCCGCCGGCCGCGAGATGGGTGCCGAGCACCAGGTTGGGGCGGTCGACCGCCCAGCGCGTGGCCGCGGCCTCCGCCACCGCGCGCCGGCCGCCCGCGTACGGGTCCAGGGGCACGAACACCCAGCCGCTGCGGCCGCCGCTGTCCCGGTGGAGCGCCAGCAGCGAGTCGCAGGCGGCTCGCGCGTCCCGGCTCAGCAGGCCGCGCACGGCCTCGCCGACGGGCACCTGGCGCACCGCCAGGTCGGCCAGGTGCTCCCGGTAGGCGCCGCCCCTGCGGACGCCCTCGGTGACGGCCGCGAGCCGCGAGGAGGCGCCGCACAGGCCGGTCTCGGCCATCAGCTCCGCCAGCCGCCCGGGGCACTCCGGCTCCCGGGTCAGCCCCTCCGCGCACAGGGAGACGCCCTCGGCCTCCAGCATGGCGGCGGGCCGGGTCCGGTGTCTCAAATCCTTCGCCTCCGGTCGGGTCCGTACGAGCCTTCGGTGGGTCCGTCCGCGCTCAGCGGGAGGGAGGCGCCGGATCCCTCCGGTACGCCCGCAGGCACTCCTCGTACGTGGGCAGCAGCCCGGCGGCCGCGGCGGCGGCGAGGGTGGGGGCGGCCGCGTCCCTGGCCGACCGCACGGGGGGTTCCGCGAGGTCCCAGGGCAGCGCCAGGGCGGGGTCGAGGGCGTCGACGTCGATGATGGTGCCGTGCGCGTACTCCTCCGTGCACAGGTAGTTCACGCAGGTGTCGTCGGCGAGCGCGACGTAGCCGAGGCCGAGGCCGTCGGGGAGGTACACGGCGGTGCCCGAGCCCGGGTCCTGCCGGAGGGTGTCGTGGTGCCCGAAGGTCGGCGAGCCCAGCCTGAGGTCGACGACCATGGTGCGCACGGCGCCCCGCACGCAGGTGACGATCTTCCCCTGGCCGGGCGGCATCGTGGTGCCGTGGATGCCGCGCAGCACATTGCGCCCGGAGACGGTGAAGTTGACCTGCCTGACCTGGAAGGCGTGACCGGTGGCCGCCCGCAGCGCGCTGTGGCGGAGCCCCTCGTAGAAGCGCCCCCGGTGGTCGGGGATCGGTTCCGGGTCGATGCGGTACGCGTCGCGGACGGCCGTTTCGGTGATGCGCATGATGCGTGTGTCATCCCGGTGGTCGGAGTGGGCGGGCGGCGGGGAGGGACGTGCGAAGGGGAGACCGGACGAGGGGGCGGGCGCGCCGCCGTCCCGCCCGGTCCGTCCCTCAGGTCCCGGCCGGGAGCAGCCCCTCGACGGCCGTGGCCGCCGCGGCCGGGCCGCCGGCCTCCCGGATCCGCTCCCCCATCGCGCGCAGCCGGTCGTGGACGCCGGGGTCGGCCAGCACGCGGCGCGCGGTGTCCCGCAGGGTCCCGGCCGTCACCTCGGAGGTCAGCAGCATCGCGCCGAGCCCGAGTTCGGTGATCCGGCGCGCCGTGGCCCGCGGCTCGGGCATCACGGGCACCGCCACCACCGGGACGCCGTGCGAGAAGGCGTCCATGGCCGTGCTCATCCCGCCGTGGTTCACCACGAGGGAGGCGTGCGGCAGCACGTCGCCGTGCGGGACGAAGTCGTGCACCTGGACGTTGCCGGGCACCGGGCCGAGCTGCTCGGGGGTGAGGCCGCCGCCGAGCACCAGGACGATGTTCCACGGCTCGTCGCGGAACGCCTCGACGCAGGTGCGGAAGAACTCCGGCCGCTCGTTGTAGAGCGTGCCCAGGCTCACCATGACCAGCGGCTTGCCGTCGAGCGGCGGCTCCCAGGTGCCGTGGAAGGCGGCCTTGGGCGAGCACGGGCCGACGAAGTGGTGCCGGTCGTCGAAGGTGTCGCCCGCGTACTGGAAGGAGCGCGGCATGTAGAGCAGGGCGGGCCCGCCGTGGAGCACCTCGGTGAAGGCGGCGAGGTCACCCTTGGCGCCCTCCTCCTCCAGCAGCCGCCCGATCCGCGCCAGCAGCTCGTGCAGTTCGGGGTCGTCCGGCGGCTCGGCCGAGTCGACGGGCGGATGCAGCGACCAGTGCTCGTTCGCCGCGTAGGTCGGCGTGCTGCGGATGACGGGGATGTCCCAGCGGTCGGCGAGCAGCCGGCCCGTCCACAGCGAGGACGGGTCGTTGACGATCACGTCGGGGCGGTCCGCGGCGAAGTGCGGCTCCAGCAGCGGCAGCGTCGCGCGGGTCATGTCCAGCAGCCACTCCAGCACCCGGAGGAACTCACCCTCGTCCGTATAGGCGTCGGCGTCCTGCCGGGGCACCATCTGCGCGAGGAACCGCTCCTTGTCCAGCGGGTACGTGACGACGTCGGCTCCCACCCGCACGGCGCGGTCCGCGATCCCCTCGGGCAGGGCGTAGGTCACCCGGTGCCCGCGGGCGACCAGCTCCTCGGCCACGCCCAGCGTCGGATTCACATGCCCGGCGACAGGCAGGATGAAGAATGCGATATGAGCCATGCGAAACCCTTCATAGGGTGCGGTCCACGTGAATGACGCCCAGGCGGGGTCGGAGGGGCGCACGCTAAGCGGCGGCCCGGGAATAGGGCAAGCGTGAGATGACATAGTTCCCGGCCGCCGCGCAAATCCCGTACGACCTGCTCGTAATCCATTCCCGCGGGCTCCGGCACGGCCCTCGCCGTGAGATGACACAGTCCCTTCCGGATTCATGGATCACGCGAATGCCCCGGGAGAGAATCCCGAATTGTTGCTGTGAATGGCGCCCGGGAGAGGGCACTTGCCGGAGGCGTCCCCCCTTTTCGTCGGCGCCCCGGGGAACAGGGAGGTCCGGTGACCGACAACAACACCGACAGCACCGACAACACCGCAAAGGACCCGCTCGTCGTGGTGGGCGCCGGCGTCATGGGCACGGCCATCGCCGCGCTCGCCGTCGGCCACGGCCACCCGGTCGGACTGATCGACCACTCCCCCGAGGCGTGCGCCACCGCCCCCGAGCGGATCGCACTGCACCTGCGCACGGCCCGGATGATGGGCGCGCTGCCCGCGGGCGGCCGGCTCGGCGAGCTGACCACCGCGGAGACGCCGGACGCCGCCGCCGGGGCGGCCGCCGTGATCGAGGCGGTCACCGAGGACCCCGAGGAGAAGGCCGCGGTGCTCGCGGAACTCGCGGCGGCGGTGCGCCCCGGCACCCTTCTGGTGAGCAACACCTCGGGGGTGCCCATCGAGGAGATGGCCGACGCCGTCCCGCACCCCGAGGACCTCGTCGGGGTGCACTTCATGAACCCGGCGTACCTGATCCGGACGGTGGAGGTGATCCTCGGCCCGCGCAGCGGCGCCGGCGCGGCCACGGCCGTCCGGGAACTGCTCGCCGGGCTGGGGCGCGAGGGCATCGTCGTGGGCGACGGGCCGGGCTTCGTCACCAGCCGCCTGCTGCACCGGATGCTCAACGACGCGATCGAGGTGGTGCGCGAGGGGCGGGCCGCGCCGGAGACGGTGGACGCCCTGATGCGCCACTGCATCGGCCACCGCACCGGCCCGCTGGCCACCGCGGACCTGATCGGCCTGGACAACCTCGCCGACTCGCTCCGGGTGCTGCACGAGAGGACCGGCGACGAGGCCTTCCGCCCGAGCGAACTGCTGCTGGACAAGGTCCGGCGGGGCGAGCTCGGCCGCAAGAGCGGCCGGGGATTCTACGAATACGAGGAGATCACGCCATGACCAAGACCTCCGACCAGGCGGGCTCCGCCACCGGGACGGGACCGGACGCGGCCGGCGGCGACATCGCCGACGAGCTGCTCGGCTTCCTCGCCGCCCGCACGAGGACGACGTGGGAGCGCGACCAGGACCTGTTCGCCGTCGGCGGGATGTCGTCGCTGTTCGCCATGCAGCTCGTCGTGCACCTGGAGAAGACCTACGGCGTCACCATCAGCGGCGCCGACCTGATGCTCGACAACTTCCGCACGGTGGACGCCATGGTCCGGCTCGTCCACAAGCTGGGCGGGGCGCGGGCCGCCGCCTCGGCCGGGACCACGGCCGGTGAGTGAGACGACGGCCGGCGGGACGGACCTGTGGCCCGAGGAGCTGTTCACCGAACTGGTCGGGGACCGGGCCGCGGAGTGGGACCGTACGGGCCGGATACCGCTCGACACCCTCCGGGGCCTCGGCGCCAAGGGCCTGCTGTGCGCCCAGGCGCCGGCGGCCCACGGCGGCCTGGCCTTCTCCAGCAGGCGCAACGGTGAACTCACCGCCCACGTGGGCACGCTGTGCAGCTCCCTGCGCAGCGTGATGACCTCGCAGGGCATGGCCGCCTGGACGCTGCGCCGGCTGGCCGGCCCCGGGCAGCAGGCGGCGCTCGTCCCCCGGCTCACCGGCGGGGAACTGGCCGCCGTCGCCTTCAGCGAGGCCGGAGCGGGCAGCGACCTGTCCGCCCTGCGGACGCGCATCACCCGCGACGGCGACGAGGTCGTCGTCGACGGTGCCAAGGTGTGGACCACCAACGCCGCGTACGCGGACCTGCTCGTGGTCTTCGGCCGCACGGACGACGGCGCGGGCGCCGTGGTGGTCCCGGCGTCGGCCCCCGGCGTGCGCGTGGAGCGGATCGACGACCCGCTCGGCTGCCGCGCGGCCGGCCACGCCGACATCCGCCTGGACGGGGTCCGGCTGCCCGCCGACGCCCTGCTCCAGGGGGTGGACCGCACCCCGGCCCTGCTCGTCACCACGGCGCTCGGCTACGGGCGGATGTCCGTGGCCTGGGGCTGTACGGGCATCCTGCGCGGCTGCCTGACCGCCGCCGTCCGGCACGCGAAGGCGCGCGAGCAGTTCGGCGTCCGGCTGGCCGAGCACCAGCTCGTGGCCCGGCACCTCGCCGAGCTGTTCGTCGCCGAGCAGAGCGCCCGCCGGGCGTGCGAGCACGCCAGCGACCTGTGGGACGAGGGCAGCCCGGACATGGTGACCGCCGCCGTCCTCGCCAAGCACGTCGCCGCCACCGGCGCCGCGCGCGGCGCGGCCAGGGCGGTGCAGGTGCTGGCCTCCGCGGGCTCCCGCGACGGCCACACGGTGGCGCGGGCGCTCCGCGACGCCAAGCTCATGGAGATCATCGAGGGCAGCAGCGAGATCTGCGAACTGATGCTGTCCCAGCACGCGTTGGCGACCGCGGGATGACGCCCGGCCGCGCCCCGTCGCGGCCGCACGACGAGGAGGGAACGACTGTGCACCGGGAGAACCCCGCCCCGACCACGGTGAAGTGCCTGGTATGGGATCTCGACAACACCCTCTGGCAGGGCACCCTGCTGGAGGACGGCGAGGTGCGGCTGCGGCCGGGCCTGCGCGAGACGGTCGTCGAGCTGGACTCGCGCGGCATCCTCAACTCCGTGGCCAGCAAGAACGACCACGACCACGCCTGGGCGCGGCTGGAGGAGCTGGGCCTCGCCGAGTACTTCGTGCTGCCCAGGATCGGCTGGGGGCCGAAGTCGAAGTCGGTCCGGGCGATCGCCGAGGAGCTGAACTTCGCGCCCGGCACCATCGCCTTCATCGACGACCAGCCCTTCGAGCGCGCCGAGGTCCTCCACTCGCTGCCGGAGGTCCGCGCCTACCCCGCCGAGCAGGCCGCGGAGCTGACCTCGCTGCCGGAGTTCAGCCCGGCCACGGTCACGGTCGACTCGCGCCGCCGCCGCGCGATGTACCAGGCGTCGTTCCGGCGGGACGCCGAGCGCGCCGGGTTCGACGGGCCGGACGCGGACTTCCTGCGCTCGCTGGACATCCGGATGCGGATCACCCGCGCCACCCCGGCGGAGCTCTCCCGGGTCGAGGAACTCACCCTGCGCACCAGCCAGATGAACGCGACGGGCGTGCACTACTCCGAGGCCGACCTGCTCGCCCTGATCGACGACCCGGACCACGAGGTGCTGGTCACCACGGTCACCGACCGCTTCGGCCCGTACGGCGCGGTCGGCGTCGTCCTCGTCCACCGCTCCCCCGTCAGCTGGCGGATCAAGCTGCTCGCCACCTCCTGCCGGGTGGTGTCGCTGGGCGCCGGCACCGCGCTCCTGCGCTGGCTGACCGACCAGGCGCACCGGGCGGGCGTGCACCTGACCGCCGACTTCCGGCCCACCGAGCGCAACCGGATGATGGAAGTGGCGTACCGCTTCGCCGGGTTCACCGGCGCCGGGGAGGACCCCTGCCCGTGCCTGCCGGGCCCGGACCCCGCCGGCGCGGACGCCCGGCCGGACGGCTCCGGGTCCCCGGTCGGCAGGCTGCACCTGGTGCCGTCCGCCCAGCCCGCCCCCGACACCCTCCGCCTGGAGGCCCCCGACCTTTCCGAGAGGACCCGATGATCATCACCGCGTGCCGCGTCTGCGCCAACCACGAACTGCTCCCCGTACTGGACCTGGGGGAGCAGGCGCTCACCGGGGTGTTCCCGGCCACCCGCGACGAGGCCGTCCCGTCGGTCCCCCTGGAGCTGGTCCGGTGCTCCCCCGCCGGGTGCGGCCTGGTGCAGCTGCGCCACACCCCGGACCCCGCCCTGATGTACGGGGAGGGCTACGGCTACCGCTCCGGCATCCGGCCGTTCATGATCAACCACCTGCACGGCAAGGTGGCGGCCCTCCGGGAGCTCGTCGCGCCCGGCCCCGGGGACCTGGTCCTCGACATCGGCAGCAACGACTCGACGCTGCTGCGCGGCTACCCCGCGGACGGCCCGCGCCTGGTCGGCATGGACCCGACCGGCGGGAAGTTCCGTGAGCTGTACCCGCCGCACGCCGAGCTCGTCGTCGACTACTTCTCGCGCGAGGCGTTCGTGGAGCGCTTCGGCTCCGCGCGCGCGAAGGTCGTCACGTCGATCGCGATGTTCTACGACCTGCCGGACCCGCTGCGCTTCATGCGGGACGTCCACGACGTCCTCGCCGACGACGGCGTCTGGATGCTGGAGCAGAGCTACATGCCGGCCATGCTGGAGGCCGACGCCTACGACGTGGTGTGCCACGAGCACCTGGAGTACTACGCCCTCCGGCAGATCGAGTGGATGGCGGAGCGGGCCGGCCTGACGGTGCTGAAGGCCGAGCTCACGGACGTCTACGGCGGCAGCCTCTGCGCGACCCTGGCCAGGAAGGGCTCCCCCTACCCGGTGGACGAGGCGGGCCTGGCCCGGATCCGGGCCCGCGAGGCGGCGGCGGGCCTCGACACCGCGGCGCCCTTCGACGCCTTCGCCCGGCGCGTGCGGGACCAGCGGGACGCCCTCGTCGGCTTCCTGGCCCGCTCCCGCGAGGCGGGCCTGCTGACCCTCGGGTACGGGGCCTCGACGAAGGGCAATGTGATCCTCCAGTACTGCGGGATCACCGAGCGGGACCTGCCGTGCATCGGCGAGGTCAGCGAGGAGAAGGCCGGCCGCTTCACCCCCGGCACGGGCATCCCCATCGTCTCCGAGGAGGAGGCGAAATCCTGGAAGCCGGACCAGTTGCTGGTGCTGCCGTGGATCTACCGCGACGGCTTCCTGGAGCGCGAGCGGGAGTTCCGGGACCGGGGCGGGAAGCTGGTGTTCCCGCTGCCGGGGCTGAGCGTGGTGTAAGGCGCGTACGGAAAGCGCGGGGCGGGCCGGATGTTCCCGGCCCGCCCCGCGCTCGTCCCACCGCTGTTCCCGCTCGTCCGGCCCGGCACGGAGGCCGGAGCCGGGGAGCGGGGGGGCTCACCCCGCCCAGGCCCCGGGCGCCGCCCCGCCACCGCCCACCGGCGGAAAGATCACGTCCAGCTCCGCCAGCTCCTCCTCGGAGAGCACGAGGTCGAGCGCCCGCACCGCGGAGTCGAGCTGCCCGACCGTCCGCGGCCCGATCACCGCCCCGCTCATCCCCGGCCGCGACAGCACCCAGGCCAGGCCCGCCTCCGCCGGGTCCCGCCCGGTCCGCCCGCAGAACCGCTCGTACGCCTCGACGCGCGGCCGCAGCTCCGGCAGCAGCTTCTGGGCCCGGCCCTGCGCCGACTTCACGGCCGTGCCGGCCGCCAGCTTCGCGAGCGCCCCGCTGAGCAGTCCGCCGTGCAGGGGCGACCAGGCGAAGACGCCGAGCCCGTAGGCCCGGGCGGCGGGCAGCAGCTCCAGGTCGGCGTGGCGGACGGCCAGGTTGTACAGGCACTGCTCGGAGACCAGCCCGAAGGAGTGCCGGCGGGCGGCGCTCTCCTGGGCGGCGGCGATGTTCCAGCCGGCGAAGTTCGACGAGCCGACGTAGCCGACCTTGCCACTGGTGACGAGGCGGTCCATGGCCTGCCAGATCTCGTCCCACGGGGCGGCCGGGTCGACGCGGTGCATCTGGTACAGGTCGATGTGGTCGACCCCGAGGCGGCGCAGGGACCGCTCGCAGGCGGCGACGATGTGCCGGGCCGACAGCCCGCCGTCGTTGATCCGCTCGCTCATGTCCTCACCGACCTTGGTCGCGAGGAGGACGTCCTCGCGCCGGACGCCGCCTCGGGCCAGCCAGCGGCCGACGAGCTCCTCGGTGTGGCCCTTGTAGAGCCGCCAGCCGTAGATGTCGGCCGTGTCGACGCAGTTGATGCCGCGGTCGAGCGCCGCGTCCATGAGCCGCATGGCGTCGTCGTCCTCGACCCGCCCGCTGAAGTTCACCGTGCCCAGCCAGAGCCGGCTGACCAGGGTGGCAC
The DNA here is from genome assembly GCF_002192455.1 of Streptomyces albireticuli. Lineage (NCBI taxonomy): Bacteria > Bacillati > Actinomycetota > Actinomycetes > Kitasatosporales > Streptomycetaceae > Streptomyces > Streptomyces albireticuli. Next base: position 1,903,691 of record NZ_CP021744.1, read on the forward strand.
TGCGCCCGAGCCGTACGTGCGTCCGGTTCCCGCTCATTTCCCGCCACCGCCCTTCGCCGGGGCGGCCGCGGCCGCCTCCGCCATCGCCGTCACCATGTCGTCGAGCCCCTCGCCCAGGGGCACCCCGGCCCGCCAGCCGGTCACCGCGCGGAAGGCGGCGGGGTCCGACTCCGGGGTGCGGAAGTCACCGGCCTCCGCGTGGCCGGGAGGCGGCACGGAGAGGACCGGGACGGCGGGCTTCCCGGTGCGCGCGGCGACGACGCCGGCGAGGGTGGTGAAGACGTCGCCGAGGCGCTCCAGGCGCCCGGAGCCGACGGTCCAGGGGCGGCCCTGGAGCTGCGCCACGTGGCGCAGCGCGGCGGTGAACGCGGCGGCCGCGTCCCGGACATGGAGGAAGTCGCGTTCGACCGAGCCGTCGTGCCACATCGTGAGGGGTTCGCCGCCGAGAGCCCGGGCCGCCATCGTGGCGAGGACGCCCCGGCCGGTGGACCCGGAGAGCGGGCTGCGGCCGTACACGGTCGCCAGGCGCAGCACGACGCCGCGTACGGTGCCGTCGGCGGTGGCCTCGCGCAGGATCTCCTCGGCGGCGGTCTTCTGCGCGGCGTACGAGCCGGGCCGCGGCGCGGCGCCCGAGCCGGTCTGGATGGTCCCCGCGAAGATCACGGCGGGTGGGGTGCCGGGACGGTCCCGGAAGGCGTCCACGAGGTCGCGCACGAGGCCGACGTTCACGCGCTCGGAGCGCTCGTCGGCGGCCCGCCAGGACTGCCCGCCGCCGATGTGGGCGGCGAGGTGCACGACGGCGTCGGCGCCCTCGACCGCGTCGGCGACCGCCCCCGGCAGGGCCAGGTCCGCCCGCCGCACCTCGATCCCGGCCGCCGCCACCGCGGGCACCGGGCAGGCCCCGCGCGCCACCGCCCGTAACCGCACCGGCAGCCGCGCGAGTTCGGCGACCACCGCGGACCCCACGAACCCGGAGGCCCCGAGCACCACGACCGACGGCCCGCGCGGGTCGTCGGCCGTTTCGAGCAACCCGGCGATGTCCTTCACACGGCCTCCCGCACAGCGCACACGATCGAAGTCCCCTGGATTCAACGTCATCACCACGGGGCGCGGGCCCGCCGGCGTGATCGGACGGGCGACTTCGTCAGGTCCCGGAGCGGTCCGGAGGGGGCGCCTCTGCCACCCCTCCCACGTCCGGTCACGGATCGAGGTGACGGCCGGGTCGGCGAGGCCCGCGTCGCGGAGCTGCCGGACGTGCCCGGTCCCACAGGCCGAGCCACCCGGAGCGGAAGGTCTCGCGCGCGGTGGCGCCGCTGAGCGGAAGGGTGCGGCGGCGAGCGCACCGCAGGGGCGCGGCACGCGGGCCCCATTACTTCGCAGGTAATCGCGCGCTTCCCCGCCGCCCGGCAGGCTGAGGGCGAGCGGATCCCGGGCCGGCGCACTCCGGCCGGGGGTCCGCGAGGGGGATCGTCCTCGGGCCGGGCCGCCAGGGGGGAGGCCCGGGCACGGGGGACCGAGGACGGAACAGGCCGCCGGGAACAGGGCGGTGACACCGACCGCTGGAGACAGAGGAGCGCATCATGTCGCAGTACGAGACCGCCGTCGCCCGCTACTTCGAGGCGTGGAACGCGACGGGCGGGGACGCGCTCGCCAAGGCCGTCGCCGCCGCGTGGAGCGAGGACGGGTCCTTCACCGACCCGCTGTCCCGGGCCCGGGGGCACGCGGACGTCGCCGCCGTGATCGCGGGGGTCCACGAGCAGTTCCCCGGCTTCGAGTTCCGGCGGACGGGCGGGGTCGACGGGCACCACGACACCGCGCGCTTCAGCTGGGAGCTGGTGTCGCCGGCCGACGGGTCCGCGCCGGTGGCCGGGTTCGACGTCATCACGCTGGCCGAGGACGGCCGGATCCGGTCGGTGCTCGGTTTCCTGGACCGGGTGCCTACGGCGTGACGAGCTGAAGCTCCCGAAGGTGCCGGGCCGTCTCCGGGTCGGCGGGGAGGAAGGTCTCCATCGCCAGCTCGGAGACGGTGACGTCCATCGGGGTGTTGAAGGTCGTGATGGTCGAGATGAACGACAGGGTCCGGCCGTCGAGTTCGACGACGAGGGGCAGGGCGTACGGCGCCCTGCCGGGGTCGGCCGGCGGGGGTCCGTCGGCGGCCCCCTCGGGCAGGGGGTAGGCGCCGACCTCCTCGTACAGGGCGCGCAGCGGGGCGGAGCGCACCAGGGCCAGCTGGCGTTCCATCTGGTGGAGGAGGTGGCCGCGCCACTCGCGGAAGTTGCGGATCCGCGGGGCGAGGCCCTGGGGGTGCAAGGTCACGCGCATGGCGTTCAGCGGGGCTTCGAGCAGGTGTTCCGCGACGCCCTGGAGCAGCGTGCCGATGCCGCGGTTGGCGGCCACCACGTCGTAGGCGCCGTCGACGACCAGGGCCGGGTAGGGCTCGTGCCCGCGCAGCAGGGCGTCCAGGCCCTCCCGGAGTCCGGCCAGCGCCGGGTCGTCCAGCGGCCGCTCGGGGAAGCGGGGGGCGTAACCGGCCGCGAGGAGCAGGGCGTTCTGCTCGCGCACGGGCACGTCGAGCCGGTCGGCGAGGCGCAGCACCATCTCCTGGCTGGGCCGGGAGCGGCCGGTCTCGATGAAGCTGATGTGGCGGGCGGACGAATCGGCCCGGAGCGCCAGCTCCAGCTGGCTGATCCGGCGCCGCTCCCGCCATTCGCGCAACAGCGCGCCCACTCCGGTGGCCACCGCGGCAGTCGTCATGCCCCGACCGTAACGCGTGGCCGCCCGGCGGCCGGGTCCGGGCCGGGGCGGCGGCGGGAATTCCCGGAAACCGCGGAAACCGCCGATGGTACGGCCCTACTTGATCAGGGCATGATTTCAGCCATGGCTCACCCGCACCTGCCGACCACCGAGGCCGCTGTCGTCGCGATCCGCGAAATCGCGGACGAATACGGTGTGCGCGTTTCCGTCACGGACGACATCGGCGCGGACCGGACCTCGCGCCGCTCCTCGGCCGGAATGTTCACGGTCGCCGCGGCCGAGGAGTAGCCCGCCGCCGCGTGGCCGGCGGCGGCGCGCACCCCCGCCACCGGGAAGCGGTCGTCAGGAAGCGGTGCTCAGGAAGCTCTTGTCAGGAAGCCGTCCGCAGGCTCCCCCGCCGCAGCCGGTCCAGCGGCGACGGCCTGCGGTCCAGGCGGGCGTCCAGCAGAGCCGCCGCTTCCTCGTGCCGGCCCGCCGAGACCAGGGCGAACAGCAGCGTCTCCTCCACGACGTCGCGCTGGGCCGCGCTGCCGCCGAGGGCCGGGACCAGCGGCAACAGGGCCCGCAGCGCCGGCAGGGCCGCCGCCCAGTCCTCGTCGACGACCGCCGAGAGGGCGGCGCACAGCGGGGCGACGACGTCACGGAAGACCGGGTCCCCGTGGGCCCCGGCGCGGGCGCGCAGGCGCAGCAGCGCGGCGCCGTCACCCGCCGCCGCGAGGGTGACTGCGGCGTGCAGGGCCGCGAACGGGGTCGGCGGCTCGGTCCGCCAGCCCTCCGGGGCCCCGGCGAGGACGGCCTCGGCGGGCAGCGGGCCGTCCCAGGCGCCGGTCATCCGGCAGCGCCACAGGAGCGCGCCGGAGTCCACCAGCGCGCGGGCGCCGGTGACCGTGGGCGGCGCGAGCTGGGTGAGGTAGCGGGCGCGTACGGCGTCGGTGTCGCCGGTCGCCAGTTCGTGCAGGGCGGCGTGCCAGCTGAAGTGGGCGCGGTTGTTGGCGCGCCGGCCCTCCGCGTCGATCCAGCGGTCGATCCAGGCCAGGCCCTCGGTGTGCCGGCCGGTCTCGTAGAAGACGTGGGTCCGCGCGTGGACGGCGTGGCCGGAGCCGGGCTCGGCGGCGAGGGCGCGGACGGTCAGCTCCTCGGCCTCGTCCCAGCGCTCCTGCTCCTGGCGGACGAAGGCGAGCTGGCCCTGGTACCACCAGTCGTCCCCGTAGGCGGGGGCGAGCCGCTCCACCAGGTCCCAGGTCTGTTCGCCGCACGTCACGCCGCCGAAGGCGATGGTCGGCACGGCCAGGCTCACGGCGAGGGCGTCGCGCGGGTGGTCGTCGATGTGCCGCAGCAGCGCGGAGGAGCCGCCCGCCACGGCGCTCGCGGCGGCCGCGACGAAGCTGCGTTCCCGGGCGTCGCAGCCTCTGGCGGCCGCTTCGCCGGCGGCGGCCAGGGCGGCGGGTACGTCGACGTCGGCGCCCCATTCGTGGCCGAGGAGGGCGAGGGTGGCGTGCCCGAGGGCGAAGCCGGGGTCGGCGGCGACGGCCTCCTTCAGGTTCTCCTCGGCGCCGCACGTCACGCGCAGGATGCTGTCGAGCGCCCGGTTGTAGGCGGCGGCCGCGTCCAGGGTGGTGGTGAGCCGCAGTCCGTAGCGGTCGGTGGGCGTGCTCCGGCGGGTGGCCGGGGCCGTGCCGAGGGCCTCGACGACGGCGGCGGCCACGGCGGCGGCCTGGGTGCGGATCTCGGGTACGGCGGTGGTCTCCCACAGCTCGCCGCGGCGGGGCGCGCCCAGGGTCCACATCCGTGTCCCCGGCCGGCCGCCGCGCAGGCGTCCGTCGGGCCCGGTGCCCAGCCCGAGGCCGTGCGGGCCGGGGCGGGCCAGGTCGCCGTCGAGCAGGGAGCCCAGCAGGGGGTCGCGGGCGGCGCGCGCGTCGTTCCGGGGGCCGGTGCAGTTGACGACCGCTCCGACGGTGACGGCGTCGCCGCCGGCGAACTCCACCCGCAGCAGGTCACCGTCGGGCTTGGCGGCGGTCACCTCGGCGGCCCGTACCGCGAGCCGGCCGCCGCGCCGCGCCTCGGCGATCCGGGCGGCGACGGCGGCGGGCATGCGGTGCCGGTGGACCTCCCACAGGCGCAGGTCCTCGCCGAGGAAGCGGGCGCGGTCCCCGGCGGTGAGCTGCCGCCAGAGCGTGGTGGTGAGCGGGCGGAGGCTGTCGAGCGCGGGCCGCCAGTCGCCGTGCGTGCGCCGGGTGCGGGCGACGTGGCGCAGGACGGCGGCGCGCAGGGCGGGCAGCCCGGTCACGCCGGTGAGGTCGGGGGCGGTGACCGGGCCGGCGGCGGGCGCGGGGGCGTGCTCCTGGGGCAGCAGCCCGTTCCGGGAGACCGCGTGGACCGTGCGGTCCGGGCGTTCGAGGGTGACGGCCACGTCGGCCATGGTGAGGCCCGTGCCGACGAGGAGGACGTCCGCGCCCTCCGGTACGTCCGCGAGCGCGCCGGGCGCCCAGGGGTCGGCGACGAACCGCGGTGAGTCGCGCAGTTCCTCCGGGGCCCAGTCGGTGCCGGGCGCGTGGGCGCCCGTGGCCAGCACGACCGCCTCGGCGGTGAGGCCGCCGCCCGAGGCCAGACGCAGCGTCACGCGGCCGTCCGGGCGGGCTTCGGCGTGGACGGCGCGGTCGCGCAGGCGGCGCAGCCGGGTGTCGGCGGCCCGCCGCACGCTCTGCCGCAGGTGGTCGGCCAGGTAGGCGCCGTAGTGGGCGCGCGGCGCGAAGGTGCCCGGGGCGGTGGCGGGTTCGCGGTCGCGGAGCCAGTCGAGGAAGTCCTCGGGGCGCCCGGGGTCCGCGCTCATGCGCTCGGCGGGGACGTTCAGCAGGTGCCGGGTGTCGGTGGTGGAGTAGGCGGGGCCCCGCCCGTTCTCCGCGGCCGGGTCGATCAGCACCACCTCCAGGGGGAGGCGTGCGGTGGCGGCCGCGTCGAGCAGCCGGGCGGCGGTCATGGTGCCGGCGGCGCCGGCCCCGATCACCGCCACAGTGCAGAATGGATGTACCCCAGCCATAGAGCGAGAACCCCCCGCAGCACAATGTCTACTTTTTCGATGGACATAGTTGTCTCGGTCCATCCAAGACTCTCGCACCGCCGGGCGCCAGGGATCCCCGGATATACCCTTAGACACCCCCTAGTTCATGCCGAAAGGCCCGAGAGGACCCCGCGTGAGGATCTCAGCCAAGTCCGACTACGCGCTGCGCGCCATGGCGCAGCTCGCCCGCGACGGCGCGGACGGCTGCCCGGTCAAGGCGGTCCGGCTGGCGTCCGAGCAGGACATCCCGCTGAAGTTCCTTCAGGGGGTGCTCTCCGAGCTCAAGCGCGCCCGGCTGGTGCACAGCACCCGGGGCCCCGAGGGCGGCTTCGTGCTGGCCCGCCCGGCGGCGGAGATCACGCTCGCCGACGTCTACCGCGCGATCGACGGCCCGCTGATCAACGTCCGCGACACCCGGCTGTCCGACATCGGGTACGCGGGCCCCGCCGAGCCGCTGCGCGAGCTGTGGATGGCCGCGCGCAGCAGTCTCCGCAACGTCCTGGAGCAGGTCACCCTGGCCGACCTCGACGCCGGTTCGCTGCCGGCGGCGGTCACCGAACTCGCCGAGCAGTACCGGCGGGACGTGCGCACGTACTCCTGACGCGGCGGCACCCACCGGAAAGCAGCGGGCGGGGGCGGGCCGGGGATCCTTCCCCGGCCCGCCCCCGCCCGCATCCGGGCCCCGGCCGCGCGGGGCGGGCCCGCCGGGGCCCGTCCCGCGCGACCGGGTGCCGCCTACAGCACGCCCATCTCCCCCAGCTTGCCGACCAGGACCTCCACGGCCTCCTCCGGCGTGCCGGTGGTCGTGTCGATCCGGACGTCCGGCCGGGCGGGCGCCTCGTACGGGGAGTCGATGCCCGTGAAGTCGCGGATCTCGCCTGCGCGGGCGAGCCGGTAGAGGCCCTTGGGGTCGCGGGCCTCCGCCACGGCCAGCGGGGTGTCCACGTGCACCTCGCAGAACTCGTCCGCCGCCACCCGGCCGCGCGCGAAGTCCCGCTCCGCGCGGAACGGCGAGATGAAGGAGACGATCGTGATCAGGCCCGCGTCGACCATGAGGGCCGCGACCTCGGCGACCCGCCGGATGTTCTCGGCCCGGTCCGCCTCGCCGAAGCCCAGGTCGCGGCAGAGGCCGTGCCGGACGTTGTCGCCGTCCAGGAGGTAGGTGCGCTTGCCCAGGGCGTGCAGGCGCTTCTCCAGGAGGTTGGCGATCGTCGACTTCCCGGACCCGGAGAGCCCCGTCAGCCATACGACGCACGGCCGGTGGCCGTTGCGGGCGGCGCGCTCCGCCTTGCCGACGTCGACGGCCTGCCAGTGCAGGTCGCCCGCGGGCCGCAGGGGCGCGCGCAGCATGCCGGCACCCACGGTCGTCCGGGTCAGGCGGTCGATGACGATGAAGCCGCCGGTGTGGCGGTTGCCGTCGTACGGGTCGTGGGCGATCGGCTGGTCGAGGACGAGTTCGCAGTGGCCGATGGCGTTGAGGCCCAGCTCGGTGCCCGGCCGGCGCTCCAGGGTGTTGACGTCGACGACGTGGTCGATGCGGGCGACCGTGGCGCCGACCGTGCGGGTGCCGCTCTTGACGAGGTACGGGCGGCCGGGGACCAGCGGTGTCTCCGCCATCCACACCAGGTGGGCGGCGAACCGGTCGGCGACGGCCGCGGGCGCGCCGGCGGCGCACAGCAGGTCGCCGCGGCTGGCGTCGATCTCGTCGGTGAGGGTGAGGGTGACGGCCTGGCCGGTGACCGCCTCGTCGAGGTCGCGGTCCCAGCCGACGACGCGGCCGACGGTGCTGGTGGTGCCGGCGGGCAGGACGCGCACCGGGTCGCCGGGCCGCACGGTGCCGCCGGCGATCGTGCCGGAGAAGCCCCGGAAGTCGGAGTCGGGGCGGTTGACGTACTGCACGGGCATCCGGAAGGGGCCCTCCGCCGCGGCCGTCTCGCCGCCGGCGGGGACGACCGTCTCCAGGTGGCCCATGAGGGTGGGCCCGGTGTACCAGGGCGTGTGCGGGCTGCGGTCGACGATGTTGTCGCCGTTGAGCGCGGACGTCGGCACGCAGGTGACGTCCGTGAGGCCGAGCTCACCGGCGAACTCCCGGTACTCGCGGCAGATGCGTGCGAAGACGTCCTGGTCGTAGCCGACCAGGTCCAGCTTGTTCACCGCGAGGACGACGCTGCGGATGCCGAGCAGCGACACCAGATAGCTGTGCCGGCGGGTCTGGGTGAGGACGCCCTTGCGGGCGTCGACGAGGATCACGGCGAGGTCGGCGGTGGACGCGCCGGTGACCATGTTGCGGGTGTACTGCTCGTGGCCCGGGGTGTCGGCGACGATGAACTTCCGCTTGTCGGTGGTGAAGAAGCGGTACGCCACGTCGATGGTGATGCCCTGCTCGCGCTCGGCGGCCAGGCCGTCCACCAGCAGCGCCAGGTCCAGGTCGCCGCCCCGGGTGCCGGACCGCGCCGAGTCGGCCTCCAGGGCGGCGAGCTGGTCCTCGAAGACGAGGTGCGACTCGTAGAGCAGCCTGCCGATGAGGGTGCTCTTGCCGTCGTCGACGCTGCCGCACGTGATCAGCCGCAGCAGGTCCTTGTGCTCGTGCCCGCGCAGGTACTCCTCGATGTCACCGAGCGCGGCACTCGTGGGGGTGGCCATCAGAAGTAGCCCTCCTGCTTCTTGCGTTCCATGGAGGCCGACGAGTCGTGGTCGATCATCCGGCCCTGCCGCTCGGAGGTCGTCGCCAGCAGCATCTCCCGGATCACGGCCGGGAGCGTGTCGGCGGTGCTCTCCACGGCCCCTGTGAGGGGGTAGCAGCCCAGGGTGCGGAAGCGGACGTCCCGCAGCTCGGGACGCTCGCCCGGGCGCAGCGGGAAGCGGTCGTCGTCGACCATGACCAGGGTGCCGTCGCGCTCGACCACCGGGCGGGGCGCCGCCAGGTACAGCGGCACGATCGGCAGGTTCTCGCGGTGGATGTAGAGCCAGATGTCCAGCTCGGTCCAGTTGGACAGCGGGAAGACGCGGACGCTCTCGCCGGGCGCCGTACGGGCGTTGTAGAGCCGCCACAGCTCGGGGCGCTGCCGCTTGGGGTCCCAGCGGTGCTGGGCGGAGCGGATGGAGAAGACCCGCTCCTTGGCCCGCGACTTCTCCTCGTCCCGGCGGGCCCCGCCGAAGGCCAGGTCGAAGCCGTGGGCGTCCAGGGCCTGCTTGAGGCCCTGGGTCTTCCACATGTCGGTGTGCACCGACGAGCCGTGCGTGAAGGGGTCGATGCCCAGCTCGACGCACTCCGGGTTCCGGTGGACCAGCAGTTCCAGGTCCAGTTCGCGGGCGGTGCGGTCGCGGAACTCGATCATCTCGCGGAACTTCCACGTGGTGTCCACGTGGAGCAGCGGGAACGGCAGCCGCCCCGGGTGGAACGCCTTCCGGGCGAGGTGCAGCATCACCGTGCTGTCCTTGCCCATCGAGTAGAGCATCACCGGGCGGTCGCTCTCGGCCACCGCCTCCCGCAGGATGTGGATGCTCTCCGCCTCGAGCCGTTCGAGGTGGCCGAGCGCGGCTCCGCGCCCGGTCCGTGTGCTGATGTCGGCCGTCACCGTATGTCCCGTTCCCCCGTGCCGGTCACGCCGGCGGTCGTCCTCAGTGCGTCGAGCAGTTCCCCGGCCAGCTCCGGCCGGCAGACCAGCAGGTCCGGCAGGTACGGGTCGGGCCGGTTGTAGCGCAGCGGCGACCCGTCGAGGCGGGACACGTGCAGCCCGGCCGCGGCCGCCGCTCCGGCCGGGGCCGCGGAGTCCCACTCGTACTGCCCGCCGGCGTGCACATAGGCGTGCGCCTCGCCGGTCAGGACCGCCATGGCCTTGGCGCCCGCCGAGCCCATCGGCACCAGCTCCGCGCCGAGCCGGCCGGCCACCTCGGTCGCGGCGGCGGGCGGCCGGCTGCGGCTCACCAGGAAGCGCAACGGGCCCTCGGGGGCCGGGGCGAGCGGCGTGGGCACGCCGGTCGTGTGCACGGCCTCCCGGTCCGGCAGCGCCACCGCCGCGGCGACGGGAACGCCGTCCACGGCCAGGCACACGTGCACCGCCCAGTCGGCGCGCCCCTCCGCGTACTCGCGGGTGCCGTCCAGCGGATCGACGATCCACACCCGGCTCGCGTCCAGGCGGGCGGGGTCCGCCGCGCCCTCCTCCGACAGCAGCGCGTCACCGGGCCGGTGCGCGGCCAGCGCGCGGGCCAGCCACTGGTGGGCCACCGCGTCCCCGGCCGCGCCCAGCGCGGGGCCGGAGAGCGCCCGTTCCGCGCGCACCGCCAGCAGCAGCCGGCCGGCACCGGCGGCGAGTTCCGCCGCCAGCCGGTGATCGTCCGCCGGTGTTCCGAACTCCTCGGGCACGTCCACTCGGGATCCCAAACTGTCGATGTCCTCAGGAACACGGCCCCGGCTGTTCGAAATCGCCCGGCGTACCGCGTACTTATCGAAAATTCACCGCCAATGCTATGCGGCGGTGCCCCGTGCGGTCGAGCGGGGCATTGCCCGGCACGTATTGCCGGCGGCGCTTAGGGGGACCTTAGGGGCGGCCTAGGGGTTGGTCACCGGCAGTACATCTGACAGCGTCAATGCCGGAAATATAGGCTTCACTTGGACAACGGCCGGACCGACCAGTGTTCACAGGGGATGGTAACCCGGTATCCGACCACCGACCCGGATACGGCGCTGGTTCCCGTCTCGGAAGGACACCAGCCAACAATGTCAGCAACACCTGTGGACAGCGGCACCTGGGTACGCCGGTTCCATCCCTCGCCGGACGCCGGTGCCCGCCTGGTCTGCTTCCCGCACGCCGGCGGCTCCGCGAGCTACTACTTCCCGGTCTCGGCCGCCATGTCGCCCTCCATCGAGGTGCTGGCGTTGCAGTACCCCGGGCGCCAGGACCGGCGCACCGACCCCCTGATCGAGAGCCTCCCCGAGCTCGCCGACCAGATCTTCACCGCCCTGCGGCCCTTCGCCGACCGGCCGCTGACGCTCTTCGGCCACAGCATGGGCGCGACCCTCGCCTTCGAGGTCGCCACCCGCTTCGAGCAGGTCGGCGCCCCCGTCTCGGGCCTCTTCGTCTCCGGCCGGCGTGCCCCGTCCACGCACCGCACCGAGACCGTGCACCTGCGCTCCGACGACGGCATCGTGAGCGAGCTGCACCAGCTCAACGGCACCGACAGCGGCCTCCTCGGCGACGAGGAGCTGCTGCGCATGGTCCTGCCCGCGATCCGCGGTGACTACAAGGCCATCGAGACCTACCGCTACGAGCCGGGCACCCCGCTCACCTGCCCGGTGCACGCCATGGTCGGCGACGCCGACCCCAAGGCCACCCTCGACGAGGTCCGCGCCTGGCGCGACCACACCACCGGCCCCTTCGAATTCGAGGCGCTGCCCGGCGGCCATTTCTACCTCAACCAGTACCAGAAGGAGATCGTCAACCGGATCTCCGACCACATTGCCTGCGCGGCACAGCCCGAGAGTTTTCCGAGCACCCGGACCGGAAGGTAATGCAGCGATGTCCGACCAGCGCGAATCCGCTCCCGGCACATTCGTCATCTGTAGTGGGCGGTGCGGTTCCACTCTGATCGCGGACCTGCTCGCCGAACATCCCGATATGACGCCTTTGCTGGAGTTCTTCGGCTCCCAGTACCAGGCGGGCATGGTGCAGAAGTCCATGACCGGGCAGGAATTCTGGGAACTCCTCACCGCGCCGTGGATCTCGATGAACACCGCGCTGCGCATCGGCCGGGTCCCCAAGGAGGTCCGCTACGACGTCACGGGCCTGGACCCGGAGACCGAGCTGAGCGGCCTCCTCGGCTTCACCCTCCCCGCGCTCTCCGACGACCCCGACCGGCTCCTGGAGGAGCTGTCCGAGGTCGTACCCGGCTGGCCCGCCCAGCCCCTCGGCGCGCACTACCGGCGGTTCTTCACCCTGCTGACCCGGCACGCCGGCCGGCCCCGCTGGGTGGAGAAGTCCGCCACCTCCGGCGTCTTCGTCCACGACCTGATCGAGATGTTCCCGGACGCCCGGTTCGTCTACCTGACGCGTGACGTCGTGGACGTGTCCGTCTCCATGACCGGGCACCCCATGTTCCTGATGGCCGACCTCAGCATCGCCTTCCAGCAGCGCTGCGGCGTCGACCCGTACCAGGCGGGCGGCGTCCCCGAGGGCTTCGAGGCCCCGGCCGACATGGACCACCTGATGCCCGGGAACCTCTCCCCGTTCGTCCTCGACTACCGCTCCGGCAGCGTGGACTCCCTGATGAACCTCACCGGGCTCCAGGCCATGATGGCCAAGTACACGGACGACGCGCTCGGCGGCCTCCCGGCCGGCCGGGTGCACCGCATGGTCTACGAGGACCTGCTCGCCGACCCCCAGGGCGAACTCGACGCCCTGGGCCGCTTCCTGGAGCTGGACGACGCCGGGGAGTGGGCACGGCGGTCCGCGACCCGCGTCGCCACCCCGCGCGCCAAGGACCTCCAGGTGGACGAGGACGGCCGCGCCCAGCTGAAGGCGCTCTACGACGAGGTGTACGCCACCACCGAAGTCACGCGCTGACGGACGACGAACGGCGGGAGCCGGCCGGCTCCGCGGACCCGGCCGGCTCCCGCCGTTCCCGCACTCAGTCGTCCAGGTCCAGCGACTCCAGCTCACCGTCGAGGATGTCGAACAGCTCGTCCGCCGTCACGGATTCCAGCGAGCGCTCCTCCGCCGGCGGCGCGCCGAGTGCCTGCCAGGCCGAGGCCAGCGCCCGCAGCCGGGCCGCGATCCGGGCGTGCTCCTCCTCGTCCGGCCGCTCGGACCCCACCGCCGCCTCCAGGCGCAGCAGTTCCTCCTCCAGCGACAGCTTCCGCGTCTCCCGCGCCGGGGCCAGCAAGGAGTCCAGGTACTCCGCGAGGGCGTGCGACGTCGGGTAGTCGAAGATCAGCGTGGCCGGGAGGCGCAGCCCCGCCGCCGTCTGGAGCCGGTTGCGCAGCTCGACGGCCGACAGCGAGTCGAAGCCCAGCTGCCCGAACGCGCGGGCGGGTTCGACGGCCTCCGGCCCCGGGTGCCCGAGCACCACGGCCACCTCGGTCCGGACCAGTTCCAGCAGCGCCCGCTCCCGCTCCACCGGGGACAGCGCGCCCACCCGCTCGGCGAACGGCCGCTCCGCGCCGGAGACCGGCGCGGCGGCCGAGCGCCTGGCGGGGACCCGGACGAGCCCGCGCAGCAGGTGCGGCACCGGGTCGGTGCCGGCCTGGGCCCGTACGGCGGACACGTCCAGCCGCATCGGCACCAGGACCGGCCTGCCGGCCGGGTCCAGGCCGGCGTCGAGCCCCGCCAGGCCGTCCTCCTCGGACAGCGGCAGCATCCCGGAGCGGGACATGCGGCGCAGGTCGGCGGCGCCGAGCTCCGCGCCCATGCCGTTCGGACCGCCCCAGAGCCCCCAGGCGAGGGAGACGGCGGGGAGGCCGAGGGTGCGGCGGTGGGCGGCGAGGGCGTCGAGGAAGGCGTTGGCGGCCGCGTAGTTGCCCTGGCCGGAGGCGTCGAGGACACCGGCCACGGAGGAGAACAGCACGAAGGCGGACAGACCTTCCATGCCTGCGGTCAGCTCGTGCAGGTGCCAGGCCGCGTCGACCTTGGGACGGAAGACCGTGTCCAGACGCTCGGGGGTGAGCGAGCTGATCACACCGTCGTCGAGCACGCCGGCGGTGTGCACCACGGCTGAGAGTTCCACACCTTCAAGGAGCTTCTCCAGGGCCGGACGATCCGCCACGTCGCAGGCCGCGACGGTCACATCGGCACCGAGGGAAGCGAGTTCGTCGCGGAGCCCGGCGGCACCAGGGGCGTCCAGGCCACGACGGCTGGTCAGCAGCAGGCTCCGCACACCGTGCTCGGCGACCAGGTGACGGGCCACGAGCGCACCCAGACCACCCGTACCACCCGTCACCAACACCGTCCCGCCACCGAACCCACCCGGAGCAGCGGGAGTGGCGTCGACCGTACGCGCCAGGCGGGGTACGAGCAGCGAGCCGTCACGCAGGGCGAATTCGGGCTCGTCGGAGGCGAGGCAGGAGGCGAGAACAGAGGGCAGGGCATCGGCCGCATCGTCCGCCGCTCCCGTCCCATCCAGGTCGACCAGCACGATCCTGCCCGGCTGCTCGGCCTGGGCCGCGCGCACCAGACCACGGACGGCGGCACCGGCCGGATCGACGGTCCCCCCGGCGGGGTGGGCGGTGGAGACGGCTCCCCGGGTGACGACCACGAGCCGGGCGGTGTCCCCGTGCTCGTCGGTCAGCCAGGTCCGCAGCGCACCGAGGACGGGCGCCGTGGCGGCACGGACGGCGGCGGGCAGTCCGGTCCCGTCGTGCGGGGCACAGGCGTCGAGGACCACGACGTCGGGGCGCGGGCGGTCCGCGCCGGGCGCCGGGAGGCCGGGGAGCGCCTCGGCCCGCAGCCCGGCGGCACGCAGGGCGGAGGCCAGAGGCCGCTCGCCGTCGCCCAGGACCGCCCAGACCCCGTCGGGCAGGGCGGGAACGGCCGCGTCCGGCGAGACGGATGTCCACTCGACGTGGAACAAGCTGTCACGGCCCGCCGGCGCCGGGCCGGCCTCGGCCGGGCGCAGCGACAAGGACCCCACGGACGCGACGGGCGCGCCCGACGGGTCGGCGGCCTCCAGGGACACGCCACCCGGCGCGGGGGCGATCCGTACCCGCAGAGCGGTGGCGCCGGTCGCGTGGAGGGTGACGCCCGACCAGGCGAAGGGCAGCTCGGCACGGCTGTCGGCCGCATCCAGGCCGATGGCGTGCAGGGCGGAGTCCAGCAGCGCGGGATGCAGCCCGAACGCGGCTGCGTCCGCGCCCTCGGGCAGGGCGACCTCGGCGTAGACCTCGTCGGTACCGTGCCCGCTCCAGGCGGCCGTCAGGCCCTGGAAGACGGGCCCGTAGTCCAGGCCGAGAGCGGCGAAGCGGTCGTAGACGTCCTCGACGGCCAGGGGCTCGGCCCCGGCGGGCGGCCACTCGGAGAACGCGAACGCCGGCTGTCCGGCCTCCGGCGTCAGGGCGCCGGAGGCGTGCCGCACCCAGATGTCGTCGCCCTCGCGCCGGGAGTGGACCGCCAGCGAACGGCGGCCGTCCGCTTCGGGCTCACCGACGGAGACGCGCAACTGGACGCCGTCACGCTCGGGAAGGACGAGAGGCGCTTCGAGGGTCAGCTCGTCGACGGTGGCGCACGCGCAGTCGTCGGCGGCCCGGACGGCGAGCTCGACGAAGGCCGTACCGGGAAGGATGACCACGCCACCGACCGCGTGATCGGCCAGCCACGGGTGCGTACGCAGCGACAGCCGCCCGGTGAACAGCTGTCCCTCCGGCATCTCGACCGCCGCACCGAGCAACGGATGCCCGGCCGCGCCGAGACCGGCGGCGGTGACGTCACCGGGCTCGGTCTCCGACGCGCTCAGCCAGAAGTACTGGTGCTGGAAGGGGTAGGTGGGGAGATCGGTGAAGCGGGCGCCGGTGCCGGCGAAGAAGGCCGGCCAGTCGACGCGGGCGCCGGTGAGGTGGAGACGGCCGAGAGCGGTGACGAGGGCGGCCGGTTCGGGGCGGTCCTTGCGCAGTGCCGGGACGAACGCCACGTCGTCGGCCTCGGCAAGGCATTCCTGGGCCATGGCGGACAGGACGCCGTCGGGGCCGAGTTCCAGGAAGGTGCGGACACCCTGGTCGTGGAGGGTCTGGACGCCGTCGGCGAAGCGGACGGCCTCACGGACGTGACGGACCCAGTACTCGGGGGAGGTCAGGTCATCGGCCACGGTGCCGGTGACGTTGGAGACGACCGGGATCGAAGGCACGGTGTACGTGAGGGACTCGGCGACCTTACGGAACTCCGCCAGCATCCCGTCCATACGGTGCGAGTGGAACGCGTGCGAGACATTCAGGCGACGGGCCTTCTCGAAGTGCCCGGCGACCTGCTCGACGGCGGCCTCGTCACCCGAGATCACCACGGAGGACGGGCCGTTGATCGCGGCGATGTCGACACCATCGGCGAGGACCGCACGGACCTCGGCCTCGGTCGCGCGCAGGGACACCATCGCGCCACCGGACGGCAGCGCCTGCATCAGCGCGGCACGGGCGGCAACGAGCTTGCCCGCGTCCTCCAGCGAGAACACACCAGCGACATGCGCCGCCGCGATCTCACCGATGGAATGACCGGCGAGGAAGTCAGGGCGGACACCCCAGGATTCGACGAGACGGTAGAGCGCGACCTCCACCGCGAACAGCGCAGGCTGCGTGTTCTCCGTACGAGCCAGCAACTCGGCATCGTCCAGAACAGTGGGGTCGAGCTTCAGCGCCGCACAAGCAGCATCGAAAGTCTCCGCGAAGACGGGGTAAGCCGCGTGCAGCTCGCGCCCCATTCCCGCCCGCTGGGCACCCTGACCGGTGAAGAGCGCGGCGACCTTGCCACCCAGCACCCGGCCCTTGACCGTCTGTCCGTCGACGACCACAGCCCGGTGCTCGAACTGCGCCCGCGCCGTAGCCAGCGTGAAGCCGACGTCCACCGGGTCGAGCCCAGCAGCAGCGCCCACGACCTGGGCGACCTGCGCCTCCAGCGCCTCGGGCGACCTGCCCGACACCACCCACGGCACCACCGGCGGAACAACATCACCGTCAGTCGTGGCAACCTCGGCCGCCGGCGCCTGCTCGATGATCACGTGGGCGTTGGTGCCACTGATACCGAAGGACGACACACCCGCACGACGCGGACGCCCGTCGACCGCCGCCCACTCCCGGGCCTCGGTCAGGAGCTCGACCGCACCCTCCGACCAGTCCACCTGCGGCGACGGCTCGTCAACGTGCAGGGTCTTGGGCAGCACGCCGTTGCGCATCGCCATGACCATCTTGATCACACCACCGACACCTGCGGCGGCCTGGGCGTGCCCGATGTTGGACTTCAGGGAGCCGAGCCACAGCGGCTGGTCGTCGGCGCGCTCCTGACCGTACGTGGCCAGCAGCGCCTGCGCCTCGATCGGGTCACCCAGCACCGTGCCCGTGCCATGGCCCTCGACCGCGTCGACATCCGCCGCCGACAAACCCGCCGACGCCAGGGCCTGGCGGATCACCCGCTGCTGCGACGGACCATTGGGCGCCGTCAGACCGTTGCTCGCACCGTCCTGGTTGACGGCCGAACCCCGGATGACGCCCAGCACCTGATGACCGTTACGCCGCGCGTCCGACAGCCGCTCCACGAGCAGCATGCCCACACCCTCGGCCCAACCCGTACCATCCGCGCCCGCAGCGAACGCCTTGCAACGACCGTCCGCCGCCAGCCCCCGCTGACGCGAGAAATCCACGAACGTATCCGGCGTCGTCATCACCGTCACACCACCGGCCAACGCCAGCGAACACTCACCCGAACGCAACGCCTGGATCGCCCAGTGCAACGCCACCAACGACGACGAACACGCCGTATCCACCGTCACCGCCGGACCTTCCAGCCCAAAGGTGTACGCCACCCGGCCCGACGCGACGCTTCCCAGTCCGCCGTTGCCGAGGAAACCCTCCAGGCCCTCGGGGACCACACGCAGCCGCGACGCGAAGTCGTGGTACATCACACCCGCGAAAACGCCCGTACGCGAACCCCGCAACGACGACGGCTCGATACCCGCCCGCTCGAACGCCTCCCACGACGCCTCCAGCAACAACCGCTGCTGCGGATCCATCGCCAGCGCCTCACGCGGACTGATCCCGAAGAACTCCGGGTCGAACTCCCCCGCGTCGTGCAGGAAACCGCCCTCGATCGTGTACGTACGGCCCGCCGCGTCCGGGTCGGGGTCGTACAGCCCCTCCACGTCCCAGCCTCGGTTCCCCGGGAAGACGGAGACACCGTCCCGGCCGCCCGCGACCAGGTCCCACAGGCCCTCGGGCGAGGTCACCCCGCCCGGGTAACGGCAGCTCATCCCCACGATCGCGATCGGGTCGTCGTCGCCCGCCCGGTCGGCGGCGGACGGTCCGGCGGTGTCCGGTGCCGCGACGATCCCCAGAGCCTCCAGCAGGTGTTCCGTGAGGGCTTCCGAGGTCGGGTAGTCGAAGATCAGGGTTGCCGGGAGGCGCAGGCCGGTCGCGGTGTTGAGGCGGTTGCGGAGTTCCACGGCGGCGAGGGAGTCGAAGCCGATGGCGCTGAACGCGCGGTCGGTGGCGACGGCCTCGGGGCCGGTGTGGCCGAGGACGAGGGCGACCTGGGTGCGGACCAGGTCCAGGACCGCCTCCGTCCGCTCCGGTGCGGCGAGGGCGGCCAGGCGGCGGCGCAGGACGTCGTCCGCCGCGTCGGTGCCGGCGGACGCCGCCGCGCGTGCCTGCCGGCGGGTGGGCCGGGCCTCCGGGCGGACGACGCCGCGCAGTGTCCACGGCACTCCCCCGGCGCGGGCGCGCAGGGCGGTGGCGTCGAGCCGCATGGGCAGCAGGACGGGTTCGCCGGTGGCCATGGCGGCGTCGAAGAGGGCCAGGGCGTCCCGCGTGGTGAGGGCGGGCAGGCCGGAGCGTGCGACGCGGCGCAGGGCGGCCTCGTCGAGGCGGCCCGCCATGCCGCCGCTCTCCGCCCAGAGGGTCCAGGCGAGGGCGGTGGCCGGGAGTCCCTCGGCGTGGCGCTGCCGGGCCAGGGCGTCGAGGGCGGCGTTGGCGGCGGCGTAGTTGCCCTGGCCCGCGCCGTCGAGGGTGGCGGCGGCCGAGGAGAAGAGGACGAACGCGGTCAGCTCCGTGTCGCGCGTCAGCTCGTGCAGGTGCCGTGCGGCGTCGGCCTTGGGGGCGGCGACGCCGGCGAGGCGGTCGGCGGTGAGCGAGGTGACCGTGCCGTCGTCCAGGATTCCGGCCGCGTGGACGACGGCGGTGAGCGGGTGCGCGGCGGGTACGGAGGCGAGCAGTCCGGCCAGCGCGTCGCGGTCGGCGACGTCGCAGGCGGCGAGGG
The DNA here is from genome assembly GCF_002192455.1 of Streptomyces albireticuli. Classification (NCBI taxonomy): domain Bacteria; kingdom Bacillati; phylum Actinomycetota; class Actinomycetes; order Kitasatosporales; family Streptomycetaceae; genus Streptomyces; species Streptomyces albireticuli. Next base: position 1,922,444 of record NZ_CP021744.1, read on the forward strand.
TCACCGTGGCGCCCAGCGCCTCCAGTTCGTCACGGAGCGCGGGCGCCCCGGGGGCGTCGGCGCCCCGGCGACTGGTGAGGAGCAGGTGCCGTACGCCGTGCTCGGCGGTCAGGTGGCGGGCGAGGACGGCGCCGAGGCCGCCGGTGCCGCCGGTGATCAGGACCGTGCCGTCCGCGGACCAGGCCGGTCCGCCGCCGTCGGCGACGGGGACGCGGGCCAGGCGCGGTACGGCCAGGGCACCGGCGCGTACGACCAGTTCCGGTTCGCCGGTGGCGAGGGCGTGGCCGAGGGCGGCGGGGAGGGCGTCCTCGGACTCCTCGGTGCCGTCCGTCACGGTCAGGACGATGCGGTCCGGGTGCTCGGCCTGCGCGGAGCGGACCAGTCCGCGTACGGGCGCGTGCGCGGGGCCCGTCCCGATGGCGACGGCCAGCCGGTGGCCCGCGGGGCGGTCGCCGGCGAGCCATTCCTGGAGGAGTGCGAGGGCGTCGGCCGCCGTGGCGGGCCGGACGAGTACGCACGCGGAGGCGGCGTCCGGGCCGGTGAGCGGTGCGCCGGGGGCGGGCTCGGCGACGGGGGCCGCTGTTCCGCCCGTTTCCTGGACGGGGGACAGGTCGGGGCGGAACAGCGAGTCATGGAGGGCGGCGGCGAGCTCACCCGAGACGGGGCGCAGCACGAGGGAGCCGATGTCGGCGACCGGTGCGCCCGTGCCGTCGGCGACGGTCAGGGTGACGCCCGAGGCGGTGGGGGCGATCCGGACGCGGAGTGCGGCGGCGCCGACGGCGTGCACGGTGACGCCGGTCCAGGCGAAGGGCAGTTCGGCCGTCTCGGAGGGGATGGCGTGCAGGGCGGCGTCGAGGAGCGCGGGGTGGAGGAGGAAGGACCCGGTGTCGTCGGTCCGCTCCGTGACGACCTCGGCGAAGATCTCCTCGCCGCGCCGCCAGACCGCGCGCAGGCCCTGGAAGGCGGGCCCGTAGCCGTAGCCCTGGCGGGCGAGTTCGCCGTAGTGGTCGCCGAGCTCGACGGGGGTGGCGTCCTGGGGCGGCCAGACGGTCAGGCCGGTGTCGGCCGGGTCGGCCGCCGTGGGTTCCAGGGCGCCGGTGGCGTGCCGCGTCCACGCCTCTTCGGCGTCGTCGGCCGTCTCGGCGCGCGAGTGGATCTCCAGGGTGCGGCGGCCGGTGGCGTCCGGGTCGGAGACGGTCAGCTGGAGCCGGACGGCCTCGCGCGCGGGCAGTGGCAGGGGCGCTTCCAGGGTGAGTTCGGCGAGGAGTTCGCATCCGGTGCGCTCGCCGGCCTGGAGAGCCAGCTCGACGAAGGCGGTGCCCGGCAGGAGGACGGTGCCGGCGACGGCGTGGTCGGCGAGCCAGGGGTGCGTGCGCAGGGAGATCCGGCCGGTGAGGACCAGGCCGCCCGCTTCGGCGAGGCCGAGTTCGGCGGCGAGGAGCGGGTGCGCGACCGGTACGAGGCCGAGCCCGGCGGCGGCGCCGCGGGCGGCGGGGGTCTCCAGCCAGTAGCGGCGGCGCTGGAAGGGGTAGGTGGGCAGGTCGACGGGGGCGGGCGCGCGGCCCGGGAGGCGGGCGGCGAAGTACGCCGCCCAGTCCACGTCGGCCCCTAGCGTGTGCAGGGTGGCCAGGGCGCCGGTGACCTCCGCCGGCTCCGGCCGGTCGCGGCGGAGCGCGGCGAGGAACGTCACGCCGCGGTCGTCCGGCAGGCAGCCGCTCGCCATCGCGGTGAGCACGGCGTCCGGGCCGAGTTCGAGGTACGTGCGGACGCCCTGTTCGTCCAGGGTCCGGATGCCGTCGGCGAACCGGACGGCCCGGCGGACGTGGCTCACCCAGTAGTCCGGGGAGCACAGCTCCTCCGCCGTGGCGAGGCGGCCGGTGACGTTGGAGACGACGGGGATGCGCGGGGGCGCGTAGTCGAGGATGCCCGCGAAGTCGGCGAACTCGGCCAGCATCGCGTCCATGTGGGCGGAGTGGAAGGCGTGCGAGACGTTGAGCCGCTTCGCCGTGGCGAAGCCGGCCGCGACGCGTTCGACCGCCTCCTCGTCGCCGGAGATCACCACGGCGGCCGGGCCGTTGACGGCGGCGATGTCGACGCCGTCGACGAGCGCGGCCCGGACCTCGTCCTCGGTGGCGCGGAGCGACACCATCGCGCCGCCCGCCGGGGCCTCCCCCATCAGCCGGCCGCGGGCGGCGACGAGCAGGGCCGCGTCCTCCAGGGTCAGCACGCCGGCGACGTGCGCCGCGGTGAGCTCGCCGACGGAGTGCCCGGCGACGAAGTCCGGGGTGACGCCCCAGGACTCGGTCAGGCGGAACAGGGCGGTCTCGACGGCGAACAGCGCGGCCTGGGTGTACTGGGTGCGGTGCAGCAGCGCGGCCCCGGGGGTGCCGTCCTCGGCGAACAGGACGTCGCGCAGCGGGTGGTCGAGCTGGAGGTCGAGGTAGCCGCACGCCTCGTCGAGGGCGGCGGCGAAGACGGGGAACGCCTCGTAGAGCCCGCGGCCCATGGCGGTGCGCTGGGCGCCCTGGCCGGTGAAGAGGACCGCGAGCTTGCCGGTCCGGGCGGTGCCGGTGAGCAGGCCGGGGGCGGCTTCGCCCGCGGCGAGCGCGGCCAGGGCGGCCTGCCCGCGCTCGCCGGCACCGGCCTCGGTGAGGAGCACGGCCCTCTCCTCGTGGGCGGTGCGGGTGGTGGCGAGGGCGTACGCGATGTCGGCGGCGTCCCACGGGGCGCCGGGCCCGCCCTCGGCGAGGTGTGCGCGCAGGCGGCCGGCCTGTGCGGCGAGCGTCTCGGGGGTACGGGCGGAGAGGAGCCAGGGGAGGGTGACGGGTTCCGCGGGGGCGGCGCCCGGCGACGCGGCCGGGTCGCCGCCGGCGGTGCCCACCGGGGCCGGAGGCGGCACGTCCGCGGCCGGGCGCTCGGCCCGGTCCCCCTCGGCGGGCCCGTCCGCCGGGGTCTCGTGCTCCGTGCCCGCGTGCGGCCCGGCGGGCGGGCCGTCGACCGGCAGGGGCTGCCGGGGGGCTTCCTCGATGATCGTGTGCGCGTTGGTGCCGCTGATGCCGAAGGACGAGACGCCGGCCCTGCGCGGCCGCTCCTCCGTCGCCGGCCAGTCACGGGCCTCCGTCAGGAGTTCCACCGTGCCGGCCGACCAGTCCACGAACGGCGTGGGCTCCTGGACGTGCAGGGTGCGGGGCAGCGTGCCGGCCCGCAGCGCCATGACCATCTTGATCACACCGCCCACTCCGGCGGCGGCCTGCGCGTGCCCGATGTTGGACTTCAGCGAGCCGAGCCACAGGGGCCGGTCCCCGGGCCGCTCCCGCCCGTAGGTGGCGAGGAGCGCCTGGGCCTCGATGGGGTCGCCGAGCCGGGTGCCGGTGCCGTGGGCCTCCACGGCGTCGACGTCGGCGGCGGACAGGCCCGCGTCGCCGAGGGCGTGGTGGATGACGCGCTGCTGGGCGAGGCCGTTGGGCGCGGTGAGGCCGTTGCTGGCACCGTCCTGGTTGATGGCGGTGCCGCGGACGACGGCGAGGACGCGGTGGCCGTTGCGGCGGGCGTCCGAGAGGCGTTCGACGACGAGCACGCCGACGCCCTCGGCCCAGCCGGTGCCGTCCGCGTCGGCGGAGAACGCCTTGCAGCGGCCGTCCGTGGCCAGGCCGCGCTGCCGGCTGAACGCGGTGAACGTGCCGGGGCCGGCCATGACGGCCACACCGCCGGTCAGGGCCAGGTCGCACTCGCCGCGCCGCAGCGACTGCACCGCGAGGTGGAGGGCGACCAGCGAGCCGGAGCAGGCCGTGTCCACGGTCAGCGTGGGGCCTTCGAGGCCGAGGGCGTAGGCGACGCGCCCGGAGACGACGCTGGTGGCGTTGCCGGTGAGGAGGTAGCCCTCCAGGCCGTCGGGGGCCTCGTGCAGCCGGGGCCCGTACTCCTGGGGCTCGGCGCCGATGAAGACGCCGGTGCCGGAGCCGCGTACGGAGCCGGGGGCGATCCCGGCCCGCTCCAGGGCCTCCCACGACGTCTCCAGCAGCAGCCGCTGCTGGGGGTCCATGGCGGTGGCCTCGCGGGGCGAGATGCCGAAGAACTCCGCGTCGAACTCGGCGGCGTCGTGCAGGAAGCCGCCGCTGCGGACGTAGCTGGTGCCGGGCCGGTCCGGGTCGGTGTCGAACAGTGCCTCCAGGTCCCAGCCGCGGTCCTCCGGCAGCCCGGAGACCGCGTCCCGCTCCCCCGCGACGAGCCGCCACAGGTCCTCGGGCGACCGCACGTCGCCCGGGTAGCGGCAGGCCATGCCGACGATGGCGACGGGCTCGTCACAGGCCGGGCGGACCGTCGTACGGTCCGCCGTGACGGGCTCCGTGCCCCCGGTGAGCCGCTCGTGCAGGTGACGGGCGAGGGCGGCGGGGGTGGGGTGGTCGAAGACGAGGGTGACGGGGAGGGTGAGGCCGGTCCCGGCGGTGAGGCGGCGGTGCATGTCGACCGCGGCCAGGGAGTCGAAGCCGAGTTCTTGGAACGGGCGGTTCGGGGTGACGGCGGAGACGTCCCGGCCGGCTCGCCGTAGCACTGCGGTGGCCGTTTCGGTCACGAGGTCGAGGACGTGTCCGCCAGTCATGTTGCTCGATTCGCCGATCTGTTGAGGGGGCGGGGGGTGTGAGGTGCGGGGTTCGGGGGTGGGGTGGGGTGGGGTGCCGCTGCGCGGGGCTTTTTCCCCAGCCCCGCCCCTTCCCGTAACCGGGGGCTTCGCCCCCGGGCCCCCTTTTCCGCGCTGACGCGCGGTGTCCTCAAACGCCGGACGGGCTGATTTCAGCCCGTCCGGCGCTTGAGGACCGGGGTCGGGAAGGGGCGGGGCTGGGGAAGAATCAGCCCGTCACTACGCTCCGCACGGAATCCAGCCGCGTCGCCGACACGACCTCCCCACCCGCCACGATCACCTCAGCGGGCGCCGGCCGGCTCAAGAAGTGCAGCAGGCTCGCCGTCACCCCGTACGCCCCCGCGTTCGGGATCGTCACCACATCACCCTCCGCGAGCGCGGGGACCCGTACGTTCCGGCCGAGGACGTCACCGGGCGTGCACAGCGGGCCGACGAGGCTCACCGTCTCCTCCGGGGCCGCCGCGTCCGCCGCGTCCGCCGCGTCGACGTCGATGGCCAGCGGCAGCAGGCGGCCCAGGCCGGCCATGCCGCCGAAGGTGTTGATGCCGGCGTCGAGGATGACGAACTTCCGGCCCCGGCTCTCCTTGATGTTGGTGACGGTGGTGCGCAGTTCGCCGCAGCCGCCGACCAGGTACCGGCCGGACTCGCAGGCGATCTCCACGGAGCCCTCGCGCCAGCCGGGGAAGTGCAGGTCGAGGGCGCTCTCCAGCTCGTGGCGGAGCTTTTCGTACACGGGCCGGGGGCCGGGGGTCGCGTAGGGCGCGGCGAAGCCGCCGCCGATGTCCAGGAAGCGCATCGGCAGGCCGAGTTCGTCGCGGAGGCGGGCCGCGGTCTCGATGCTCTGCCGGAACTCGGAGATGAGGTTCTCCTCGTCCCGCGAGTTGCTGAGCGGGAAGAAGTGGGCGCCCACGACGCGGGTGCCCGGCACGGACAGCAGGTCGGTGACGCTGCCGGCGAGGGTCTCGGCGTCGATGCCGAACTGCGAGGGGGTGCCCGTCATACGGATGCTGGTGGAGGCGCCGCCCGCCTCGCTGTTGACGCGCAGCAGGCAGTCGGCGACGGCGTCGTGCGCCTCGGCGACCGCGCCCACGCGGCGCAGGTCCGTCAGCGACTCGACGGAGAACTGGCGCACTCCGTGGCCGATGGCCTCGTGCAGTTCCCCGGTGGTCTTGCCGGGCCCGGAGTAGAGGATCCCGGCGGCGGGGAAGCCCGCCCGGAGTGCCGAGGCCAGCTCGCCGGTGGAGCTGACCTCCGCGCGGCAGGCGCCCTCGCCCTCGCCCAGGGCGCGGGCCAGCTCGGGGTGCGGGTTGGCCTTGAGGGAGTAGAACAGCGTGAACTCCGGCGGCAGCGCGGCGCGCAGCGCCCGCCGTGCCTCCCGCAGCCGGTCCAGGTCGTAGACGTACAGCGGCGAACCGAACCGCTCGGTCAGCTCTGCGGATGTGCGGCTCACGCCGTGCCCTCCTTGCCCTCGCCGGCGGGGACGCCGGCCGGCTGCCCGGGGGTCGGCGACCCGTCGAGCAGCGCGATGAGTTGCTTCTTCTCGCTCTTGCCGTTGAGCGTCAGCGGGACGTCGGCGAGCACCCGGACGTCGGCCGGCACCTTCGCCGGCTCCAGCCGCTTGGCCAGCTCCCGCCGGATCTCCTGCGGGGTGAGGTCGCCCGCCACGCACAGGGTCAGGTCGCGGCCGGCCGTCGGCACCAGCGCGGCGGCCGCCCGTACGCCCGGGACGTCCATGGCGGCGGCCTCGATCTCGATGGTGCTCATCCGGACGCCGTGGCGCTTGAACATGTCGTCGCGGCGGCCCTCGAAGTAGAGGTAGCCGTCGGCGTCGAGGTGCCCGTAGTCGCCGGTGTGCAGGCGGGTGCCGCCGGTGCGCGGGTCCGGGCGGAACGTACGGGCCGTGATCTCCGGGGCGCGCCAGTAACCGGCCATGACGTGCGGTCCGGTGACGGTGATCTCGCCGACCTCGCCGGGCGGCAGCACGCCGCCGTCCTCGCCGAGGATCTCGACCCGCGTGCCGGGCAGCGGGCGGCCCACCGACCCGGGGCGCTCCAGCTCCTGGCCGGGCGGCATGATCGAGACGCGCTTGCACTCGGTGATGCCGAACATCCGCGCCACCCGGGCGCCGGGGAAGTTCTCCCGCAGCCCCGTGATGGTGGCCTGCTGGAGGGCGGCGCCGGTGTTGGTGAACAGCCGCAGCCGGGTGTCGCCGGGGGCGCGGGCGACGAGCCGCAGGAGGATGGTGGCCAGCGAGGGGACGACCGGGAAGACGGTCGCGCCGCACTCGCGGATCTCGTTGAGGAGCTTCACCTCGGGCTGGGCTCCGGCCAGCACCAGCTCGGCGCCGGCCAGGGCCGACAGCAGGATCTGGAAGAGGCCGTAGTCGAAGGACAGCGGCAGCCGGCAGTACACGACGTCGTCGGCGCGGTAGCCGAGCTCCTGCTGGATGGCGCGGGCCGCGAAGGCCATCCGCTCCTGCGGGCACACCACGCCCTTGGGGGCCGCGGTGCTGCCGGAGGTGTAGATCAGCACGCCGATGTCGCCGGGGGCGGCGGCGGCCGCGGGTTCGGGCAGGCCGCGCAGGGCCGCGGTCCCCTCCCGCACGGCGGACAGGGCGTGGACGGGCACCCCGGCGCCGGCGCCGCGCAGCAGGGCGGCGCCCTCGTCGGCGGTGACGGCGAGGGCCGGCTCGCAGTCGGCGAGGACCTGCCGGAGCGCGTACTCCTTCATGCCGGGGTTGAGCGGCACCATGGTCACGCCGCGCCGGGCGCAGGCGTGGAACAGGGCGACCAGCTCGCCGGTGTTGGGCAGCTGGACGACGACGCGGTCGCCGCGTACGACGCCGTGCCGCTCCAGCCAGTGGCCGGCGGCGGCGGCCTCGGCGGCGAGTTCCGCGTACGTCCACGAGACGCGCCCGTCCCGGAGAGCCACCGCGTCGGGTCGGGCCGCCACGGCCGCGGCGAGGATGTCGTGCAGGAGCCCCGAGTGGGCTGCCGCCGGTGCGGGCGCGGGGCGGGTGTCCCGTACGGGCTCCCCGGCCGTGCCGAAGTCCCGGGCCGCCCGGGCCTTGAGCCCGGCCCGGTCGATCTTGCGGTTGGCGTTCAAGGGCAACACGTCCAAGTGCTGGAAGCGGCGGGGTACGAGGCCCTGCGGCAGCGCCGCCCGGAGCCCCCTGGCCAGCTCGACGGGCGTGGCGCGGCGGCCGGTGTAGTAGACGACGAGTTCCTCGCCGTCGCCGCCCAGCGGTGCGGTCACGGCCGCCGCGTCCTCGACGCCCGCGCAGTGGGTGCGCACGGCGTGCGCGATCTCCGAGAGCTGGACGCGCCAGCCCTGGAGCTGCACCTGGTCGTCGACCCGGCCCAGGAAGGTGAGTTCGCCGTCGGGGTCGCGGCGCACCCGGTCGCCCGTGCGGTACCAACGCTTCCCGTCGCGTTCGAGGAACCGGCCCGCGTCGTCGGCGGGGTCGAGGTAGCCGGCGCAGGTCTGCGGGCCTGCCACGCACAACTCGCCCTCGGTGGCGTGCGCCGTGCCGTCGTCGTCCCGCAGGAAGACGTCGAGGCCGGGGTGCGGGGCGCCGATCGGGACGACGCCGTTGACGGCGCGGCCGGGCGAGGTGGCGGGCGACCAGCGGTGGACGGTGCAGGTGATGGTCAGTTCGGTGGGCCCGTAAAGGTTCTCCACCGCCGAGCCGGGGGCCGCTGCCTGCCACTGCGCGGCGTCCGCGTCCATGAGCGGCTCCCCGGCGAACAGGCTCCAGCGCAGCCCCGGCATCGCCCCGGGGGTGAGCGCGCCCGTCCGGCGGGTCAGCGCGATGCTGTTCGGGGTGGCGAACCACACCGTCACGCCCTGCTCCGCGAGGTACTCGGGGAGCGCCCGGTAGGCGGGCCCCGGCACGGGCTGCACCCGGGCACCGGCGCCCCAGGCGCAGAACAGGTCGAAGACGGCGCAGTCGAAGGTGAGGTCGAAGGTCTGCGAGAAGACGTCGTCGGGCGTGAAGTCGTAGCGCGCGTCGAGGGTCGCGAAGTAGCGGGCCGCGCTGCCGTGGCTCACCGGGACGCCCTTGGGGCGGCCGGTGGAGCCCGAGGTGAACATGACGTACGCGGGGTCGGACGGGGCGGCGGGCCGGGGCGCGGCGAGGGCGAGCCCCGGGTCGGGGCGCAGGCCCTGCCCACTGTCCCCGTCGACCAGCACGGGCAGTCCGTGGCCGGGCGGCAGGATCTCCGCGAGGAGCCCGGCCCCCCGCCCGTCGGTGATGACGGCCTCCACGCCGGCGTCGGCCATCGCCTGCCGGGTGCGCGCGGCGGGGAAGTCGGGGTGCAGGGGCACGGCCGCGGCACCGGTGTACAGGGCGGCGAGCATGCCCAGGTAGGCCGTGCCGCTCTTGTTGGCGAGCACGCCGACCGCGCGCGGCGGGCGGCCCGCCGCGTGCAGCAGGGTGCCGGCCCAGGTCAGCGCGGTGGCGTGGGCGTCGGCGTAGGTGACGCCGTGCTCACCGGCCCGGAACGCGTCCCGGTCCCCGGCCACGGACAGTCCCCGCAGGAACCGTCCGTGCAGCGTGTTCTCCAAGTCGGGCCCCATGCCCCTCGCCCCCTCGTGTGCGTGGTTCGGTCGTTCCGTGCGGGTCAGGCCGCCGGCAGCGGGCCGGCGCCGGTCAGCGAGGAGAGCGTCGCCCACAGCCCGGCGGGCGTGGCGAAGGTCTCCCGGGACAACGACTCGTCACGGAACTGCACGCCGTAGGTGCTCTCCAGGTCCATCAGGAGATCGACGATGCCGAGGGAGTCGAGCCCGTAGTCCCGCAGTTCCAGGTCGGCGAGGATCGTCTCCCCGGGCTCCATGTACGGCAGGGCGCGGCGCAGAATGTCCTCGAACTGCTGGTCCCACATACCGGTCGTCTCCTCTTCCACGGTTCTTTGTGCTTCGGGCGTGCGTTGCCTCAGGTACGGGGGCGCATGGCGCGGACCGGATCGGCGGCCAGTACCTCGAAATTGCTGACGGTGCAGTCGACCCGGCCGAACAGCCTGTCCGGTCCGGCGACACACACCTTGGTGACGCCGAGTTCCTTGAACGTCGCGACGACGGAGGGCCAGCGGACGGCCGTCACATAGCCGTCCAGGAGCATGTCCCGGATGCCGTCGCCGGTGCGTACGACCGAGCCGTCGGAGTCGGCGACCACGGGAATCCGCGGGTCGGCGAACCGGAACTCCCCGAGCACCTCGTCCGCCACCTTCCGCCGCAGTCCGGAGAAGAGCGAGGAGTGCATCGGCGGGCGCATCGTGTAGAGCGGCAGACCACCGATCGACCGAATGCGCCGCTCGAACTCCTCGACGGCCTGGGCACGCAGCGTGAGCATGTAGAAGCCGTCGTCGAGGTAGCAGGAGAAGTCGTGCCACTCGCCGCGCTCGGTGAGCTCCTCCAGCAGCGGCGCGAGCGCCTCCCACGGTGCCCGCACGAACGACAGGGTCACGAGGTCCCGGTGCTCGGTCGCGAAGTACTCCTCGGTGCGGCGGGCCAGCAGCGCGGTCAGGCGCGCCGCGTCCTCGAACGGCAGCGCGCCGGTGAACGCCGTGAGCGCCTTCTGCCCGAAGCTCGGCCCGGCGCACAGCGCCGGCTCCAGCCCGTACTGCTCGCGGGCCCACTCCGCCAGCGCCACGCAATTCACGAAGAACGCGACCTGGGCGGCCTCGGAGTAGTCGTCCTCGGAATCCCTGAACCTGTTCATGACGGAATACCCGACGGCATCGGAGGCGGCCTTGAGGAGCCGCCTCGCCGAGGGGTTGACCATCATGAATTTCGCCGCGTCGGCGAATCGGTTCGGTCCCATTCCGGGAAATACAACAGCCGTACTCATCCAGTAACCTGTCGTCGTCGGTCAGCAGTACCGAGTGATATCGAGTGATACCTCAGGCAACACATCAAATGGTCGGCTCCGCGAGACCCTTCGCGATACCCCTACCGGCCCGGATACAGCCCCTATCGGGGTGGCCGGGCGGGCGGCCGTGGAGGCACTCTGAAGTGCACGTCGCAGCACTATCAGATGGGGTGTCTCCAGCTTTGTTCGCAACTCCCAGCGCCACCGGAACCGTTCCGTTCGGCGAACACCGGACGTGGTACCGCGTCACCGGTGAACTCGACGCGGGCAACCCCCCGCTGGTCGTCATGCACGGCGGCCCCGGCAGCACCCACGACTACCTGCTGTCCCTGACGGAACTGGCCGGGCAGGGCTGGCCGGTCATCCACTACGACCAGCTCGGCAACGGCGCCTCCACCCACCTGCCCGACCGGGGCGCCGACTTCTGGACGGTGGACCTCTTCCTCCGCGAGCTCGACAACCTCCTCGGCCACCTCGGCGTCGCCGACGACTACATCCTCTTCGGCCAGTCCTGGGGCGGCATGCTCGCCGCCGAGCACGCCGTGCGGCAGCCCGCCGGCCTGCGCGGCATGGTGATCGCCAACTCGCCCGCGTCGATGCCGCTGTGGCGCGCGGAGGCGCTGCGGCTGCGCGCCGGGCTGCCGGAGGCCCTCCAGGAGGCGCTCGACCGGCACGAGGCGGCCGGGGCGTTCGACGACCCGGAGTACCAGCACGCCATGTACGCCTACTACCAGCGCCACGTCTGCCGCGCCGACCCGATCCCGCCCGAGGTCATGCGCACCCTCATGGCGCTCACCAGTGACCCGACGGTCTACGGCACGATGAACGGCCCCAACGACTTCACCGTCATCGGGACCCTGCGCGACTGGTCCGTCGTCGACCGGCTGCACGCGGTCGAGGTGCCCACGCTGCTCATCAGCGGGCGGCACGACGAGGCGACCCCGGCGACGGTGCAGCCGTTCTACGACGAGATACCGGACGTGAGCTGGGAGATCCTGGAGAAGTCCAGCCACATGCCGCACGTCGAGGAACCGGAGAGGTTCCTCGACGTGATGACGGAGTACCTGGCGTCCCTGGGCTGACGGGCGCGCCCGCCCGGGGCGGGCGGGGAAACCCTCGCCCGCCCCGGGATCCGTGGTTCCAGTCCGCTTCTACAGCCCCATCTCCTCCGCCATGTCCTCCAGCTCCTCCAGCAGGAACTCGCAGACGTCGTAGATGGTCCGGTGGTCGTAGACCAGCGTCGCCGGCAGCTCCAGACCGGTGATCCGCTCCAGCCTGTTGCGGAGCTCCACCGCGGTCAGGGACGTGAACCCCATGTTGAGCAGGTCCGCGTCCTCGTCGATCTCGTCCAGGTCGTCGAGGCCGAGCACCGCCGCCGTCTCCCGGATCAGGATCTCGCAGAAGACGTCGAGCCGGTCCTCCTCGGACAGGCCTTCCACGCGCTCGTAGAAGGCACGCAGGTCACCCACCGGGGCCTCCGGATCGTCGGACCCGCCGTAGGGGGCCGCCGGAGCCGCCGGAACGGACTCCCCGTAGGGGGCCGGAGGAGCCGACACCCCGTGCGGCGCGGCCGGGGCCGCGGGGGCCGACCTCCCGTAGGGCGCCGCCGGGGCGGACCCGCCGGACCGCCGGGGGGCGGGCCGGGTCTCGGCGGGGTACGCCTCGGCCGGGTAGGCCCGGGGCGGGTACGCCTCGACCGGAACCGTTCGCACAGGTGCCTCCACAGGTGCCTTCACAAGAGGTGTCTTCACGCGTGGCGTCTCCGCCCGGGGCGTCTCCATCCGGGGCGTCCCGTCCTGAGGTGCCTCCGCCGCGGCCGCCGCACCGGAGCCGTTGCGCGCGCGCCACGACGCCAGGGACGGCAGCAGGCCCGCGAGCGCGTTCAGGTCCTGCCGCTCGACCGCCGCCCAGAACTCCGCGTCGAGCGACCCGAGCGACGCGCCGCCCTCGGCGTCGCCACCGGCCGCGGCGGCGTCCGGAGCGCCCTCCAGCCAGTAGTGGCGGCGCTGGAAGGGGTACGTCGGCAGTTCGACGCGGCGCGCGCCGGTGCCGGCGAAGAACGCCTCCCAGTCGACGCGGCCGCCCGCGACGTGCAGCTTACCGAGGGCGGTGACGACCGCCTGCGCCTCGCCGCGGTCCCGCCGCAGCGCCGGGACGAACGCGAGGTTACGGGCGCCCGGCAGGCACTCCTGGGCCATCGCGGACAGCACCGCGTCCGGACCGATCTCCAGGAACACCCGCACGCCCTGGTCGTGCAGCGTACGGACGCCGTCGCCGAACCGGACCGTGCCCCGCACGTGCCGCACCCAGTAGTCGGGCGAGCACAGCTCCTGCGCGGTGGCGAGGTGACCGGTGAGGTTGGAGACGACCGGGATCGCCGGGACGCCGTAGGTCAGCGACTCGGCGACCGCCCGGAACTCCGCCAGCATCCCGTCCATGCGGTACGAGTGGAACGCGTGCGAGACGTCGAGCCGGCGGGTCTTCTCGAAGTGCCCCGCGACCTGCTCGACCGCGTCCTCGTCGCCCGAGATCACCACGGAGGACGGCCCGTTGATCGCGGCGATGTCGACGCCGACCACGAGCGCGGCCCGGGCACGGACCTCGGCCTCGGTGGCCCGCAGGGACACCATCGCGCCGCCCGCGGGCAGCGCCTGCATCAGGCGGGCGCGGGCGGCGACCAGCTTGCCCGCGTCCTCCAGCGAGAGCACCCCCGCGACGTGCGCGGCGGCGATCTCACCGATGGAGTGGCCGGCGACGTAGTCGGGGCGGACGCCCCACGACTCGGCCAGGCGGAACAGCGCGACCTCGACGGCGAACAGCGCGGGCTGCGTGTTCTCCGTACGGGCCAGCGACTCCGCGTCGTCCAGGACGGCCGGGTCGAGGCCCAGCGCCGCGCACGCGGCGTCGAAGGCCTCCGCGAAGACGGGGAACGCCGCGTACAGCTCACGGCCCATCCCCGCCCGCTGGGCGCCCTGGCCGGTGAACAGCGCCGCGAGCTTTCCGCCCACCGCCTTGCCGGTCGCCGACTCGGTGCCCACCACCACGGCCCGGTGGTCGAAGTGCGCCCGCGACGTCGCCAGCGTGAAGCCGACGTCGCGCAGGTCGCGCCCGGCGGCGGCCGTGCGGATCCGGGCCACCTGAGCGGCCAGGGCCTTCTCGGTCCTGCCGCTCATCACGAGGGGCACGACGGGCAGTTCCCGCTCGACGGTCCGCCCGGCCTCCTCGGCCGGCGGCGCCTGCTCGACGATGACGTGCGCGTTCGTACCGCTGAAGCCGAACGACGACACACCCGCACGGCGCGGACGGCCCGTCTCCGGCCAGTCACGGTTCTCGGTCAGCAGCGCGACGTCGCCGTCGGACCAGTCGACGTGCCGGGAGGGCTCGTCGACGTGCAGCGTCCTGGGCAGGACGCCGTTGCGCATCGCCATGACCATCTTGATCACACCGCCGACGCCGGCGGCCGCCTGCGTGTGGCCGATGTTGGACTTCAGGGAGCCGAGCCACAGCGGCTCGTCCCCGGCCCGCTCCTGACCGTAGGTGGCCAGGAGCGCCTGCGCCTCGATCGGGTCACCCAGCGTCGTACCGGTGCCGTGCGCCTCGACGGCGTCGACATCGGCCGGCGACAGACCGGCCACGGCCAGGGCCTGGCGGATGACCCGCTGCTGCGACGGACCGTTGGGAGCCGTCAGACCGTTGCTGGCACCGTCCTGGTTGATCGCCGTACCCCGGACGATGCCCAGGACCGGGTGACCGTTACGGCGCGCGTCCGACAGCCGCTCCACCATCAGCATGCCGATGCCCTCGCCCCAGCCGGTGCCGTCGGCCGCCGACGCGAACGCCTTGCAGCGCCCGTCCCGGGCGAGCCCGCCCTGGCGGGAGAAGTCGATGAAGGCGTTGGGGGTGGACATCACGGTGACACCGCCGGCGAGGGCGAGGTCGCACTCGCCGGAGCGCAGGGCCTGGACGGCCATGTGCAGGGCGACCAGCGACGACGAGCACGCCGTGTCGACGGTGACGGCCGGGCCCTCCAGCCCGAGCGCGTACGAGACGCGGCCGGACATGACACCGCCGGAGGTGCCGGTGCCGAGGAAGCCGCCGACGTCGTCGGGCACGGAGCCGCCGAGGCGCGAGGCGTAGTCGAAGTGGATGGCGCCCGCGTAGACGCCGGTGCGGCTGCCGCGCAGCGTGGTCGGGTCGATGCCCGCGCCTTCGATGGTCTCCCAGGTGGTCTCCAGGAGGAGACGCTGCTGCGGGTCCATCGCGAGGGCCTCACGCGGCGAGATCCCGAAGAAGCCGGCGTCGAACTCGGTGGCCTCGTGGAGGAAGCCGCCGTCGCGGGTGTACGAGGTCCCGGGGCGCTCGCCCGTGGGGTCGTAGAGCCGCTCCGGGTTCCAGTCGCGGTCGGTCGGGAAGGTGGTCATCGCGTCGCCGCCGGAGACCACGAGGTCCCACAGCAGGTCCGGGGAGCTCGCGCCGCCGGGGAACCGGCAGCCCATGCCGACGATCGCGATCGGGTCCTCGTCCACCGCCTTCACCGGCGCGGCGGACGCGGCGGCCTGCGCGGCGAGGCCGCCGGCCAGCTCGTCACGCACGTACTCCATCAGCACACGCGGCGTCGGATAGTCGAACACCAGCGTCACCGGCAGCCGCAACCCCGTCCCCGCGTTGAGACGGTTGCGGAGCTCGACGGCCGTCAGGGAGTCGAAACCACTCTCCTTGAACGACCGCTCCGCATCCACGGCCTCAGGACCGGAGTGCCCCAGAACAGCCGCCACATCGGCCCGGATCAGATCGAGGATCGCCTCCTCACGCTCGGACCCGCTCAGCCCCGCCAGCCGCTGCCGCAGCCCCTCGGCCGCCGCCGACGAACGCGCGGCGGCCCGCCGCGTACGCGCCCGCACCAGCCCACTGAGCAACGGCGGGAGCTGCTCGCCCGCGGCGGCCGCGAGGGTCGCCATGTCGAGCTGTACGGGCACCAGGGTGCCCAGGCCCAGGGTCTGCGCCGTGTCGAAGAGGGCCAGGCCCGCCTCGGTGGACAGCGGCGGCATGCCCGAACGGTTCATCCGCTCCAGGTCGACGGCCGACAGCTCGCCGCCCATGCCGCTCGCCCCGGCCCACAGGCCCCACGCCAGCGACAGCCCCGGCAGGCCCGCCGCACGGCGGCGCTGGGCCAGGGCGTCGACGAACGCGTTGGCGGAGGCGTAGTTGGCCTGGCCCGGGTTGCCGAAGACACCGGCGACGGACGAGAAGAGGACGAACGCGGAGAGGTCGAGGTCCTTGGTCAGCTCGTGGAGGTTGACCGCGGCGTCGACCTTGGCGCCGAAGACCGTGTCGATCTGCGCGGGTGTGAGGGAGGAGACGGTCGCGTCGTCGAGGACGCCGGCGGTGTGGATGACGCCGGTGAGCGGGTTCCCGGCGGGTACGGACGCGAGGAGCGCGGCCAGCGCGTCGCGGTCGGCGGCGTCGCAGGCCGCGACGGTGACGCTCGCGCCGAGCGCGGCGAGTTCGTCGCGCAGTTCGGCGGCACCGGGCGCGCCGAGGCCCCGGCGGCTGGTCAGCAGCAGGTGACGCACACCGTGCTCGGTGACCAGATGACGGGCGAAGAGCGCGCCCAGAGCACCCGTACCACCCGTGATCAGGACGGTGCCGTCGGCGTCCCACGGGCGCGGCACGGTCAGGACGACCTTGCCGACGTTGCGGGCCTGGCCCAGGTAGCGGAACGCCTCGGGCGCCCGGCGCACGTCCCACGCCGTGACCGGCAGGGCCTTCAGGACACCGGCGTCGACGAGCGCCACCAGCTCCACGAGCATCTCCTGGATGCGGTCCGGGCCCGCCTCCATCATGTCGAACGCCTGGTAGGCGACGCCCTGGTGGGCGGCGGCGACCTCGGCGGCATCGCGGATGTCCGTCTTGCCCATCTCGACGAACCGGCCGCCGCGCGGCAGCATCCGCAGCGAGGCGTCGACGAACTCACCGGCCAGGCAGTCCAGCACCACGTCCAGGCCACGACCGCCGGTGGCGGTCATGAACGCGTCGTGGAACCCCAGGTCGCGGGACGAGGCGAGGTGCGCGTCGTCCAGGCCGAAGGCCCGCAGCGTCGGCCACTTGCGCGGGCTCGCCGTGCCGTACACCTCGGCGCCCAGGTGGCGGGCGAGCTGCACGGCGGCCGTGCCCACGCCGCCGGCGGCCGCGTGGATGAGGATCGACTCGCCGGAGCGCAGGCCGGCGAGGTCGACGAGCGCGTAGTAGGCCGTCAGGTAGACGACGGGAGCGGCCGCGGCCTGGGCGAACGTCCAGCCCTCCGGCATACGGACGACGAGCCGCCGGTCCGAGACGCTGTACGGGCCGAAGGAGGCCGACAGCAGGCCCATCACCCTGTCCCCGACCGCCAGGTCGGTCACGCCCGGCCCGGTCTCCACGACGACGCCCGCGCCTTCCATGCCCAGCTCGCCGGCGTCGCCCGGGTACATGTCCAGGACGTTGAGCACGTCACGGAAGTTCAGGCCGCTCGCCCGCACCGAGACCCGGACCTGGCCCGGCTCCAGCGGTGCCAGGTTGGGCGCGGCGGGCACGAAGCCGAGGCCCTGGAAGGTCCCCTTCGCGGTGATGTCGAGCCGCCAGGAGTCGGAGGTGTCGGCGGGCAGCGCCAGCACCTCCCCGGCGGACGCCCGGGCCAGCCGGGGCACGAACGCCTCGCCGTCCCGCAGCGCCAGCTGGTGCTCACCGGTGGCGAGGGCACGCGCGAGCACCTCGCGCGACTCCTCCGACCCGTCGGTGTCGACGAGCACGAAGCGGCCCGGGTTCTCCGACTGCGCGGACTTCACCAGGCCCCAGACGGCCGCCTGCGCCAGGTCCGCGACCGGCTCGGACGCCTCGACGGACACACCGCCGCGCGTCAGCAGGACGAGCCGCGACTCGGCGAACCGGTCGTCGTCCAGCCACCGCCGCACGAGCGCGAGCGTCCGGTGGGCGGCGGTGTGGGCCGCCCCGGCGGAGTACCGGTCGTCGGCGGGGTACGCGCCGTCGGCGGAGTGCGGGCCCTCGGTGGCGGGAGCCGGGACGAGGACGAACTCGGGGACCTCGGCGCCCGCCTCCGGCAGGTCGAGGTCCGCCAGGCGGGCGAGCTCCGCCTCCTCCGGCACGTCCGTCGCGAGGGCCTTCCACTCCATCCGGAAGAGGGAGTCGTCACGGCCGGCGCCCGCGCTCAGCTGCTCGGCGGAGACGGTGCGCAGCACCAGCGACGCGACCGTGGCCACCCGGGCACCGGTGCTGTCGCCGAGGCTCAGCGTGACGCCGTTGCCGTCGGGGGTACGGCCCAGGCGGACGCGGACGGCGGTGGCGCCGTTGGCGTGCAGGGTGACCCCCGACCACGCGAACGGCAGCCGCGGACCCGCCGCGCCGTCGGCGGCGAAGTCGCCGAACGCCATGGTGTGCAGCGTCGCGTCCAGGAGCGCCGGGTGCAGCCCGAACCGCGCGGCGTCGGTGTCCTCGGGGAGGGCGACCTCGGCGCAGACGTCGCCGCCCACGCGCCAGGCGGCGGTCACGCCCTGGAACACCGGGCCGTACTCCAGCCCGATGCCCGCGAGGCTCTCGTAGAGGGCACCGACGCCCACCGGCTCGGCGCCCTCGGGCGGCCAGACGGCGAAGGGCGCGGGGGACCCGTCCTCGGCCGCCGGGGCGAGGAGACCGGAGGCGTGGCGGACCCAGGGCATGTCCTCGGGCGCGCCCTCGGCACGGGAGTGGATCGCGACGGAGCGGCGTCCGGTGTCGTCCGGCTCGCCGACGGTCACGCGCAGCTGGACACCGCCGTTGCCGTGCAGCACCAGAGGCGCTTCCAGCGTCAGCTCGTCCACGGTCGCGCAACCGGCCTCGTCACCGGCGCGGATCGCCAGGTCGACGAACGCCGTGCCGGGCAGGAGCACCGTGCCCATGACGGCGTGATCCGCGAGCCACGGGTGGCTCTGGAGCGACACCCGGCCGGTGAGGAGCAGGCCCTCGGAGTCCGGTAGGGCGACGACCGCACCCAGCAGCGGGTGGTCGGCCGGGCCCTGGCCGATGGCGGCGGCGTCACCGGCACCCGCCACGCTGCCGAGCCAGAAGTTCTCGTGCTGGAAGGGGTAGGTGGGGAGGTCGACGCGGCGGGCGCCGGTGCCGGCGAAGAAGGCGGACCAGTCGACGCGGGCGCCGGTGAGGTGCAGGCGGCCGAGAGCGGTGACGAGGGCGGCCGGTTCGGGGCGGTCCTTGCGGAGGGACGGGACGAAGGCGATGTCGTCCGCTTCGGCATCGGCGTCGGTCAGGCACTCCTGGGCCATGGCGGACAGGACGCCGTCGGGGCCGAGTTCCAGGAAGGTGCGGACGCCTTCGGTGTGGAGGGTCCGGATGCCGTCGGCGAAGCGGACGGCGTCGCGGACATGGCGCACCCAGTACTCGGGGGAGGTCAGCTCCGTGGCCAGTCCGCCCGTGACGTTGGAGACGACCGGGATCGAGGGGACGGTGTAGGTGAGGGACTCGGCGACCTTGCGGAAGTCGGCCAGCATGCCGTCCATGCGGTGGGAGTGGAACGCGTGCGAGACGTTCAGGCGGCGGGACTTCTCGAAGTGCCCGGCGACCGCTTCGACAGCGGCCTCGTCACCCGAGATCACCACGGAGGACGGGCCGTTGATCGCGGCGATGTCGACACCGTCGACCAAGGCCGCGCGGACCTCGGCCTCGGTCGCCCGCAGAGACACCATCGCGCCACCGGACGGCAGCGCCTGCATGAGCGCGGCACGGGCAGCGACCAGCTTGCCCGCGTCCTCCAGCGAGAACACACCAGCGACATGGGCCGCGGCAATCTCACCGATGGAATGACCAGCGAGGAAGTCGGGGCGGACACCCCAGGATTCGACGAGACGGTAGAGCGCGACCTCGACCGCGAACAGCGCAGGCTGTGTGTTCTCGGTACGAGCCAGCGACTCCGCATCGTCCAGAACAGCGGGGTCGAGCTTCAGCGCCGCACAAGCAGCATCGAACGCCTCCGCGAAAACGGGGTAGGCCGCGTACAGCTCACGGCCCATACCGGCCCGCTGGGCACCCTGACCGGTGAAGAGCGCGGCGACCTTGCCACCCAGCACCCGGCCCTTGACCGTCTGCTCACCCACCACCACGGCCCGGTGCTCGAACCGCGCGCGAGTCGTCGCCAGCGTGAAACCGACACCCACCGGGTCGAGCCCGGCAGCAGCCTCGGCCACCTGGGCGACCTGCGCCTCCAGGGCTTCCGGCGTCCTGCCCGACAGCACCCACGGCACCACCGGCAGCTCGACAGCAGCACCGGCAACGGCCTCGGCCTCCACCGGCGCCTGCTCCACGATCACATGCGCGTTGGTACCGCTGAAACCGAACGACGAGATGCCCGCACGGCGCGGACGCCCCACCTCCGGCCAGTCGCGCGCCTCCGTGAGGAGCTCGACCGCACCTTCGGACCAGTCGATGTGCGGCGACGGCTCGTCCACGTGGAGGGTCTTGGGCAGGACGCCGTGGCGCATGGCCATGAGCATCTTGATGATGCCGCCGACGCCCGCGGCCGCCTGGGCGTGGCCGATGTTGGACTTGAAGGAGCCGAGCCAGAGCGGCTCGTCCCCGGCGCGCTCCTGACCGTAGGTGGCGAGGAGGGCCTGGGCCTCGATCGGGTCGCCCAGCGTCGTGCCCGTGCCGTGTGCCTCGACGGCGTCGACATCGGCAGGCGACAGACCGGCCGTGGCCAGGGCCTGCCGGATCACCCGCTGCTGCGACGGACCATTAGGCGCCGTCAGACCATTGCTGGCACCGTCCTGGTTGATCGCCGAGCCCCGGACGATGCCCAGGACAGGGTGACCGTTGCGGCGCGCGTCCGACAGCCGCTCGACGAGCAGCATGCCGACGCCCTCGGCCCATCCGGTGCCGTCCGCGCCCGCCGCGAACGCCTTGCACCGGCCGTCGGTGGCCAGGCCGCGCTGGCGGGAGAACTCCATGAACGAGCTCGGGGTGGCCATGACGGTCACACCGCCGGCCAGGGCGAGTTCGCACTCGCCGGAGCGCAGGGCCTGGACGGCCAGGTGCAGGGCCACCAGCGACGACGAGCACGCCGTATCGACGGTGACAGCCGGGCCCTCCAACCCGAACACGTACGACAGGCGACCGGAGACGACGCTGCCGGAGGTGCCGGTGCCGAGGAAGCCGTCGACACCCTCGGGGACGGACGTACCGATGCCGGACGCGTAGTCGTGGTACATCGCGCCGGCGAAGACGCCGGTGCGGCTGCCGCGCAGGGTGGTCGGGTCGATGCCCGCCCGCTCGACGGCTTCCCACGTGGTCTCCAGCAGCAGGCGCTGCTGCGGGTCCATCGCGAGGGCCTCACGCGGCGAGATGCCGAAGAAGCCGGGGTCGAACGCGGCGGCCTCGTGCAGGAACCCGCCCTGACGGGTGTACGAGGTCCCGGGGCGCTCGCCCGTCGGGTCGTAGAGGTTCTCCAGGTCCCAGCCACGGTCGTCGGGGAAGGCGGACACGCCGTCGCGCCCGCCGGCGACCAGGTCCCACAGGCCCTCGGGCGAGGTCACCCCGCCCGGGTAGCGGCAGGCCATGCCGACGATCGCGATCGGGTCGTCGTCCACACGGGCCGTACGCACCGGGACGGCCGGGGCGGCCTGCGACAGGCCACCGGCGAGCTCGTCGCGCACGTACTCCGTCAGGACGCGCGTCGTCGGGTAGTCGAAGATCAGCGTCGCGGGCAGCCGGAGCCCCGTCGCGGCGTTGAGGCGGTTGCGGAACTCGACGGCCGTGAGGGAGTCGAAGCCCAGCTCGGTGAACGCCCGGTCCGGCTCGACGGCCGCGCCGGAGGCGTGGCCGAGCACCCCGGCGACCTCGTCGCGCACCAGCTCCAGGAGGGCTTCGGCCCGCTCGGACTCGGGGAGGGTGAGCAGGCGCTGCCGCAGGGACTCCGCCTGCCGGGCGTCGACGGTACGGCGCGCGGGCACGCGCACCAGGCCGCGCATCAGCGGCAGGAGCGGGTGCGTCGCCGCGCCCGCCCGCAGGACGGCCAGGTCGAGCGGCGCGGGGACGAGGAGGGCCTCGCCCGACGCCACGGCGGCGTCGAGGAGTTCCAGGCCCTGCCGGGGCGAGAGCGCGACCACACCACTGCCACCCATACGGGAAGCGTGCGCGGCGTCGAGCTCGCTCCCCATGCCGTCGGCGTCCTGCCAGAGGCCCCAGGCGAGGGACGTGGCGGGGAGACCGGCGGCGGCACGCTGCTGGGCGAGCGCGTCCAGGTAGGCGTTGGCGGCCGCGTAGTTGCCCTGACCCGCGTTGCCGAAGACACCGGCAGCGGAGGAGAACAGCACGAAGGCCGTGAGGTCCATGCCTGCCGTCAGCTCGTGCAGATGCCGGGCCGCGTCCGCCTTCGGAGCGAACACGGCATCCAGGCGCTCCGGCGACAGCGAACCGATGACACCGTCGTCAAGAACACCAGCCGTGTGGACGACAGCCGTGACGGGGTGAGCAGTAAGAAGGTCGGCCAGCGCCTCGCGGTCGGCGACGTCGCACGCGGCGACGGTCACCTCGGCTCCGAGAGCCGCGAGTTCATCGCACAGCTCGGCCGCGCCCGGGGCGTCCAGGCCACGGCGGCTTGTCAGCAGGAGACTGCGCACACCGTGCTCGGCCACCAGATGACGTGCCACGAGCGCACCCAGGGAGCCCGTACCACCGGTGATCAGCACCGTACCCTCGGCGCTCCACTGCGGCCGGGCCTCTGCGGCAACAGCCGCGCGGGCGAGACGCGGCGCGAAGACCGCTCCCCCACGCACCGCGATCTGGTGCTCGTCGCCCGCGTCGGCGGTGGCGACAGCGGCGGCGAAGGCATCCGGGCCGCCGTCGGCGTCGAGGTCGGCGAGGATCACGCGGCCGGGGTTCTCCGACTGTGCCGAACGCACCAGACCCCACACGGCCGCCTGCGCCGGGTCGACGTCCGCGTCACCCGGGAGCGCCACCGCGCCCCGGGTCACCAGAACGAGCCGGGAGTCCGCGAACCGCTCGTCCGCGAGCCACTCCTGCACCAGCGCGAGCACGCCGTGCACGATTTCGCGCGCCGCACCGGACCGGCACGGCACGACGGTGACGGCGGGCACGAACGCCCCGGCGTCCACGGCGGCGCGCAGGGCGGCGAGGTCGGCGTGGTCCGAGCCCAGGACGGTCACGGGTGCGACGTCGGCGCGGGCGGCCGCGACCGGCGCCCACTCCACGCGGAACAGCGCGTCCCGCATGCCCTGGTCGGCCGCGCGCAGCTGGTCGGCGGCGAACGGCCGCACGACGAGCGACTCCACCGACGCGACCGCCATTCCCGTGGCGTCGGCGAGCTCCAGCGTCGCGTTGTCGCCCGAGGACGTGACCTTGACCCGCAGCGCACCGGCACCGGTCGCCCGCAGGGTCACTCCGCGCCATGCGAACGGCAGCTTGACGCCGCCTTCCTCGGACGACGGTTCCCCGCCACGTATGTGGGCGGCGAGGGGGATGGTGTGCAGCGTGGCGTCCAGCAGGGCGGGGTGGAGCCCGTACGACGCGACGTCCGTGCCTTCGGGCAGCGAGACCTCGGCGTAGATGTCGTCGCCCTTGCTCCACGCGGCGGTGACGCCCTGGAAGACCGGCCCGTACTCCAGGCCGGCGGTGGCGAGGCCTTCGTAGAGCCCGTCGACGTCGACGGGCTCGGCGTCCGCCGGGGGCCAGGTGATGAGGTCGACGGCGTAGGCGGGGGCCTCGGTGGCGAGGGTGCCGGAGGCGTTCCGCAGCCAGGGGGCTTCGTCGGGGGCGCCCTCGGCACGGGAGTGGACGGTCAGCTCGCGGCGGCCCGTCGCCTCGGGGGCGCCGACCGTGACGCGGAGCTGGACGGCGCCCTGCTCGGGCAGGACCAGCGGGGCCTCAAGGGTGAGTTCCTCGACGGTGGTGCAGCCGGCCTGGTCGCCCGCGCGGATCGCGAGCTCGACGAAGGCCGTGCCCGGCAGCAGCACGCTGCCGCCCACGACGTGGTCCGCGAGCCAGGGGTGCGTACGCAGCGCCAGGCGGCCCGCGAAGACGAATCCGTCCGAGTCGGGCAGGGCCACGACCGCGCCGAGCAGCGGGTGCTCGGCCGCGCCGAGACCGGCGGCCTGCACGTCGCCGTACGCGGGACCGCCTTCCAGCCAGTAGCGCTCGTGCTGGAAGGCGTACGTCGGCAGGTCGGTGAGACGGGCGCCGGTGCCGGCGAAGAACGCCGGCCAGTCGACGCGGGCGCCGGTGATGTGGAGACGGCCGAGAGCGGTGACCAGGGCGGCCGGTTCCGGGCGGTCCTTACGGAGAGCCGGGACGAACGCCACGTCGTCGGCCTCGGCAAGGCACTCCTGCGCCATCGCGGACAGGACGCCGTCGGGACCGAGTTCCAGGAAGGTGCGGACGCCTTCGGCGTGGAGCGTCTGGATGCCGTCGGCGAAGCGGACGGCTTCGCGGACGTGACGGACCCAGTACTCGGGGGAGGTCAGGTCGTCGGCCACGGTGCCGGTGACGTTGGAGACGACCGGGACCGAAGGGGCGGAGTACGTGAGGGACTCGGCGACCTTGCGGAAGTCGTCCAGCATCCCGTCCATGAGGTGCGAGTGGAACGCATGCGAGACATTCAGGCGACGAGACTTCTCGAAGTTCCCCGCCACCTGCTCGACAGCGGCCTCGCCACCCGAGATCACCACGGAGGACGGCCCGTTGATCGCGGCGATGTCGACACCGTCGACCAGAACCGCACGGACCTCGGCCTCGGTCGCCCGCAGCGACACCATCGCGCCACCGGACGGTAGGGCCTGCATCAGGGCAGCACGGGCGGCAACGAGCTTGCCCGCGTCCTCCAGCGAGAACACACCAGCGACATGCGCCGCCGCGATCTCACCGATCGAATGACCGGCGACGAAGTCCGGACGCACACCCCACGACTCCACCAGACGGTAGAGCGCGACCTCGACCGCGAACAGCGCAGGCTGCGTGTTCTCCGTACGAGCCAGCGACTCCGCATCGTCCAGAACAGCCGCATCCAGCCCCAGCGCCACACAAGCAGCGTCGAACGCCTCCGCGAACACCGGGTAGGCCGCGTACAGCTCACGCCCCATCCCCGCCCGCTGAGCACCCTGACCCGTGAACAGCGCCGCCAGCTTCCCGCCCAGCACCCGGCCCTTGACCGTCTGACCGTCAACCACCACAGCCCGGTGCTCGAACTGCGCACGCGCAGTCGCCAGCGTGAAACCGACACCCACCGGGTCAAGCCCGGCAGCAGCCTCGGCCACCTGGGCGACCTGCGCATCCAGCGCCTCCGCCGTCTTGCCCGAGACCACCCACGGCACCACCGGCAGTTCCCGCTCCACGGAAACCTCGGCGGCTTCCTCCACCGGCGCCTGCTCCACGATGACGTGTGCGTTCGTACCGCTGAACCCGAACGACGACACACCCGCACGACGCGGACGCTCACCCTCCGGCCACTCACGCGCCTCGGTCAGCAGCTCGACCGCGCCCGCCGACCAGTCCACCTTCCGTGAGGGCTCGTCGATGTGCAGCGTCTTCGGCAGGAGGCCGTGGCGCATCGCGAGGACCATCTTCATGACGGCGCCGACACCGGCGGCCGCCTGGGTGTGGCCCAGGTTCGACTTCAGCGAGCCGAGCCAGAGGGGGCGGTCGGCGGAACGTTCCTGCCCGTAGGTGGCGAGGAGCGCCTGCGCCTCGATCGGGTCGCCCAGCGTGGTGCCCGTGCCGTGCGCCTCGACCGCGTCGATGTCGCCAGGCTCCAGGCGCGCGTTGGCCAGGGCCTGGCGGATGACCCGCTGCTGGGAGGGGCCGTTCGGGGCGGTCAGGCCGTTGCTGGCGCCATCCTGGTTGACGGCCGAGCCGCGGACGACGGCCAGGACGGGGTGGCCGTTGCGGCGGGCGTCGGAGAGGCGCTCGACGAGGAGCACGCCGACGCCCTCGCTGAGCGACGTGCCGTCGGCCGCCTCGGCGAACGGCTTGCAGCGCGCGTCGGCCGCGAGCGCGCCCTGCTGGCTGAACTCGCGGTAGGTGTCGGGGGTGACGGCGACGGTCACACCGCCGGCGAGGGCGAGCTCGCACTCGCCCTGGCGCAGGGCCTGGACAGCCAGGTGCAGGGCCACCAGCGACGACGAACAGGCCGTGTCGATGGTCATGGCGGGGCCTTCGAGGCCGAGCGCGTACGAGACGCGGCCGGAGACGACGCTGTTGGACGTGCCGGTGCCGAGGAAGGCGTCGATCTCCTCGGGCACGCCGCTCATGTCGCCCGCGTACTCCTTGTACATCACACCGGCGTAGACGCCGGTGCGGCTGCCGCGGAGCGTCGTGGGGTCGATGCCGGCCCGCTCGAACGCCTCCCAGGACGCCTCCAGCAGCAGGCGCTGCTGCGGGTCCATCGCCATGGCCTCGCGGGGCGAGATGCCGAAGAAGCCCGGGTCGAAGCCGGCGGCGTCGTCGACGAAGCCGCCCTCGCGGACGTACGAGGTGCCGCGGCGGGCGTTCTCGCGGTCGGGGTCGTAGAGCGACTCCAGGTCCCAGCCGCGGTCGGCGGGGAAGGGGCCGACGCAGTCGGCGCCCTCGACGAGGCGCTGCCACAACTTCTCGGGGCCGTCGATACCGCCGGGGAGCGCGCAGGCCATGCCGACGATGGCGATCGGCTCGTGGGCCTTCGCCTCGACCGTCTGGAGCCGCTGCCGGTAGTCGTGGAGGTCGGCCGCCGCCTTCTTGAGATAGTCGCGGAGCTTGTCCTCGTTAGCGTGAGCCATGTCCTGTGTCGTCTCTTCCTCTGGGCTTGCTTGGGGAATCCGGCGGGGCCGGGAAGTCTGGGGTGGGGTGGTCCCGGTGCGGTCCGGGCGCGGGGTGCGCGCCCGGACCGCTCACGGGTGGGGTCCGGGCGTCAGTTGAGGCCGAATCCGTCGAGGAGGTCGAAGATCTCGTCGTCGCTCGCTGAATCGATCTTGTCCCTCATCGTTTCCTGTTCGGTCTCCGCCGCCGTGTCCGTGCCGCCGCCGGGGGCCGCGGTGAGCCGGGCCAGGACGTCGGCCAGCCGGATCGCGATCCGCTCGCGCGCCGTGGCGCCACTGCCCTCACCGACGGCACTCGCGGCACTGTCGGTTCCCACGGCCTCGTCGGCCCGTGCGGCGACGGCCGTCAGCGCGGCCTCCAGCCTGTCGATCTCGGCGATCGCCGACTGGACGGCGGCCTCCTGGCTGCCCGCGCCGCTGAGCTCGGAGCCCAGGTACTCGACGATGGCGACCGGGGTCGGGTGGTCGAACACCAGGGTGGCCGGGAGCCGCAGGCCGGTGGCCGCGTTGAGGCGGTTGCGGAGTTCGAGCGCGGTCAGCGAGTCGAAGCCGGTCTCGCGGAACGCCCGCTCCGCGTCCACCGCGTCCGCCGAGGCGTGGCCGAGCACCGCCGCCACCTGGCCGGTGACCAGGTCGAGCAGCAGCGCCGTCCGCTCCTCCTGGGGCGCTGCCTGCACCCGCTCGCGGAACGCGCGCGCCGCGGCCGAGCCGCCGCCCGCGCCGGAGCGCGAGCCCCGGCGGGCCGGGGTCCGGACCAGGCCGCGCAGGACCGGCGGCAGACCGCCGTCGCGGGCCTGCTCGCGCAGGGCCGCGAGGTCGACGCGGATCGGTACGAGCACCGCCTCGTCGCGCGCCACGGCCGTGTCGAACAGGGCGAGTCCCTCGTCGGAGCCCATCGCCTCGACGCCGCCCCGGGAGAGGCGGGAGACGTCCCCGCCACCGAGGCCGCCCGTCATGTCGCTGGTCTCCTCCCACAGGCCCCACGCCAGCGAGGTCGCCGGCAGGCCCGCGGCGCGGCGCCACTGGGCGAGCGCGTCGAGGAAGGCGTTGGCGGCCGCGTAGTTGGCCTGGCCGGGGTTGCCGAAGACGCCGGCCGCCGAGGAGAAGAGCACGAAGGCCGAGAGACCGAGGTCCTTGGTCGCCTCGTGCAGGTTCCAGGCGGCGTCGGCCTTCGGGCGCAGGACCCGGTCGACCTGGCCGGCCGTCATGGCCGCCACCACGCCGTCGTCCAGCACGCCCGCGGCGTGCACGACGGCGGTCAGCGGGTGCGCGGCCGGTACGGACGCGAGCAGCGCGGCGAGCGCGTCGCGGTCGGCGGCGTCGCACGCGGCGACCGTGACGTGCGCGCCGAGCCCGGTGAGCTCGTCGCGCAGTGCTACGGCGCCGGGGGCGGTGAGGCCCCGGCGGCCCGTCAGCACCAGGTGGCGTACGCCGCGTTCGGTGACGAGGTGGCGGGCCAGCAGCGCGCCGAGCGTGCCGGTGCCGCCGGTGACCAGGACCGTCCCGTCGGGGTTCCACGCGACGGATCCGTCCGGCGCGGCGCCGGTGCGGGCCAAGCGCGGCACGAAGGCCTCGCCCCGCCGGATCACCAGCTGGTCCTCGTCGCCGCCGACTGCGTCGGCGAACGCCTGGAGCGTCGCGTCGTGCTCGTCCAGGTCCACGAGCGTGAAGCGGTCCGGGTTCTCCGACTGCGCGGAGCGCACCAGGCCCCACACGGCCGCGCCGGCCATGTCGGTGACGGCCTCGCCGCCGGGACCGGCCATCGCGCCGCGTGTCACCAGCACCAGGCGGGAGTCGGCGAAGCGGTCGTCGGCGACCCATGCCCGTACGAGCTCCAGGGCGCCGTGCACGGCCTCGCGGGCGGCGTCCGCCGGGGACACGCCGGCACCGGACGCGGTGCCGGCCGACGTGCCGGCGGTGTCGACGCACGTCACGACGGTGCCGGGGACGGTACCGGCAGCCAGGGCCGGCAGGTCCGCGGGGAAGCCGACGGCCCGCGAGCCGAGCGCCGGGCCCAGCTTGAAGGGGTCCTCGCCGAGGACCGCCCAGGTGCCCCTCTCCTCCGCCGGGGCACCGGCGGCCGGGGCGGGGGTCCACTCCAGCCGGAAGAGCGACTGCTGTCCCTCGTCGCCGCCGTCGGCCGCCGCGAGCTGCTCGGGCGAGACGGGGCGTACGGCGAGCGACTCCACCGAGGCGACCGGCGCGCCGTCCTCGTCGGTCAGCCAGAGGCCGACCGCACCGGACCCGGCCCGCGCCACCCGCACCCGGAGCACCGAGGCGCCGGGGGTGCGGACCGTGACACCGGACCAGGCGAAGGGAAGCGCGGCGCCGCCGCCCTGTTCCTCGCCCGGACCGGCGAAGCCGCCGAGGCCGATCACGTGCAGCGCGGAGTCCAGCAGCGCCGGGTGCAGCCCGAACGCGCCGGCCTGCGCCCGCGTCTCCTCCGCGAGCTCGATCTCCGCGAACACCTCGGAGTCGCCGCGCCATGCGGCCCGTACGCCCTGGAACACCGGGCCGTACTCCAGCCCGGCCACGCCGAGCTCACCGTAGAGCGCGGTCACGTCTACCTCCTCGGCCGCGAGCGGCGGCCAGGGCGAGGCGGTGGTGACGGGCTCCTCGGGGGCCTCCTCCGACAGGGTTCCGACCGCATGGCGCGT
Organism: Streptomyces albireticuli; assembly: GCF_002192455.1. Lineage (NCBI taxonomy): Bacteria > Bacillati > Actinomycetota > Actinomycetes > Kitasatosporales > Streptomycetaceae > Streptomyces > Streptomyces albireticuli. The sequence continues at coordinate 1,951,454 of NZ_CP021744.1, forward strand.
CCACTCCTGATCCGGCCCGGCGCTCTCGCGGCGCGAGTGGATCACTACGGAGCGGCGTCCGGTGTCGTCCGGCTCGCCGACGGTCACGCGCAGCTGGACACCACCGTTGCCGTGCAGCACCAGAGGCGCTTCCAGCGTCAGCTCGTCCACGGTCGCGCAACCGGCCTCGTCACCGGCGCGGATCGCCAGGTCGACGAACGCCGTGCCGGGCAGGAGCACCGTGCCCATGACGGCATGGTCCGCGAGCCACGGGTGGCTCTGGAGCGACACCCGGCCCGTGAGCAGGAAGCTCTCGGAGTCCGGCAGGGCGACGACCGCACCCAGCAGCGGGTGACCGGTCGAGCCCTGGCCGATGGCGGCGGCGTCACCGCCGGCCGCGGTGGCCTCCAGCCAGAAGGACTCGTGCTGGAAGGGGTAGGTGGGCAGGTCGACGACGCGGGCACCGGTGCCGGCGAAGAACGCCGGCCAGTCGACCCGGGCGCCCGCGACGTGGAGCCGGCCCAGAGCGGTGACCAGGGCGGCCGGCTCGGGACGGTCCTTGCGCAGCGCCGGGACGAACGCCATGTCGTCGGTCTCCGGCAGGCACTCCTGCGCCATCGCCGACAGCACACCGTCGGGGCCCAGCTCCAGGAACGTACGCACCCCCTGGTCGTGGAGGGTCCGGACGCCGTCGGCGAAGCGGACGGCCTCACGGACGTGGCGCACCCAGTAGTCGGCGGAGCACAGCTCCCCGGGCTCGGCGACCCGGCCGGTCACGTTGGAGATGACCGGGATCACCGGGGCGTGCAGCGTCATGCCCTCGACGACGGCCCGGAGGCCGTCCAGCATGCCGTCCATCCGGTGGGAGTGGGCGGCGTGCGAGATGTTCAGGCGCTTGGTGGTCGTGAACAGCGCGGCCACCGCCAGCGTCGCGTCCTCGTCACCGGAGAGGACGACCGACGAGGGGCCGTTGACGGCGGCGATGTCGACGCCGTCGAGCAGCACCGCCCGCACCTCGTCCTCGGTGGCGCGGACCGCCACCATCGCACCGCCCTCGGGCAGCGACTGCATGAGCGCGGCACGGGCGGCGACGAACCTGCCCGCGTCCTCCAGCGAGAACACCCCGGCGACGTGCGCCGCCGCCAGCTCGCCGACGGAGTGACCGGCGACGAAGTCCGGCCGGACGCCGAAGGACTCGGCGAGGCGGAACAGCGCGACCTCGATAGCGAACAGCGCGGGCTGCGTGTTCTCCGTACGGCCCAGCAGCGCGGCGTCGTCGAGGACCGCCCGGTCCAGGCCGAGCGCCTCGCACGCGGCGTCGAACGCCTCGGCGAACACCGGGAACGCGGCGTACAGCTCACGCCCCATCCCCGGCCGCTGCGCGCCCTGACCGGTGAACAGCGCGGCGACGCCGCCGCCGAGCACCCGGCCGGTGAGCGCCTGGGCGCCGCCGTCCACCAGGACGGCGCGGTGCTCGAAGTGCGTACGAGCCGTCGCGAGGGTGAAGCCGACGTCCACCGGGTCGAGGCCGGCGCCTGCCGTACGGACCCGGTCGGTCTGCGCGTCGAGCGCCTCCGGGGTCCTGCCGGACAGGAGCCACGGGACCGCGGGCAGCACCGCGTCGCCGGTGGTCGCGGCGGCCGGGGCCGCCGGGGCCTGCTCGATGATGACGTGCGCGTTGGTACCGCTGAACCCGAACGACGACACACCCGCACGGCGCGGGCGCCCTGCCTCCGGCCAGTCGCGCGCCTCGGTGAGGAGCTCGACCGCACCTTCCGTCCAGTCGATGTGCGGCGACGGCTCGTCGGCGTGCAGCGTCCTGGGCAGGACGCCGTTGCGCATCGCCATGACCATCTTGATGATGCCGCCGACACCGGCAGCGGCCTGGCTGTGGCCGATGTTGGACTTCAGGGAGCCGAGCCACAGCGGCTCGTCGGCCGCGCGCTCCTGGCCGTAGGTGGCGAGAAGGGCCTGGGCCTCGATCGGGTCACCCAGCGTCGTACCCGTACCGTGCGCCTCGACGGCGTCGACGTCCGCAGCCGACAGACCGGCCGTGGCCAGGGCCTGGCGAATCACCCGCTGCTGCGACGGACCGTTCGGGGCCGTCAAGCCGTTGCTCGCACCGTCCTGGTTGATCGCCGTGCCGCGCACCACCGCGAGGACGCGGTGGCCCTTGCGGCGGGCGTCCGACAGCCGCTCGACGAGCAGCATGCCGACGCCCTCGGCCCATCCGGTGCCGTCCGCACCCGCGCCGAACGCCTTGCAGCGCCCGTCGGCGGAGAGCCCCCGCTGACGCGAGAACTCCATGAAGGCACCCGGCGTCGACATGACGGTCACACCACCGGCGAGCGCCATGTCGCACTCACCGCCGCGCAGGGCCTGGACGGCCATGTGCAGGGCGACAAGCGACGACGAGCACGCCGTGTCGACGGTCACGGCCGGGCCCTCCAGCCCGAACACGTACGACAGACGGCCGGAGACCACGCTGCCGGAGGTGCCGGTGCCGAGGAAACCGTCGACACCCTCGGGGGCCGCGGCCCCCACGCCGGACGCGTAGTCGTGGTACATCGCGCCGGCGAAGACACCGGTCCGGCTGCCGCGCAGGGCGGACGGGTCGATGCCCGCCCGCTCGACGGCCTCCCAGGTCGCCTCCAGCAGCAGACGCTGCTGCGGGTCCATCGCGAGGGCCTCGCGGGGCGAGATGCCGAAGAAGCCCGGGTCGAAGTCGGCGGCCTCGTGGAGGAACCCGCCTTCGCGCGTGTACGAGGTCCCCGGGCGCTCGCCCGTCGGGTCGTAGAGGTTCTCCACGTCCCAGCCGCGGTTGTCCGGGAAGGGGGTGATGCCGTCGCGGCCGTCGAGGACGAGGTTCCACAGGTCCTCGGGCGAGGTCACGCCACCGGGGTAGCGGCAGGCCATGCCCACGATCGCGATCGGCTCGTCGGCGGCGACCACCGCCGTGACGGCGGCCGTCTCCTCCCGGGCGCCGAGCAGCGCCTCGCCGAGGTGACCGGCGAGGGCGGCGGCGGTGGGGTAGTCGAAGACGAGCGTCGCGGGGAGGCGCTGACCGGTCACCGCGTTGAGACGGTTGCGGAGTTCGACGGCGGTCAGGGAGTCGAACCCGAGCTCGGTGAACGCCCGGTCCGGCTCGACGACCGCGTTCGAGGCGTGGCCGAGGACACCGGCGACCTCCGTACGCACCAGGTCGAGCAGCAGGGCCGCGCGCTCGTGCTCCGGGAGGGCGAGGAGACGCCGGCCGAGCGAGTCCGCCTGACGGGCGTCGGCGGTCCGGCGCACCGGGCCGCGGACGAGCCCGCGCAGTATCGACGGCACCTCGCCACCGCCACGGGCCATGGCCCGCAGGTCGAGCGGCGCGGGGACAAGGAGGGCCTCGCCCGACGCCACAGCGGCGTCGAGGAGTTCCAGGCCCTGCCGGGGCGAGAGCGCGACCACACCGTTGCCGCCCATACGGGAGGTGTGCGCGGTGTCCAGCGTGCTTCCCATGCCGTCGGCGTCCTGCCAGAGGCCCCAGGCGAGGGACGTGGCGGGGAGGCCGGCGGCGGCACGCTGCTGGGCGAGAGCGTCCAGGTAGGCGTTGGCGGCCGCGTAGTTGCCCTGGCCCGCGTTGCCGAAGACACCGGCAGCGGAGGAGAACAGCACGAAGGCCGTGAGGTCCATGCCTGCCGTCAGCTCGTGCAGATGCCGGGCCGCGTCCGCCTTCGGAGCGAACACGGCATCCAGGCGCTCCGGCGACAGCGAACCGATCACACCGTCGTCAAGAACACCAGCCGTGTGGACGACAGCCGTGACGGGGTGAGCAGCGAGAAGCTCCGCCAGGGACTCCCGGTCGGCGACGTCGCACGCGGCGACGGTCACCTCAGCACCCAGAGCGGCGAGTTCATCACGCAGCTCGGCGGCACCGGGTGCTTCGAGCCCACGGCGGCTGGTGAGCAGCAGGTGACGGACACCGTGCTCCGCCACCAGGTGACGCGCCACGAGAGCGCCCAGGGAGCCCGTACCACCGGTGATCAGCACCGTGCCCTCGGCGTCCCACGCGGGTCGCGTTCCGGCCGTGACCGAGGCGCGGGCGAGACGCGGCGCGTGCGCCGCACCGGCGCGCAGCGCCACCTGCGGCTCGTCCCCGAGGAGGGCGAGAGCCTCCGGGGAGACCTCGCCGTCCACGTCGAGGAGGACGAAGCGGTCGGGGTTCTCGGACTGCGCCGAACGCACCAGGCCCCACACGGCGGCCTGATCCGGGTCGACGTCCGTGTCGCCCGGGAGCGCCACCGCGCCCCGGGTCACCAGAACGAGCCGGGAGTCGGCGAACCGCTCGTCGGCCGCCAGCCACCCCTGCACCAGGCCCAGCGCGCCATGGGCGTCGAGGCCCTGTGCGGCGACCAGTCCGGGTACGGGCGCGCCCTGGTCCACGGCCTCGTACAGCGCCGCGAGGTCCGGGTGGTCCGAACCGAGGACGGTCACGGACACGGCGTCGGCGCGGGTCGCGACCGGCACCCAGTCCAGCCGGAACAGCACGTCCCGCATGCTCTGGTCGGCCGCCCGGCGCAACTGGTCGGCGGCGACCGGCCGGACGACGAGCGACTCCACCGTCGCCACCGCCGTACCGCTCGGGTCCGCCAGGTCCAGCGCCACACCGCTGCCGTCGGGCGTCGCCCGCAGCGCGACGCGCAGCGCCGTGGCGCCGGCGGCGTGCAGGGTCACGCCCGACCAGGCGAAGGGGAGCCGCGGGGCGTCCGCGTCCGCGCCCGCCGCGAAGTCGCCCAGCACGATGGCGTGCAGCGCGGCGTCGAGCAGGGCGGGGTGCGCGCCGAACGTGTCGGTGCCGGGGGTGCCCTCGGGCAGGGTCACCTCGGCGTAGACCGTGTCACCCTCGCGCCAGGCGGCGGTCACGCCCTGGAAGACGGGGCCGTACTCCAGCCCGGCCTCGGCGAGACCGGCGTAGAGCCCGTCGATGTCGACCGCCTGGGCGCCGGCCGGCGGCCACACCGACAGGTCGGTACCACCGGTGGCGGCGGCCGAGGACAGGAAGCCGGACGCGTGACGCGTCCACGCCTCGTCCTCGGGCGCCTCCTCCGGCCGCGAGTACACGGCAAGGGACCGACGGCCCGACCCGTCCGGCTCACCGACGAGAACGCGCAGCTGGACGCCGTCGCGCTCGGCGAGCACGAGCGGCGCTTCGAGCGTGAGCTCGTCGACGGTCGCGCAGCCGACCTCGTCACCCGCGCGGACCGCCAGCTCGACGAAGGCCGTGCCCGGGAGCAGAACGCTGCCGGCGACGACGTGATCGGCGAGCCAAGGGTGCGTACGCGGCGACAGCCTGCCGGTGAGCAGGTAGCCGTCAGGCAGCGTGACCACGGCACCCAGGATGGGGTGATCGGCCGAGCCCTGCCCGACGGAGGCCACATCGCTGCTGGTCGTGGCCGCTTCGAGCCAGTAGGACTGCCGCTGGAAGGGGTAGGTCGGCAGGTCGACGCGGCGGGCGCCGGAGCCGGCGAAGAACGCCGGCCAGTCGACCCGGGCGCCGGTGAGGTGGAGACGGCCGAGAGCGGTGACCAGGGAGGTCAGATCCGGGCGGTCCTTACGGAGGGCGGGGACGAACGCCACGTCGTCGGCGTCGGCCAGGCACTCCTGCGCCATCGCCGACAGAACACCGTCGGGGCCCAGCTCCAGGAACGTACGGACGCCTTCGGCGTGGAGCGTACGAACACCGTCGGCGAAACGGACGGCTTCGCGGACGTGACGCACCCAGTACTCGGGCGAGGTCAGGTCATCGGCCACAGTGCCGGTGACATTGGAGACGACCGGGATCGAAGGCACGGTGTAGGTAAGGGACTCGGCGACCTTGCGGAAGTCGTCCAGCATCCCGTCCATGCGGTGCGAGTGGAACGCGTGCGAGACGTTCAGACGGCGGGTCTTCTCGAAGTGCCCCGCCACCTGCTCGACAGCGGCCTCGTCACCCGAGATCACCACAGAGGACGGCCCGTTGATCGCGGCGATGTCGACACCGTCGACCAGCGCGGCACGGACCTCATCCTCGGTCGCGCGCAGCGACACCATCGCACCACCGGCAGGCAGCGCCTGCATCAGGGCAGCACGGGCCGCTACAAGCTTCGCGGCGTCCTCCAGCGAGAACACTCCGGCGACGTGCGCCGCCGCGATCTCACCGATGGAATGACCGGCGAGGAGGTCGGGGCGCACACCCCAGGACTCCACCAGGCGGTAGAGGGCGACCTCGACGGCGAACAGCGCGGGCTGCGTGTGCTCCGTTCGGGCCAGCAGCTCGGCGTCGTCCAGAACGGCCGCGTCCAGGCCCAGCGCCGCGCACGCGGCGTCGAAGGCACCGGCGAACACCGGGTAGGCCGCGTACAGCTCACGGCCCATCCCGGCCCGCTGAGCACCCTGCCCGGTGAACAGCGCGGCGACCTTGCCGCCCAGCGCGCGGCCGACGAGCGTGTGCCCGTCCACCACGACGGCCCGGTGCTCGAACCGCGCACGCGCCGTCGCGAGGGTGAAGCCGACGTCCACCGGGTCGAGGTCGGCACCGGCCTCCCGCACCCGCTCGATCTGCGCGTCGAGCGCCTCGGGCGACTTCGCCGAGACCACCCACGGCACCACCGGCAGAACGACATCGCCGGCGGTCGCGGCGGCCGGGGCCGTCGGGGCCTGCTCGATGATCACGTGGGCGTTGGTACCGCTGAAGCCGAACGACGAGATGCCCGCACGGCGCGGACGCCCCGCCTCCGGCCAGTCGCGCGCCTCGGTGAGGAGCTCGACCGCACCTTCGGTCCACTCCACCTGGTCCGTGGGCGTGTCGGCGTGCAGCGTCTTCGGCAGGACGCCGTGACGCATGGCCATGACCATCTTGATGATGCCGCCGACACCGGCAGCCGCCTGGCTGTGACCGATGTTCGACTTCAGGGAGCCGAGCCACAGCGGCTCGTCCCCGGCCCGCTCCTGGCCGTAGGTGGCGAGGAGGGCCTGGGCCTCGATCGGGTCACCCAGCGTCGTACCGGTGCCGTGCGCCTCGACGGCGTCGACGTCCGCAGCCGACAGACCGGCCGTGGCCAGGGCCTGGCGAATCACCCGCTGCTGCGACGGACCGTTCGGGGCGGTCAGGCCGTTGCTCGCACCGTCCTGGTTGATCGCCGAACCACGCACGACACCCAGCACCTGGTGACCGTTACGCCGCGCGTCCGACAGCCGCTCGACAAGCAGCATGCCCACGCCCTCGGCCCAGCCCGTACCGTCCGCACCCGCACCGAACGCCTTGCAACGACCGTCCGCCGACAGCCCCCGCTGACGCGAGAACTCCACGAACGCGCCAGGCGACGACATGACGGTCACACCACCGGCCAGGGCGAGTTCGCACTCACCGGCCCGCAGCGCCTGCACCGCCATGTGCAGCGCGACCAGCGACGACGAGCACGCCGTGTCGACGGTCACCGCCGGACCCTCAAGCCCGAACACGTACGACAGACGGCCCGACACGACGCTGCCGGAGGTGCCCGTGCCCAGGAAGCCGTCGACCTCCTTCACCGATCCCTCGGAGCCGACGCCCTGCGCGTAGTCGTGGTACATCGCACCGGCGAAGACACCGGTCCGGCTGCCGCGCAGCGCGGACGGGTCGATACCGGCGCGCTCGACGGCCTCCCACGTGGTCTCCAGCAGCAGACGCTGCTGCGGGTCCATCGCGAGGGCCTCACGCGGCGAGATCCCGAAGAACGCCGGGTCGAACTCGCTCGCGTCGTGCAGGAAGCCGCCCTCAAGGGTGTACGAGGTCCCCGGGCGCTCGCCCGTCGGGTCGTACAGGGAGTCGAGGTCCCAGCCACGGTCGACGGGGAATCCGGAGACTCCGTCACGGCCGTCACGGACGAGGTTCCACAGGTCCTCGGGGGAGGTCACGCCGCCGGGGTAGCGGCAGGCCATCCCGACGATCGCGATCGGGTCGTCGCCGGAGGACGTCCGCACCGTCACCGGCCGGGCGTCCTGCGCCGCGCCGCCGGCCAGCTCCTCCAGGAGGTGGTCCTTGATCGCGGCGGCGGTCGGGTAGTCGAAGACGAGCGTCACGGGCAGCCGCAGGCCGCTCGCCGCGTTGAGACGGTTGCGCAGCTCGACGGCGGTCAGGGAGTCGAACCCGAGCTCGGTGAACGCCCGGTCCGGCTCGACGGCCTCGTTGGAGGCGTGGCCGAGGACACCGGCGACCTCCGTACGGACCAAATCGAGCAGCAGGCCCGCACGCTCCCCCTCGGGAAGCCCGAGGAGACGGCGGCGCAGGGAATCCGCCTGACGGGCATCGGCGGTCCGGCGCACCGGGCCACGGACGAGCCCGCGCAGTATCGACGGCACCTCACCGCCGCTGCGGGCCATGGTCCGCAGATCGAGCGGCGCGGGCACGAGCAGCGTCTCGCCCGACGCCACGGCGGCATCGAGGAGGGCGAGGCCCTGGGCGGGGGTGAGGGCGATGACACCTTCCTGCGCCATGCGCGAGGCATGGGTGGTGTCGAGCCCGGCGCCCATGCCGTCGGTGTCCTCCCACAGGCCCCAGGCGAGGGACGTGGCGGGGAGACCGGCGGCGGCACGCTGCTGGGCGAGAGCGTCCAGGTAGGCGTTGGCGGCCGCGTAGTTGCCCTGACCCGCGTTGCCGAAGACACCGGCGGCGGAGGAGAACAGCACGAAGGCCGACAGGTCCATGCCCGCGGTCAGCTCGTGCAGGTGCCGCGCCGCGTCCGCCTTCGGGGCGAACACGGCATCCAGGCGCTCCGGCGACAGCGAACCGATGACACCGTCGTCAAGAACACCAGCCGTGTGGACGACAGCCGTGACGGGGTGAGCAGTAAGAAGCTCCGCCAGGGACTCCCGGTCGGCGACGTCGCACGCGGCGACGGTCACCTCAGCACCCAGAGCGGCGAGTTCATCACGCAGCTCGACGGCGCCAGGCGCGTCGAGACCACGACGGCTCGTCAGCAGCAGGTGACGGACACCGTGCTCCGCCACCAGATGACGGGCGACGAGCGCACCCAGCGCACCCGTACCACCGGTGATCAGCACCGTACCCTCGGCGCTCCACTGCGGCCGGGCCTCTGCGGCAACAGCCGCGCGGGCGAGACGCGGCGCGAAGACCGCTCCCCCACGCACCGCGATCTGCGGCTCGTCACCGACAAGGGCAAGCGCCTCGCGGGAGACCTCGCCGTCCACGTCGAGGAGGGCGAAACGGCCGGGGTTCTCGGACTGTGCCGAACGCACCAGGCCCCACACGGCGGCCTGATCCGGGTCGACGTCCGTGTCACCGGCAACAGCCACCGCGCTACACGTCACCAGGACGAGGCGGGAGCCGGCGAACCGCTCCTCCGCCAGCCACTCCTGAACCAGCGCGAGCACAGCGCGGACATCGGATGCGACAGCGGCAACCAGCGCCGGGGCGGCCTCCACGGCCCGGCCCAGCGCCGCCAGATCCTCGTGGTCCGAACCCAGCAGCGCCACCGGAACATCCGAGGCCGAAGCCGCGACCGGCACCCACTCCACGCGGAACATCGAGTCGCGGAGCGCACGGTCGGCCGCCCGCAGCTCGTCGGCGGCTACCGGCCGCACCACCAGCGACTCCACCGACGCCACAGCGGCACCAGCGGCATCCGCCATCTCCAGCGCGAAGCCCTCCGCGCCCGGAACCAGCCGCACCCGCACCCGGGACGCACCGGCAGCCGCCAGCGACACCCCGCGCCACACGAACGGCAGCTCGGGGCGATCCGTACCCTGCCCCGTGTTCAGCGCGTTGACGTGCAGCGCGGCGTCGAACAGTGCCGGGTGCAGACCGTACGACGCGACGTCCGTACCCTCCGGCAGCGCGACCTCGGCGAACACCTCGTCACCACGACGCCAGACAGCCTCCACCCCCTGGAAGACCGGACCGTACTCCAGCCCCGCCTCGGCAAGACCCGCGTACAGACCGTCGACATCGACGACCTCGGCACCGGCCGGCGGCCACACCGACAGATCCGCACCACCGGCAGCAACAGCCACGGACAGGAAACCGGACGCATGACGCGTCCACAGCTCGTCGCCCTCGGGGCGAGAGTGGATGGACAGGCTCCGGCGCCCCTCGGCGTCGGGCTCACCCACCGTGACCCGGAGCTGGACCCCGCCCTGCTCGGCGAGCGCCAGCGGCGCCTCCAGCGTCAGCTCGTCCAGAACGGCGCAGCCGACCTCGTCGCCCGCACGGATCGCGAGCTCGACGAAGGCCGTACCGGGGAGGAGAACCGTCCCCATGACCACGTGCTCGGCGAGCCACGGGTGGCTCTTGAGCGACACGCGGCCGGTGAGGAGGAACTCTTCCGAGTCGGGCGTACCGACGACAGCACCCAACAGCGAGTGGCTGACCGCGTCCTGTCCCACAGAGCTGACGTCGCCGCCGCTCACCGCCGCTTCGAGCCAGTAGGACTGCCGCTGGAAGGGGTAGGTGGGCAGGTCGACGCGGCGGGCGCCGGAGCCGGCGAAGAAGGCCGGCCAGTCGACGCGGGCACCGGTGATGTGCAGGCGACCGAGAGCGGTGACGAGGGCGGCCGGTTCGGGGCGGTCCTTACGGAGGGACGGGACGAAGGCGATGTCGTCCGCGGCGGCGGCGGCCAGGCACTCCTGGGCCATGGCGGACAGGACACCGTCGGGGCCGAGCTCCAGGAAAGTGCGGACACCTTCGGCGTGGAGCGTCTGGATGCCGTCGGCGAAACGGACGGCCTCACGGACGTGACGGACCCAGTACTCGGGGAGGTCAGGTCGTCGGCCACGGTGCCGGTGACGTTGGAGACGACCGGGATCGAAGGCACGGTGTACGTGAGGGACTCGGCGACCTTACGGAAGTCGGCCAGCATCCCGTCCATGCGGTGCGAGTGGAACGCGTGCGAGACATTCAGGCGACGGGACTTCTCGAAGTTCCCCGCCACCTGCTCGACAGCGGCCTCGTCACCCGAGATCACCACAGAGGACGGGCCGTTGATCGCGGCGATGTCGACACCGTCGACCAGCGCGGCGCGGACCTCTTCCTCGGTCGCGCGCAGCGACACCATGGCGCCACCGGTAGGCAGCGCCTGCATCAGCGCGGCACGGGCAGCGACCAGCTTGCCCGCATCCTCCAGCGAGAACACACCAGCGACATGCGCCGCCGCGATCTCACCGATGGAGTGACCCGCGAGGAAGTCGGGGCGGACACCCCAGGATTCGACGAGACGGTAGAGCGCGACCTCCACCGCGAACAGCGCAGGCTGCGTGTTCTCGGTACGAGCCAACGACTCCGCATCCTCCAGAACGGCCGCATCCAGCCCCAGCGCCACACAAGCAGCGTCGAAGGCAGCAGCGAACACCGGGTAGGCCGCGTACAGCTCACGCCCCATCCCCGCCCGCTGAGCACCCTGACCCGTGAACAGCGCGGCGACCTTGCCACCCAGCACACGACCCGAGACGACCCGCTCGCCGTCCACCAGAACGGCGCGGTGCTCGAACTGCGCGCGCGACGTAGCCAGCGTGAAACCGACACCCACCGGGTCGAGCCCGGCAGCAGCCTCGGCCACCTGGGCGACCTGCGCATCCAGCGCCTCGGGCGACTTGCCCGAGACCACCCACGGCACCACCGGCGGAACGACATCGCCGGTCACCGGGGCAGCCTTGGCCGCCGGCGCCTGCTCAAGGATGACGTGCGCGTTCGTGCCGCTGAAGCCGAACGACGACACACCCGCACGACGCGGACGGCCGGTCTCCGGCCACTCGCGCGCCTCGCCGAGGAGCTCGACAGCGCCCTCGGACCAGTCGATGTGCGAGGACGGCTCGTCCACGTGCAGCGTCTTGGGCAGGACGCCGTGGCGCATCGCCATGACCATCTTGATGATCCCGCCGACACCGGCAGCCGCCTGGCTGTGACCGATGTTCGACTTCAGGGAGCCGAGCCACAGCGGCTCGTCCCCGGCCCGCTCCTGACCGTAGGTGGCGAGGAGCGCCTGCGCCTCGATCGGGTCACCCAGCGTCGTACCCGTACCGTGCGCCTCGACGGCGTCGACGTCCGCAGCCGACAGACCGGCCGTGGCCAGGGCCTGGCGAATCACCCGCTGCTGCGACGGACCGTTCGGGGCGGTCAGGCCATTGCTGGCGCCGTCCTGGTTGATCGCCGAGCCACGCACGACACCCAGCACCTGGTGACCGTTACGCCGTGCGTCCGACAGCCGCTCGACAAGCAGCATGCCCACGCCCTCGGCCCAGCCCGTACCGTCCGCACCCGCACCGAACGCCTTGCAACGACCGTCCGCCGACAGCCCCCGCTGACGCGAGAAGTCGATGAACGCGCCCGGCGTCGACATGACGGTCACACCACCGGCCAGGGCGAGTTCGCACTCACCGGCCCGCAGCGCCTGGACGGCCAGGTGCAGGGCGACCAGCGACGACGAACACGCCGTGTCCACCGTCACCGCCGGGCCTTCCAGCCCGAACAGGTACGAGACGCGGCCCGAGGCCACGCTGCCCGCCGTGCCCGTGCCGACGAAGGCGTCGACGCCTTCGGGCTCCGCCCCCGTGAGACCGGTGGCGTAGTCGTGGTACATCACGCCGGCGAAGACACCGGTCCGGCTGCCGCGCAGCGCGGACGGATCGATACCGGCGCGCTCGACGGCCTCCCACGTGGTCTCCAGCAGCAGACGCTGCTGCGGGTCCATCGCCAGCGCCTCGCGCGGGCTGATCCCGAAGAACGCCGGGTCGAACTCGTCGGCGCCGTGCAGGAAACCGCCCTCACGGGTGTAGCTCTTGCCCGGCAGGCCCGGCTCGGGGTCGTAGAGGTCCTCCAGGTCCCAGCCGCGGTTGGCCGGGAAGGGGGTGACCCCGTCGCGGGCGTCGCGGACGAGGTTCCACAGGTCCTCGGGCGAGGTCACGCCGCCGGGGTAGCGGCAGGCCATGCCCACGATCGCGATCGGGTCGTCCGCCGCGACCAGGGTGGTGGCAGCGGGAACGGCCTCGTCCTCGTCCGCGCCGACGACCGTCTCGCCGAGGTATCCGGCGAGGGCGGCGGCGGTGGGGTAGTCGAAGACCAGCGTCGCGGGCAGACGGAGCCCGGTCACCGTGTTGAGGCGGTTGCGGAGTTCGACGGCGGTCAGGGAGTCGAACCCGAGCTCGGTGAACGCCCGGTCCGGCTCGACGGCCGTGTTGGAGGCGTGGCCGAGGACCCCGGCGACCTCCGTACGCACCAGGTCGAGCAGCAGGCCCGCACGCTCCCCCTCGGGAAGCCCGAGGAGACGGCGGCGCAGGGAATCCGCCTGACGGGCGTCGACGGTACGCCGCACCGGCACCCGCACCAGGCCACGCAGCATCGACGGCAGGTCGCCGCCGCCACGGGCCATGGCCCGCAGGTCCATCGGAGCGGGGACGAGGACGGGCTCGCCCGACGCCACCGCGGCGTCGAAGAGGGCGAGGCCGGTGCCGTGCGTCAGGGCGAGCATGCCGTTGCCGCCCATGCGCGAGGTGTGTGCCGTCTCCAGCGCACCCCCCATGCCGTCGGCGCCGTCCCACAGGCCCCAGGCGAGGGACGTCGCGGGCAGACCGGCGGCGACGCGCTGCTGGGCGAGCGCGTCCAGATAGGCGTTGGCGGCCGCGTAGTTGGCCTGTCCGGCGGCGCCGAGGGTACCGGCGACGGAGGAGAAGAGGACGAACGCCGACAGGTCCATCCCTGCCGTCAGCTCGTGCAGGTGCCGGGCCGCGTCCGCCTTCGGGGCGAACACGGCGTCCAGACGCTCCGGCGAGAGCGATCCGATCACACCGTCGTCGAGGACACCGGCGGTGTGGACGACGGCGCTGATCGCGTGCGATGCCAGCAGAGCCGAGACCGCGTCGCGGTCGGCGACGTCACAGGCCGCGACGGTCACCTCAGCCCCCAGAACGGCGAGTTCGTCGCGCAGCTCGACGGCACCGGGCGCGTCGAGACCACGGCGGCTGGTCAGCAGCAGGTGCCGGACACCGTGCTCCGCCACCAGGTGACGCGCCACGAGGGCACCGAGCGCACCCGTACCGCCGGTGATCAGAACTGCGCCCTCGGCGCCCCAGACACCCTGGCCATCAGCGGCAGCGACCGCAGCGCGGGCGAGGCGCGGCGCGAAGACCGCTCCCCCACGCACCGCCACCTGCGGCTCGTCGCCGACAAGGGCGAGAACCTCCGGGGAAATCTCCTCGTCGAGATCGAGAAGGACGATGCGGTCCGGGTTCTCGGACTGCGCCGAACGCACCAGACCCCACACGGCGGCCTGGTCCGGGTCGACGTCCGTGTCGCCCGCAACGGCCACAGCACCCCGGGTCGTCAGGACGAGGCGGGAATCGGCGAACCGCTCCTCCGCCAGCCACTCCTGAACCAGCGCGAGCACACCGCGAACGTCAGCGGCGACAGCGGCAACGAGCGCCGGGACCTCCACGGCCCGGCCCAGCGCCGCCAGATCCTCGTGGTCCGAACCCAGCAGCGCCACCGGAACATCCGAGGGCGAGGCCGCGACCGGCACCCACTCCACGCGGAACATCGAGTCGCGGAGCGCACGGTCGGCCGCCCGCAGCTCGTCGGCGGCCACCGGCCGCACCACCAGCGACTCCACCGACGCCACAGCGGCACCAGCGGCATCCGCCATCTCCAGAGCCACACCGCCGCCATCGGCCGTGCCCCGCATCCGCACCCGGAGCGCCGTGGCGCCACTGGCGTGCAGGTTCACACCCGACCAGGCGAACGGCAGCTGCGGGCCGTCCTGGCCCGCGACGAAACCACCCAGCACGAGGGAGTGCAGCGCGGCGTCGAACAGTGCCGGGTGCAGACCGTACGACGCGACGTCCGTACCCTCCGGCAGCGCGACCTCGGCGAACACCTCGTCACCACGACGCCAGACAGCCTCCACCCCCTGGAAGACCGGACCGTACTCCAGCCCCGCCTCGGCAAGACCCGCGTACAGACCGTCGACATCGACGACCTCGGCACCGGCCGGCGGCCACACCGACAGATCCGCACCACCGGCAGCAACAGCCACGGACAGGAAACCGGACGCATGACGCGTCCACGCCTCGTCCTCCGGCGCGCCCTCCGGACGCGAGTACACGGCCAGGGCCCGACGACCCGACCCGTCCGGCTCGCCGACCAGAACGCGCAGCTGAACGCTGTCGCGCTCGGCGAGGACGAGCGGGACCTCCAACGTCAGGTCGTCGACGGCCGTGCAACCGGCCTCGTCACCCGCGCGGATCGCCAGGTCCACGAACGCCGTGCCCGGCAGCACGACGCTGCCCGCCACCGCGTGGTCCCCCAGCCACGGGTGCGTACGGAGCGACAACCGCCCACTGAAGACATAACCACCTGAGTCGGGCAGCGCGACGACAGCACCGAGCATGGCGTGCCCGGCGGCACCGAGGCCGGCGGACTCGACATCGCCCTGACCGGGCCGGCCTTCGAGCCAGTAGGACTGGTGCTGGAAGGCATAGGTCGGCAGGTCGACACGACGGGCGCCGGAGCCGGCGAAGAAGGCGGACCAGTCGACGCGGGCGCCGGTGAGGTGCAGGCGACCGAGAGCGGTGACGAGAGACGCCGGCTCCGGGCGGTCCTTACGGAGAGCCGGGACGAAGGCGACGTCCTCGGCGTCGGTCAGGCACTCCTGGGCCATCGCCGACAGGACACTGTCCGGGCCCAGTTCCAGGAAGGTGCGGACGCCTTCGGCGTGGAGCGTCTGGATGCCGTCGGCGAAGCGGACGGCATCGCGGACGTGACGGACCCAGTACTCGGGCGAGGTCAGCTCGTCGGCCAGAGCACCGGTGACGTTGGAGACCACAGGGATCGCCGGAACGCTGTAGACCAGCGACTCGGCCACCGCGCGGAACTCCGCCAGCATGCCGTCCATGCGGTGCGAGTGGAACGCGTGCGAGACATTCAGGCGACGGGACTTCTCGAAGTGCCCGGCGACCTGCTCGACAGCGGCCTCGTCACCTGAGATCACCACGGACGACGGGCCGTTGATCGCGGCGATGTCGACACCGTCGACCAGAACCGCGCGGACCTCGGCCTCGGTCGCCCGCAGAGACACCATCGCGCCACCGGACGGCAGCGCCTGCATGAGCGCGGCACGGGCAGCGACCAGCTTGCCCGCGTCCTCCAGCGAGAACACACCCGCCACATGCGCAGCAGCAATCTCACCGATCGAATGACCCGCGAGGAAGTCGGGGCGGACACCCCAGGATTCGACGAGACGGTAGAGCGCGACCTCCACCGCGAACAGCGCAGGCTGCGTGTTCTCCGTACGAGCCAGCAACTCGGCATCGTCCAGAACAGCGGGGTCGAGCTTCAGCGCCGCACAAGCAGCATCGAACGCCTCCGCGAAAACGGGGTAGGCCGCGTACAGCTCACGGCCCATACCGGCCCGCTGGGCACCCTGACCGGTGAAGAGCGCGGCGACCTTGCCACCCAGCACCCGGCCCTTGACCGCCTGACCGTCGACGACCACGGCCCGGTGCTCGAACTGCGCCCGCGCCGTAGCCAGCGTGAAGCCGACACCCACCGGGTCCAGCTCAGCAGCAGCGCCCACGACCTGGGCGACCTGCGCATCCAGGGCCTCGGGCGACTTGCCCGACACCACCCACGGCACCACCGGTAGCTCGACAGCGTCACCGCCGGCCTCGACCGCTGCCGGCGCCTGCTCGATGATGACGTGCGCGTTGGTACCGCTGAACCCGAACGACGACACACCCGCACGACGCGGGCGACCGGTCTCCGGCCACTCGCGTGCGTCACCGAGGAGCTCGACAGCGCCCTCGGACCAGTCGATGTGCGGCGACGGCTCGTCCACGTGGAGGGTCTTCGGCAGGACGCCGTGCCGCATGGCCATGAGCATCTTGATGATGCCGCCGACACCGGCAGCCGCCTGGGCGTGGCCGATGTTCGACTTCAGGGAGCCGAGCCACAGCGGCTCGTCCCCGGCCCGCTCCTGACCGTACGTGGCCAGCAACGCCTGCGCCTCGATCGGGTCACCCAGCGTCGTACCCGTACCGTGCGCCTCGACCACGTCGATCTGAGCGGCGGACAGACCGGCCGAGGCCAGGGCCTGCCGGATCACCCGCTGCTGCGACGGACCATTAGGCGCCGTCAGACCATTGCTCGCACCGTCCTGGTTGATCGCCGAACCACACACGATGCCCAGGACCTGGTGGCCCTTGCGGCGCGCGTCCGACAGCCGCTCGACGAGCAGCATGCCCACGCCCTCGGCCCAGCCCGTGCCGTCCGCCTCCGCGCCGAAGGCCTTGCAGCGGCCGTCCGCCGACAGCCCCCGCTGACGCGAGAAGTCGACAAAGGCGGCCGGTGTCGACATGACGGTCACACCACCCGCGAGCGCCATGTCGCACTCACCGGCCCGCAGCGCCTGCACCGCCATGTGCAGCGCGACCAGCGACGACGAACACGCCGTGTCCACCGTCACCGCCGGACCCTCAAGCCCGAACAGGTACGACACACGGCCGGACGCGATGCTGCCCGCCGTGCCCGTACCGATGAAGCCGTCGATGCCCTCGGGAAGTCCGCCGGTGATGTCGGTGGCGTAGTCGTGGTACATCACACCGGCGAACACGCCGGTACGGCTGCCCCGCAGGGCCGTCGGGTCGATACCGGCCCGCTCGATCGTCTCCCACGTGGTCTCCAGCAGCAGACGCTGCTGCGGGTCCATCGCCATGGCCTCACGCGGCGAGATCCCGAAGAACGCCGGATCGAACTCGTCGGCGCCGTGCAGGAAACCGCCCTCACGCGTGTACGAGGAGCCGGGCCGCTCACCCGTCGGGTCGTACAGGTTCTCCAGATCCCAGCCACGGTTGACCGGGAACCCGGAGACACCGTCCCGCCCACCCGCGACCAGCTCCCACAAGTCCTCGGGCGAGGTCACCCCACCCGGGTAGCGGCAGGCCATGCCGACGATCGCGATCGGGTCGTCGGAGGCGGCGACGGTGGCCGTGGCCTCCGGTGCCTCGTCGTCCCCCGTGCCGAGGACCGTCCCGCCGAGGTATCCGGCGAGGGCGGCGGCGGTGGGGTAGTCGAAGACCAGCGTCGCGGGCAGGCGCAGGCCGGTCGCCGTGTTCAGGCGGTTGCGCAGCTCGACGGCGGTCAGGGAGTCGAACCCGAGCTCCGTGAAGGCGCGCTCCGGCTCGATCGCCACGCCGGACGCGTGGCCCAGCACCTCCGCGACCTCGTCGCGCACCAGGTTCAGCAGCGCGGCCGGGCGCTCGTCGGCCGCGAGGCCGAGGAGGCGCCGGCGCAGGGAGTCGGCCTGGCGGGCGTCGACGGTACGCCGCACCGGCACCCGCACCAGGCCACGCAGCATCGACGGCAGGTCGGCCGCCGAGGCGCCCGACCTCATGGCCGCGAGGTCGAGGGGAGCCGGTACGAGCGCGGGCTCACCCGACGCCACGGTGACGTCGAGAAGGGCCAGGCCCTCCCGGGCGCCGAGGGCGCGGACGCCGTCCTTGGTCATGCGGGTGGTGTGGGTGGTGTCCAGGACACCGCCCATGCCGCTCGCTTCCGCCCACAGACCCCAGGCGAGCGAGGTGGCGGGCAGGCCTGCCATGGCCCGCTGCTGGGCGAGTGCGTCGAGGTAGGCGTTGGCGGCCGCGTAGTTGCCCTGGCCCGTGTTGCCGAAGACACCGGCGACGGAGGAGAACAGCACGAAGGCCGTCAGGTCCATGCCCGCCGTCAGCTCATGCAGGTACCGCGCCGCGTCCGCCTTCGGAGCGAACACAGCGTCCAGACGCTCCGGCGACAGGGAACCGATCACGCCGTCGTCGAGGATGCCGGCCGTGTGGACGACGGCCGTGACGGGGTGGGCAGCGAGAAGGTCGGCCAGCGCCTCGCGGTCGGCGACGTCGCACGCGGCGACGGTCACCTCAGCGCCCAGAGCCGCGAGTTCGTCACGCAACTCGACGGCGCCCGGAGCGTCCAGGCCACGGCGGCTGGTCAGCAGCAGGCCTCGCACACCGTGCTCCGCCACCAGATGACGCGCCACGAGCGCACCCAGCGCACCCGTACCACCAGTGACCAGCACCGTGCCCTCGGCAGCCCAGACACCCGGACCACCGGCGGCGACGGCCGCGCGGGCGAGACGCGGCGCGAAGACCGCTCCCCCACGCACCGCAACCTGCGGCTCGTCACCGACAAGAGCCAGAAGGTCAGCGGACAGCTCCTGATCGGCATCGAGGAGCACGAAACGATCCGGGTTCTCCGACTGCGCCGAACGCACCAGACCCCACACAGCGGCCTGATCCGGATCCACGGTCGAGTCACCCGCAACGACCACCGCACCACGCGTGACCAGCACCAGACGGGACCCGGCGAACCGCTCCTCCGCCAGCCACCCCTGCACCAGACCCAGCACACCCCGAACGTCAGGGGCGGCAGCGGCGACCAGCGCCGGCACCTCCTCCGCACTCCGGCCCAGCGCCGCCAGATCCTCGTGATCCCGGCCCAGCACCGCCACCGGAACATCCGTGGCCTGCGCCTGAACCGGCACCCACTCCACCCGGAACAGCGCATCCCGCATGCCCCGGTCGGCCGCACGCAGCTGGTCCGTGCCCACGGCCCGCACCACCAGCGAGCCGATCGAGGCCACGGCGGCACCCGTGTCGTCGGCCATCTCCAGGGTCACGCCGCCGCCGGCCGTGCCGCGCATCCGCACCCGGAGCGCCGTGGCCCCGCTGGCGTGCAGCGTCACGTCCGACCAGGCGAACGGCAGCTGCGGGCCGTCCTGGCCCGCGACGAGGCCGCCCAGGACGATCGAGTGCAGTGCGGCGTCGAGCAGCGCCGGGTGCACCCCGAACGTCTCGGCGTCGGTGCCCTCCGGCAGCGCCACCTCGGCGAAGACCTCGTCGCCCTTGCGCCACACGCCCGTCACACCGCGGAAGGCGGGTCCGTACTGGAGGCCCCCGTCGGCGAGTTCGGCGTAGAAGCCCTCGATGTCCACCGGTGCCGCACCGGCCGGCGGCCACTCGGTGAGGTCCGCGCCACCGGCAGCGGCGGCCGCGGACAGGAAACCGGACGCGTGCCGCGTCCACAGCTCGTCGTCCTCGGGACGCGAGTGGATGGCCAGAGCACGCCGGCCCTCGCCTTCGGGCTCGCCCACGCTGACCCGCAGCTGCACACCACCGTGCTCGGCGAGCACCAACGGCGCTTCGAGCGTCAGCTCGTCGACCACGGTGCAGCCGACCTCGTCACCCGCGCGGATCGCGAGCTCGACGAAGGCCGTGCCCGGCAGCAGCACGCTGCCGGCCACCACGTGATCGGCCAGCCACGGGTGGGTACGCAGCGACAGCCGCCCCGTGAACAGGAACCCTTCCGAGTCCGGCAGCGCCACCGCCGCACCGAGCAGCGGGTGCCCGGTCACACCGAGTCCGGCCGCCGTGACGTCACCGGGTACGGAACCCGAGGAACTCAGCCAGAAGTTCTCGTGCTGGAAGGGGTAGGTGGGCAGGTCGACGCGGCGGGCGCCGGTGCCGGCGAAGAAGGCGGACCAGTCGACGCGGGCGCCGGTGAGGTGGAGACGGCCGAGAGCGGTGACCAGGGACGCCTGCTCCGGGCGGTCCTTGCGCAGCGACGGGACGAACGCCACGTCGTCGGCGTCGGTCAGGCACTCCTGGGCCATGGCGGACAGAACACCGTCGGGGCCCAGCTCCAGGAACGTACGGACGCCTTCGCCGTGGAGCGTCTGGATGCCGTCGGCGAAGCGGACGGCCTCACGGACGTGACGCACCCAGTACTCGGGCGAGGTCAGGTCATCGGCAAGAGCGCCCGTGACGTTGGAGACGACCGGGATCGCAGGAACGCTGTAGGCCAGCGACTCGGCGACCACACGGAAGTCGTCCAGCATCGCGTCCATGAGGTGCGAGTGGAACGCATGCGAGACATTCAGGCGACGGGACTTCTCGAAGTGCCCCGCCACCTGCTCGACAGCGGCCTCGTCACCGGAGATGACCACGGACGAGGGGCCGTTGATCGCAGCGATGTCGACACCGTCGACCAGAACCGCACGGACCTCGGCCTCGGTCGCCCGCAGCGACACCATCGCGCCACCGGCAGGCAGCGCCTGCATCAGCGCGGCACGAGCAGCGACCAGCTTGCCCGCATCCTCCAGCGAGAACACACCCGCCACATGCGCCGCCGCGATCTCACCAATGGAATGACCGGCGAGGAAGTCAGGGCGGACACCCCAGGATTCGACGAGCCGGTAGAGCGCGACCTCGACCGCGAACAGCGCAGGCTGCGTGTTCTCCGTACGAGCCAGCGACTCCGCGTCGTCGAGGATCGCCGGGTCGAGCCCGAGCGCCGCACAGGCAGCGTCGAAGGCAGCAGCGAACACCGGGTAGGCGGCGTAAAGCTCACGCCCCATCCCGGCCCGCTGAGCACCCTGGCCGGTGAACAGCGCGGCAATCTTGCCGCCCAACACGCGACCCTTGACCGTCTGCTCACCCACCACCACGGCCCGGTGCTCGAACTGCGCACGCGCAGTCGCCAGCGTGAAACCGACACCCACCGGGTCAAGCTCAGCAGCAGCGCCCACAACCTGGGCAACCTGCGCCTCCAGGGCTTCCGCCGTCTTGCCCGACAGCACCCACGGCACCACCGGCAGCTCGACAGCAGCACCGGCAACGGCCTCGGCCTCCACCGGCGCCTGCTCGACGATCACGTGCGCGTTGGTACCGCTGAACCCGAACGACGACACACCCGCACGACGCGGACGCTCACCCTCCGGCCACTCACGCGCCTCGGTCAGCAGCTCGACCGCGCCCGCCGACCAGTCGATGTGCGGCGACGGCTCATCGGCGTGCAGCGTCTTCGGCAGCACACCGGCCCGGATCGCCATGACCATCTTGATGATCCCGCCGACACCGGCAGCCGCCTGGCTGTGCCCGATGTTCGACTTCAGCGACCCCAGCCACAGCGGCTGATCGTCAGCCCGCTCCTGACCGTACGTGGCCAGCAGCGCCTGCGCCTCGATCGGGTCACCCAGCACCGTGCCCGTACCGTGCGCCTCGACCGCGTCGACCTCCGCAGCCGACAGACCGGCCGTGGCCAGCGCCTGCCGGATCACCCGCTGCTGCGACGGACCATTAGGCGCCGTCAGACCATTGCTCGCACCGTCCTGGTTGATCGCCGAACCACGCACGACACCCAGCACCCGATGGCCCTTACGGCGCGCATCGGACAGCCGCTCCACGAGCAGCATGCCGACGCCCTCAGCCCAACCGGTCCCGTCCGCACCCGCACCGAACGCCTTGCAACGACCGTCCGCAGCGAGCCCCCGCTGACGCGAGAAATCAATAAACGCGCCCGGCGTCGACATGACGGTCACACCACCCGCGAGCGCCATGTCGCACTCGCCCTGTCGCAGCGCCTGCACCGCGAGGTGCAGCGCGACGAGCGACGACGAACAGGCCGTGTCGACCGTCACCGCCGGGCCCTCCAGGCCCAGGGCGTAGGAGACGCGTCCGGACACGACGGCCGAGGACGTGCCGGTACCGAGGAACGCCTCGACGTCCTCCGGGACGCTCGCCGTCTGCGTGCCGTAGTCGTGGTAACCGACGCCCGCGTAGACGCCGGTACGGCTGCCGCGAAGGGCCGTCGGGTCGATACCGGCCCGCTCGACGGCCTCCCAGGTGGTCTCCAGGAGCAGACGCTGCTGCGGGTCCATCGCCAGTGCCTCGCGCGGCGAGATGCCGAAGAATCCCGGGTCGAAGTCACCGGCCTCGTGCAGGAAGCCGCCCTCACGGGCGTAGATCTTGCCGGGGACGCCCGGCTCGGGGTCGTAGAGGCCCTCGATGTCCCAGCCGCGGCCGGTCGGGAAGCCGGTCACGCCGTCCCGGCCACCGAGGACGAGGTCCCACAGGCTCTCGGGGGAGGTGATGCCTCCGGGGTAGCGGCAGGCCATGCCGACGATCGCGATCGGGTCGTCGTCGAGCACCGTGACGGGCGCGGCGGACGCGGCGGCCTGTGCGGCGAGGCCGCCGGCCAGTTCCTCACCGACGAACTCCGTCAGCAGGCGGGGCGTCGGGTAGTCGAAGACGAGCGTGGCCGGCAGGCGGAGGCCGGTGGCGGTGTTGAGGCGGTTGCGGAGCTCGACGGCCGTGAGGGAGTCGAAGCCGATCTCCTTGAAGGAGCGCTCGGAGTCGACGGTCTCCGGCCCGGCGTATCCGAGGACCGCCGCCACGTTCGTCCGGACCAGTTCCAGGAGCACGCGCTCGCGCTCGGACTCGCGCAGGGCGGCCAGGCGCCGCGTCAGGGCGTCGGCGACCGCGGTGCCGGCCGACGCGACGCGGCGGCGCGGTACGTGCACGAGGCCGCGCAGCAGGTGCGGCACCTCCTCGGCGACCGGGGCGAGCACCGACGGGTCGAAGTGCATCGGGAGGGTGTGGGCGTCCTCGGCGGCGTGGGCCGCGTCGAAGAGGGCCATGCCGTCCTCGGCCGACAGCAGCGTGACACCGTCGCGCGCCATGCGTTTGATGTCGACCTCGCTGAGCGTGCCGGTCATGCCGTCGGCGGCGGCCCAGGCGCCCCAGGCCATCGAGACGCCGGGCAGCCCGGCGGCGCGCCGGTTCTGCGCGAGCGCGTCGAGGCAGGCGTTGGCGGCGGCGTAGTTGCCCTGACCCGGGCTGCCGTACGTGCCGGAGGCGGAGGAGAAGAGGACGAACGCGGACAGGTCCAGGTCCGCGGTCAGCTCGTGCAGGGCGAGCGCGGCGTCGGCCTTCGGCCGGAACACGGCGTCGACGCGGGCCGGGGTGAGCGCGTCGACGGTGCCGTCGTCGATGACACCGGCGGTGTGGACGACGCCCTTGAGCGGGTGCCCGGCCGGGACGGTCGCGAGCAGTCCGGCCAGCGCGTCGCGGTCGGCGATGTCGCAGGCGGCGACGGTCACCTCGGCGCCGAGGGCGGTCAGTTCGTCGCGCAGTGCGGCGGCGCCGGGCGCGTCGAGGCCGCGGCGGCTGGTCAGCAGCAGGCTGCGCACACCGTGCGTGGTCACGAGGTGCCGGGCCACGAGGGTGCCCAGCGCGCCCGTGCCGCCGGTGATCAGGACCGTGCCGTCGGTGTCCCAGTGGCCCGCCGGCTCGGTGTCGGGGACGGTCGCGCGGGCGACGCGCGGTACGTACACGGCGCCGCCGCGGACGGCGGTCTGCGGCTCGTCGGAGGCGATCGCGGCGGCGGGCAGGGCGTGGGCGCCCGTGGCGGCCGCGGCTTCCGCGCCGAGGTCGACGACCACGACGCGGTCGGGGTTCTCGGTCTGCGCGGAGCGGACGAGGCCCCAGACGGCGGCCTGGCCCAGGTCCGCGACGGTCTCGTCGGCGGTGACGGACATGCCCCCGCGCGTGACGATCACCAGGCGGGAGGTGCCGAAGGCGGGTTCGGCCAGCCACTCCTGGACGAGCCCGAGGGCCCAGTGCGTCGCGGCGTGGACGTCGTCGTCGACGGCGGGTGCGGTGGCGAGCACGACGGCCGGGAGGAGGCCGCCGGAGCGGACGGAGTCCGCGAGCGCGGAGAGGTCGGCGAACGCGCCGGTCGCCGCGCTTCCGGCGCCCACGAGCTCGTACGGCACGTGGGCGCCGAGCACGGCCCAGGTCAGGTCGCCCGGCGCCTCGGCCGTGAGGGGGGTCCACTCCAGGCGGAAGAGCGATTCGACATAGGCGGCGGAGGCCGCGAGGTCGGCGGTGGTGAGCGTGCGCGGGGTGAGCGCGTCGACGGAGGCCACGAGGGCCCCGGCGCCGTCGGCGATCAGGACGGAGACGTCGCCCGTCGCGGAGGGGCGCACCCTGACCCGCAGCCGGGCGGCACCGGAGGCGTGCAGCGTCACGCCGCGCAGCGCGTGCGCCACGGCCGGCCCGCCGGCGGGCGCGGCGGAGGTCAGCGCGACCGCCTGGAACGCCGCGTCGAGGACGGCCGGGTGGATGCCGTACGCACCGGTGTCCGCGCCCAGTTCCTCGGCGAGGGCGACCTCGGCGAAGACGTCGCCGCCGTCCCGCCAGACGCCCGTCACGCCCTGGAAGACGGGCCCGTACTCCGTGCCCGCGGCGGCCGCGCGCTCGTACAGGCTCGCGACGCCGACCGGCTCGGCGGCGGCCGGCGGCCAGGTCTCCAGCCCGGTGGCCGCGGCCGGTGCCCCGGCGGCGACGGCGAGCACTCCGGTGGCGTGCCGGGTCCAGCGCTGCTCGTCTGCGTCGTCCTCCGGGCGCGAGTACACGCTCAGCCGGCGGCGGCCGTCCGCGTCGGGCGCCTCGACGGTCAGCTGGACGTGGACGCCGCCGTGCTCGGGCAGGACGAGCGGGGCCTCCAGCGTCAGTTCGTCGAGTACGTCGCAGCCGACCTGGTCACCGGCGCGCACGGCCAGCTCGACGAAGGCCGACTCCGGGACGGCCACGGCGCCGAGGACCGTACGGTCCGCCAGCCAGGGGTGCGAGAGCAGCGACAGCCGCCCCGTGAACAGGAATTCGCCCGAACCGGCCAGCATGACCGAGGCACCGAGCAGCGGGTGGTTGGCCGACCCGAGACCCAGCCCGGAGACGCCCTTGCCGTGGACCGAACCCTGCGGCCAGTAGCGCTGGTGCTGGAAGGGGTAGGTGGGGAGGTCGGTGAGGCGGGCGCCGGTGCCGGCGAAGAAGGCGGACCAGTCGACGCGGGCACCGGTGATGTGGAGACGGCCGAGAGCGGTGACGACGGCGGCCGGTTCGGGGCGGTCCTTGCGGAGGGCGGGGACGAAGGCTACGTCGTCGGTCTCCGGCAGGCACTCCTGAGCCATGGCGGACAGGACACCGTCCGGGCCGAGCTCCAGGAAGGTACGGACACCCTGGTCGTGGAGGGTCCGGACACCGTCGGCGAAGCGGACGGCCTCACGGACGTGACGCACCCAGTAGGCGGGCGAGGTGAGCTCGTCGGCAAGAGCACCAGTGACGTTGGAGACCACAGGGATCGCCGGAACGCTGTAGGCCAGCGACTCGGCCACCGCGCGGAACTCCGCCAGCATGCCGTCCATGCGGTGCGAGTGGAACGCGTGCGAGACGTTCAGGCGACGGGACTTCTCGAAGTGCCCGGCGACCTGCTCGACCGCGTCCTCGTCACCCGAGATCACCACAGAGGACGGGCCGTTGATCGCCGCGATGTCGACACCGTCGACCAGAACCGCGCGCACCTCTTCCTCGGTCGCACGCAGCGACACCATCGCACCACCGGCAGGCAGCGCCTGCATCAGCGCGGCACGGGCGGCAACAAGCTTGCCCGCGTCCTCCAGCGAGAACACCCCGGCAACGTGCGCCGCCGCGATCTCACCGATCGAATGACCGGCGACGAAGTCCGGACGAACACCCCACGACTCCACCAGACGGTAGAGCGCGACTTCGACCGCGAACAGCGCAGGCTGTGTGTTCTCGGTACGAGCCAGCGACTCCGCATCGTCCAGAACGGCCGCGTCCAGGCCCAGCGCCGCACACGCCGCGTCGAAGGCGGCGGCGAAGACCGGGTAGGCGGCGTACAGCTCACGCCCCATCCCCGCCCGCTGAGCACCCTGACCGGTGAACAGCGCGGCCAGCTTCCCCTCGGTGACCTGGCCCGAGGCCACCTGCGCGCCGTCCACCAGGACGGCCCGGTGCTCGAACTGCGCGCGCGACGTCGCCAGCGTGAAACCGACACCCACCGGGTCGAGATCAGCGGCAGCGCCCACGACCTGAGCCACCTGCGCGGCCAGCGCCTCGGGCGTCTTGCCCGAGAGCACCCACGGCACCACCGGCAGCTCGACGGCGTCACCGGCGGCGGCCTCGGCCTCCACCGGCGCCTGCTCGACGATGACGTGCGCGTTCGTACCGCTGAAGCCGAACGACGAGATGCCCGCGCGCCGCGGGCGGCCGTCGGCGGCCGTCCACTCCCGGGCCTCGGTGAGGAGTTCCACCGCGCCGGCCGACCAGTCCACCTGGTCGGTGGGCCGGTCGACGTGGAGGGTCCTGGGCAGCACGCCGTTGCGCATGGCCATGACCATCTTGATCACACCGCCGACGCCGGCGGCGGCCTGCGCGTGGCCGATGTTCGACTTGAGGGAGCCGAGCCAGAGCGGGCGGCCGGCGGGCCGGTTCTGGCCGTAGGTAGCGAGGAGGGCCTGGGCCTCGATCGGGTCGCCCAGGACGGTGGCCGTGCCGTGCGCCTCGACCGCGTCGATCTCGACGGCGGACAGCCCGGCGTCGGCGAGGGCCTGGCGGATCACGCGGCGCTGGGAGGGCCCGTTCGGGGCGGTGAGGCCGTTGCTGGCGCCGTCCTGGTTGACGGCCGAGCCGCGGATCACGGCGAGGACCGGGTGACCGTTGCGGCGGGCGTCGGACAGGCGCTCGACGAGGAGCATGCCGACGCCCTCGCCCCAGCCCGTGCCGTCGGCGCCGTCCGCGAACGAGCGGCAGCGTCCGTCCGGGGCGAGGCCGCCCTGGCGCGAGAAGTCGACGAACGAACCGGGCGTCGCCATGACCGTGGCGCCACCGGCCAGCGCGAGGTCGCACTCGCCGGACCGCAGCGTCTGGATCGCGAGGTGGAGGCCCACCAGCGAGGACGAACAGGCGGTGTCGATGGTGACGGCGGGGCCTTCGAGGCCGAAGACGTAGGAGATACGGCCGGAGGCGACGCTGCTGGACGTGCCCGTGCCGAAGTAGCCGTCGATGCCCTCGGGTTCGGTGTTCTCCAGGACAGTGGCGTAGTCGTGGTAGGCGATGCCCGCGAAGACGCCGGTGCGGCTGCCGCGCAGCGACCCGATGTCGATGCCGGCGCGCTCGACGGCCTCCCAGGACGCCTCCAGGAGCAGGCGCTGCTGGGGGTCCATGGCCAGCGCCTCGCGGCGGTTGATGCCGAAGAAGCCGGGGTCGAAGTCGGCGGCCTCGTGCAGGAACCCGCCGTGGCGGGTGAAGGACGTGCCGGGCTTGGTGCCGGTGGGGTCGTACAGCGACTCGACGTCCCAGCCGCGGTCCTCGGGGAACGGCGAGATGCCGTCGGCACCGTCGGCGACCAGCTTCCACAGGTCCTCCGGGGAGCCCACCCCGCCCGGGAAGCGGCACGCCATGCCGACGATGGCGATGGGCTCGGACAGCGCGGCGGCCTGCGCGGAGTGGGCGGCCTCGACGTCCTTCAGGCGCTGGCGCGTCTGGTGCAGGTCGGAGGTGACACGCTTGAGGTAGTCGAGAAGCTTCTGTTGGTCGTTCATCGACTCAGCCTTCGAGGGGTCGCGGTGGTTCGTGTTCGTCATTCTGAGAGCCCCAACTCGTTGTCGATAAAGGCGAAGATCTCGTCGGCCGTCGCGGCTTCGAGCTTTTCCGCGACGACCTCCTCGGGCTGGTCGTCGATGGTCGTGGTGGTGGGTGATGCCGGTGCGTCGAACGCGGTGGCCGCGGCCGGGACGGCCGCGTGGAAGGAGGCGGGCGCGCCGGTGGCGGCCGCGCAGCGGGCGAGGAGCGCGCGCAGGCGGTCGGCGGTCCGGGCCCCCGCCAGGTCCGCCGCGTCCATGGCCGAGATCACGGCTTCGAGCCGGTCGAGGTCGGCCAGCAGCCGCTCCGTGCCGATGGCGTCGGGTACGAGCTCCGAGCGGAGCAGCGCGACGACGGCGTCGGGCGTGGGGTGGTCGAAGACGAGCGTCGCGGGGAGCCGGAGCCCCGTGGCCCGCTGGAGGCGCGTGCGCAGCTCCACCGCGGTGAGCGAGTCGAATCCGAGGTCCCGGAAGGGACGCCCGGGTTCGATGTCGCCCGGCGCGGCGAGGCCGAGCACGCCCGCGACCTGGATGCGTACGAGGTCGAGCAGCACGTCGTACTGCTCGGTGTCCGGCAGCTCCGCCAGCCGTCCGACGAGCGCCTCGGCACCGGCCGCGGCGGCCTCGGCGCGCTCGGCCTCGGTCCGCCGGACCTCGGGGAGCTCGCGGTAGAGCGGGTGGGCTCCGGCGGCCGATACGCCCTTGAGGAGCTCGGGCCAGTCGAAGTCGACCACGCAGACGCCGGCTTCGGCGGTCGCCGCCGAGGCGCGGGTGAGGACGGTCCCGAGGACGGATCCGGGGAGGCCGCGCAGTACGCCCGCGTCCTCGTCCTCACCGGCCCAGGGGCCCCAGCCGATGGCGGTCGCCGGCAGGCCCGCCGCCCGGCGTCGCCGGGCGAGCGCGTCGAACACGGCGCTCAGGGCGGCCGCTCCGGCCTGGCCCGGCCCGCCGATCGTGCCGGCGGCGGAGCCGCACAGCACGAACGCGGAGAGGTCCAGGCCGCGGGTCAGCTCGTCCACGGTGAGGACGGCGTCGATGTGCGCGCGCAGCTCCTCCTCGTACGCGGCGGGGTCGAGGTCGGACAGGCGGGCCTCGGCGGGCAGGGCCGGCACGTGGACCACGGCGGTGGGCGCGGAGCCCTCGGCGCCACCGGACAGCTCCTCCAGCAGTTCGGCGAGCGTCTGCCGGCCGCCGGTGCGGGTGTCGGCGAACACGACGCGCTCGGCGCCGCGTTCGGTCAGCAGACGCGCGGTGCGCGCCCGCAGCTCGCAGTCGTCGCCGGTGACCAGGACGGTGCCCCGGGGGATCCAGGCGTCGTCCTGCGCGGAGGCCGTGACGTTCTGGAGGCGGGGGGCGAACACTCCGGTGTCGCGTACCGCCACCTGGTCCTCGTCGACCGCGCCGGCCAGCACGGCCGCCAGACGGGCGACGGTCCGGTCGTCCACGGCGCCGGGCACGTCGACGACGCCACCCCAGCGCTCCCCCAGCTCGAACCCGGCCACCCGGCCGAGCCCCCACGCCGCCGCCCGTACGGGGTCGGCGACCGGGTCCGTACCGCTCGTGGACACCGCGCCCCGCGTGGCGAACCACAGCCGGCCCGCGACACCGGCCGCGTCGAGCGCCCGCACGAGCGCCACGGAAGGCACCCAGGCCAGGACGCCCGTCACGGAGGCGGCGTCGACACCGGCGCCGGCCAGGGCGTCGGCCACCGGCGGGAGGTCGTGGGCGTTGTCGTCGACCACGAGCTCGACGACCTGGGCCCCGGCCTTGCGCAGCGCCTCGGCGGAGGCCTCGGCCCAGGGGCGGTGGTCACCGTCGGCGGGGAGCACGACGAGGTGCGTGGCGCCCGGGGTCCGCACGGAACCTTCGACCACCCGCTGCCAGACGGTGCGGTACCGCAGGGGGTCGGGCCCGGACTCGGCTCCGGCCACGGCGCCACGAACGGCGGGGGCGGACGGCAGCAGCCAGAAGTGCTGGTGCTGGAAGGGGTAGGTGGGGAGGTCGGTGAGACGGGCGCCGGTGCCTGCGAAGAAGGCCGGCCAGTCGACGCGGGCGCCGGTGAGGTGGAGACGGCCGAGAGCGGTGACGAGGGCGGCCGGTTCGGGGCGGTCCTTGCGGAGGGCGGGGACGAAGGCGATGTCGTCGGTCTCCGGCAGGCATTCCTGGGCCATGGCGGACAGCACACCGTCGGGGCCGAGTTCCAGGAAGGTGCGGACACCCTGGTCGTGGAGGGTCTGGACGCCGTCGGCGAAGCGGACGGCCTCACGGACGTGACGGACCCAGTACTCGGGGGAGGTCAGGTCATCGGCCACGGTGCCGGTGACGTTGGAGACGACCGGGATCGAAGGCACGGTGTACGTGAGGGACTCGGCAATCTTACGGAACTCCGCCAGCATCCCGTCCATACGGTGCGAGTGGAACGCGTGCGAGACATTCAGGCGGCGGGACTTCTCGAAGTTCCCCGCCACCTGCTCGACAGCGGCCTCGCCACCCGAGATCACCACGGAGGACGGCCCGTTGATCGCGGCAATGTCGACACCGTCGGCCAGAACCGCGCGCACCTCTTCCTCGGTCGCCCGCAGCGACACCATCGCGCCACCGGACGGCAGCGCCTGCATGAGCGCGGCACGGGCGGCAACGAGCTTGCCCGCATCCTCCAGCGAGAACACACCAGCGACATGCGCCGCCGCGATCTCACCGATGGAGTGACCGGCGAGGAAGTCGGGGCGGACACCCCAGGATTCGACGAGGCGATAGAGGGCGACCTCGACAGCGAACAGCGCAGGCTGCGTGTTCGCGGTACGAGCCAGCGACTCCGCATTCTCCAGAACGGCCGCGTCCAGACCCAGCGCCGCACACGCCGCGTCGAAGGCAGCAGCGAACACCGGGTAGGCCGCGTACAGCTCACGCCCCATCCCCGCCCGCTGAGCACCCTGACCCGTGAACAGCGCGGCAACCTTGCCGCCCAGCACCCGGCCCGAGACGACCTGCTCACCCACCACCACGGCGCGGTGCTCGAACTGCGCCCGCGCCGTAGCCAGCGTGAAGCCGAGGTCCACCGCTTCGCGGCCCGTCGCGGCCTCGCGGACGCGGGACACCTGGGCGGTCAGTGCCTGCTCGCTCTTCGCGCTCACGAGGAGCGGTACGGCGGGGAGCTTCCGGTCGGCGCCGGCCTCGGGAGCCGTCGTCGCGGGGGCCTGCTCAAGGACCACGTGCGCGTTCGTGCCGCTGAAACCGAAGGACGACACACCCGCACGGCGCGGGCGGCCCGCCTCCGGCCAGTCACGTGTCTCGGTGAGGAGCTCGATCGCGCCTTCCGACCAGTCCACCCGGTCCGTGGGCTCGTCGGCGTGGAGGGTCTTCGGCAGGACGCCGGCCCGCATCGCCATGACCATCTTGATGATCCCGCCGACACCGGCTGCCGCCTGCGCGTGCCCGATGTTGGACTTCAGCGAGCCGAGCCACAGCGGCCGGTCACCGACGCGCTCCTGACCGTAGGTGGCGAGCAGCGCCTGGGCCTCGATCGGGTCGCCGAGGACCGTGCCCGTGCCGTGCGCCTCGACCGCGTCGACGTCCGCAGGCGACAGACCGGCCACGGCCAGCGCCTGGCGGATGACCCGCTGCTGCGACGGACCGTTGGGAGCCGTCAGACCGTTGCTGGCGCCGTCCTGGTTGATCGCCGTACCGCGTACGACGCCCAGGACCTGGTGGCCGTTGCGGCGGGCGTCGGAGAGCCGCTCGACGAGCAGCATGCCCACGCCCTCGGCCCAGCCCGTGCCGTCCGCACCCGCACCGAATGCCTTGCAACGGCCGTCCGCCGCGAGGCCCCGCTGGCGCGAGAAGTCGATGAACGCACCCGGTGTCGACATGACGGTCACGCCACCGGCGAGCGCCATGTCGCACTCACCGCCGCGCAGGGCCTGAACCGCCATGTGCAGCGCGACCAGCGACGACGAGCACGCCGTGTCGACCGTCACCGCCGGGCCCTCCAGGCCCAGGGCGTAGGACACGCGGCCCGAGACGACGGCCGAGGACGTACCGGTACCGAGGAACGCCTCCACATCCTCCGGAACGTCCAAGGTCTGCGTGCCGTAGTCGTGGTAGCCCACACCCGCGTAGACGCCGGTACGGCTGCCCCGCAGGGCCGTCGGGTCGATACCGGCCCGCTCGATCGTCTCCCAGGTGGTCTCCAGGAGCAGGCGCTGCTGCGGGTCCATCGCGAGCGCCTCGCGCGGGCTGATCCCGAAGAACGCCGGGTCGAAGTCACCGGCCTCGTGCAGGAAGCCGCCCTCACGGACGTAGCTCTTGCCCGGCAGGCCCTGCTCCGGGTCGTAGAGGTTCTCCAGGTCCCAGCCGCGGTCGGTCGGGAAGCCGGTCACGCCGTCCCGGCCGTTGAGGACCAGGTCCCACAGGCTCTCGGGGGAGGTCACGCCACCCGGGTAGCGGCAGGCCATGCCGACGATCGCGATCGGGTCGTCGTCCACCGCCTTCACCAGTACGGCGGACGCGGCGGCCTGCGCGGCGAGGCCACCGGCCAGCTCGTCACGCACATACTCCATCAGCACACGCGGCGTCGGATAATCGAACACCAGCGTCACCGGCAGCCGCAACCCCGTCCCCGCGTTGAGACGGTTCCGCAGCTCGACAGCCGTCAGGGAGTCGAAACCGCTCTCCTTGAACGACCGCTCCGGGTCCACGGCCTCGGGGCCGGAGTGACCCAGAACAGCCGCCACATCGGCCCGGATCAGACCGAGGATCGCCTCCTCACGCTCGGACCCGCTCAGCCCCGCCAGCCGCTGCCGCAGCCCCTCGGCCGCCGCCGACGAACGCGCGGCAGCCCGCCGCGTACGCGCCCGCACCAGCCCACTGAGCAACGGCGTGACCTGGGCGGTCGGCGACGTGGCCAGGGCGGCCGTGTCGAGCCGGCACCCCACGAGCAGGCCGTCGTCCAGGTTCTGCGCCGCGTCGAAGAGGGCCAGCCCCTCCTCGACGGACAGCGGCGGCATCCCCGAACGGTTCATCCGCTCCACGTCGGCCGCGGACAGCTCGGCGCCCATGCCGCTCGCCCCGGCCCACAGGCCCCACGCCAGCGACAGCCCCGGCAGACCGGCCGCCCGTCGCTGCTGGGCCAGCGTGTCCAGAAGGGAGTTGGCGGCGGCGTAGTTGCCCTGGCCGGGGTACCCCATGACGCCGGCGACGGACGAGAAGAGGACGAACGCGGAGAGGTCGAGGCCCTTGGTCAGCTCGTGGAGGTTGAGGGCGGCGTCGGCCTTGGGGCCGAAGACCGTGTCGATGTCCTCGGGCGAGAGCGCGGTGACCAGGCCGTTGGCGTGGACACCGGCGGTGTGGACCACTCCGGTGAGCGGGTGCCCGGCCGGTACGGACGCGAGGAGCCCGGCGAGCGCGTCGCGGTCGGCGACGTCGCAAGCGGTGACGGTCACCTCGGCGCCGAGCGCGGCGAGTTCGTCGCGCAGCTCGGCGGCACCGGGCGCGTCGAGACCACGGCGGCTGGTCAGCAGCAGGTGACGCACACCGTGCTCGGCCACCAGATGACGGGCGAAGAGCGCGCCCAGAGCGCCCGTACCACCGGTGATCAGAACCGTGCCGTCGGCGTCCCACCGCGGCCGGGTCCCGGCGGTGGCCGAGGCCCGCGCCAGGCGCGGCGCCCACAGGGCGTCACCGCGGACCGCGAGCTCCGCCTCGCCGCAGGCCGGTACGGAGGCGGGAAGTACGGGCAGGCCGGCGGCCGGGACGTCGACGAGGACGATCCGGTCGGGGTTCTCGGACTGCGCGGACTTCACCAGGCCCCGGACGGCGGCCTGTGCCAGGTCCTGGACGCCTTCGGTACCGGCGACGGACACGGCTCCCCGTGTGACCAGCACGAGCCGGGAGTCGGCGAACCGCTCCTCCGCCAGCCACTCCTGCACCAGGCCGAGGACCCGGTGAGCCGCGTCCCGCACCGCGCCGGGGGCCGGCTCGGGCGAGGCCGCCGGGCAGACGGCGAGTACGTACCCGGGAACCTCCGCCGCCTCACGGAGCTCCGCCAGACCGGCGAAGACACCCGCGGCCTCGCCCGCGCCGTCGAGCCGGCACAGAGCGGCGTCGCCCTCGCCGCCGAGCATGGCCCAGGAGACGGCCGGAGACGGCGCCGTAAGGGTGGGGAGCTGCTTCCACTCGACGCGGAAGAGCGCGTCGGCCGGCAGCGACGCGGAGCCGAGTTCGGCGGCGGAGAGCTCACGCGGGACGAGCGAGTCGACGGAGGCCACAGGGGCCCCGGCCGTGTCGGTGACCGTCACCGACACGCCGTCCGTCGCCGACGGGCGCACCCGTACGCGGAGCCGCTCCGCGCCGGAGGCGTGCAGCGTCACGCCGCGCAGCGCGTACGCCGTGGCCGGGCCGCCGGACGGGGACGCACCGTTCATGTCCGCGATCCGGAACGCGGCGTCGAGCAGGGCGGGGTGGAGCCCGTACGACGCGACGTCCGTGCCCTCGGGCAGCGCCACCTCGGCGTGGACGTCGTCGCCCGCGCGCCAAGCGGCGGCGATGTCCGCGAAGCCGTCGGCGCGCAGAGTGTCGACGTCGACGCTCGCGGCACCCACGGGCGGCCACACAGCCAGGTCTGCGGCGTGGACAGCGGCCGGACCTGCCGAGAGGAGACCGTCCGCGTGCCGCGTCCAGCGCTGCTCGGTCTCGTCCTCGCGCCGCGAGTGGACGGCGAGGACGCGCCGGCCCTCGCCGTCGGGCTCCCCGACGGTGACGCGCAGCTGGACCCCGCCGCGCTCGGCGAGCGGGAGCGGCGCGTGCAGCGTGAGCTCGTCGACGGTGGAGCAGCCCACCTCGTCACCCGCGCGGACGGCGAGCTCGACGAACGCGGCGCCCGGCAGCAGAGCCGTACCGGCCACGACGTGCTCCGCCAGCCACGGGTGGGTGCGCAGCGACAGCCTGCCGGTGAGCACGTAGCCGTCGGGAAGCGCCACGACGGCACTCAGGATGGCGTGTCCGGCCGAGCCCTGGCCCATGGCGCTCGCGTCGTTGCCGAGGGGCGCGGACTCCAGCCAGTAGGACTGGCGCTGGAAGGGGTAGGTGGGCAGGTCGACGCGGCGGGCGCCGGTGCCGGCGAAGAAGGCCGGCCAGTCGACGCGGGCGCCGGTGATGTGGAGACGGCCGAGAGCGGTGACCAGGGAGGTCGGCTCCGGGCGGTCCTTACGGAGGGCGGGGACGAAGGCGATGTCGTCCGCGTCGGCGTCGGCCAGGCACTCCTGCGCCATCGCCGACAGGACGCCATCGGGGCCCAGTTCCAGGAACGTACGCACGCCTTCGGCGTGGAGCCTACGAACACCGTCGGCGAAACGGACCGCCTCACGGACGTGACGCACCCAGTACTCGGGCGAGGTCAGGTCATCGGCAACGGCCCCGGTGACGTTGGAGACGACCGGGACAGTCGGGGCGCTGTAGGTCAGCGACTCGGCCACCGCGCGGAAGTCCTCCAGCATCCCGTCCATGCGGTGGGAGTGGAAGGCGTGCGAGACGTTGAGGCGGCGGGACTTCTCGAAGCGGCCTGCCACCTGCTCGACCGCAGCCTCGTCACCCGAGATCACCACGGACGACGGGCCGTTGATCGCCGCGATGTCGACACCGTCGACCAGAACCGCACGAACCTCGGCCTCGGTCGCGCGCAGGGAAACCATCGCGCCACCCGCTGGCAGCGCCTGCATCAGGGCAGCACGGGCCGCTACAAGCTTCGCCGCGTCTTCCAGCGAGAACACACCCGCCACATGCGCAGCAGCAATCTCACCAATCGAGTGACCGGCGAGGAAGTCGGGGCGGACACCCCAGGATTCGACGAGACGGTAGAGCGCGACCTCGACCGCGAACAGAGCGGGCTGCGTGTTCTCGGTACGGGCCAGTGCTTCGGCATCGTCCAGAACAGCCGCGTCCAGGCCCAGCGCCGCACACGCCGCGTCGAAGGCGGCGGCGAACACCGGGTAGGCGGCATAGAGATCACGGCCCATACCGGCCCGCTGGGCACCCTGACCGGTGAAGAGCGCGGCGACCTTGCCGCCGAGCACCCGGCTCTTGACCGTCTGCCCCTCAACCACCACGGCCCTGTGCTCGAACTGCGCGCGGGTCGTGGCCAGTGTGAAGCCGACACCCACCGGGTCCAGATCACCAGCAGCGCCCACAACCTGGGCGACCTGCGCGTCCAGCGCCTCAGGCGACTTCGCCGACAGCACCCACGGCACCACCGGCAGCTCGACAGCAGCACCGGCAACGGCCTCTGCCTCGGCCTCCACCAGCGCCTGCTCCACGATCACATGCGCGTTCGTACCGCTGAACCCGAACGACGAGATACCCGCACGACGCGGACGCCCGTCGACCGTCGCCCACTCCCGCGCCTCGGTCAGCAGCTCGACAGCACCATCGGCCCAATTCACCTGGTCCGTGGGCGTGTCGGCGTGCAGCGTCTTCGGCAGGACCCCGTGGCGCATGGCCATGAGCATCTTGATGATGCCGCCGACACCAGCAGCCGCCTGCGCGTGGCCGATGTTCGACTTCAGGGAGCCGAGCCACAGCGGCTCGTCCCCGGCCCGCTCCTGACCGTACGTGGCCAGCAACGCCTGCGCCTCGATCGGGTCACCCAGCGTCGTACCCGTACCGTGCGCCTCGACCACGTCGATCTGAGCGGCGGACAGACCGGCCGAGGCCAGGGCCTGCCGGATCACCCGCTGCTGCGACGGACCGTTCGGCGCCGTCAGACCGTTGCTGGCACCGTCCTGGTTGATCGCCGAACCACGCACGATGCCCAGGACCTGGTGGCCCTTGCGGCGCGCGTCCGACAGCCGCTCGACGAGCAGCATGCCCACGCCCTCGGCCCAGCCCGTGCCGTCCGCCTCCGCGCCGAAGGCCTTGCAGCGGCCGTCCGCCGACAGCCCCCGCTGACGCGAGAAATCGACAAAGGCGGCCGGTGTCGACATGACGGTCACACCACCCGCGAGCGCCATGTCGCACTCACCGGCCCGCAGCGCCTGCACCGCCATGTGCAGCGCGACCAGCGACGACGAACACGCCGTGTCGACCGTCACCGCCGGACCCTCAAGCCCGAACAGGTACGACACACGGCCCGAGACCACGCTGCCGGCCGTGCCCGTGCCCAGGAAGCCGTCGACGCCTTCCGGGGCGATGGCGTCCATGCCCAGCGCGTAGTCGTGGTACATGACGCCCGCGAAGACACCGGTACGGCTGCCGCGCAGCGCGGACGGCTCGATGCCCGCCCGCTCGATCGTCTCCCACGTGGTCTCCAGCAGCAGACGCTGCTGCGGGTCCATCGCCATGGCCTCACGCGGCGAGATCCCGAAGAACGCCGGATCGAACTCGTCCGCGCCGTGCAGGAAACCGCCCTCACGCGTGTACGAGGAGCCGGGCCGCTCACCCGTCGGGTCGTACAGGTTCTCCAGATCCCAGCCACGGTTGACCGGGAACCCGGAGACACCGTCCCGCCCACCCGCGACCAGCTCCCACAAGTCCTCGGGCGAGGTCACCCCGCCCGGGTAGCGGCAGGCCATGCCGACGATCGCGATCGGGTCGTCGTCCAGCGGTACGGACGTCCCGCCCGGCGCGGCCGTCTCCGCCGCCGCGGCGAGGTCGCCCAGCAGTTCGTCCGTCAGGTGGCCGGTCACGGCGGAGGCGGTCGGGTGGTCGAAGACGAGGGTCGCCGAGAGCTTCAGGCCCGTGGCCGTGTTGAGCCGGTTGCGCAGCTCGATCGCGGTGAGGGAGTCGAAGCCGAGCTCGGTGAAGGCGCGTTCGGGCTCGATCGCCGCGCCCGACGCGTGGCCGAGGACTGCGGCGACCTCGTCGCGCACGAGGCCCAGCAGGAGGCTCGTGCGCTCGTCCTCCGCCAGCGGCAGAAGCCTTCCGCGGAGCGACTCGCCCGCGCGCCCGGCGCGGGCCCGCCGCACCGGTACCCGGACCAGGGCCCGCAGCAGCGCCGGGAGCGGGCTCGTCGTCGCGCTCGCGCGGAGGGCGGCGAGGTCCAGCGGTATCGGTACGAGCACGGGCTCGCCGGACGCCACCGCGGCGTCGAACAGCGCGAGACCGTCCCGGGGCGCGAGGGCCGGGAAGCCGTCCTGTGCCGTGCGGGAGGCGTGGGCCGCCTCGGCCGCACCCATGCCGTCGCCGCTGTCCCAGAGGCCCCAGGCGAGGGAGGTGGCGGGGAGGCCCGCGGCGACGCGCTCCTGAGCGAGGGCGTCCAGGTAGGCGTTGGCGGCCGCGTAGTTGCCCTGACCGGCGTTGCCGAAGACACCGGCAGCGGAGGAGAAGAGGACGAACGCCGACAGGCCCATGCCTGCCGTCAGTTCGTGCAGGTGCCGGGCCGCGTCCGCCTTCGGTCCGAAGGCCGCGTCGATGCGCGCCGGGGTGAGCGAGGCGACGGTGGCGTCGTCGAGGAGGCCGGCGGTGTGGACGACGGCGCCGATCGTGTGCGACGCCAGCAGGGCCGCCACCGCGTCGCGGTCGGCGACGTCGCACGCGGCAACGGTCACCTCGGCACCAAGAGCGGCGAGTTCGTCACGCAGCTCGGCGGCACCGGGCGCGTCGAGACCACGGCGGCTGGTCAGCAGGAGACTGCGCACACCGTGCTCCGCCACCAGATGACGCGCCACGAGCGCACCCAGCGCACCCGTACCACCAGTGACCAGCACCGTGCCCTCGGCAGCCCAGACACCCGGGCCACCGGCGGCGACAGCCGCCCGCGTCAGACGCGGCGCGAAGACCGCTCCCCCACGCACCGCAACCTGCGGCTCGTCACCGACAAGAGCCAGAAGGTCAGCGGACAGCTCCTGATCGGCATCGAGGAGCACGAAACGATCCGGGTTCTCCGACTGCGCCGAACGCACCAGACCCCACACAGCGGCCTGATCCGGATCCACCACCGAGTCACCCGCAACGACCACCGCACCACGGGTCACAACCACCAGACGGGACCCGGCGAACCGCTCCTCCGCCAGCCACCCCTGCACCAGACCCAGCACACCCCGAACATCCGAAGCGGCAACGGCGACCAGCGCCGGCACCTCCTCCGCACTCCGGCCCAGCGCCGCCAGATCCTCGTGATCCCGGCCCAGCACCGCCACCGGAACATCCGTGGCCTGCGCCTGAACCGGCACCCACTCCACCCGGAACAGCGCATCCCGCGTGCCCCGGTCGGCCGCACGCAGCTCATCGGCGGCCACCGGCCGCACCACAAGCGACTGCACCGACGCCACTGCGACGCCGGCGGCGTCCGCCAGCTCGATCACAGCGCCCTGGTCCGAGGGCGAGACGCTGACCCGCAGCACGCTCGCGCCCGCCGCCCTCAGCGTCACTCCACGCCACACGAAGGGGAGTTCGGCACCGGAGGATCCGTGGGCCGCCCCGTGCGCCGGACCGTTTCCGGCCCCCGCCGCCGCGCTCACGTGCAGTGCCGCGTCGAAGAGCGCCGGGTGCAGACCGTACGACGTGACGTCCGTACCGTCCGGCAGGGCCACCTCGGCGAAGAGCTCCTCGCCCTTGCGCCACGCGGCCCGTACGCCCTGGAAGGCGGGGCCGTACTCAAGACCCGTCGCCGCGAGGCCCGCGTACAGGCCCTCTACGTCCACGGCCTCGGCACCGGCCGGCGGCCAGGCGGCCTGCGCCGGGGCCGTGCCGGCCGGCTCGGCGGCGGACAGGAAGCCGGACGCGTGCCGCGTCCAGAGACCGTCGCCCTCGGGGCGCGAGTGGACGGACAGCCCGCGCCGGCCGTCGCCGTCGGGCTCGCCCACGGTGACGCGCAGCTGGACGGCGGCGTCCTGCTCGCCGAGCACCAGCGGTGCTTCGAGGGTCAGTTCGTCGACGACGGGGCAGCCGACCTCGTCGCCCGCGCGGACGGCGAGTTCCACGAAGGCGGTGCCCGGCAGCAGCACGCTGCCCATCACCACGTGATCGGCCAGCCACGGGTGCGTACGCAGCGACACCCGGCCGGTCAGGAGGACGCCGTCCGAGTCGGGGAGGGACACGGCCGCGCCCAGCAGCGCGTGGCCGGCGGCGCCCAGGCCGAGGCCGGGGGCGTCCAGGGCCGGGCGGCCGCCGCGCGGCCAGTAGTCGCGGTGCTGGAAGGCGTACGTCGGCAGGTCGACGCGGCGGGCGCCCGTACCGGCGAAGAACGCGGACCAGTCCACCGCGCACCCGGCGACGTCCAGCCGTCCCAGGGCCGTGACCAGCGAACCCGGCTCGGGGCGCGCCTTGCTCAGCGCCGGGACGAACGTCACGCCCTCGGCATCGGCCAGGCATTCCTCCGCCATCGCCGACAGCACACCGTCGGGGCCGAGTTCCAGGAAGGTGCGCGCGCCCTCCGCGTGCAGCGTCCGGACGCCGTCGGCGAAACGGACCGCCTCACGGACGTGCCGGACCCAGTACTCCGGCGAGGTCAGGTCGTCCGCCAGGGCGCCGGTGACGTTCGAGACGACCGGGACGACCTGGACGCCGTAGGTCAGCGACTCCGCGACGGCGCGGAACTCCGCCAGCATCCCGTCCATGCGGTGGGAGTGGAACGCGTGCGAGACATTCAGGCGACGGGACTTCTCGAAGTGCCCCGCCACCTGCTCGACAGCGGCCTCGCCACCCGAAATCACCACGGAGGACGGCCCGTTGATCGCGGCGACGTCGACACCGTCGACCAGAACCGCACGAACCTCTTCCTCGGTCGCACGCAGCGACACCATCGCACCACCGGACGGCAGCGCCTGCATCAGATGGGCACGGGCCGCGACCAGCTTCGCCGCGTCCTCCAGCGAGAACACACCCGCCACATGGGCCGCCGCGATCTCACCGACGGAGTGACCGGCGACGAAGTCCGGCAGTACGCCGTACGACTCCACGAGCCGGTACAGCGCGACCTCGACGGCGAACAGCGCGGGCTGCGTGTGCTCCGTACGGGCCAGCAGCTCGGCGTCGTCCAGAACGGCCGCGTCCAGGCCCAGCGCCGCGCACGCGGCGTCGAAAGCCTTCGCGAACACCGGGAACGCGGCGTACAGCTCGCGCCCCATGCCCGCCCGCTGCGCGCCCTGGCCGGTGAAGAGGACGGCCAGCCTGCCCTCGGAGGCCTGGCCCGAGGCCACCGGTACGCCGTCCACCAGGAGTGCCCGGTGCTCGAACCGCGCCCGCGCCGTCGCCAGCGTGAGGGCGACGTCCGCCGGGTCGAGCCCGGCGGCGGCGTCCCGCACCCGCGCGAGCTGCGCGTCCAGCGCCTCCGCCGTCCTGCCCGAGACCAGCCACGGCACGGCGGGCAGCGTGCGCCCGGCGGTGACCTCGGCGGTCTCCTCGGCCGGGGCCTGCTCGACGATCACGTGCGCGTTCGTGCCGCTGATGCCGAAGGACGAGACACCGGCGCGGCGCGGCCGGCCCTCGGCCGCCGTCCACTCGCGGGCCTCGGTGAGGAGTTCGACCGCGCCGGCGGTCCAGTCGATGTGCGGCGACGGCTCGTCGGCGTGGAGGGTCTTCGGCAGGACGCCGGCCCGCATCGCCATGACCATCTTGATGATCCCGCCGACACCGGCGGCAGCCTGCGCGTGCCCGATGTTCGACTTCAGCGAACCGAGCCACAGCGGCCGGCCGGCCGCGCGCTCCTGGCCGTACGTGGCGAGGAGCGCCTGCGCCTCGATCGGGTCGCCGAGGACCGTGCCCGTGCCGTGCGCCTCGACCGCGTCGATCTGGTCCGCGGACAGGCGGGCGCCGGCGAGGGCCTGGCGGATGACGCGCTGCTGCGACGGGCCGTTGGGCGCCGTCAGACCGTTGCTGGCGCCGTCCTGGTTGATCGCCGAGCCACGGACCACGGCCAGCACCCGGTGGCCCTTGCGACGGGCGTCGGAGAGCCGCTCGACGAGGAGCATGCCGACGCCCTCGCCCCAGCCCGTGCCGTCCGCGCCGGCACCGAACGCCTTGCAGCGGCCGTCCTCCGCCAGGCCCCGCTGCCGCGAGAAGTCGACGAACGTCTCGGGGGTGGCCATGACGGTGACGCCACCGGCGAGGGCCATGTCGCACTCGCCCCGGCGCAGGGCCTGGATCGCCCAGTGCAGGGCGACCAGCGAGGACGAGCACGCGGTGTCGACCGTGACCGCCGGGCCCTCAAGACCGAAGGTGTAGGCGACGCGGCCGGAGGCGATGCTGCCGCCGGTGCCCATGAAGCCCTCGACCTGCTCGGAGGTCTGCTCCAGCACGGAGATGTAGTCGTGGTACATCACGCCCGCGAAGACACCCGTGCGGCTGCCGCGGGCGGCGTCCGGGCTGATGCCCGCCCGCTCGAACGCCTCCCAGGTGGCTTCGAGGAGCAGCCGGTGCTGGGGGTCCATGGCCAGCGCCTCGCGGGGCGAGATGCCGAACAGGGCCGGGTCGAAGGCCGTGGCGTCGTCGAGGAAGCCGCCGGAGCGGGTGTAGGTGGTGCCCTGGTGGTCGGGGTCGGGGTGGTACAGCCCGTCGAGGTCCCAGCCGCGGTCGGTGGGGAAGCCGCCGATGGCGTCACCGCCCGTGGCGACGAGGTCCCACAGGTCCTCGGGCGAGCGGACGCCGCCGGGGAAGCGGCAGCTCATGCCCACGATCGCGATCGGCTCGTGGGCCTCCGCGGTCAGCTTCCGGTTCTGCTCGCGCAGCCGCTCGGTCTCCTTCATGGAAGCGCGGAGCGCCTCGATGATGCGTGCGTCGGAAGAACTCATTCTGGGCTGTTACCTCTCGCGGTTTCTCGCGGTCTCGCGGGTTCTCGCTTGTTCGCGGGTTCTCGCTCGTCTCGTGGGGCCGGGCCGGCCCGTGGTCTCGCCGGGCCGGCCGGCCGAACCGGCCCGTGGGCCGGTTTCAAGGGTCCGACGACCCCTACTGCTCCGGCGTCTCCCAGGGCTCCCCCGACTGCCCGAGCGCCATCCGCACCAGTGCTTCGGCGTCCATGGAGTCGAGGGAATCGGCCGGTTCGCCCGCGTCGTCGGCGCCTCGCGCTCCCGGGTCGCCGCCGTCGTCGGCCGGGCCGTCGAGGAGGCTCCGGTCCACCCCCGCGAGTTCCAGGAGGCTGTCGAGGAGCCCTGCCTCCCTCAGCCGCGTCAGCGGGACGGCCGCCAGAGCCTCCCGGATCACGGCCTCGCCGTCGGCGGCGCCGGCACCGCCGGGCGCCTCGGCGACGAGTTCGGTACGCAGGTGTCCGGCGAGGGCGCGCGGTGTGGCGTAGTCGAAGATGAGCGTCGCGGGGAGCCGCAGCCCGGTCGCGTGCTGGAGGCCGTTGCGGAACTCCACGGCGGTCAGCGAGTCGAAGCCGAGCTCGTTGAACTCCCGTCCCGCGCCGACGCCTTCAGGGCCGTCGTGGCCGAGGACGGCGGCCGCCCGCTCCCGTACGAGGTCGACGAGCATCCGCGTGCCGGCGGCCTCGGGGAGGGTACGCAGCCGCTCCGCCAGGTCCGCGGCCGACGGGGCGGTCTCCGAGCCCGGGGCGGGCCGGCCGGCCCGCCGTGCCGGGGTGCGGACGAGCCCGGCCAGCAGCGCGGGCACCGGGCCGGTGCCCGCGGCGGCGCGGAGGTCGAGGCGGACCGGTACGCGCGCTCCGGGGGCGCCGGCGGCGCGGTCGAACAGGGCCAGACCCTCGTCGGCGGTCAGCGGCAGGA
Source organism: Streptomyces albireticuli (assembly GCF_002192455.1). Taxonomy (NCBI): domain Bacteria; kingdom Bacillati; phylum Actinomycetota; class Actinomycetes; order Kitasatosporales; family Streptomycetaceae; genus Streptomyces; species Streptomyces albireticuli. Next base: position 1,995,363 of record NZ_CP021744.1, read on the forward strand.
AGCCGTCGCGGGCCATGCGCCGCACGTCCGCGTCGTCGAGGGCGCGGGTCATGCCGCCGCCGGTCCGCTCCCAGGGACCCCAGGCCAGCGAGGTGCCGGGGAGGCCGAGGGTGCGGCGGTGGGCGGCGAGGGCGTCGAGGAAGGCGTTGGCGGCCGCGTAGTTGCCCTGGCCGGAGGCGTCGAAGACACCGGCCACCGAGGAGAACAGCACGAAGGCGGACAGACCTTCCATGCCTGCGGTCAGCTCGTGCAGGTGCCAGGCCGCGTCGACCTTGGGACGGAAGACCGTGTCCAGACGCTCGGGGGTGAGCGAGCTGATCACACCGTCGTCGAGCACACCGGCGGTGTGCACCACGGCTGAGAGTTCCACACCTTCAAGGAGCTTCTCCAGGGCCGGACGATCCGCCACGTCACAGGCCGCGACGGTCACATCGGCACCAAGGGAAGCGAGTTCGTCGCGGAGCCCGGCGGCACCAGGGGCGTCCAGGCCACGACGGCTGGTCAGCAGCAGGCTCCGCACACCGTGCTCGGCGACCAGGTGACGGGCCACGAGCGCACCCAGACCACCCGTACCACCCGTCACCAACACCGTCCCGCCACCGAACCCGCCGGGCGTGGCGTCGGGGGTGCGCGCCAGGCGAGGGGCCGAAGCCTTGCCCGCGCGCAGGGCCAGGCGCGGTTCCCCGGTGGCGGCCGCCGCGAGCAGGGCGTGGTCGGAGGCGTCCGTACCGTCGGTGTCGACGACGGCGAAGCGGCCGGGGTGCTCGGCCCGCGCCGAGGCGACGAGGCCCCGGACGACGGCCTGCGCCGCGTCCACCGCGTCGTCGGCGGCGGCGTCCTCCGCCCCGCGCGTCACGAGGATCAGGCGGGAAGCGGCGAGCGCGTCCTCCGCGAGCCATTCCTGTACGAGCGTGAGGGTGTGCGCCGCCAGCGCGTGGGCGCGGGCCGCGGCCGGTCCGTCGGGGTGCGCCGTGCCGGGCACGATCACGTGGGCGGGCGTCGCGCCGCTCGCGGCGAGTTCGGCCGCGTCCGCGTAGCCGCGGGCGCCGAGCAGGGCGGCGAGGCGATCGTCACCGAGTACGGCGCAGTCGGCCGCCGCCGGGGCGGCCGGGAGCTCCACGGCGCTCCAGTCGAGGTGGAACAGTGCGTCGGTGCCTGCGCCGAGCTGGTCGGGGGTGAAGGGGCGCAGCGTGAGCCGGTCGACGGTGGCGACGGGCTTGCCGTCGGTGTCGGCGAGGGTGAGGGCGACGGCGTCGCCGCGCGGCGTCACGCGGACGCGGAGCGCGGTGGCGCCGGTCGCGTGGAGGGTGACGCCCGACCAGGCGAAGGGCAGCTCGGCACGGCTGTCGGCCGTCCCCAGGCCGATGGCGTGCAGGGCGGAGTCCAGCAGCGCCGGGTGGAGGCCGAACGCGGTGGCGTCCGTGTCCTCGGGCAGGGTGACCTCGGCGAGGATCCCGCCGTCGTGCGACCAGGCCGCCGTGACGCCCTGGAACAGCGGGCCGTAGCCGAGGCCCGCGTCGGCGAGCCGGTCGTACAGGTCGGTCACCGGTAGCGGCCGGGCGCCGGCCGGGGGCCACTGCGCGCCGAGGACGGCCGTGGGCTCGCCCGCGGCGGGGGCCAGGACGCCGGAGGCGTGGCGGGTCCATTCGCCGGACCGGTCGTCGTCCTCGGGGCGGGAGTGGATGTCGAGGGCCCGGCGGCCGGTGTCGTCGGCGTCGGCGACGACGACGCGCAGGCGGACCGCGCCGCGCTCGGGCAGGACGAGGGGGGCTTCGAGGGTGAGCTCGTCGAGGAGGGCGCTGCCGAGCCGGTCGCCGACGCTCAGCGCGACGTCGACGAGGGCCGCGCCGGGCAGCAGCACGACGCCCGCGACGGTGTGGTCGGCGAGCCAGCCGTGGGTGCGCGGGGAGAGGCGGCCCGTGAAGAGGTGCCCGTCGGGCAGCTCTGCGGCCGCGCCGAGCAGCGGGTGGCCGGGCGCGTCGAGGCCGGCGGCGGAGAGGTCGCCGAGGCCGTCGGCGTCGCCGTCGAGCCAGAAGTGGCGGCGCTGGAAGGCGTAGGTGGGCAGGTCGACGCGGCGGGCGCCGGTGCCCTCGTAGAAGGCGGTCCAGTCGACCGGGTGGCCGCTGACGTGCAGTCGTCCCAGCGCGGCGGCGAGGGTGGCGGCCTCGGGGCGGCTGCGGCGCAGCGCGGGGACGAGCACGGGGGCGTCGCCGTCGGCGTCCGCGCCGGGGAGGCAGTCCTGGGCCAGGCCGGTGAGCACGGCGTCCGGGCCGAGTTCGAGGTAGGTGCGGACGCCCTGGTCGTGGAGGGTCCGGACGCCGTCGGCGAAGCGGACGGCGTCGCGGACGTGACGCACCCAGTACCCGGGCGAGGTGAGGTCCTCGGCCAGGGTGCCGGTGACGTTGGAGACGACCGGGACGGCCGGGGCGCTGTAGGTGAGGGACTCGGCGACCGTACGGAACTCGTCCAGCATCCCGTCCATGCGGTGGGAGTGGAAGGCGTGCGAGACCTTCAGACGCTTGGTCTTGCGGCCCAGGTCCCGGAAGTGCTCGGCGACCTTCTCGACCGCGTCCTCGTCGCCCGAGACCACCACGGACTCGGGGCCGTTGACGGCGGCGACGTCGACGCCGTCGCCGTCGGTGAGCGCGGCCAGGACCTCCGTCTCGGTGGCCTGGAGCGAGATCATCGCGCCGCCGGCGGGGAGGTCCTCCATCAGGCGGGCGCGGGCGGCGACGAGCCTTCCGGCGTCCGCCAGGGAGAGGACGCCGGCGACATGGGCGGCGGTGATCTCGCCGATGGAGTGGCCTGCGACGAAGTCGGGGCGGACGCCCCAGGATTCGGCGAGCCGGTAGAGGGCGACCTCGACGGCGAAGAGGGCGGGCTGGGTGTTGCGCGTACGGGCCAGGGCCTCGGCGTCGTCGAGGACGGCGGGGTCGAGGCCCAGCGCCGCGCACGCGGCGTCGAAGGCCTCGGCGAACGCGGGGAACGTGGCGCGGAGTTCGCGGCCCATGCCGGCGCGCTGGGCGCCCTGGCCGGTGAACAGGACGGCCAGGAGGCCGCCTTCGTCCGCGGTGCCCTGCGCCGTGCCCAGAACGGTGGTGCCCTTGGCGAGGGCGGCCAGGCCGCGCTGGAAGTCCTTGGGGGCGGTGCCGGTCAGCACGGCGCGGTGGCCGAGGGCGGCGCGGCCGGTGGCCAGGGAGTAGGCGACGTCGAGCGGCTTCAGGCCGTCCGTGGCCTCGCTCAGGCGCGCGGCCTGGGCGCGCAGGGCCTCGGGGGACGTGGCGGAGAGCAGCCACGGGACGGCGGGCAGCGTCACCGGCGCCCCGGCCTCGTCGTCGGGCTGCTCGGCGGGGGCCTGCTCAAGGATGACGTGGGCGTTGGTGCCGCTGATTCCGAAGGAGGAGACACCCGCTCGGCGCGGGCGGTCCTCGGCCGTGGCCCATTCCCGGGCCTCGGTCAGGAGCTCGACCGCGCCTTCCGACCAGTCGACCTGCTGCGAGGGCCGGTCCACGTGCAGGGTCTTGGGCAGCACGCCGTTGCGCATCGCCATGACCATCTTGATCACACCACCGACACCTGCGGCGGCCTGGGCGTGCCCGATGTTGGACTTCAGGGAGCCGAGCCACAGCGGCTGGTCGTCGGCGCGCTCCTGACCGTACGTGGCCAGCAGCGCCTGCGCCTCGATCGGGTCACCCAGCGTCGTGCCGGTGCCATGGCCCTCGACCGCGTCGACATCCGCCGCCGACAAACCCGCCGACGCCAGGGCCTGGCGGATCACCCGCTGCTGCGACGGACCATTGGGCGCCGTCAGACCGTTGCTCGCACCGTCCTGGTTGACGGCCGAACCCCGGATGACGCCCAGCACCTGGTGACCGTTACGCCGCGCGTCCGACAGCCGCTCCACGAGCAGCATGCCCACACCCTCGGCCCAACCCGTACCATCCGCACCCGCAGCGAACGCCTTGCACCGCCCGTCCGCCGCCAGCCCCCGCTGACGCGAGAAATCCACGAACGTATCCGGCGTCGTCATCACCGTCACACCACCGGCCAACGCCAGCGAACACTCACCCGAACGCAACGCCTGGATCGCCCAGTGCAACGCCACCAACGACGACGAACACGCCGTATCCACCGTCACCGCCGGGCCTTCCAGCCCAAAGGTGTACGCCACCCGGCCCGACGCGACGCTTCCCAGTCCGCCGTTGCCGAGGAAACCCTCCAGGCCCTCGGGGACCACACGCAGCCGCGACGCGAAGTCGTGGTACATCACACCCGCGAAAACGCCCGTACGCGAACCCCGCAACGACGACGGCTCGATACCCGCCCGCTCGAACACCTCCCACGACGCCTCCAGCAACAACCGCTGCTGCGGATCCATCGCCAGCGCCTCACGCGGACTGATCCCGAAGAAATCAGGATCGAAATCCCCCGCGTCGTGCAGGAAACCGCCCTCGCGGGCGTAGCTGGTGCCGGGTGCGTCCGGGTCGGGGTCGTAGAGGTTCTCCAGGTCCCAGCCACGGTCGTCGGGGAAGGGGGACACGCCGTCCCGGCCGCCGGCGACCAGGTCCCACAGGCCCTCGGGCGAGGTCACCCCGCCCGGGTAACGGCAGCTCATCCCTACGATCGCGATGGGTTCGCGCCGGCGGTCCTCGGCCTCCCGCAGACGGCGCTTGGCCTCACGCAGATCGGCCGTCGCCCGCTTGAGATAGCCCAGGAGCTTCTCTTCGCCCTCCATCGCCGCCACGCCCCCATAATTCGCCGTTCGGGATGCCATGAAGGCATCGGCCCGAGCCGGCCGGGATGAATTCACCCGTTGAATTCTTCACATTGCGAACATGGCACTACGCATAGAAGGGTAGACGTGCACACGGGGCGCACCAACCCCTAACTCTCCCCGGCGTTCCCCCTAGTGAGCGCGATCACCTGGCACCGGTCCCGCCCAATTCGCAAGAGCTCTGGACAGATATAGGGGTCGATAGGGGCCCGCTAGGGGTTTCTCGGCCGGAGCGCCGCTTCATAGCCTTGACGCGATTATTGACCGCCGCCGTACGCCATTTATTACGGTGCCCATAATTTTCGGCGCCATGCGGCCCGGCGCCGGCTGACCGGATGCCGGGCCGAACCGGCGCCCAGCGAACCAAAGGGGGATTCGTGCACGATCTCGACGGATGGCGAGTGCACAGGAGCGGCACCTCGGGCGAGGTCGTGCTGGCCGTCGACTTCCCGATGACGGGGCGGTCGGAGGCGGGGTTCGCCGAGCTCGCCCAGCTGCTGGACCCGTCGCTCGCCGTGTGGGAGACGCTGCCTCCGCCGGTCGGCGAGGGTACCCCGGCCACGGGCGCCGAGTTCGTCGAGCGGTGGCTCGCGGACGTCCGCGGGAGCGGGCTCGTCGTGCGCGGCCTGCTCAGCTTCTGCGCCGGCGCGGCCTATCTCGGTGCGCTTTCCGACGGCATCGCGCAGTGGCAGGACGAGGCGCCCGCGATCGTCATGATCGACCCCGAGGTGCCGGCGTCGATCACGCTGAAGGCGCATTTCCTGCGGGCGCTGGAGCAGTTCGCCGTGATGTACGCGGAGGAGCGGGCAGCGCGGATGCGCGAGGACGCGCGGGCTCTGTGCGAGGAGCTGGGTCACGACATCGAGCTGCTGCTGCCGTCGGTCACCGGGATGTTCCGCGAGGTGGGCATGGAGTCCTTCGCGCACATCAACATCGACCCCCGGCACGGTTCGGGTCTGCTGGACGTGTTCGACGCGTTCGCCAAGTACGTCGTCGGGGGTTCGCAGCTGGACGCGACGCGCGGCTGGGACCGGGGCGTCGCGCTGTCCTCGAACACCCCGACCAACGGGCTGAACCTGCTGCCGCCGGAGGTGGACCGCGCGGGTGCGGTCGGCCAGGAGGTCCGGTTCGACATCGCGCACGCCGAGATGCTGGGCAACTCCGTGATCGCCGCGAAGGTCGACGAGCTGCTGGCCCGCACCGCGCGCGCCTGAACCGGGCCGCGCAGCACACAAGTCGGGCCGAGTGGGGCCGGGAAGCCGAGTGAGAGGAACCGGGATGCAATACGTGGCCGAGAACGACGGACGCTCCGCGACGGGCGGGCCGGCGACCGTCCCGGCGAGCCGCAAGGAAGAGGCCCTGTGGCTGCTGGAGCGCTTCGTTCCGGGCACGGGTGTCAACAACCTCTCGCTCGCCTTCCGGGTGGCGGGCCGGCTGCGGCCGGAGCTTCTCCAGGAGACGCTGACCTTTCTGATCCGCAGGCACGAGGTGCTGCGGACGGCGTTCGTCGCCGGTGACCTCACGCTGGCCCGGCGGGTGCTGGACGCCGACGAGGCGAAGGTCGTCGTGACCGAGGCGGAGCTGCCCGCCGAGGCCCTCGCCGACGGCGCCGACGACGTACTGGACGGGATCCTCACCCGCTACGTGGGGGCCGGCTTCGCCATGGACGGCGGGCCGCTGCTGCGCGCCCGGCTGTTCCGGGGCCCGCAGGAGGACGTCTTCTGCGTCGCGCTGCACCACCTGGTCTTCGACACCATTTCCGCGACGACGCTGCTCGGCGAGTTCGCGGTCGTCTACAGCACTCTGGCGGCCGGCGGGCGCCCGGAGGAGACGCTGGGCGGTGTCGTGCCGGCCGCCTCGGACATCGAGCCGACCGACCGCAGCCGGCGCTTCTGGCGCAAGCAGCTGCGCGACTTCGGTTCCGTGCGGCCGCGGCTGTGGCTGGGTGCCGACGCCGGTGACGAGCCGGACCTCGTCGGCGGCACGATCACGCGGCCGCTGCCGGACGAGGCCGTCGCGGCCGTGCGCCGGCTCCAGGAGGAGCTGCGCGCCCCCGAGGCCGTGGTGCTCCTCGCCGTCTACTACCTGCTGCTGACCCAGCACGGCGCCGGCCCGGACCTGGTCGTCGGCTCGCCGGTGAACAGCCGGCGGCCCGAGGACGCCGCCGCCATCGGCTACCACGTCAACGTGGTGCCGCTGCGGCTGCGGGTCGACCCGGAGCAGGGTTTCGCGGAGCTCGTGCGCAAGGCCCGCAGCGTGTTCATCAACTCGATCTCGCACGCCGACGTGCCGGTGGACTCCCTGCTGCTGGAGGTCGACCGGGCCGACTCGGCGGGCTGGCGCAACACCCTCTTCCAGCACGTCTTCAACTACGTTCCCGGCGTCGGCGTGGAGGAGTTCACCCTCGACGGCATGCCGGCCCGCTTCCAGCCCGTGGAGAACGGCTTCAGCAAGTTCGACCTGGAGTTCTTCGTCCTCCCGTCGGACGACGGCATCCGGCTGCGGACGGCGTACCACAAGGGCGCGTTCGCGCAGGACGAGATCGAGGCGCTGATCAGGCGGTACGAGGCGCTGCTCATCGCGGTCGGCGCCGATGTGGAGCGCCCCGTCGGCGAGCTGTCCGCGTGGAGCCCGGCCGACCACGAGATCATCGGGGCCGCACACGGCGCCGCGCCGGCGGGTCCGGTGGTGAGCGTGCCGGAGGCTGTCGCCGAGCGGGTGCGCAGCACGCCGGAGGCCGTCGCGGTCGTGGACGGCGGGCGTGAGCTGACGTACGGGCAGCTGTGGGCCGCGGCCGAGCGGAACCGGGAGCGGCTCGTGGCCGCCGGGCTCGGGCGGGGCGACGTGGTCGCGGTGGCGGCGTCGCGCGGTGCGGAGCTGGCGGCGGCGACGCTGGGTGTGTGGCTCGCGGGCGCGGCGTACCTGCCGGTCGACCCGGACCACCCCGAGCAGCGGATCGCCTATCAGCTGTCGGACTCGGGCGCGCGGGCGGTGCTGCTGGGGCCGGGCGTCGAACTCGCCGTCGAAGCAGGCGTGTTCGTGGCGCCGATGGCGGCCGTCGGGGAGCCCGGGGAGGCACCGGCCGTGCCGGGTCCGGTGACCGCGGCGGGCTCCTCGGACCTGGCCTATCTGATCTACACGTCGGGTTCCACGGGCCTGCCCAAGGGCACCCTGCTCACCCATGGGAACCTCGCCAATCTCGTCGAGCACTTCCGTGCGGAGCTGGGCGCGGATGCGGGTGAGAGCACGCTGTGGCTGACGACGTTCACGTTCGACATCTCGGCGCTGGAGCTGTTCCTGCCGCTGGTGACGGGCGGGCGGCTGGTGGTCGCGCCGGACGAGGCGCGTACGGACGGCGCGGTGCTGGCCGGGCTGCTGACCTCGTACGGCGTGGGCATCGTGCAGGCCACGCCCACGACGTGGCGGCTGGTCGTGGAGGCGGCGGGTCCGGTGCTGTCGGGGCGGCGGGTGCTGTGCGGCGGCGAGCCGCTGCCGGTGGCCCTGGCCCGGGAGCTGGCGGCCACGGGGTGTGTGCTGCGGAACGTCTACGGTCCGACGGAGACCACGATCTGGTCGACGTCCGGGCTGGTCGGGCCGGACGTCGAGCGGGTGAGCGCGGGCCGTCCGGTGCGGGACACGCGGGTGTTCGTGGCGGATCCGGCGGGCCGGGAACTTCCCGTCCTGGTGCCGGGTGAGCTGTGCGTGGCCGGTGGCGGCGTGGCCGCCGGGTACCACGGGCGGCCCGGGCTGACCGCCGAGCGGTTCGGCGAGCACGCGTCGTACGGGCGGTTCTACCGGACCGGTGACCGGGCGCGCTGGCTGGCCGACGGCACGGTGGAGGTGCTCGGCCGGGTGGACCGGCAGATCAAGCTGCGCGGTGTGCGGATCGAGCTGGGTGAGCTGGAGGCCGTGCTGGCCGGGCACCCGGCGGTGCGGGCGTGCGCGGTGGTCGTCGCGGGTGACGCCGGCGGCGACGGTGTGCTGGTCGCGTTCGCCGAGTCCGCGGCGGGCGAGGAGTTGGTGGAGGAGCTGTGGCAGCGGGCGTGTGCCCGTCTGCCGCGCGCCTCGGTGCCCCAGGAGTTCGTGGTGGTGGAGTCCTTGCCGACCAATGCCAGCCAGAAGGTCGACTACCCGGCGCTGGTGCGCGCCGCCTCGGAGCGGCTGGCCCGGGCGGCCGCCGACGCCGGCGCGGACGCCGCCGCCACGGACGGCGGGGCCCCGGCCGCGCACGAGGACGAGCTGGTGGCGACCCTCATGGGGCTGTGGGGCGAGGTGCTCGGCCGGGACGCCATCACGCCGGACACCAACTTCTTCACGCACGGCGGCCATTCGCTGCTGGGGGTGAAGCTGGTGCAGCGCCTGGAAGAAACCGTGCACGTCACCCTTAAATTGGCGCAAATCTTCTCTTACCCGACACCTGCGACTCTTGCGGATTTTGTACGCGCGAACATGGTCCGGACCAATAGCTAAAGCGGACCTGGATTCATATTGAACGCGAAACGAATAAGACACCGGCCCGGCAGCGCCACCGCCGGTTAATTCGGCCCGCTACGACGCCGGCCTCCGAGACCCGCCAGGGTCCCGGAGGCCGGCGTCGTCGTATTAGCCCTTACGCCCCACGGCGCAGGCGGATCATGGGGAGCCGACGACCCGTCATGCGGGCTCCACAGAACCGGAAGGACGGTTTCCACTTGCTCATGGCAACCGATCGCACCGCAGGTGGGGCATGGGGTAGATTTGAGCCACAATTGGGAATGAGTGCTTTTCAGGACACTGCATGGGTAAAGGAATTCCCAAAAAATGGCAAATGAATTCCCCATGCGGTGCCGTGAGGCGCTCCCGAACGGGGGAAAGACTGCATGGCATTTGTCGAGCGGTGTACGGAGATGGCGCGCCTGCGGGAGCTGTTCGCGCAATCGGAACAGGGCAGGGCCCAGACGGTCGTCATCAGCGGTGCCGTCGCCAGCGGCAAGACCGAACTGCTGCACACGTTCGCCGAGGAGGCCGCCCGCTCGGGCGCGCTCGTCCTGACGGCGACCGGGGCCCGCGCCGAAAGCGGCCTCGCACTCGGCCTCATCTGCCAGCTCGTCCACAACGGCGACCTGCCGCCCGACCTGGTGCAGCAGGCCGACTCGCTGCTCAACCAGAGCATCCAGCACCCGGACGACCCCGAGCCGGAGCCGGTCACCCTCCAGCAGACCTCGGCGAAGGTGGCGCGCGGGCTCAGCACGATGCTGCTCGAACTCGCCGCCGAGCGCGGCGTCGCCCTCGTCATCGACGACATCCAGTACGCCGACGGCCCGTCCCTCCAGTTCCTGCTCTACCTGATGCGCCGGCTGACCAACGGCCGCCTCATGGTCGTGCTCAGCGAATGCGCCGTCGCCCAGCCCTCGCACCCCACCTTCCACGCCGAGCTGCTGCGCCAGCGCAACTGCCACCGCCTCCGGCTGCACCTGATCTCCCCGCAGGGCGTGCGGGAGCTGCTCGCCGAGGTCACCGACGAGGACACCGCGGGCCGGCTCGCCCCCGCGTACCACCAGGTCAGCGGCGGAAACCCGCTGCTGCTGCGCGGGCTCGTCGAGGACGGCATGGTCCGGCTGGCGGGCGGCACCGAGGCGCTGTCGACCAGGCCGATCACCGAAGAATCGTTCCAGCAGGCCGTGCTCGCCTGTCTCTACCGCTGGGACTCCGAGACCATCCGGATCGCCCACGGCCTCGCCGTGCTCGGCGAGTGGGCCACTCCCCCGCTCGTCGCCGCGCTCGTCGACATCCAGGCCGCCCGCGTGGAGCAGGGCGTCACCGACCTCTGCCGCTCCGGCTTCCTGGCCGACGGCAGGCTCCGCCACCCCGCCGTCACCGCCACCGTCCTCGGCACCATCGGCCTGGAGGAGCGGACGCGCATGCACGGCCGCGCCGCCGAGCTCCTGCACGACAACGGTGTCCGGGAGACCGACGTCGCCGAGCACCTCGTCGCGGCCGGCCGGATCCGCGACCAGAACGACATAGCCGTCCTGCGCAACGCCGCCGTGCAGGCGCTCGCCGAGGACCGCGTCGACTTCGCCGTCGAATGCCTCACCCTCGCCTGCGCCACCTGCGCCGACGAGCGCCGGCGCGCCGCCCTCACCCTGACCCTGACCCGGCTGGAGTGGCGCACCCGGCCCTCCGCCGCCGCCCGCCACCTCACCCCGCTCACCGAGGCCCTCAAGGCCGGCCACCTGGAGAGCGACGACGCCGTCACCATCGCCGACTACCTCTTCTGGCACGGCCGGGCCGACGAGGCCCGTGCGGTCCTGGGCGTGCTCGGCACCGACGGCGGCACCGCCGGCCCGCGGTCCGTCACCGACCCGTACCACCCCGGCCACCTCCAGCCGTGGATGCACCTCAGCCGCCCCGGCACCCCCCAGGCCCTGCCCCGGGACGGCCGGCACGGCGCCGTGCCCGGCCACGTGGGCCTGACCGCCTCCGCCGCGCTGACCTCCGCCCTCTTCGACGGCCCCGGCGAGAAGGCCATCGGCTGGGCCGAGCAGGTACTCGCCGACTGCACGCTCTCCGACTGCACCGTCGCCGCCGTGCAGTCGGCGCTCTACGCGCTGATCCACTGCGACCGGGCGGCCAAGGCCGCGCCGTGGTGCCACGTCTTCATCGCCGAGGCCCGGGCCCGGCAGGCCACCACCTGGGAGGCCCTGCTCAAGGGCGTACGGGCGGAGATCGCGCTGCGCCAGGGCGACCTGCCGACCGCCGCCCGGTGGGCCGAGGAGGCGCTGTCCCTGATCTCGCCGCGCTGCTGGGGCGTCGCCGTGGGCGAGCCGCTGGCGGTGCTGCTGCTCGCGCGGACCGCGATGGGCCGCCACGAGGAGGCCGCCCAGTTGCTGCGGCACGTCGTGCCGGACGCGATGTTCGAGACCCGGTTCGGGCTGAAGTACCTGCACGCGCGCGGCCACCACCACCTCGCCGTGGGCCGGTTCCAGGCCGCGCTCGCCGACTTCCGGCGGTGCGGCGAGCTGATGCGGGAGTGGTCGCTGGACCTCCCCGCGCTGGTGCCCTGGCGCAGCGACGTCGCCCGGGTCCAGCTGGCCCTGAACCAGCGCGAGGCCGCCCGCGAACTGGTCACCGAGGAGCTGGCGCTGCCCGGCGCGACCGGTGCCCGCTCCCGCGGCGTCGCGCTCCGCGTGCTCGCCGCCGCCCGTGACCTCAAGCAGCGGCCGCTGCTCCTGCGCGAGGCCGTCGACCTGCTCCAGGCCGCCGGTGACCGGGTGGAGCTCGTCCGCGCCCTGGCCGAGCTGAGCCGGGCGCACCACGGGCTCGGCGAGTTCAACCGGGCCCGGATGATGGGCCGCCGTGCCATGCAGGTCGCCAAGGACTGCGGGGCCGAGGAGCTGTGCCGGCAGCTGCTGGCCGACCAGGACGTGGTGGACGGCGCCGACGGCGCGGAGGCGCACGGGGCCGAGAGCGCCGAGGCCCTGAGCGACGCCGAGCGGCGGGTGGCGGCGCTGGCCGCGATGGGCCACACCAACCGCGAGATCGGCAGCCGGCTGTACATCACGGTCAGCACGGTGGAGCAGCACCTGACGCGGGTGTACCGGAAGCTGGACGTGACGCGGCGGACGGATCTGCCGCTGCGGCTCAAGGACGGCGACTACAGCCTTCCGCAGCAGGTGGCGGCGGAGCGGTGGCCGGTGGGGGCGGAGGCGTAGGGGGCGGGTGGCGGGGCCCCGGCCGGCCAGGGGCCCCGGCCGTCAGTCCGTCGAGAGCAGCCCGAACTGCATCGCGCGGGTGACGGCGGCGGTGCGGTCGGAGACCCCGAGCTTGTTGAAGCTCCGCAGGAGATGGGTCTTGACGGTGCTCTCGCCGACGAACAGGCGGCGGCCGATCTCGGAGTTGGTGCAGCCTTCGGCGACCAGCCGCAGCACCTCCAGCTCCCGCTGGGAGAGCTGCGGCCGGTCCGGTTCGCCGCCGCGCAGCCGGGAGACCAGGGCGGCGGCCACGGTGGGGGCGAGCACGGTCTCGCCGCGCGCGGCCGCTCGTACGGAGTCGGCGAGGTCGCCGCTGGAGGCGTCCTTCAGCAGATAGCCGGCGGCGCCGGCCTCGACGGCCCGCAGGATGTCGCGGTCGGTCTCGTAGGTGGTCAGCACCACGACGCGGGTCCCGGGGTGGGCGGCGCGGATCCTGCGGGTGGCCTCGACCCCGTCGCCGCCGGGCATCCGCAGGTCCATGAGGACGATGTCGGGCTCCAGGGAGGCGCACAGGGCGACGCCCTCGGGCCCGGACGAGGCGCCGCCGACGACCTCCAGGTCGGGCTGGACGTCGAGCATGCCGCGCAGTCCCTCCCGTACCACGGGGTGGTCGTCGACGAGCAGGATCCGGATCATCGGTGGTCCTCCTGGAGCGGTGCGGTCTGGGCGTGCGCGTCGGGGGGGCAGGCCGCGGCCGTCAGCCGTACGGTCAGCCGGGTGCCCTCGCCGGGGGCGCTGGTCAGCTCCGTGGTCCCGCCGACCTCCGAGACGCGGGCGCGCATGCCGGGCAGGCCGTAGCCCTTGCCGGAGCGCCGCGCGGAGGGGACGAAGCCGCGGCCGTCGTCCCGTACGGTCAGCTCCAGGCCCTGGGGGGTGTAGGTCAGGGAGAGCTCGACGCGGGTGGCGTGCGCGTGTTTGCGGATGTTGGACAGCGCCTCCTGGGAGGCGCGCAGGGCCACCACCTCGACGGCGGGCGGCAGCTCGCAGGGGGTGCCGGTGACGCGCACGTCGACCTCGATGCCGAGCTCCTCCGCGAGCCGGTCGCCGAGGCGTCGTACGGCCTCGTCCAGCGAGCTGTCGTCGAGCTGGGCGGGGCTGAGCGAGGCGACGAGGGAGCGGGACTCGGCGAGGTTCTCGCGGGCGGTGCGCTGCATCAGGTCGAGGTAGCGGCGGGCCTGCTCGGGGTTCTTCTCCAGCTCGCCCTCCAGCACCTGGCAGAGCATGACGAGGCTGGTGAAGCCCTGCGCGAGGGTGTCGTGGATCTCGCGGGCGAGGCGCTCGCGCTCCAGGATGGCGCCGTGCGCGACGGAGAGGCGGGCCAGCTCGTCCCGGCTCTCGTCGAGCCGGCGGATCAGCTCGGCGCGCTCGCTGCTCTGCACGACGATGCTCTCCACCCAGCCGCCGATGCCCAGCGAGGACCCGGTGACGACGACGGCGATCAGGGTCGTGCGCAGCAGGTGGCCGGGGGCGTCCCACATCAGGAACGTCCAGCCCACGAGCGGGACGAGGTTGTAGACCAGCAGGTAGGCCATGGCCCGGAGCCGGTCGAGCAGCATGTACGACAGCGGCGCCAGGGCGACCATGGCGACGGACGCCTCCTGGGCGAGGATCGCCGCCGGGGTGTAGAGGACGGCCATCCCGGCGCAGAAGGCGACGGCGCGCCGGGAGTTCTCCGGGTCACCCTGGAGGGCCGGCCGGCCGACGGCCACGTACAGCGGCACGGACAGCAGCAGCCAGCCGTTCATCAGCCAGACCCAGAGGCCGGGCCCGTGCGAGAAGGCGACGAAGAGCTCCGCCGCCACCAGCGCCGTACCGCAGTGGAAATCCCACAGCCGGGCGTTCCGCTGCCACGCGTGGGTGACACGGGCGCCCGGCCGTGGGGCCGCGGAGGGCACGGTCATCCGTCGCGCCGGCCCTTCCAGCGGAATGTCGTCAAGCACAGAACCAGTCCTCCGATGCACCAAGCGCCCAGGACGAGGGCGACCCGGCCGAGCTCCCAGTCTCCGGCCTGCTCCAGCACCTTTGCCTGGTCAGGCAGGAAGACCGCACGGAAACCTTGGCACATCCACTTCAGCGGGAAGAAGGCGCCCACGTTCTGCATCCAGCCCGACATGTTGTTGATCGGGATGTAGACGCCGGAGATGAACTGGATGACGAGGAAGGGCAGGGTCACGATGGGCGTCGCGCTCTTGGCGTCGCGGGGGACGCTGCTCATGGCGATGCCCAGCAGCGAGCAGGCGACGAGGCCGAGGATCAGCACCCAGGCGAAGGTGAACCACTTGGCCGGGTCGGAGGGCAGCTTCAGGCCGAAGAAGGAGACGCCGAAGATCAGCAGCAGTACCGTCTCGGCGATGCCGGTGGTCAGGACCAGCCACAGCTTGCCGAAGAAGAACGAGCTGCGCGGGATGGGCATGGCCGCCAGGCGGCGCAGGTTGCCCTCCTCGCGCTCGGTGGCGATGCCGATGGCGATGGCCTGGAAGCTGGTCGACATCAGACCGGCGCCGAGCATCGCGGCCACGTACAGCTGGGAGACGGTGATCCCGGCGCCCTCGACCTTGTCATGGAAGATCGACGCGAACATCGTCATCATCATGATCGGCAGGGCGAAGGTGAAGACCACGGCGCCGGGGTTGCGGAAGAACCCCTTGATCTCCAGTCCGCCGCGGAGCAGGCCGAGCCGGAAGGCACCGGGAAGCTTGCCCGGCCCGCCGGCCGGGTGCAGGCCGGGTGCGGTGGAACCCGCGAGAGTCTGGGTCATGCCGCTGTCTCCTGCTCCTTGATGAGGCCGAGGTAGATGTCTTCGAGGGACGGCCTGGTGACCGTCAGCTCGGGGATCTCGCCCTTGAAGTACGCCGCGAGCTCGGCGACGACCGTGGTCGGCGAGTCGGTGCGGTGCGTCATCGGCCCGTCGGCGCCGAGCCAGGAGACCTGGGCCTGCGCGGAGGCGCGTCCGCCGAGGGTGGCCGGGTCGCCCTCGGCGACGACCTTGCCTTTGACGACGACGGCCAGCCGGTCGGCGAGCGCCTCGACCTCGTCCAGGTAGTGCGACGTGAGCACGATGGACGTACCGCCGTCGGCGAGCGACCGGATCAGGTCCCAGAACTGCCGCCGGGCCGCCGGGTCGAACCCGGTGGTCGGCTCGTCCAGGAACAGCAGCTCGGGCCGGCCGATGACACCGACGGCGACATCGACGCGCCGCCGCTGACCACCGGAGAGACCGCTGACCCGGGCGTTGGCCTTCTCGGTGAGCCCGACCAGCTCGATGATCTCGTCGGGGTCCCGCGGGTCCGGGAAGTAACGGGCGAAGTGCCGCACCGCCTCGGCCACCGTGAGATCGCCGATGACGATCTCGTTCTGCCAGACGATCCCGATGCGCGACTTCCACCGCCGCGACGCCTTGCCCGGGTCCTCCCCGAGCACGTCCACCTCACCGGCGTCCCGCTTGCGGTGACCCTCCAGGATCTCCACGGTGGTGCTCTTGCCCGCGCCGTTCGGCCCGAGGATGCCGAATATCTCGCCCCGCCGGATGTCGAGGTCCAGACCGTCGACGGCGACGTGGTCACCGTAGACCTTCCGCAATCCGCGGACCCGTACTGCTGTTTCTGCCATGGCTCCAGCATGGCGGGGCGGGGAAACCGGCGGGACGACCGGTAGGTCGGAGTGGTGTCCACCGTTCGGTGGACATGGGGGGGGTTCCGAGGCGGGGGCGCCAGGGCCCGCCGAGGGTCTCGAAACGTTCCCGGCAGCCTACTGGTCGTGCCGGGACGCACCCAGCGGGTGGAGGGAGCGGTTGGGGTGTGGCATCCGTGCCGTGGCTACTCATGGCCACGCTGGGCTCAACCGCCGGCCGGGAAGCTTCCGGCCTTGACTCCGTCCACGAAATCCGACCAAGCGCCGGAGCCGAGAACAATCACGGGCCCGCATGGGGCCTTGCTGTCACGGACAGGAACGACGCCCGGGTGGCCATCGGCGACCTCAACGCAATCGTTTTCCAGACCGCTGTAACTGGATTTTCGCCATCCGGCTATATCCAGGCCGGGTATTCCGATCACCGGTATTCCTCCAAGTACTTACGAACGAGCTCCATCGATTCGCACTCTGGCAGCGCCAACCCGCGTACCGCATCGTATCGTTGCAATAGCTCGACAACTCGCTTAGGGGACTCTACCAACTCACCGGATCCGAACGATTCGACGTAGGCGAGCGTTACACCGTTAGGCGCCGTGAGGAACGTCAGGCTGCCCCCCGAGCATCCAGTACTCGCCCCGCTCAAACGGCAGCACCTGAATGGTTACGTCAGAGTCTTCGGCAACCTTCAGGATGTGGGCGAGTTGCCTCATCATCGCCGCTCTCCCACCGACCGGCCGCCTCAGCGTCGACTCGTCCATGACCGCCCAGTACGGGGGCCGTTCCTCCCGGTTGAACACCCGCTGCCGAGCCATCCGGTTGGCCACGGCCTCGTCGAAGTGGTTCTTCGGCGCTTTGGGTCGAGCTGTTCGCAGTAGGGAACTCGCGTATTCTTCGACCTGTAGCAGCGCCGGGATCGTGCTGCTCGTGAAAACCTGAATCCGTTCAGCCTGAGCCTCCCTTGAGGCAGCCTTTCGCCCATACTCCTGCACCGATCCTTCACGGGCGGTATCGAGGAGCTGGATGAGCGTTCCGCCCATTTCGAATCGCTGGTCAAGGGCAGCCATCAAGGCGTCGGACGGCAATTGGGTCCCAAGCTCCACCCTGTTGATGTAACTGTGCCCATAGCGCGCTTCTTCGGCGAGGTCCCGCAATGACAACCCCGCGCGCTTGCGCAGATGCTGGATCATCAACCCGATTACCTGACGCAACGTCAGCCGCTCGTCCTGCTCCCGCTCCGTCATCGAACAACCGCCCGTCACCATCTGCGAGTTGTGTACAAGCCCCCTCTGGTGAGGGTATGCCCCTCTACTCAATCCTGGTAATCGCCTGATCACGGACCGCAGGAGGCGCTGACGCCCCTGCCCTTCGGCAGGCGCAGGACATGCCACATACAAGACCCCCGCGACCGTGGTGTCGGTCCGGGGGCGTGGCCAACGCTGACAAGGAGCGCTAGCAATGCACGACCTTATCCTCCGATGCCTCGCGTGGGCGAGAGCATCCTTCTGGCCCGGCACTCCCGGCCACGACTCCCACGCCTGCCGCTCCGTCCGGGTGCCGCAGGTACCTACCCAGCAGGCCGTGACGCCTCCGGCACCCAAGACCCCGCCCCTTGCCGAGCCGCCGATGGACGATGGCGCCGGCCCCGTCTTCCTGTGGGTGACAGCGCACGGCATCGACTTCCGCCCTCGCCAGCCTCACGGCGTGGAGGCGGGCCGATGACGGCCGCCGAGGAGCCCCAACGGGGCGGGCAGGTACCCAACGTGGGGGTACTGGTCGTGGACGTCCGACGAGATCGCGTCGGCGAGGTGATGGCCTCGACCGGCGGACGGTTGTCGCTGCGGCCTCCGTCCGGTGGGCGGGAGTGGGAGGCGTTCCCCTGTGACGTCCGCCTGATGACCGCGAGCGACGGGCTGCGGGCGAAGGTGACCGAGGCCAACGACCGGAGCAGGCGAGAGCGGGGCACGGCGTGAGCGAGGAAACCACCGAGCACGGAACCGCGTCCGAACCCCGGCGCCCCCGGTGTCAGGAGTGCTGGGGCATCAAGCGCACAAGAGCGCGAGCATTGGCGGTCGACGACCGCCGGACCGCCGAGAGGATGACCCGGGCCATGGGCGTCCACATCTGGCAGGCGCACGCGTGACGGCCCCGGGAGAACGCCAGGAGTGCGAGGCCAGGGCGGTCCGGCCACCACTGGCGGTCGGCGGGAGCGGAGTCGTCTACGTGCCGGCGACTGAACCCGTGAAGCCGTGCACCCGTCCCTGCGCTCTGTGCCAATTGAGGGGTCGCCAGAAGGCCGCTCCGGCGGGAGCGGGCATCCGCGACAGCTGACCGCCGCCGAGCCGAACGTCCTGCCCGGGGCCAGTTCCCGGGCAGGACGCTCTGATGCAGGTCAGGCGGTCTTGTCCACCGGCTTCAGAATCGCGACACACTCCACGTGATGCGTCATCGGGAACAGATCGAACGCCCGCAGCGTCACCGGCCTGTACCCCTCCTCCGCAAAGTACGCCAGATCCCGAGCCAACGCCGCCGGATCGCAAGCCACATAAGCGATCCGCCGCGCCCCCAGCGAAGCCAAGTGACGGACCGTCTGCTTGCCGGCCCCCGCGCGGGGCGGGTCGAGGACGATGATGTCGGCGCTGTCGATGCCGGTGCGCGGGAGGACCTGTTCGACCTTGCCCTGTTCGATGCGGACGCGGTCGAGGTCCTGGAGGTTGTGGCGGGCGTCCTCTACGGCGCGCTTGCTGGACTCGATGCCGAGGACCGCGCCCTTGTCGGTGATGCGTTCGCCGAGGGCGCCGGCGAAGAGGCCGACGCCGCAGTACAGGTCGAGGGCCATGTCGTTCTTGCGGGGCATCAGGCCCTGCATGACGGCCTTGATCAGGGTGTCGGCGGCCTGCGGGTGGACCTGCCAGAAGCCGCCCTCGCCGACGCGGTAGGTGCGCTCGTCGGCGCGCTCGCGGACGAAGGGGCGGCCGTGGACGCGGTGGACCTGCTTCTCGCCGCGGCGGTTCTCGCTGACGCGCATGACCGACACCGGCTTGTCCAGCTCCACGATGGGGAGGCGGGCGTCCGGCTTCGGGGTGAGGATCACCTGGCGGTCCGCGGAGCCGCTCGCCGCGATGGCCTCGATCGAGGCGATCGTCGGCCACTCGCGCTTCTCGATGCCCAGCTCGCTCACGCCCGGCGCGGCGATCATGCAGTGGTCGATGACCTGGACCTCGTGCGAGCGGTGCTTGCGCAGGCCCGCGTGGCCCTCGGCGTCGATCGCGTACTGGACGCGGGTGCGCCAGGCCGGGACCTCGCCCGCCGGGAGCTTGTCGCCCTCGGCCGGCATCACGGTGCCGTCCCAGCCGGCCTCCTCGGGGGTGAGGCCCGCGAGGCGCTGGAGCTGTTCGGCGATGACCTCGCCCTTGAGGCGGCGCTGGGCGCCCGGCTTGGCGTGCTGCCAGTCGCAGCCGCCGCACATGCCGGGGCCCGAGAAGGGGCAGGGGGCCGGGACCCGGTCCTTGGAGGCTTCGAGGATCTCCACCGCGTCGGCGCGCAGGAAGCGCGACGTCGACTCGCCCTCGGTGATGCGGGCGCGGACGCGCTCGCCGGGCAGGGCGTGGCGGACGAAGAGGACGCGGCCCGATTCGGTGCGGGCGACGCAGTGGCCGCCGTGGGCCACCGGGCCGACCTCGACCTCGTACTCGTGGCCGATCAGCGATGCGTCGGTGTCGTGCTGCATGGCGGGATCGGCTCCAGAGGTTAGGGGTGAGAACAAGGAGGAGTGCGGCGCGGTGCGACGGCCGGACGGCAACAGCCGTCCAGTCTACGTCCCACCGCGCCGCACTCCTGACCTTCCGGCGGCGCCGCGCCGTTACCGCTTCGTCGCGGCCTTCTCGCGCTTCGGTTCGCCGACCGGGCCGCGGCGCACCGAGCCCGGGGCGTTCCACTCGGCGCGCTTGCGGGCGCGCCGCTTGGCGGCCTCGGAGGAGTCGAGCTGCCAGGGCACCGAGGTGACCATGACGCCCGGGGTGAAGAGGAGGCGGCCCTTGAGGCGCAGCGCGCTCTGGTTGTGGAGCAGGTGCTCGTACCAGTGGCCCACCACGTACTCGGGGATGTAGACGCTCACCACGTCGCGCGGGCTCTCCTTACGGAGGCTCTTGACGTAGTCGATGATCGGCCGGGTGATCTCGCGGTAGGGCGAGTCGAGGATCTTCAGCGGGACGTCGACACCGCGGCGGTGCCACTCGTCGCGCAGGACCTTGGTCTCGGCCGGGTCGACGCTGATGCTGAGCGCTTCGAGGGTGTCGGAGCGCATGAGCTTGGCGTAGGCGAGGGCCCGCAGGGTGGGCTTGTGGACCTTGGAGACGAGGACGATGGAGTGCACCCGGGAGGGGCGCACGGTCTCGTCGCCCGGCAGGTCCTCGGCGGCGATCTCCTCGGCGACCCGGTCGTAGTGCTTCCGGATCGCGGTCATGGTGGCGTAGAAGATCACCATGCCGAGCAGGGCGACCCAGGCGCCGTGGGTGAACTTCGTCAGCAGCACGACGACGAGGACGAGGCCGGTGAAGAAGGCGCCGAAGGTGTTGATCGCGCGGGAGCGGACCATGCGGCGGCGCTCGGCCGGGTCGGTCTCGGTGGCCAGGTGGCGGTTCCAGTGCCGAACCATGCCGATCTGGCTGAGCGTGAAGGAGACGAAGACGCCGACGATGTAGAGCTGGATCAGGCGGGTGGAGTCGGCCCCGTAGATCACGACGAGTATGGCGGCGGCGCCGGCCAGCAGCACGATGCCGTTGGAGAACGCGAGCCGGTCGCCGCGGGTGTGCAGCTGGCGCGGCAGGTAGCGGTCCTGGGCGAGGATCGAGCCGAGCAGCGGGAAGCCGTTGTACGCGGTGTTGGCGGCCAGGAAGAGCACGAGGGCGGTGGCGGCGGCGAGCACGATGAAGAGGAACGAGCCGTTGCCGAACACCGCCTCGGCGACCTGGGAGATCACCGGGTTCTGGGTGTAGTCGGAGCCGACCGGCTGACCGTCCTTGAGCAGGTCCGTGGCCGGGTGCTCGGCCATCCGCACCTTGGTGACCATGGCCAGCGCGATGATGCCGCAGAACATGGTGACGGCGAGGCCGCCCATGAGGGCGAGGGTGGTCGCCGCGTTCTTGCTCTTGGGCTTGCGGAAGGCGGGCACGCCGTTGCTGATGGCCTCCACGCCGGTGAGCGCCGCACAGCCGGAGGAGAAGGCGCGCAGCAGCAGGAAGACGAGCGCGAAGCCGGCCAGGCCCTGGTGCTCGGCGTGGATGGTGTAGTCGGCGGTGGGCGCCTTCATGGTCTGGCCCATGATCAGGCCGCGTACCGCGCCCCAGGCGATCATGATGAAGACGCCGCCGACGAAGATGTACGTCGGGATGGCGAAGAGCTTCCCGGACTCCTTGACGCCCCGCAGGTTCATCAGGGTCAGCAGCACGATCACGCCGACGGCGCAGGCCGTCTTGTGCTCGACCACGAACGGGATCGCGGAGCCGAGGTTCTCGATGCCGGAGGAGATCGAGACCGCGACGGTCAGGACGTAGTCGACGAGCAGGGCGCTGGCGACGGTGAGGCCGGCCTTGGGACCGAGGTTGGTGTTGGCGACCTCGTAGTCACCGCCGCCGCTGGGGTACGCGTGCACGTTCTGGCGGTACGAGGCGACCACCGTGAACATCAGCACCACGACCGCGACGGCGATCCAGGGACTGAAGTGGTAGGCCGACACACCTGCCACGGAGAGCACGAGGAGCACTTCGCCCGGCGCGTACGCCACGGAGGAGAGAGGGTCGGAGGCGAAGACGGGGAGCGCGACACGTTTGGGGAGAAGGGTCTCTCCCAGCTTGTTGCTGTGCAGCGCCCGCCCGATGAGGATCCGTTTCGGCAGGTCGGTCAATTTGGACACGCAGAGGATCGTAAGGGTTCCGTATACGTGCCGCCCACCCGGCTGCCCGTGCGAGCCGAAATCCGTTAAAGGGGCGTTAAGACGCTCCGATACCGGCGCCCGAGGGCGCCGGACGGGGTTATAAGCGGCCGCCGGAAACGTGGGAGGGGGTTCCGGAAACCGTATGCGACGGCTTCCGGGAATCCGGAGAAGTGGCCAACCTGACAGGCGCGACGGTCAGGGCGGCGGTCAGCGCGACAGCAGCACCGGCAGGCTCCGGTGCCCGTTGGAGATGAAGGACTCCACCGGACGCAGCCCCTCCGGGTCGGCGAGGGCCAGGTCGGGGAAGCGCGCGAAGAGGGCGGGCAGGGCGACGGCGGCCTCCAGCCGGGCGAGGGGCGCGCCGAGGCAGAAGTGGACGCCGTGGCCGAAGGCGAGGTGGTCCTTGACGGCCCGGGTGACGTCGAAGCCGTCGGCGTCGGCGCCGTGCAGCTCCGGGTCGCGGCCTGCCGCGGCGTAGGCGGCCAGGATGGGCTCGCCGCGGCGGATGGTGACGCCGTCGAGCTCGATGTCCTCGGTGGCGTAGCGCAGCGGCAGGCTGGCTACGGGCGCCTGGACGCGGAGGGTCTCGTCGATCACCGCGTCCCAGTCGGCCCTGCCCTCGCGGACGAGCGCGAGCTGGTCGGGGTGGGTGAGCAGGGCGTGGATGGCGTTGTCGAGGAGGTTGACGGTGGTCTCGTGGCCGGCGCTGATCACCAGCAGCAGGGTGTCGATCAGCTCCTGCTCGGTGAGACGGGAGCCGTCCTCGTCGCGGGCGGAGATCAGGATGCTGGTCATGTCGTCGCCGGGGGCGGCGCGCTTGGCGGCGACGAGGCCGCCGAGGATCTCGTAGACGCGGGCGTAGGTCGCGGTGACCTCGTCGGCGTCGGCGGAGGTGTGGAAGATGCTGTCGACGCAGGCCCGCAGGCCCTCGCGGGTGTCCTCGTCGGTGACGCCGAACAGCTCGCAGATGACCTGGATGGGGATGGGGTACGCGTAGTTCTCGCGGAGGTCGACGGGCCGGCCGGGCGGGGTGGCCGCGAGGTCGTCGAGGAGGCCCTGGGCGAGCTCCTCGATGCGGGGGCGCAGGGCGGCGGTGCGGCGGGCCGTGAAGGCCCGCGCGACGAGGCTCCGCAGGCGCTTGTGGTCGGCGCCGTAGGCGGTGAACATGTTCTGCACCGCGACCCAGGTGAAGAGGGGCCACTCCGGCGAGACCTCACCGTTGATCCAGGCCGGCCAGTGCCGGCGCGGGTCCTTGGAGACGCGGGGGTCGGTGAGGAGCTGCTTCAGGAGCGGCTGGGTCGTCACTGCCCACGCCACCACTCCCCCAGGAAGCTCCACGGGCGTCGCCGCTCCGCGGGCCCGGATCCGGGCGGCCTCGCCGTGGATGTCACGGCCGGTGGGGTCGATGGCGACGGAGCTGAGCTTGCTGAGCTGACTGAGCTGGCTTTCCATCGGCTGTCTCCAGGGGTTTCGGCCTGCTTCTGATGGGGGTGGTACGGGGCGCCGGGTGCTCCCGCGGCGCCGGGGACGCCGGACGCCGCGAGGTCGTGGACGGGCGCGGGGGCGGGCCTGGTGGGGTGGACCGGGGGGAAGCGGACGGGCAGGGCGGTCAGCGCCCGGTGGAAGGGGCCGGGCCGCCAGACCAGCCGGTCGGCGGGGACGGCCAGCTCCAGGTCGGGCAGCCGGTCGAGGAGCTTCTCGACGGCGACGGCCGCGATGAGGCGGGCGGCGTCCTTGGCGGGGCAGGTGTGCGGGCCGGCGCTCCAGGCGAGGTGGGCGCGGTTGCCGGTGCGCTGGTCGGACAGGAGGGCCGGGTCGGTGTTGGCGGCGGCGAAGCTGACGACCACGGGCTCACCGGCGGGCAGCGGCACGCCGCCGAAGTCGACGTCCTGCACGGGGTAGTGGACGCCGTAGTTGGCCATCGGCGGGTCGAGCCAGAGGACCTCGTCCAGGGCGTCCTCGACGGGCATGCTGCCGCCGGCCAGGTCGCCGGCGAAGCGGTCGTCGGAGAGCAGCAGGCGCAGCGCGTTGGCGATGAGGTTCTGCTGGGGCTCGGTGCCGGCGCCGATGAGGACGACGAGCTGGTGGATCATCTCCTCGTCGCTGAGCCGGGCGGGGTGGGCCATGAGCCAGGAGGTCATGTCGGCGCCGGGCTCGGTGTGCTTGAGGCCGATGAGTTCGACGAGGCTGTCGGCGATGAGGGTGTCGGCGCGTTCGGCGTCGACGCCGTCGAAGATGCCGGAGAACCCCTCGACGAGGCGGTCGCCGAGCTCCGGCGGGCAGCCGAAGAGCTGCTGGAAGACCAGGAGCGGCAGGACCTTGGCGTAGGCGCCGAGGAGGTCGGCCTCGCCGAGGCCGGAGAAGCGGTCGATGAGGGTGTCGGCGCTGCGCTCGACGTAGCCGCGCAGGGCGTTGGGGTCGATCCGGGACAGGGAGTCGGTGACGGCCTGGCGGAGCCGGCGGTGGGCGTCCCCGTCGGAGAAGAGACAGTTGGGCCGGTAGGCCATCATCGGGACGACGGGGTTGTCGGCGGCGACCCGGCCGTCGGCGAGGGCGCGCCAGCGGCGGGCGTCCTTGGCGAAGATCTCGGGGCTGCGGAGCACTTCGAGCGCGGCCCGGTAGTCGGTGACGAGGGTGGCGTGCGCGCCGGGTGCCAGCTCGACCGGCGCCGCGGGCCCGAGGGTCCGCAGCCGCTGGTAGACGGCGTGCGGGTCGGCGGCGAAGTCGGGCCCGTACAGCGGGGTCGCGGCGCCCTGGTGCGCGGGGCAGCCCGGCGGGGCGCCGGTCCCCGGTCCGGGGCCGGCGGCGTCGGGGTGGTGGGTCACACGGGCTCCTGGGCGGTGCGGTGCTGCTCTCCGTACCCGGCCGCGCCGGTGCGGGGGGCCGGGGCCGCCTGCCGCGCCTGGAGGTATTCCACGAGGGCGATCAGGGCGCGGGTGGAGGAGATCCGGTCGCGGGCGTCGCAGGTGATCAGCGGGGTCTCGGGGAGGAGGTCGAGGGCCTCGCGGATCTCCTCCTCGGGGTGGGACGGGGCGCCGTCGAAGTGGTTGATCGCGACGGCGTAGGGCAGGCCGTGCTCCTCCAGCAGCCCCATGACATCGAATGACTGTTCGAGGCGACGGGTGTCGGCGAGCACGAGCGCGCCGAGGGCCCCGTGCGTCATGTCCTGCCACAGCCGGGTGAAGCGCTGCTGGCCGGGGGCGCCGAAGAGATAGAGGACGAGGCTGTCGCTGAGGGTGACGCGGCCGAAGTCCATGGCGACGGTGGTGGTCGTCTTGCCGTCGATGCCGGCCAGGTCGTCGACGAGCGCCCCGGCCTGCGTCATCGTCTCCTCGGTGCGCAGCGGCCGGATCTCCGACAGCGAGCCGACGAAGGTCGTCTTGCCGACGGCGAAGTGGCCCACGACGAGGAGCTTCGCGGCGGTTCGCACGGACCGCCGCAGGTAGAGCGCTCCGTCAGAGGCGAGCGCGGAGTCCATCCAGCACCTCCTGAAGGATCTGGGCCTCGGGAAGTTGCGCCGAGGGGATGGGGGCCCGGGTGATGAGGTGACCGCTGTCCACGAGGTCGCCGAGCAGCACCTTGGTGACGCTGACGGGCAGCGCCAGGTGGCCGGCGATCTCGGCGACGGACAGCGGCCCGCCGAGGCAGAGTTCCATGAGCCGGTACTTCTCGGGGCTCAGTCCGCCGAGCGGGCGGTCGTACTGGGCGATGACGAGGGTGACCAGGTCGAACGTGTTGCGGGTCGGGTGGGCGCGGCCGTCGGTGACGACGTACGGCCGTACTAATCCTTGTCCGCGCCTCGGCGTGGGCGGGGTCATGCCGGGCTGCCGCCCTGCCAGGCGTCCCGCCGGGGCGGGCTGGTGAGCTCCTTGCCGAGCCGGTCGACGAGCTTCTGCATGCGGTAGGTCACGGCTTCCATGTCGACGTGCTCGGTGGCCGAGACGGCGAGGTAGGCGCCGGGGCCGGCGGCTATGAGGAAGACGTAGCCGCCCGCGAACTCCACGAGGGTCTGCCGCCAGGGGCCGGACTGCTGGATCTGCGGGCTACAGAACTCGGCGGTGGAGCGGCTGATGGACTGGAGGCCGGAGAGGGCGGCGGCCTGCCGCTCGGCCTCGTCGCGCTCGATGCCCTCGGAGCGGGCGCGGAGCATGCCGTCGGAGGAGAGGAGGATCGCGTGCCGGGCCTCCGGCATCTTCACGACCTCGTCCAGCATCCAGCCCAGCTCGTTGTTCAGGTGGTCGTTCACGCTGGGGGGTTCCCTTCGTCGTCTTCGGGTGCCTGTTCGGGGTGGCCGCCGTGGCGGGGGGCGCGACCGGAGTGCTCGGGACGGCCGGGGTGCCCGGTGCGGCCGGAGCGGGTGCCGCGGGCGAAGGCGCCCATGCGCCGGGCGGTCTCCTCCGCGCTGCGCGGCGGCGGTCCGTCCAGGTCGAGGGGCGTGCCGCCGGGCGGCGTCGTCATGCCGCCCAGCCCCAGGATCTCCACGGTCCGCTCGGCGGGCGGCTGCCCGGCGTCCGCCGAGGGCTGCCTGCGGCGGCGCTTGGGCAGACCGCCGGCGGTGGAGCCGGTGACGGCTCCGGGGTGGCCGTCCGGGGAGGCGGCGGCCGGCCGGGGCGGCGGGAAGGCGTCGGGGGCGGGGGACGCGGCGGGCGCCGTGGGGGCGGCGTAGCCGGTACGGGTGCCGGGGTCGGAGTGACCGCTACGGTCGCCCGGCCTGGCGTGCGCGTTACGGGCGTCCGGGCCGGCGTCGCCGCCAGGGGCAGCGGTGTCGGCGTACGGGACACCGCCCGGGCTCCGCTGCCCGGGGAACCCGGCCCCGGCGGCTTCGGCGCCACCGGGAGCACCGGATTCCCGGGGGCCCGGGACAGTGGAGGCGCCGGAAGCATCCGGGGCAGCAGAGGCAGCGGAAGCGCCAGGCGACGCGGACGCGCCGTCCGCCCCGCGCCGGCCCCCGCCGGGTGCCTTGGCCGTACGGCCGGGCGGGCCGAGCGGGGTGGTGTCGGGCCCGTCGAGTTCGAGGTGCACCAGCAGCGCGCTGGGCAGGAACAGCACCGCCCGCACACCGCCGTACGGCGAGCGGGTGTCGACGGAGACGCTGAAGCCGTACCGGGCCGCGAGCACGCCGATGACGGGGAAGCCGAACTGCGGCGGGTCCCCGAGCCGGGAGACGTCGACGGTCCGCTGGCCGGACAGCAGCGCGGCCGCCCGCTGGACCTCCTGGCCGTCCATGCCCACGCCCGCGTCGTCGATGACCACGCAGGCACCGTTGTGCACGGCCTGGAGGCCGACCTGGACGGTGGTGTTGGGCTGTGAGTGGCGGGCGGCGTTGTCCAGCAGCTCGGCGACGGCCAGCACGACGGGCTCCACGGCCCGGCTGACGACGGCGAGATCGGCCTGGTTGTGCACCTGGACGCGCCGGTAGTCGCGGATCCGCGAGGTGGCGCCGCGTACGACGTCGGTCAGCGGGGACGCGGTGCGCTGGCGGCCGGGCCAGGATCCGCACAGCACGGAGATGGCCTGGGCGCGGCGGCCGAACTGGGAGTTGGCGTGGTCGATCTGGAGGAGGTCGCGCAGCACATCGGGGTTGTCGTGCCGCTCCTGCATGTCCGAGATGGCCAGCTGCTGTTCGTGGGCCAGCCCCTGGAGGGCGCGCATGGACGCCTTGAGCGCGGCCTTCGCCGACTGGTCGGCGCGGGCCTGGGCCTTGTCCACGGCCTGGGTGAAGGTGTCCATCACGGACTGGAGGCCCTGGGCGAACACGGTGCCGGTCAGCCGCTCGTCGAGCAGCCCCGGCAGCGGCACGGGCTGGTGCATGGAGGCCGTGACGGCGGGCAGCCGGACGGCGACCAGGTGCCGCACCTCGGTGTCACGCGCCTGGAGGCCGTCCTCCAGCGCGGTGACCCGCCTGCGCACGGCGGCGGTGATCCCCCGCTGGCGCACCAGGAGCACCGCCACGGCGACCAGCACGACGGCCAGACACCAGCTCACCACCTCCGGTATGTGATGTGACATCAATTCCTCGTGGACGAAGGGGGCATGCGGTCGGCGCGGGGACAGGTGGTGTCCTGACGTCCCGTCCAAAACGGAATACGCGGATCATCCTAACCACGCGGACGTACGTCTGGCCGATCTTCGTTCACGAGTTACCGAACAGACATACGCCTCATGTCACGACCGTAGCGTGCGCCCCTTCAGCCCGTCAGCGGCCCCCTTACGGGCGGGCCCGGCACCGTGCTCACACGACCACGCCGGACGGATCCGTGTCCTCCGTCACCGGCCGCAGGGCGAGGGGTACGTGGGCGACGGGCGGGAGGGTGAGGACGGCGCGGGCGATGGCGTCGGAGTCGCCGAGGGTGACGGAGTCGACCCCGGGACGGATACCGGCCGCGGTCACCCAGTGCACCGCTTCGGTCGGGACGCCGTAGGCGAAGCGCCGCGGATGGGCATGGCCCCTCCCGTCGATCACGTGGTACGGCCGCTCCGTGACAGCGAGACCGCCTGTCTCATAACTCGTACCCGACGCCGCGTCGATACGGAAAGTCGTGATCTGGTCAGTGTTCAACAAATGCCGCAGCAAGGGATCAGCCGTCCGCCGCAGGTCCGGCTCCGGCAACCGCGCCTCCACCAGCGTCCGCGCCCGCACCGCCGCCCCCGGCACCACCGTGGAGGACGCCACGAACGCCGCGTCCGCGGTGTCGATCCGCACCACCGTCCCCGGCCCCGTCACCTGAAGCACCCCGGCCTCGATCAGCGCGATCATCTCCTCGATCCGCGACACCGGCGGCCCGATCGACAAGAACGCGTTCAGCGGCGTGTACCAGCCCTCCAGATCATCACGGTGCGAGGTGCCCTCCAGGCCGCCGTGGTCCACGGCCAGCCGGATCTCGTTGCGCAGATCCCGCATCACGTCCAGCGCCGCCTTCAGCGGCCCGCTCACATTCCCCTCACGCGCCGCCCGCACATCCGCCGCCAGATACTCCAGCAGCCACGCCTGGAACTCCCCACGACCGGCAAACTCCCGCTCCCCGTAAGGCCGCGACAACCGCTCCCAGCTCCAGCGCACCTCCCCACCGATCCCGAACGCCTCCAGCAGCTCCCCCCGCTCGCCCTCCTTCTCCAGCGCCAGGAAACGCCGGGTGAACTCCTCGCGGTCCGCGCCCCGGCCCCGGGTGTCGAGCAGCGTGCCGTAGTAGACGCTCTCCACCTCGCTTGAGATCAGCGGCCACAGGTCCGCCGAGAAGCGGACCGGGCCGCCGCGGCGGGCGCGGTCGCGCAGCCCGGCGACGTACTCGGCGGTCAGGAGTCTGGGGAAGTAACGGCCGTACGCGCCCTTCTCGTTCTCACCCCGCGCGTGATAGGGGACCCCGCGCCGGGAGAAGCCGTAGAGCTCCGGCTCCCGCCCCGAGGCGCGGTACACCAGCTTCCCGCCCTCGCGGACGAACGTCCCGCCGCGCCCGGCCGTGAACAGCGCCATGTAATCGAAGAAGTTCAGCCCCAGGCCGCGCAGCAGCACCGGCTGTCCCGGCCGGATGCCACTGAGGTCGATGTCGGCCGGGTTGACCGGGGTGATGTAGTCGAGGTGGTGGATGCGGGAGAGCGACGCGGTGCGGGCCTCACGCGGCGAGAGGTGCGCCGGCACATGACCCAGCGCCATCACGATCGCGTCCAGCCGGTTCAGCCGGGTGCCGTCCTCCAGGCGGACGCCCTGGGGGCCGCCCGGCACGCCTTCCACGTCGGCCATGGCGACCACCAGCGAGCGGTGCACCTCGACGGTCATGTGCGCGGGGGCGCGGGCGACGACACGCCGGAAGCTGTCGTGGAGGTAGCGGCCGTAGAACGCCCGGGTCGGGTACGTGTCCGGGCCCAGCCGGCGGGCCTCGGCGAGGGTCTCCTCGTCGTGGTCGCCGGCTTCCCCGGACGCCACGCCCCGCGCCCACTCGTACAGGCTCGGGCCCGGCTCCACCGGCCCCTCGATCCGGGCGCTGTCGTCCGTGTAGACCGTGATCTGCGACGACACCGTGTTCATCAGCAGCTCACGCGACTGGTCGCTGCGCCACACGGCGCCCGCGCCCGGGGCGGAGGGGTCGACGACGTGCACCGTGAGGGTGGAGTGCGTGGGCGCGGCCCGCTCGTTGGCGCACAGCCGCTCCAGGACCGACAGGCCGCGCGGGCCGACACCGACGACGCAGACCTCGACATGGCTGTCACTCATGCGGGTGCTCCTCTGCTCAGGACAACGGCGGCTCAAGAGAACGGCGGCTCAGGCGGACGGCGGCCCGGGGGAACCGGCGCCGGGGAGGCGCGGCCCCGCGTCGGCCGCCCGCGTCGGCCCCGCGCGAACGGTCCGGAAGGTGCCGCCGCCGGCGGACGCGGCGTCCCCACGCGTCTCAATCTGGATGGTTCCGTTTTCAGGGGTCAACGGCGGCCCGGCGGGTCCGTCAGGTCCTCCCCGGCGCTCTCCCCCGGTCTCCGGGCGGGCCTCCCGGACCGGCCGACCTGACGCACCCACGGGGGCGGTCTTGCCCGCCGGGACGCCGCCGCGCAGGCTCTGGCCCATGGACCGTGCCCGCCCGCGCGCCGGGGGCACCTCGCCGAAGGGCTCTACCGAGGTCTTCGGGCGACGGACCCGGCGCGGTGGGCGGGGCCGCGCCCCATGACCGCCCCGGCACCCCACCGCCCCGGGCGCCTTACCGCCCCGCCGGCGTGAGATGAGGAGAGATGACGACCCGAGCGGCACCCTCCCGTCCGTGGACCGAGACCTGGGATCCGGAGGACGAGGACTTCTGGGAGCGCGGTGCGAGGCACATCGCGCGGCGCAATCTGTCGGTGGCCGTGCTCGCCGGGCACCTCGCCCTTTCCGTGTGGGGCATGTGGTCGGCACTGGTGCTGTTCCGGTCGCCCGGGGCCGGCCCCGCGTACGGCCCCGGCGGGGCCTTCCTGCTGGTGGCCGCGCCGGTGGCGGCCGGGGCGGCGCTGCGGTGCGCGGGCGACCGCGCGCCCGGCCGCGCGGACCGGCCGGGCGGCCGGGACCGGGTCGTCCTCGGCACCGCCGCCCTGCTGCTGCCCGCCCTGGCCGCCGCCTGGCTCGTCCAGCGGCCCGGCACCCCGCTGTGGGCGCTCCTGGCCGTCGCGGCGACCGCCGGGGCGGGCGGTGGCGCGCTCTCCGCCGCCACCGCGCGGCACATCGCGTCCCTGTACCCCCGGCGGGACCGCACGCCCGCACCGGCCACGGGCGGCGGCCTGTCCGGCGTCGCCGCCGCGCAGGCGCTGGGCCTGCTGGTCGTCGCCGCGGCCGGGGACGCGCGCCCGGCGTACGTGGCCGTCGCCCTGCTGCCGGCGATCGCGCTGGTCGTCCTGGCGGCCGGCCTGGGCATGGACGATCCGGTTCCGCTACGGACCTCGCGGGCGTTACGGGTCGTGCCGCCGGTCCGGCGGCGGGCGGTGGTGCGCCGCCGCGCACCCTGGGTCCTTCCGCTGCGCGCGGGCATGTCCGGCGCGCTGCTCGGCCACTGCCTGGCCTTCGGCCCGGTCCTGCGGAGCGAGTTCGGCGCGTCGCCGCGTCAGGCGGCCTCGTACGCCTTCCTGGGCGCGCTGCTCGGCTGGGCGGCCCGGAGCCTGGGCGGCAGGGTGACGGGACGCCGGGCCGCGGGGCGCGTCGTCCTGGCCGGGTTCCTCGGCGCGGCCGTCACCGCCGCGCTGCTGCCGGCCGCGCGCGGCACGCTCGGAGGGTTCGCGGGCGGCTTCGCGGTGCTGTGCGTGTGCGGCGGCGCCGGGGCGGGCGCCCTGGACCGGCTGGTGCGCGGCGGGGTCCGCCGCGCGGGGGCGCAGGACGGCCCGAGCGGCGTCGTGGACGACGGTCGCGGCGTGGACGGCGGTACGGGCGTGGACGGCGGTCCCGGCGTGGCCGACGCGCTCGGTGGTGTCGTCGTGCTGCTCGCCTTCGCCGCCTGCTACGCGGTCCCCGGTGGTTCGGCCGCGCCGGCGCTGTGGGGCCTCGCCGGGGTCCACGGGGTGTGCGCGGTGGTCACCTGGGCGGTGACGCGGCGCCGGGGCCGGATGGCGGCCGCCGCCCCGTACCGCCCCGGGGCGCTCTCCGTCGTGCCCGCCCGGGTGTCGTCCCGGAACTGACCGCGTCCCGGCCCGGAAACGGCCCGCACCGGGTGAGGCGGGCCGCACCGTACCGCCCTGAGGTACTCTCCGTCGCCCCCGCCCGGGTGACGCCCCGGAACTGACCACGTCCCCCTACCGGAAACGGTGCGGCCCGCCCCGTCGGGGGCGGCCCGCACCGTGCGCGCGTCCCTCAGCCGCGCATCCGGCGCGCCGTCTCCGTCACGCGCCTGCCCAGCAGATACGCCGTCTCGGTGTCCGCCTTGGTGACGGCCTCCGGGCCCTCGTCGGCGTTCGCCTGGGCGCCGACGCCCAGGTGGAAGCCGAGCCGGTTGAGGTCGTGCTCGGAGCCCGTGGAGACGTTCCAGCCGGGCAGCAGGTCGGGGCTGACCCAGTGCATGGCGTGCTGGGCGGCGAAGACCGCCAGGTATTGCAGGGTGTTGAGCTTGTCGCCGCTCTTCGAGCCCGAGACGGTGAAGCCCGCGGCCAGCTTGTCGCGCCAGGCGCGGCGCGCCCAGCGCGCGGACGTCGCCTCGGCGAAGGCGTGGAAGGCCGCGGAGGCGCTGCCCATGTAGGTGGGGGCGCCGAAGACGATGGCGTGCGCGGCGTCGAGCCGGGCCCACTGCTCCTCGGTGACGGCGTCGACGGCGATCAGCGCGGAGGCCGCGCCCGCGTCGGCGGCGCCGCGGGCCACCGCGCGGGCGAGCACGGCGTTGTGGCCGCGGCCGGAGTGATAGGCGACGGCCACCTCCGGAGTGCTGTTCATCGGTGCCTCCTCACGCGTGGGTCACGGTCGTGCGGGCCGGATTTTCCCATCCTGTGCGGGCCCGGTAATGCGGCCAATGCCGGTCCGGTCAGTACGTCAGATGGCCGGGCGGTCCGTCAGGTCGAATTCCCCGGAATGCAGCCGACCTGACAGAAGGTCACCTCGGCCCCGGGGTTTCCGTGTTTCCGGAAGTACGCTCGGTCCACCGGATCTCCGAAACGTTGGGACAGGACGTATGCGGGCGATACCAGATCAGCAGAGTGTGCGCTTCAATATTCTGGGTCCCCTGGAATGCTGGTACGCCGGTGAACGGGTGCGGCTGGGCGGCCGGGTGCAGGAGCGCGTGCTCATCGCCCTGCTGCTGGAAGCCGGCCGGGTCGTGTCCGTGGACCGGCTGGTCGAGGCGGTCTGGGACGGCCGCCCGCCCGCGACGGCGGTCCGGCAGATCCGCAAGGGCGTGGCGGAGCTGCGGCGCCGGCTGCCGGCCGGCCCGCGGCTGGTGCTGACCGACGGGCCCGGCTACCGGACGGCCGTGGCGGTCGAGCAGGTGGACCTGCTGCTCTTCCACGCCCACCTGGGATCCGCGCGCGAGGAGCTGGCCGCGGGCCGGCCCGCGCGGGCGCTCCCCCTGCTGCGCGCGGCCCTCGCGCTGTGGCGCGGCCCGCGGGCGGCGGGCGCCGGCGGCCGGGTGCTGGAGGCGGCGTCGGCCGCGCTGGAGGAGCACCGGCTGCGGGCCACCGAGCAGTTGTGCGCGCTCCGGCTGGAGCTCGGCCGCGACACCGGTGACCTGGTGGGCGAGCTGCGGGAGCTGGTCGAGGCGTACCCGCTGCGGGAGACGCTGCGCGCGCAGCTGATGCGGGCGCTGTACCTCGCGGGCCGACAGGCCGAGGCGCTGACGGAATTCGCGCGGGTGCGCGCGTATCTGTCGGAGGAACTCGGTGTGGACCCGAGCCGGGAACTGGTGCGGATGCACGCGGACATTCTGCGGCGCGGGACGGTTCTCCCGGGTGTCACGGGAGCGTTTCCGTAAAGTGCCCCGGGGTTCCGGGAGGAAATCCGGGTGCGGTATCGGAGAGGTACCGCTCCGGTATCGGCGAGGGGGATTCTGTTGTCGTGGCACCGGCCTTGCCGGGCCGGCGACCGGAGGGCGGAGGCCGGAATGACCAGGGTGGTTCTGATTTCGGGAAGCCTGCGCCGCGGTTCCGTGAATTCCGCGGCGCTGCGCGCCGTGCGCCGCATCGTGGAGAGCGCGCCGGGCGCCCCGGAGGTGGTCTCGCTGCCCATCGGCCGGCTGCCGTTCTACGACGGGGACGTCGAGCGCTCCGGTACGGCACCGGCGGTGTCGGCCGCGCGCGCCCTGGTCGCGGCCGCCGACGCCCTCGTGATCAGCACCCCTTCGTACAACGGCGCGGTGCCGGGGGTGCTCAAGAACGCGCTGGACTGGCTGTCCCGCCCGGACGGCGCGAGTCCGCTCACCGGCAGGGTCGTGGCCGTGCTGAGCGCCTCGCCGAGCGGCCGGGGGGCGATCGACGCGCAGCCCGCGCTGATGGACCTGCTCGACGCCTGTGAGGCGGTCGTCGTCGAGCACCCGCCCGTGGCCGTCCGCCGGGCGGACCGCCGCCTGGACGAGGCGGGCGAGATGAACGACCCGGAGGTGCTGGCCGCCCTGCGCGAGCTGGTCGACGCCACCTTCGAAGCGGTGGCGATCCTGGCGGACCAGAAGCGGTCGGTGTCCGCCTGACGAGGCCGGCCCGCCCCCGGCGCAGTTGCGACGCGCGGTCTCCGGTGCGGAGACCCGGACATCGGAGGTTGCCGTATGAAGTCCCCCCTCACGGGCCTGCCCGC
Organism: Streptomyces albireticuli; assembly: GCF_002192455.1. Classification (NCBI taxonomy): domain Bacteria; kingdom Bacillati; phylum Actinomycetota; class Actinomycetes; order Kitasatosporales; family Streptomycetaceae; genus Streptomyces; species Streptomyces albireticuli. The sequence goes on from NZ_CP021744.1 coordinate 2,030,147, forward strand.
CCACCGGGCGCCGGCCCGCCGTGTGCCCGCGCCCCGGGCCCGTACCGCCGAGGAGCCGCGGATCCGCAACGAGGTCCGGATCCCGCTGCACCTGGGCGGCGGTCCGGCGCTGGACGCGACCGTGGCCACCTTCGACGGGCTGCCCGACGGCCTGGAGCACCTGGCGGTCCGCTTCCCCGGTACGCCCCCGCCGGGAGCGGCGCGGGCCGCCGCGGTCCCGCCCCTGGTGCGGCTGCACTCGGAGTGCATGACCGGGGACGTCTTCGGGTCGGCCCGGTGCGACTGCGGGCCGCAGCTGCACGAGGCGCTGCGGCGGGTCGCGGCCGCCGGCGGCTGCCTGCTGTACCTGCGCCAGGAGGGCCGGGGCATCGGTCTGTACAACAAGCTGGACGCCTACCGGCTCCAGGACGGCGGCCTCGACACCTACGCCGCCAACCGGGCCCTCGGGCTCGCCGACGACCTGCGCGACTACACCAGCGCGGCGTGCATGCTGCGCGCGCTGGGCCACGACGAGATCGACCTGCTGACCAACAACCCGGACAAGCCGGCCCAGTTGTCGTCCCACGGCATCAGGGTCCGCCGGGTCGTCCCCACGGGCGTCTTCGCCAACCGGCACAACCTGCGCTATCTGACGGCGAAGGTCACCCGCACCGCGCACACCATCGACCTGGAAGGTGCCTCACGATGATCCGCCACCACGGCCCGATCAGCGGGATCGCCGCGTTCGGCGGCGCGCGCGTCGCCACGGCGGGCTACGACAACCAGCTGATCCTCTGGGACGCGGCCGCCCGGCTGCCCCTCGCCCGCGCCTCGCACGACCACCTGGCCAACCAGGTGACGTTCAGCCCGGACGGGAGGTACGTCCTCAGCTCCTCCAGCGACTACACGGCCCGGCTGTGGTCCGTGCCGGAGCTGAAGCTCACCGCGGTCTTCGCCGACCAGGCCGACGACGTGGAGATGTCGGTCTTCCACCCGACGCGGGAGCTGGTCGCCACCGCCTCCCGGGACGCGCTGGTGCGGGTCTACGACTTCACCGGCACCCTGCTCGCCCGGTTCGCCGGGCACGGCGCGGACGTCATATCGGTGGAGTGGCTGGGCGACTCCGACGAGCTGCTGTCGTCCAGCGACGACGGCACCGTCAAGCGCTGGTCACTGGCGACCGGCGGGCTGGTGTCGACCATCGACCTGGCGGGGGTGGAGACCGACACCATCGCGATCACCCGGGAGGGCGTGGTCTACGCCGGGAACGACGACGGCGAGATCATCCGGATCGACGGCGACGCCGTGCGGAACTTCCCCGCGCACGCCGCGGGCATCAAGCGGCTGGTGTACCACGCCGGTTCGGGCGCCCTGGTGAGCCTGAGCTACGACCGCACCGTGCGGATCTGGGACACCGCGGGCGAGCTGTCCCTGACCTCCGCCTCGGAGTTCCCGGCGGAGATCTGGGCCCGGTCGTGCGCGTTCCTGGACGAACGGACGCTGGTCTTCGCGACGTTCGGCTCGACGTACGCGACGTACGACATCGCGGGTGACGCCTGGGACCTGTCGGGCGTGGAGGGCACCGGCTGTGTGAACGCGGTGACGACGGACGGGGGCCGGCGGTACACCATCGGGGACGCCGGGGTGCTGAAGGCGGACGGGGTGCCGGTGGCCGAGGTGGGCAGCCTGTGCAACTTCCTGGTGAGCGCCGGCGGGCTGCTGCTGACGGGCGGCCAGCTGGGCCGGGTCTTCGACGCCACCACCGGTGAGGTCCTGCACCAGCACCGCTCGCCGCTCAACTGCGCCGCCGCGTTCACCAAGGACGGGGTGCCGCACGTGGTGATCGGCGCCTACACCGGCGAGGGCCTCGTGTTCTCCGTCGGCCCGGACCGCAGGCTCACGCCGGTGACCACCCTGCCGCTGGCGGAGAACGCGGTGAAGGGCGTCGCCGCCTCGGCGGACCGGATCTTCGCGGTCTGCGCGGGCGCCTCGGCCTCGTGGTTCGCGGTCGGCACCTTCGGCCTGATCCGCCGGATCGACACCGCGCACGACAAGATCGCCAACGGTTGCGCGGCGCTGCCCGGCGGGGCGTTCGCGAGCGTCAGCCGGGATCTCAAGCTGCGCCTGTGGGACGCCTCCGGCCGGCCGTGGACCCTGGACACGCCGCACGACCACTCGGTGAAGTGCGTCGCCGCCTCGCCCGACGGCCGGTGGGTGGCCACCGGCTCGTACGCGGGCCGGGTCGCGGTCTACGACACCCGCACCCACACCTGGGCGCCGGCGGTCCGGCCGACCACCGCCGGGGTGTCGAGCCTGCACCACGACGCGGAGCACGGCCGCTTCCTGGCCGGGTCCTACGACGGGCGGGTGTACGAGATCCCGCTCTGAGCGGCCGGGCGGGAACGGCGGAGGGGCCGGAAGCCTTCGGGCTTCCGGCCCCTGGCGCGTACGGGACCCGGTGGCGCGGTGCGCTCAGGGCCGTACGCCCGTGGCGACGCGCAGCCCCACCGGGTACAGCGGGCCGGGGAAGGCGCCGTGCCGGCGGCGGGTGCGGGTGAGGTCGCCGAAACGGGAGAAGCTGCCGCCGCGCGCCACCCGGTACTCCTCCCCCAGCGTCTGGACGAGGTGGTCGGCCACGTACGGGCCGCCCGGGTAGGGCACGTAGGGGTCGGCGACGTACTCCTCGACGTTGCCCCCCATGTCGTAGGCGCCGCACGGCGCCCGGCCGGCCGGGAAGGCGCCGACCGGCGTCGTCTGGTGCACCCCGGACTCGCGGGTGTTGGCGGCCCCCGGGTCGAAGTCCTCGCCCCAGGGGAACTCCGAGCCGCTCGCGCCCTTGGCCGCGTGCTCCCACTCGGCCTCCGTGGGCAGCCGCCAGGGGTGGCCGGTGGTCCCGGTGAGCCAGGCCGCGAAGGCGTCGGCGTCCTCCGGGCGGACGCCCGCGACGGGGTGGTTGCCGCGGTCGTAGGGGAAGGCGCCCAGGTACCAGGTGCTGGGGCGCTCGGCGCGGCCGGTGCGGTCGAGGAAGGTGCGGTACTCCCAGTTGGTCACCGGGTAGGTGCCGATCCAGAAGTCGTCCAGGCGGACGGTGCGCTGGGGGGTCTCCTTCTCGATCCAGGGCCTCTCCACGCCCACGTGCTCCCAGTCCCGGACGACGGGGTCGACCTCCTCCGCCCGGAGCCCGATCTCGACGGTGCCGCCGGCGACGAAGCTGGTGGCGGGGGTGCGGCCGATGCGCGGGTCGCCGATGAGGGCGAGCACCCCGCCGGCGGCGAGCCGCTCGGCGACGGTCGCCTCCGGGTCCTCCACGATGGCGGCGAGCTGCCCGGGGTCGGCGCGGCGCAGCGCGGCGACGGCGTTCTCGCTGGGCCGCAGCGTGCGGGGGCACACCAGGGGCGCGTGTTCCTGGAAGTGCGGCGAATGGGCAAGATCCTGGAGCCTCAGACCACTCATGTCCTCTCCTGGGTGAGGGGCGGTGTCCGGGTGTCCGGACGAAGGGGAGGTGCGGGTGTTCAGCGGGGGGCGTCCGGCGGGAGCGTGTGCTCCGGGAAGAGCCGGTGCAGCTCGGTGTGGAAGCCGGGGAAGGTCTTGGCGACGCAGCCGGGGTCGTCGAGGGTGAGGGTGCCGGGCGCGGCCAGGCCGAGCACGGAGAAGGCCATGGCGATCCGGTGGTCGCGGTGGCAGGCGATGCGGGTGGGCCGCGGGGTGCCGGGGTGGACGGTGAGCCGGTCGGGTCCCTCCTCGCAGGCGATGCCGCAGGCGCGGAGGTTCCCGGCGACGGCGGCGACCCGGTCGGACTCCTTGAGCCGGGCGTGGGCGACGCCGCGCACGGTGATCGGGGCGTCGGCGAGCGGGGCGATGGCGGCGAGCGTCATGAACGTGTCCGAGATGTCGCCCATGTCGATGTCGAAGCCGCCGCGCAGCGGCCCGGTCCCGGCGACCGTGGTGGCGCTCTCCCCCACCTCCACCCGGGCCCCGGCCCGGCGCAGCACCTCGACGAAGCGCAGGTCGCCCTGGACGCTGTGGGTGCCGAGGCCGGGCACGGTGACGGCGCGCCCGGTGACGGCGGCCGCGGCGAAGACGTAGGAGGCGGTGGAGGCGTCCGGCTCGACGACCAGGTCGGCGGGGGCGCAGCCGCCGGGCCGTACGGTGATCCGGCCGTGCGGGCCCTCGGTGACGTCGGCGCCGAAGTGCCGCATGAGGGCCAGGGTCATGTCGAGGTAGGGGCGGCTGACGAGGCGGTGGACGTCGACGGTGAGCGGGGCGCGCATCAGGGGCGCGGCCATCAGCAGCCCGCTGAGGTACTGGCTGCTCAGGGAGGAGTCGAGGAGGAGCCGGCCGCCGTCGAGCCCGGTCGCGTCGAGGTGCAGCGGAGGGCCGTCCTCCGGCGCGGGGTGGACGGTGGCGCCGAGGCGTACGAGCGCGTCGGCGAGGGGGCGTTGCGGCCGGGCGCGCAGCTGGGGGGAGCCGTCGAAGACGAACTCGCCGTGCCCGGTGGCGGCGAAGGGCGGCAGGAAGCGGGCGGCGGTGCCGGCGTCGGCGCACCGGACGCGGGCGGGCCCGGTGGGGCCGCGGCCGGTGCCGGTGACCTCCCAGCAGCGGTCGCCGGGCGCGCCGCGGACGGTCACGCCGAGGGTGGCCAGGGCGGTCCGGAAGGCGACGGTGTCGTCGCTGACGAGGGGCGCCCAGATCCCCGTGGTGCCACGGGCGACGGCGGCCAGCAGCAGGGCGCGGTTGGTGATGCTCTTGGAGCCGGGGATCCGCGCGGTCAGCGCGGTGTCGGGCGGCTGCCGGGTCGTCATGGCGTCTCCTGGTGGGGGAAGGCGGGGGGACGGGCGTCGGGGCGGGGCCCGGCGGCGGCGTCCAGGGCGAGGGTCAGGGTGTCGAGGAGGCGGTGCCAGGAGCCGCTCCGCTCCTTGAGCGCCTCCGCCTCCAGACGGGCCGTCAGTTCGTGGTGGTCGATGCCGCACCACCGCAGGTGGCCGAGGAGGCGGCGGGCTTCCGCGTGCCCGGCGCCGGTCCAGGGCCGGCCGGCGGCGCCGTGGCCGGCGACGGCTTCGAGGGTCTCCTCGTCGAGTGCGGTGACGGTGGACCGGGCGAGCAGCCGGTCGGCGTAGCGGGTGTCGCGGTAGGCGGGGTTCCGTACGGTCGTGCCCGCCCAGAGCAGCCGCTGCGGGCGGGCGCCCCGCGCGGTGAGCCGGTGCCATCCCGGCCCGTCGAAGGCCGTCGCGTGCCGGGCGTGGACCAGGCGGGCGCGGGCACCCGCGGCGGTGCCGAGGAGGGCCCGCGCCTCCAGGGTGCCGTCCCGGGTGAGCAGGGCGTCCACGGCGGTGTCGACGGGCTCGGCGTGGAAGGAGGCGACCGAGGAGAGGGAGGCGAGGGCGCGGCCGGCCGCGCGGGCCCGTTCCAGGCCGTCGAGGTAGGCGTCGGCGACCTGCCCGTAGCGCTCGGCGGAGAAGACCAGGGTCGCCTGGACGTTGATGCCCTCGGCGAGGCAGCCGGCGAGGGCGGTGAGGCCGGCGTCGGTGGCCGGGATGCCGACCATGGCGTTGGGCCGGGCGACCGCCCGCCACAGCGCGCGGGCCTCGGCGAGCGTCGCCGCGCTGTCGTGGGCGAGCCGGGGGTCGAGGCCGAGGGAGACCAGGCCGTCGACGCCGGCGGTCCGTTCGTGGACGGGCCGCAGCACGTCGCAGGCCCGCCGGGCGTCCGGCACGGTCAGTTCCCACAGGGCCCGGCCGGCGCCGGCGCCCCGGCGGGCCAGGTCGCGCAGCGGCTGTGCGTAGGCGCGGCCGGCCGCGACGGACCGGGCGAGGAACGCCGGGTCGGAGACAAGGCCGGCGACCCGCCGGTGGCGGATCAGCGCGGCCAGCGAGCCGTCGGCGAGCCGGTCCCGGGACAGGCCCGTGACCCACACCGAGACGCCCGCGGCCGCCAGCCGGCCGAGCCCGTCCCCGCTCACGGGCGGTTCCCTCCCGGCCCGCGGGCCAGTCCGGCGCGGGCGGCCGCCGCGACCCGCTGGGCGGTCAGCCCGCCCTGCTCGTACAGGGCGCGGTACGAGGCGAAGGCGCCGGCGCCGTCCAGGCCGACGGTCTCGCGGGCCGGGCGCAGGAGCTGGTACCAGCCGAGTGCGGTGCCGGCGCCGACGGAGACGGTGGCGCGGGCGCCGGGCGGCAGGACGGCGTCGCGGTACGCGGGGTCCTGCTCGTGGAACCACTTGGCGCAGGGCATGGCCACCACGCGGGTGGGGACGCCCTCGCGCTGGAGGATCCGCCGGGCGTCGAGGGCGACGGGCACCTCGGCCCCGGCGGCGACGAGCACGACGTCGGGGTCCCGGGGGCGGCCGGCCGCCTCGGCCTCGGTCAGGACGTAGCCGCCCCGGGCGACCCGGTCGGCGGCGGTGGCCGCGGGGGATCCCGGCGGCCGGGTGACGGTGGGGCTCATGCGACGGGCACCTTTCCGACGAGGCCGGCGAGCAGGTTCCCCACGATCCGCGGCCCGTCCTGGGTGAGCACGGACTCGGCGTGGAACTGCACCGACGCGAAGTGGGGGCCGCGCAGGGCGTGCACCTCGCCGGTGGCGGGGTCGCGGCTGATCTCCACGGTGCCGGTGGTGCCGTACGGGACCGTGTCCGTGGTGCTGCGGGCGGTGAACGTGTTGTAGAAGCCGACGCGTTCGGGGCTGCCGAAGAGGTCGATCGCGCGCTGGACGCCTTGGTTGGGGACCTCGCGGCGGCGCAGCTCCAGGCCCAGGCGCAGGCTGAGGACCTGGTGGCTGAGGCAGACCGCGAGGAAGGGGCGGCCCTCGCCGAGGAGGGTGGCGACCGCGCCGCGCAGGTGGGCGATCTTGGGGTGGGCGGTGGCGCGGGGGTCGCCGGGGCCGGGGCCCATGACGACGAGGTCGTGGCCGTCGAAGGAGTACGGCTCGTCGAAGCGCCGCACGGTCACCGCCAGGCCCAGGGCGCGCAGTTGGTGGTCGATCATCGAGGTGAAGGTGTCCTCGGCGTCGACGACGAGGACGCGCCGGCCGGCGAGGGCGGGCCGGGTGCGGGCGCGGTCGCCGGGTCCGGCGAGCCAGAAGTCGGCGATCGCGCTGTTGCGCTCCTCCAGGGCCGCCCGGACGCTGGGGTGGCGGCCGAAACGGCCGCCGCCGTCGTCCTTGAGCGCGGAGAGCAGCCCGGCCGCCTTGGCGCGGGTCTCCAGGACCTCCGAGCCGGGGTCGGAGTGGCGTACGAGCGTGGCGCCGACCCCGATCCGCACCCGGCCGCCCCGGTCGATGTCGGCGGTGCGGATGAGGATCGCCGAGTCCAGCTCGCGGGTGCCCGCGCGGCCCTGGCCGATGAGGGCGACGAGACCGCTGTAGTAGCCGCGGCCCCGGGGTTCGTAGCGGTCGATGACCCGGGCCGCCGACTCCAGGGGGCTGCCGGTGACGGTCGGGGCGAAGAGGGTCTCGTGGAGGATCTCCCGGGGGTCGCGATCGGTGCGGCCCTCGATGAAGTACTCGGTGTGCGCCAGGCGGGCCATCTCCTTGAGGTACGGGCCGACGACCCGGCCGCCGCCGTCGCAGATCCGGGCCATCATCTTCAGTTCCTCGTCGACGACCATGTACAGCTCGTCGGCCTCCTTGCGGTCGGCGAGGAAGTCCATGACCTCCGGCAGGTTCGGGCCCGCCGCCGGGTAGCGGTAGGTGCCGCTGATCGGGTTCATCACCGCGACCCCGTCCCGGACGCTGATGTGCCGCTCCGGGGTGGCGCCGACGAAGGTGCGGTCGCCGGTGTGCACGAGGAACGTCCAGTACGCCCCCGCCTCGCGCTCCATGAGCCGCCGGAAGAACGTGAGGGCGTGCTCGGGCCCGTACCCCGTGATCTCCGTGGTGAAGGACCGTTTGATGACGAAGTTGGCGCCCTCGCCGGTGCCGATCTCCTCGGCGATCACCCGTCGCACGAGGTCCGCGTAGGCCTCGTCCGGCACGTCGAAGTCCCCTCCGGAGAGCGGGATCCGGGTCTCCGGGATGCGGCCCAGCACCTCCGCCACCGGCAGGACGGCCTGGTCGGTGATGTTCATGGCGATCAGCGGGGCGCCGTCGTCGGGGCACGCGTAGCCCCGCTCGGCGATCTGCCGGTACGGGACCACCACCAGCACCTCGTGCCCCGCGCCGCCCGGTGCGGGCAGCCGGACGCCGGCCAGGGCCGCCGGCGCCGACACCTCGCCCGCCAGCACGTCCATGGCCCCGGGCCCGGTGGCGTCCGGGCGGTGGACCAGCGCGTACGCCGGTACGTCACCGCCCAGGACCCGGCCGAGGAGGTCCCCCGTGCGCGCGCTCATGCCGTGGCTCCTTCCAGGTCCGCCGCGAGATCGGTGACCAGGTCCTCGGCTGTGGTGACCACCGCGCAGCGCTCCGCCGCGTACGTCAGGGCCAGGTGGTGGTGCCGGGCGGAGAAGTCCGCCACCGCGTCGCCCGCCAGGAACGTCTCGATGTCGTTCGTGAAGGCCTCCACGGCGGTCATCAGGACGCCCACGTGCGCGTACACACCGCAGACGATCAGCTGGTCGCGGCCGGCGGCCCGCATCCGCGCCAGCAGCCCGGACCGGAAGAAGGCGCTGTACCGCCACTTGGTGAACACCCAGTCGCCGGCCCGCGGCGCCACCTCGTCCACCACCAGCCGGTCGGCGGGGTCCACCCGCATGCCCGGCCCCCAGAAGTCCTTCAGCAGGCCCCGCTGCTCCTCGCTCATCCCGCCCGGCTGCGCCGTGTACGCCACCGGCACACCGGCGGCCGCGCAGCTCTCCCGGAGCAGCGCGGTACGGCGTACCAGGTCGTCGCGGACGCCGCCGGGCAGGGGTGCCAGGAAGTAGCGCTGCATGTCGTGGACCAGCAGGACCGCGCGGGCCGGGTCCACCGTCCAGCGGGCGGTGTTCTCCGGCAGGTCACCCGCTGCCGGTATCGGGTACGGCTCTATCGGGGGGATGCCAGCCATGGAACTTCCTCTCCTTCGCTCTCGGTCGTGCCGTGGTGTCCCCGGGGCCCGTGCTCCCCGGTCAGCCCTGCCAGGCCGAGACGACCTCGATGGCCTGGGCGGGGTTGAGCCGGGGGTCGCAGAAGCTCGTGTACTTGTCGCCGACGTGACCGAGCCCGGACTCGTCCCGTACGCACTCGGTGACGTCCTCGGGCGTGGTCTCCAGGTGCAGGCCTCCGGCGACGCCGCCCGCGGTCCGGACCGAGCACTGGAAGCCGCGGACCTCGCGGACCACCGTGTCGAGCAGCCGGGTCTTGAGGCCGTCGGGCGCGGTGACGGTGTTGCCGTGCATGGGGTCGGTGAGCCAGATGACCGGGTGGCCCTCGGCGCGCACGGCCTCGACGAGCGCGGGGAGCCGCTCGGACACGGCGTCGGCGCCCATGCGGGCGATCAGCGTGAGCCGCCCGTGCTCCCGGCCGGGGTCGAGGAGTTCGCACAGCGTGAGGAGCTCGTCGGGGTCCATGCCGGGGCCGACCTTGCAGGCCACCGGGTTGGCGACCTCGGCGAGGAGGGCGACGTGGGCGCCGTCCACCTGGCGGGTGCGCTCGCCGATCCAGGGCCAGTGGGTGGACGTCAGCCAGGCCCGCCCCTCCTCGTCGCGGCGGACCATGGGCTCCTCGTAGTCGAGGAGCAGGGCCTCGTGGCTCGTCCAGACCGGCGGGCAGATGCCCGAGCGGCGGGCGGGGTGCAGCCAGCCGAGGTGGGTCATGGCCTCGCCGGCGGCGAGGTAGCCGGAGAGCAGGCGCTGCGGGTCGGGGCGGCGGCGCTCGGGATGCGGTTCGGGGCTGTTGACCATGTGGCCGCGGTAGACGGGAAGTTCGGTGCCGCCGACGTGCTCGGTGGGGCGGGAGCGGGGCTTGGCGAACTGGCCGGCCATCCGGCCCGCCCGCACCACCGGCTTGTGCGTGATCATCTTCATCACGCCGGCGAGGACGTCGAGAAGGCCGGCCTTCCGGGCGACGTAGCCCGAGGTGCACTCCGCCGGGTCCTCCGCGCAGTCGCCCGCCTGCACCACCTGCGACTCGCCACGGGCGACCTGGGCGAGGTGGGCGCGCAGGGTCCGCACGTCGGCGGAGCGTACGAGCGCGGGGCGGGCGGCGAGTTCGTCGCGGACTCGCTGAACCTGAGGGGCATCTCTCCAATCGGGCTGCTGCGGCGCGGGCTTGAGCCGGGTGGCGAGCAGAGCGTCGTTCACGGATGACTCCAAAAGCGTTTCGTTAATGGGCCGCTCTCAAACAGGGGTGGAACCAGGGAGGTGGCAGGCTTCGGAACTCCCTTCACGGCGGGGTGCGGGGGTTCCCGATCGTCCGGTGGGGCCGCGCATTCCGCCAATGGCGGCACGCTCACTCCGTCAGATGAACGGGACTCCATCAGATCGGTGTCAAGTCCGCGATCACGCCAATGTGACGGAGTAAGCGCGGACTGTTCGGCGGCGTCGCGTATCCGCTTTACTGTCGTGCCCTCTGCCCTATCCATTTCCGCGACCGGCCCGGAGAGGGGGCGATGCCTCATGGGAGAGCGCACGGTGATTTCAGACGGTGAGGTACTACGCGAACTGCTCGCGGAAGGCGTCTCACCGTGGCTCGACGGACTGTGCCGGTCACTGCTCGCCCCGGAACGGCTGGCGGCCCTCGTGCGGGAGGCCGGGGTGCGGGGGGCGACGTCGAACCCCCGGGCGCTGGCCGCCGACATGGCGCGGGGCACGGCCTACCGGCAGCAGCTGTCCCACCTGGCGTGCCGTTCGGTGCCGCTGGACACGTCCGTGCAGGCGCTGTGCGCCTACGATCTGCGGTCCGCCTGCGACGAGTTGCGGCCGGTCTTCGACTCCACGGGGGGCCGCGACGGGCATGTGTCGATGGACCTGGACCCCCACCTGGCGCACGACGCGCGGGCCACGGTGGTGGCCGCCGTGGCCCTGAACCGGGCGGCGTGCCGGCCGAACGCGCTGGTCAAGATACCGGCGACGGACGAGGGCATCACGGCCGTCGGGGACTGTCTGGCGCGGGGCGTCGGGGTGCACGTCACGGAGATCTTCTCGGTGCGCCGCTACGAGCAGGTCGTCGAGGCCTATTTCGACGGGCTGGAGCGGGCCCTGACCGCGGGCCGTGACCTGGCGGCGATCTCCTCGCTGGCCTCGGTGCCCGTGGCCCGCCTCGACGCCGAGATCGACGCGCGGCTGCGCGCGCTCGCCCCGGAGGCGGAGCCGCGCACGGCCGCGGTGGCCGTCGCCCGGCTGGTGTACCGGCTGTACGAGGAGCGTCTCGGCAGTGAGCGCTGGCGGATCCTGGCGGCCGCGCACGCGCACCCGCAGCGCCTGATGTGGGAGGTGAGCACCCCGGGTGGCCCGGCTCCGGAGGTGCCGTACGTGGCGGGGCTGGTCGCCTGGGGCACGGTCAGCGCGATGTCGGAGGCCACGCTGGAGGCGGTGGCCCGGGAGTGCCGGCTCCAGGGCGACACGCTGACCGGCGAGGCGGAGTCGGCCCGCGGTGCGGTGGCGGGGCTGGAGCGGCGCGGCGTCTCGCTGGAGGAGGTCGCGAAGAAGCTGGAGGCGGACGGCGTGGACCGGCTCGTCTCCTCCTGGCGGGCGCTGCGCGGCGCGGTCGAGGACCGGCTGCGCCGCCCGCGGGGGTGACCCGGTGCCCGGCCCCGCACCGGCGCGGACCGGCGGCGGCCCGTACCGGCGGGGCGCCCGGTCCGCCCGTACGGTGCCGGGCGCGGAACCCGCCACGGGCCGGGCTCCGCGTACGGCCCCGGGCACACGGAGGTTCCCGGCCGGGCGCCCCGCTCCGTACCCGGGCACGTGCTCAGACCCTTACGGAGCCGTACCGCCGCTCGGGGAAGTCCGTGCCGGCCAGCGCGGTCATGGGCGCCGCCTTCACCGCCGTCTCCTCGTACTCCTCCTCGGGGTCGGAGAGGGCGATGATCGCGCCGCCGACGCCGTAGCGGACCCGCCCGGGTGTGATCACCGCGGTGCGGATGACCACGCTGAGGTCGGCGGCCCCGGTGAGGGAGAAGTAGCCGATGGCGCCGGAGTAGACGCCGCGCGGGCCGGCCTCCAGCCGGTCGATGACCCGCATGGTGCGGATCTTGGGCGCGCCGGTCATCGAGCCGGGCGGGAAGGCGGCGCGGACGCACTCGACGGTGCTGCGGTCCGGGCGCAGCCGGGCGCGGACGGTGCTGACCAGCTGGTGGGCCTTGGCGTAGCTCTCGACCTGGAAGATCTCCTTCGCCTCGACGGTGCCGACCCGGGCGCAGCGGCCGAGGTCGTTGCGGACGAGGTCGACGATCATCAGGTTCTCGGCGCGGTCCTTCTCGCTGGTGCGGAGGTCGCCGGCGAGCGCGGCGTCCTCCTCGGGGGTGGCGCCGCGGGGCCGGGTGCCCTTGATGGGGCGGGACTCGGCGAGTCCTTCGCGGTCGACGCGGAGGAAGCGCTCGGGCGAGGTGCTGAGCACCGACAGGTCGCCGAAGCGGAGCAGCGCGCCGAAGGGCGCGGGGCTGGTGCGGCGCAGGAAGCGGTAGCCGCTCCAGGGGTCCACGGTGCCGGTGGCCTCGGCCATGTTGGTGAGGCACACCTCGTAGGTCTCGCCCGCGGCGATCTCCCGCCGGCACTCGTCGATCAGGCCGAGGTAGGCGGCGCGGTCGTGGCGCAGGCGCAGGGCACCCAGGGGTGCCGGGGGCCCGGTCGGGCGGGGCGGGGCCCCGGCGAGGGCGGTGAGCCGGCGGGCGGTCGCGTCCATCCAGGAGCGGGCGGCGCGTTCGTCGCCGTCCTCGGCCAGGGCGAGCAGGTGGGTGGTGCCGGTGACGTGGTCGAAGACGAGCGCCCGGTCGGCGAAGACCATGGTGGCGTCGGGTTCCTCGGCGGGGTGGGCGCGGCCGCCGCCGCACTCGGCCTTGAGTCCGTAGCCGAGGTAGCCCACCCAGCCCAGGGCGAAGTCGAAGGGCAGGTCGGGGGCGGCGGTGCGGGTGGCCCGCAGGTCGCGGTCGAGCCAGTCGAGGAACTCGCCGGTGACGACCTCGGTGGTGTGCCGGGAGCGGACGGTGACGGTGCTGCTCTCGACGTCGGCGGAGGCGACCCGGGAGAGCGGTCCGGAGGCGTCGCCCATGATCGAGAACCGGCCCTGGCCGTCGTCGCGGCGGCTGCTGTCCAGCCAGTAGCTGTGCGGACCCCGGCGGAAGAGGTGGTCGTAGACGGTCTCGTCCTCGCACCGGGTGGGCAGGGCGGCGGTGAGCACCCGCAGCCTGCGGGGTGCCACCGCGACGGCCGGGGCCGCCGGGGCCGCCGGGGCGGGGGTGACGGCCGGTGGCACCAGGCGGCGCACGCCGCCGCGGCCGCGTTCCTCGGTCAGCCGGCGGAAGTTGCGCAGCAGCTGGTGCCCGTAGGCGCTGTTGACGGATTCCGGGTGGAACTGGACCCCCCACAGGGGCAGTTCCCGGTGGCGCAGGCCCATGACGACGCCGTCGGCCGTCCAGGCGGTCGCCTCCAGCTCGGGGGGCAGGGTGCGGACGGCGAGGGAGTGGTAGCGCACGACCCGAAAGGGGGACGGCAGTCCCCGGAACAGGTCGGTCCCGTGGTGCAGGACGGGCGAGACGCGCCCGTGGTAGGGCTCGGGGGCGCGCCCCACTTCGCCGCCGAACACACTGGCGATGCCCTGGTGGCCGAGGCAGACGCCGAGGGTCGGCAGTCCGCCGGCCGCGACGATCTCCCTGCATATCCCGAAGTCCGCGGCCCGTTCGGGATTTCCCGGGCCGGGCGAGAGGACGACGTTGTCGAATGCGGTGAGGTGTTCCGTCCGCCAGGCCGGGTCGTCATTGGCGACGACTTCGGGTTCCCGGCCGTTGACCTCGGCGAGATAGTGGAAGAGGTTGTAGGTGAACGAATCGTAATTGTCGACGAGCAAGGTGCGCACGGGCTTCCCCCCTTATCGGACGACCGCTTATCGGACGAACACCGCCGGGGCCGGCACCTCCGCCGGCGTCACCTCTATCAGCAGGTGTTCGACCTCGTGCGCGCCCTCCCGGTGCACGGCGCTCTTGAGCACCCGCAGCCGGCGGTCCGCCTCACCGGCGATGCGGAGCAGGGCCGCGACGTCGCCCCGGGTGCTGAAGTGCAGCAACACCGAGCCGCCGGGGGTCAGCCGGTCGGTCGCCTCGGTCAGGAAGCGGCGGTGCGCGGCATAGCCGGGGTCCACATAGGCGATCTCGTGCAGGGTGCGCGGGCGGTAGTCCGCCGGGGCCAGCACGAAATTGGAGTGCCAGAATATGGTGTCGAAGCGTTCGTTCCCGTCGATTCCGTCGAACAGGTCGCTGTGCACACCGCGGACGCGGTCGAGCACACCGTGCCGGGCCGCGTTCACCGAGGCGTTCAGCGCGGCGGCGGGATGGATATCGGCGGCGACCACCCGGTCGCAGCCGGCCAGCGCGCTCGCCACCGCGATGATTCCGGTGCCGCAGCCCATCTCCAGCATCGAACCCGTCCGGGGAACTCCCACCCATTCGTCGAGACCCAGGAACTCCAGGGCAATCCTCGTCGCCGGCGAGTAAATCGGAGCAAACACCTCCGGTAATAGCTCCCACTCACGCCCGCACATCGGGAAAGTCGACGGCCGGTCCTTCCGTGTCAGCGCCGTACGGCTGCGCTCGAGCGAGAGCCTGTAGTCCCGCGTCTCCAGCATCCTGATCCCCCCAGAATCGGCGACAACTCCCGACAAGGCGCCGGGTGTTCATCAACCTTCACCTATAAGGGGCGTTTACAGGAAGGTGATCCAGTAACACACCGACGGCAGACGGCGGTGGTCCGGACACCATCGGTCCGACACGGCCCGGCTTGCGGCCCACGGGTGCCTCGCATAGCTTGATCGGTCGTGGTTGACGCACCACTGCCGGGGTGCATAGCTTCCCGGCATACCGTGCCGTGGCTCATCCGTGCGGCAGCGCGCTGGACCCCGGGGGGCATCGTGTCACATGGCAGGGCCGAGGACGGAATATTCGCCATGCTGGAGCTTTTGGCCGGCGAGGCCCCGGCACATGAATACGAGGCGCTGACCGAGGACCGGCGGCGTACCGGCGCCGCCCCCGACGAGCTGGCGAAACTGGAGCGCGCCAAGCAACTGGGCCTCAGCATAAGGACTTTGACGGAACGGCACCACCAGCGGGAAGCCGGCCTCTCCGCCCTCGTCGACACCGCCCGCGACCTCGCGACCCCGCACGACGTCGACACCCTGCTCCAGGTGATCCTCCGGCGCGCCCGGCTGCTCCTCGCCGTGGACATGGCCTACATCGGCATGTACGAGGACGACCAGCGCCACTTCAGCGTCCGCGCCTCCGACGGGCACACCACGGCGCTCAACATCGGGCTGCGGCTGCCGAGCGGCACGGGTCTCGGCCATGTCGTCATGACCAAGCCGTCGCCGTTCTGGAGCCCGGACTACCTGGCGGACGAGCGCATCCACCACAGCGGCGAGGTCGACCACGTCGTCAAGGCCGAGGGGCTGCACGCCATCCTCGCGGTGCCGCTCAGCAGAGGGGCCCGGCCGTTCGGCACGCTCTACGTGGCGGAGCGGAAGGTCCGCCACTTCACCACCGACGAGATCGCCCTGCTGAGCTCGCTGGGCGACCTCGCCGGGGTGGCCATCGAGAAGGCCGAACTGCTGGACCGCAGCACCGCCCTGGTCAGCGAGCTGGAGCGGTACACCAGCCAGGTCGAGGCCGGGCTGCGCGGCGCGCAGGAGCTCGGCGACACCCAGCACCGGCTGATGCAGCTGGTGCTCGGCGACTGCGACCTGGACACGCTGGCCCGCGCGGCCGGCAAGGAGCTGTGCGCCGCCGTGCAGGTCTGCGCGGCCAACGGCACCATCCTCACCACGGCGGGCGACATGACCGGCGGCGCCGCCCGGCCGGGGTCCCCGGACGGGCCCGCGGACCCCGCCGAGTCCGCGCTGGTGCTGGCCACCATGGACGCCCACGCCGCCCGCGAGCCCGTCGCCCTCCGGAGCGGCCTGTGGGCGGTGCCGATCTCCGCCGGCACCGGGAACCTCGGCACCCTGCTGCTGCGCCCCGAGCGCCCGGACGCGGTGCAGGACGAGCGGCTGCTGCGCCTCGTCGCCCAGGTGGTGGCCGTCCAGCTGCTGGTGGAGAGCCGGCGCACCGCGATCGCCGAGGGGCAGGTGCGCGACGACTTCCTGGGCGATCTGCTGGCCAGCCCGCAGCGCCCGCCGCACCAGCTGGAGCAGCATGCCCGCCGCCTCGGCATCGACCTGAGCAAGCCGCACGTGCTGGTGGTGGCCCGGCCCGAGGGCGACGCGCGCGGCAAGATGGCGATCTGGGCGGCCTCGTACGCGCACCGGCTGAGCGGGCTCAAGAGCATGCACAACGGCTGCGCGGTGCTGCTGCTGCCCGGCACCGACGCGGGCGGCGCGGCCCGCGCGGTCTCCGCGGAGCTGTCGCCGCTGCTCGGCCACCCGGTGACGGTCGGCTCGGCGGGCCCGATGACGGGGACGGTCTCCGTCCACCACGGCTTCCAGGAGGCGCTGCGCTGCCTGGACGCCATGACCTCGCTCGGGGTCACGGGCCGCTCGGCCTCGGTGCGGGAGCTGGGCTTCCTCGGGGTGCTGCTTTCGGACAACCATGACGTCGAGGGGTTCGTCGACTCGGCCATCGGCCCGGTCATCGACTACGACCAGCAGCGGTTCACCGATCTGACGCGCACGCTGGAGACGTACTTCGACGCGGGCGGCAGCCCGACGAACGCGGCCAAGAAGCTTCATGTGCACCCCAATACGGTGGCCCGTCGCCTGGAACGGATCAGTGAGCTGCTGGGCCCGGAGTGGCAGCAGCCCGACCGGGCGCTGGAGGTCCAGCTGGCGCTGCGGGTCTTCCGGGTCCGGCACAGCCTGCGCCGGCCGGACCGGCCCGCGGCCGAGGAGGACGCGGGTCCGGCCGAGGGCCGGGAGACCTGAGGCCGGGGGACCGGAGGCCGGCGCGGGCACGGCCGTCAGGAGACGTGCCCCAGCTGGTGGCCGGACTCGAAGCGGCCGGTCAGCGCGGCGACCGCGTGCGCCGCGGAGGCCAGCGTGACGTGCCGGTGCCAGCCGCTGAACGAGCGGCCCGCGAAGTCCCGGATGCCGACCTCGTCGGCGATCTCGGTGAAGTCCCGGTCGACCCGGTCGATGAGCTTGCCCAGCCGGACGAGCGCCGCGGGCGGCACGTTCGGCATGTCGGTCACCCACAGCTCGGCCGGCCACCGGCGGCCGTTCTCGCCGACGCCCAGCAGGAGCATGTCCCGGCGGCGCACCGGCTGCCCCGGGGCGGCGCGGTGCAGGGGCAGGCCCACCCGTACGGCGGCGGTCAGCGCGGTCCGCACGGTCCGCGCCGGGCCGTGGTCGCGCCACATGACCGGGCGGCGCATGTCGCGGGCGGCCCCCATGATCTGGTGCGCGGGCAGGGCCTCGGGGCTCCGGCCGGGCAGGGCCGGGTCCGCCACCACCAGCCGCAGCGAGCTGCTGACCCGGGCCAGCACCGGCACCCCGCAGGCCCGCAGCCGCTGGAAGGCGGCCGGCGCGTCCGCCTCCCGGGCGTCCAGCACCAGCGGGCGCAGCGGCAGCCCCCAGTCCCGCATCATCCCGACGTACGCCTCGACCGTGCACTCCCCCAGCGTCTCCGGCCGCACCGAGTCCGGGATCGACGCCTGGTTCCGGCGCAGCCCGTCCGCCAGCCAGGTGTCGGAGAGGTGCAGCCGCCAGTTGACGGGGGTGCTGCGCTCGGCCGAGGCGGCCCACACACCCACCGCCTGCTGGGCGTTGAGCACCTGCCCGACGGCGGGGCAGAAGCGCCGGTCCACGCCGACGGAGTTGTCGCCGGCCTTCGGGATGACCATGGGACGGACGACCCAGGCCTGCGGGGGCGAGACCCGGGTCAGGTGGTGCGCGAGGGCGCGGCGCACCGGTGCCCACTCCCAGGTGGAGCTGGAGATGAAGTGGTGCAGGCTCTGCTCGGCCGCCTGGCCGCCGGTGAGCGCCGCGATGTTGCGGATGGACTTGCGCCCCCGCGCGCCGAGTAAGCCCCGTACGTACGCCTCGCCGCGGCGCCGCTGGTCGCTGCGGGGCAGCGAGGCGAAGAGCGCGGCGCACAGCTCGGCGAGCACGACGTCCTGCGTCTCGGGGTAGTCCGGTACGGGCCGCACCCGCTGACCGGTCCGTGTGTAGAGAGCAACACCACTCATCGGAATCCCCCATCTCGGCTTCGTGGACGCGCTGCTGGGTGGCTCTTCCACGGTGCGTGCGGGCACCCCCTCGCGCACAGGTGCGCAGCGCACCCGCGTGGGGTCTCCTTCGGTGGTCCCACCACCACCCCGGCGCTCCCGGGCCCGGCCGGAGGGCCTCGCGGGGGCCTCCGGGTGTGCCCGCACCACCATGGGCGCCCGCCGGGGGTTCCGGCCGGTCCGGGGCCGGCGGGCCGGGCCGGGGCCCCGCCCGGCCGGCACCGGACCGGCGCGAACCCCCGGCGGGAGGGCGCACGGGGCCAGTCGGCGGACGGGGGGCTCAGCGTGGCGCGGCGCAGCGGATACGGTGGTCCTGTGCGCCGAAGCGGTTCGAACCGCGGCAGGCGCATCGCGTCGTTACGCGAGCGGAAAGCTCTCGCGGGCCCGTGAGTGGAACCCGAGAACAACAAGGGAAGATGTGAGCAGGTTGTTGGTGCAGGTCAGCGCGGTCGTCCGGAGCACGGGGTAATCGACATGCACATCGTGATCATGGGCTGCGGGCGAGTGGGCTCGGCCCTCGCGCAGACCCTTGAGCAGCAGGGGCACACGGTCGCCGTGATCGACCAGGACCCGACGGCCTTCCGCCGCCTGGGCTCCGGGTTCGGCGGCCGCCGGGTGACCGGCGTCGGCTTCGACCAGGACACCCTGCGCGAGGCGGGCATCGAGGAGGCCGGCGCCTTCGCGGCGGTCAGCAGCGGTGACAACTCCAACATCATCGCGGCCCGGGTGGCCCGGGAGATGTTCGGCGTGGAGAACGTCGCGGCCCGTATCTACGACCCGCGGCGCGCCGAGGTCTACCAGCGGCTCGGCATCCCGACGGTGGCCACCGTCCGCTGGACGGCCGACCAGATGCTGCGGCGGCTGCTGCCGTCCGGCGCGGAGCCGCTGTGGCGCGACCCGAGCGGCGGTGTGCAGCTCGCGGAGGTGCCCGCCTCGGACGCCTGGGTGGGCCACAAGGTCAGCCGGCTCCAGGACGAGACCGGTGTGCGGGTGGCGTTCCTCACCCGGCTGGGCGAGGCGATGCTGCCGACGTCCATGACGGTGTTGCAGGAGGGTGACCTGGTGCACGTGATGATGCGCACCGACGAGGTCGAGAAGGTCGAGGCCGCGTTCGCGCAGGGGCCCGAGGAGGGATCCCGATGAGGGTCGCTATTGCAGGCGCGGGTGCGGTGGGCCGTTCCATCGCGGGCGAGCTGCTGGAGAACGGGCACGAGGTCCTGCTCATCGACAAGGCCCCGACGGCCATCTCGGTGGAGCGGGTGCCGCTCGCGGAGTGGCTGCTGGCCGACGCGTGCGAGATCACCTCGCTCGACGAGGCGGCGCTCCAGCGCTGCAACGTCGTGATCGCCGCCACCGGTGACGACAAGGTCAACCTGGTGGTGTCGCTGCTCGCCAAGACGGAGTACGGGGTGCCCCGGGTCGTGGCCCGGGTGAACAACCCGAAGAACGAGTGGCTCTTCAACGAGTCCTGGGGCGTCGACGTGGCCGTGTCCACGCCGCGCCTGATGTCGGCGCTGGTCGAGGAGGCCGTGAGCGTCGGCGACCTGGTGCGCCTGATGCGCTTCAGCCAGGGCGACGCCAACCTGGTGGAGCTGACGCTCCCGCCGGAGTCCGCCCTGGCGGGCACCCGGGTCGGCGACGTGGACTGGCCGGACGACACCTCGCTGGTCACGATCATCCGGGGCAACCGGGTGCTGACCCCCAGCAAGGAGGACGCGCTGGAGGCCGGTGACGAGCTGCTCTTCGTCGCCGCCCCCGCGCGCGAGGAGCAGCTGGAGGACCTGCTGTCGGTCCGCCGCGAGGACGTCTCCGGCTGACGGCCGCACGGACGCGCGTAAGCCGGGAGGCCCGGGAACCCTCAGGTTCCCGGGCCTCCCGGTTTCTGCGCTTCGCTGGCCGGCCCGCGGCTCAGCGGCGCGGCGGCGCCGCGTGGTCGGCGGCCTCGGCCGGGGCCTCGCCCACGAGCAGCGGCTCACCGGCCGTCTTCTCCGCCTCCGCCTTCTCGCGCTCGGCGGCCTCCGCCGCCTCCAGCTCCGCGAAGACGTCGATGGGCGGCGGCGCCTTGGCCAGGAAGATCCAGGTCAGGTAGACCGAGAGCAGCATCGGCGGGATGCCGAGGGCCACCTTCACCCAGCCCAGCTGGGTGACGTCGCCCCACCAGTACAGCGGGAAGAGGATCGCCGACTTGGCGAGCAGGATCAGCCCCCAGGCCCAGCTGGCCTTGGTGTAGGCGGCCTTGCGGCCGGGGTTGCGGGTGCGCCAGGAGAGGTTCTCCTTGAACACCGGGCCGAGGATCAGGCCGAGCAGCGGATAGCCGGCGATCGAGGTGACGATGTACGCCACGGCCAGCCCGAGGCTGTAGAGCATGCCCGGCAGGTAGAAGTTCTTGGCGTCGCCGGACATCATCGCGAAGACGGCGCCGAAGGCCACCCCGAAGACGCCGCTGAAGGCGTGCTTGAGGGTGTCCTTGCCCACCAGCCGGGCGATGCCGAGCAGCAGGGAGAGGCCGAGCGCGGCGATGGCCGCGATGTGGATGTCGCGCTTGACGGTGTAGATCGCGACGAAGACGAGGCCGGGGACGGTCGTCTCGACCATGCCCCGCACCCCGCCGAACGCCTCGAACAGGGCGGCCTCCGTGGCCGATCTGGCGTCGGCGCCGCCGCCGGTGCCCTGCCCTCGCTGGTCGGTCGGCTTGTCGGGAGACGTCACCCGTTACTCCTGTCCGAGCGGTCGGAGTTCGTACTTGGGATTGAACAGCACTCTGCGGCCGCGGCTCATGGAGATCCGGCCGGAGGCGATCAGCTTACGGCCGGGCTCTATCCCGACGATGGAACGGCGCCCCAGCCACACCACATCGAGCGCGGCCGATCCGTCGAACAGCTCGGCCTCCAGGGCGGGCACCCCGGCGCGCGGACGGAGCGTGACCGTCCGCAGCGTACCGGTGACCTTCACTATCTGACGGTCGTCGCAGTCGCGTATCTTCGTGCAGCCCACGGCCTCCGCGTCCTGCTGAAGCTCGGCGGAGTGGAGGTCCTCCTGCGAGGTGGACAGCCGGTCGAGCATCCGGCGGAAACGGCCGGTCGGCTTCTCGGGACGGGGTACGGCGCTCATGCATCCAGCGTACCGGTGGCCCCCCGGGCGGGCGTACGCCCGGAGGACCACCGCTCGGCGCCCCGATCAGTCCCTGGATCAGACTTCGAACCGGTACCCCATCCCCGGCTCCGTGATGAAGTGCTTCGGGTGCGAGGGGTCCTGCTCCAGCTTCCGCCGCAGCTGCGCCATGTACACCCGCAGGTAGTTCGTCTCGGTGCCGTAGGACGGCCCCCAGACCTCCTGGAGCAGCTGCTTCTGGCTGACGAGACGGCCCGTATTGCGGACCAGGACCTCCAGCAGGTGCCACTCGGTGGGCGTCAGGCGGACGTCCCGGCCCTCGCGGTTGACCTTCTTGGCCGCGAGGTCGACCGTGAAGACCGCGGTCTCGACGATCGCGTCGTCCCCGGCCGCCGCGGCCCCCGTCGGCTCGGCGCGGCGCACGGCCGCGCGGAGCCGGGCGAGCAGCTCGTCCATGCCGAAGGGCTTGGTCACGTAGTCGTCGGCGCCGGCGTCGAGCGCCTCGACCTTCTCGTCGGAGGTCTGGCGGGCCGAGAGGACCAGGATGGGCACCCGGGTCCAGCCGCGCAGGCCCTTGATCACCTCGACGCCGTCCATGTCGGGCAGGCCGAGGTCGAGAATGACCACGTCGGGGTGGCGGGCGGCGGCGAGCTGGAGGGCGGTGGCACCGTCGGGAGCCGCGTCGACCTCGTACTTCCGCGCCTTGAGGTTGATCACGAGGGCGCGGACGATCTGCGGCTCGTCATCCACCACGAGCACCCGGTTCATCGGTAACCACCTCTGCTGTTCGTCCGGGCCCATCCGCTGGGTCCGGTGTCCGGTTCTGTGGGTCTGTCCGTACGGCGGGGCGCCGGGGTCATGAGGTGGCCTGGGCGGGCAGGTCCGGGCGCACGGGCGGGCGGCCGGCGGCGGCCCGCAGGGTGAGGACCATGGTCATCCCGCCGCCGGGGGTGTCCTCGGCGGCGAGCGTGCCGCCCATGGCCTCGGCGAAGCCGCGGGCGACGGCGAGGCCGAGACCGACCCCGGCGCCGCGCGGGGCGTCGCCGTAGCGCTGGAACGGCTCGAAGATGCGGTCCTTGGCGCTGTCGGGCACCCCGGGGCCGCGGTCGGCCACCCGCACCTCCACGCGCTCGCCCAGGGCGCTGGCGGCGACGAGGACGGGCCGGCCGTCGGGGTTGTACTTGACGGCGTTCTCGACGATGTTGGCGACGCTGCGCTCCAGCAGCCCGGGGTCGACGGCGACCATGGGCAGCGACTCGGGAATGTCGAGGCAGACGCTGCCCTCGGGGACACCGCCGAGTGCCATCGGCACCACCTCGTCGAGGTCGATCTCGCGGATCAGCGGGGTGACCGTGCCGGTCTGGAGCCGGGACATGTCCAGCAGGTTGCCGACGAGGTGGTCGAGGCGGTCGGCGCCCTCCTCGATGCCGGCCAGCAGCTCGGCCTCGTCCTCCTCGGACCAGGCGACGTCGTCGGAGCGCAGCGAGGTCACCGCGGCCTTGATCGCGGCGAGCGGGGTGCGCAGGTCGTGGCTGACGGCGGCGAGCAGGGCCGTCCGGATGCGGTTGCCCTCGGCGAGCTGGCGGGCCTGCTCGGCCTCGCCGACCAGCCGCTGGCGGTCCAGGAAGACCGCGGCCTGGGCCGCGAAGGCGGCCAGCACCCGGCGGTCCTCGGCGGGCAGCACCCGGCCGGAGAGGGCGAGCGCCATGTTGTGCCCGACGGGCATGTCCACGTCGGCGTCCTCGGGGCGCAGCAGGGGCTTGCCCGTGCTGGTCACGACGCTGCCGGCGCAGGTCCAGGGGTCGACCTCGCTGGCCCGCTCCAGCAGGGCGACGGACTCCATGGCGAAGGTCTCGCGGACCCGCTCCAGCAGGGCGTCCAGGCTGGTGTCACCGCGCAGGACGCTGCCCGCGAGGAAGGAGAGGATCTCGGACTCGGCGCGCAGCCGGGCCGCCTGGTGGGTGCGCCGGGCGGCGACGTCCACGACGGAGGCGACCGACACCGCCACCGCGAAGAAGATCACGATGGCGACGAAGTTCTTCGGGTCCTGGACGGTGATGCTGTGCGTGGGCGGGGTGAAGAAGTAGTTGAGCAGCAGCGAGCCGATGGCCGCGGAGGCCAGGGCGGGCAGCAGGCCGCCGAGGATCGCGGCGACGACGGTCAGGAAGAGGAAGAGGAGGACGTCGTTGGCGAGGCCGGGGCCGTTCTCCAGGGCGGTCAGCGCGAGCGTCAGCAGCGCGGGCGCGACGACGCCGACGATCCAGCCGGCCACGATCCGGGGGCGGCCGAGGCGGGCGCCGCGCGCCACGGGCAGGCCGCGGCCCTTGGCGACCTCCTCGTGGGTGACGATGTGGACGTCGAGGTCGGGCCCGGAGTCGCGAGCGACGGTCTGGCCGACGCCGGGGCCGAAGATGTACTGCCAGGTCTTGCGGCGGCTGGAGCCGAGCACGATCTGGGTGGCGTTGACGCCGCGGGCGAACTCCAGCAGCGAAGCGGGCACGTCGTCCCCGATCACATGGTGGAAGGTGCCGCCGAGGTCCTCGACCAGGGTGCGCTGGACGGCCAGCTCCTTCGGCGAGGCCGAGGTCAGCCCGTCGCTGCGGGCGATGTAGACGGCGAGGATCTCGCTGCCGGAGCCCTTGGCCGCCATCCGGGAGGCGCGGCGGATCAGGGTGCGGCCCTCGGGGCCGCCGGTGAGGCCGACGACGATGCGCTCGCGGGCCGACCAGATGGTGGAGACGCTGTGCTCGGTGCGGTACTGCCGCAGGTACTCGTCGACGCGGTCGGCGGTCCACAGCAGGGCCAGCTCGCGCAGCGCGGTGAGGTTGCCGGGGCGGAAGTAGTTGGAGAGGGCCGCGTCGACCTTGTCGGGCTTGTAGATGTTGCCGTGTGCCATCCGGCGGCGCAGCGCCTGCGGCGACATGTCGACGAGCTCGATCTGGTCGGCCCGGCGCACGACCTCGTCCGGCACGGTCTCGCGCTGCCGGACCCCGGTTATCGACTCGACGACGTCGCCGAGCGACTCCAGGTGCTGGATGTTGACGGTCGAGACGACGTCGATGCCGGCCTGGAGGAGCTCCTCGACGTCCTGCCAGCGCTTGGTGTTGCGGGAGCCGGGCACATTGGTGTGCGCGAGCTCGTCCACCAGGGCGACGGCGGGGCGGCGGGCGAGGAGCGCGTCGACGTCCATCTCGGTGAAGACGGTCCCCCGGTAGCCGAGCTCGCGGCGGGGCACCTCCTCCAGGCCGTGCAGCATGACCTCGGTCCGGGGCCGGTTGTGGTGCTCCACGAAGCCCACGGCGACGTCGGTGCCGCGCTCCATGCGGCGGTGCGCCTCGGAGAGCATGGCGTAGGTCTTGCCGACACCCGGTGCCGCACCGAGATAGATCCGAAGCTTGCCGCGTCCCATGGCCCCATTGTCTTTCACGAATCGTGACGGTGTTCGGGCCGGTTCTCCGTCCCGAGGTACGACATCGTCGCGCTCTGTTGACCATACGGCCAACGTTTTGGACATTTGGGGCGGGAGGTGGTGACGCCCCAGGTATTGACGCGGTCCTGACGCCCGGCACCCGTGACCCGGCCCCCCGCCGGCCCGTATGGGGGCGCGGACAAACGGCGTGCCCGCAAGATCCGCCCTCTGGCAGCATGACGGCCATGACTGACGTACGCACGGCGCACACCTCGGAGCTCGGCGAGGAGGAGCTCGCCGCGATCCGGGCCCTGCTGGACGAGGCGTTCGAGGGCGATTTCTCCGACGACGACTGGGACCACTCGGTGGGCGGCATGCACGTCCTGGTGCGGGACGGCGACGAGCTGATCGGCCACGGCTCGGTGGTGCAGCGGCGGCTGCTGCACGGCGGGCGGGCGCTGCGCACCGGCTACGTGGAGGCCGTGGCGGTCCGCGCCGGCCGGCGCCGCCGGGGCGTGGCCTCGGCCGTGATGGCGGAGCTGGAGCGGGTGCTGCGGCACGGGGCGTACGAGCTGGGGGCGCTCGGCGCGGCGGAGGACGCCGCTCCGCTGTACGCCGGGCGCGGCTGGCGGCTGTGGCGGGGCCCGTCCTCGGTGCTCTCCCCCACCGGCGTCCGGCGCACCGAGGAGGAGGACGGCCACCTCTACGTCCTGCCGCTGACCGCGAAGCCGGACCTGGACGGGGAGCTGGTGTGCGACTGGCGGCCGGGCGACGTCTGGTGACGCCCTGACCCCGCCACGCGCCGGAGCCCCTGCCGGACCGTTCCTCAGAGCGCGTCCGAGCGGGTGCGCGCCGCGGGCCGCCGCCCCAGCAGGTCCGCGAGGCCCTGCCGGGTCGCCGTGACGATCAGCCGGTCCTCGGGGCGCAGGACGTAGGAGGACGGCAGTTCCCGGAGCAGCACCGGCAGCGGGCCGCCGCCGGCCGCCTCGGGGCGTTCCTCGACGAGGGCCACCACCCGCCAGGCCCCCGGCGCGAAGGCGTCCGCGGCCCGGCGGCCCGCGAACTCGGCGTGCGCGCCGGCCGTCAGCTCGGCGATCAGGATGACCTTGCGCTCCACCGGGACGGCGCCCAGGACCTGACGGCCCACCATCGCCGCGGCGAAGGCCGGCGCCACCATGTAGCTGACGCTGCGGCTGCGGGTCAGGCCCTGCGGGTGGGAGTCGCGCAGGGTGCGGTAGACGGCCTTCGCGAACCCGTCCTCGTACAGCCGCATCACCACCCGGACGTCGGGCCGGACCGCGCGGGCGTAGAGGACGGCTTCCAGGTTGGTGACGTCGCTGCTGGTGAGCGCCATCAGCGTGCGGCACTGCCCGATCTTGGCGGCCTCCAGGACGCCTTCCTCGGTGACGTCGCCGATGACGGTGGGCACCCGCAGCGAGCGGGCCAGGGCCACCCCGCGGGCCTGCGGGTCGCGCTCCACGCAGACCACCGGGATGTCCAGTTCGCGCAGCCGGGCCAGCACCCGGGCGCCGATCTTGCCGAGGCCGAGCAGCACCACGTGGCCGGACAGGCCGCGCGGCGGGCGGCGCAGCGCCGAGGCGGAGCGGAAGGTGCCGAGCCCCTCCAGGGCGGCGGCCACCAGCAGCGGGAGCAGCAGCAGGCCGGTCAGCCCGGAGAGCAGCTGGAGGATCTGGCGGCCCAGGCCTTCCCCTATGGCCGGGTCGTTGATGGCGAAGAGGTCGAGGAGCGAGAGGTAGGCGGCGCGCATCGGGTGCTCGCCGGTGACGAGCCAGGAGGCGACGGCCAGCCCGCCGACGGCGCCGGCCAGCCAGACCAGGGCCCAGCGCAGCCGCCGGGAGAAGAAGGAGCCCAGCGGCAGGCCGCGGGCAGCGAGCCGGGACGGCGGCGGGCCGGAGTAGCGGATGGCCTCCAGGACGACCCGGTTGCGGCCGGTGGCCGCGGCGGCCGCGCGCTCGTCGGGGAGCATGTCGGGGCCGTCCCCGTCGGCGCCCGGCGCGGACAGCAGGGCGAGGGTGCCGACCCCGGCCCCGGGGTTCTCGCCGGGCGGCCGCTCCACGGCCCGGAACACCAGGCCGCCGGCCTCGACGACCTTGTTGTGGCCGGAGACCGCGGTGGCCACCAGGGCCGGGGCCGCGGTGTCGGCGTCCGACAGGACGGTCGTGGTCGCCTCGCCGCCACCGCCCAGGGAGGCCTGGTCGAGGAGCTCCTCCAGGTACTGGCCGAGCCGGCGGTTGTAGAGGCGGATGACGAGCCGCAGCCGGGGGTTGACGCGGCGGGCCCGGAGGGCGGCGTGGATGTTGGTCTCGTCGTCGTCGTAGACGAGCGCGAGGGCCGTGGCGTCGGCGACGCCGGCCTCGGCGAGCGCCTCGTCGTCGGGCCCGGCGGCCTCGACGATCCGCACCGGGCCATGGGCCGCGCCGTTCCTGCCGGCCACCGGGGGCCCGCCGTTGGCCCCGGACACCCGGCCGACGGCCCCGGTCATCCGCCCGAGGAGCGCCGCGGCCCGCCCGGCCGCCGCCCCGGCGCGCCGCGGCCGCCCGTCCCGCGCGGACGGCAGGACGAGGGTGACGCACTCGCCGTACACCCCGGAGAGCTCGGCGGCGAGCCGGTGCGCGAGCCCGTCGTCACCGCACACGACCATGTGCGGGGCGCTCGGCGCGACTTGAGGCTGCTGAGGGAGGGTGACCACACCCTTAGAGTGCCTTGTCCATCCGTTCGATTCCCGCAACCACGCCGGGGCCGGGGCATGTGCCCCGGCCCCGGCGCCGTCATCACCGTTCCCCGGTGGGCGACTTCACGACGTCGGCCCCACGGGTCCCGGCCGCCTCAGCCCTTGGCCAGCTCCCGGAGCGCGACGTTCAGCTTCAGGACGTTCACCCGCTCCTCGCCCATGAAGCCCAGGACGCGGCCGTCCACGTGCTGGTCGACCAGCTTGCGCACCTCGGCCGCCGGCAGGTGGTTCGCCTTGGCGACGCGCTCGGCCTGGAGGCGGGCGTAGGCCGGGGAGATGTCCGGGTCGACGCCGGAGGCGGAGGCCGTGAGGGCGTCGACCGGGACCGACGACGGGCGGACGCCGTTGAAGGCGGCGACGTCGGCGCGGCGCTGCTCGACGTTGGCCAGCAGGACCTTGCTGTCGGCGGCGAGGTTGGACGGGCCGGAGACCAGCAGGGAGTACTTCGTGTTCTCCGTGTTGGCGCCGGCCGCCGACGGGCGGGGCTGGAAGTACTTCGGGTCGGGCAGCGAGTTGCCGTCCTTGTCCTTGGCGTCGAGGTGGTAGCTCTGGCCGAGGCGCTCGGAGCCCACGGACTTGCCGTTCACCTTGAGCTCGGAGCCGTTGGCCTTGTCGTGGAAGGCGGCCTGGGCGATGCCCGTGACGACCAGCGGGTAGATCACGCCGCAGACCACCGTGAGGACCAGCAGGGCCCGCAGGCCCGCCGCCACCAGGCGGGCCGTACCGCTTACGGAAGTGTTCATGGAGGGGTCACCCGATGCCAGGGATGAGGGAGATGAGCAGGTCGATGATCTTGATGCCGATGAACGGGGAGATCAGGCCGCCCAGTCCGTAGATCAAGAGGTTGCGCCGGAGCATGCTGTCCGCGCTCATCGGGCGGTAGCGGACGCCCTTGAGGGCGAGCGGGACCAGGGCCACGATGATCAGCGCGTTGAAGATGACCGCCGACAGGATCGCCGACTCCGGCGACGTCAGGTTCATGATGTTGAGCTTGTCGAGGCCCGGGTAGGCCACCGCGAACATCGCCGGGATGATCGCGAAGTACTTCGCGACGTCGTTGGCGATCGAGAAGGTGGTGAGCGCGCCCCGGGTGATCAGGAGCTGCTTGCCGATCTCGACGATCTCGATGAGCTTGGTCGGGTCGGAGTCCAGGTCCACCATGTTCCCGGCCTCCTTGGCGGCCGAGGTACCGGTGTTCATGGCCACGCCGACGTCGGCCTGGGCGAGCGCCGGGGCGTCGTTGGTGCCGTCGCCCGTCATCGCGACGAGCTTGCCGCCCGCCTGCTCGCGCTTGATGAGGGCCATCTTGTCCTCGGGGGTGGCCTCGGCGAGGAAGTCGTCGACGCCGGCCTCCTCGGCGATGGCCTTGGCCGTCAGCGGGTTGTCACCCGTGATCATGACGGTCTTGATGCCCATGCGGCGCAGTTCCTCGAACCGCTCCCGCATGCCGTCCTTGACGACGTCCTTGAGGTGGATGACGCCCAGGACGCGGGCGCCCTTGTCGTCCTCGACGGCGACCAGCAGCGGGGTGCCGCCGGCCTGGGAGATGTCGTCCGTGAGCTTGCGGGCGTCCCCGGCGACGGTGCCGCCCTGCTCCTCGACCCACGCGACGACCGAGCCGGTCGCGCCCTTGCGGACCTTCCGTCCGTCCACGTCCACGCCCGACATGCGGGTCTGGGCGGTGAAGGGCACCCACTCGGCGCCCACCAGCTCGCCCTCGTGGCGCTCGCGCAGGCCGTACTTCTCCTTGGCCAGGACGACGATCGAGCGGCCCTCGGGCGTCTCGTCGGCCAGCGAGGAGAGCTGGGCGGCGTCCGCGACCTCGGCGGCGGTGGTGCCCTTGACGGGGACGAACTCGGAGGCCTGGCGGTTGCCGTAGGTGATGGTGCCGGTCTTGTCGAGCAGCAGCGTCGAGACGTCGCCCGCGGCCTCCACCGCGCGCCCGGACATCGCCAGGACGTTGCGCTGGACGAGCCGGTCCATGCCCGCGATGCCGATCGCGGAGAGCAGCGCGCCGATGGTGGTCGGGATGAGGCAGACCAGCAGGGCCGCCAGCACGATCATCGTCTGCTCGGCGCCCGCGTAGATCGCGAAGGGCTGGAGGGTGACGACGGCCAGCAGGAAGACGATGGTCAGCGAGGCGAGCAGGATGTTGAGCGCGATCTCGTTCGGCGTCTTCTGCCGGGCCGCGCCCTCGACCAGGTTGATCATCCGGTCGATGAAGGTCTCACCGGGCTTGGTGGTGATCTTGATGACGATGCGGTCGGAGAGGACCTTGGTGCCACCGGTGACCGCCGAGCGGTCACCGCCGGACTCCCGGATCACCGGCGCCGACTCGCCCGTGATGGCGGACTCGTCGACGGAGGCGACGCCCTCGACGACGTCACCGTCGCCGGGGATGATGTCGCCGGCCTCGCAGACCACGAGGTCGCCCACGCGCAGCTCGGTGCCGGGCACCGACTCCTCGGCGCCGTCACCGGTCAGGCGGCGCGCGACCGTGTCGGTCTTGGCCTTGCGCAGGGTGTCGGCCTGGGCCTTGCCCCGGCCCTCGGCCACGGCCTCCGCGAGGTTGGCGAACAGGACCGTCAGCCACAGCCAGACCGTGATCGCCCAGCCGAACCAGGAACCGGGATCCTTCAGCGCCAGCCCGGTGGTCACCACCGAACCCACCAGCACCACGAACATCACCGGGGACTTCACCATCACCCGGGGATCCAGCTTGCGGAACGCGTCCGGCAGCGACTTCAGCAACTGCGCCGGGTCGAAGAGGCCACCGGAGACGCGCCCGTGCTCCTCGGAGCCGTGCGGAGGCGTCTCCTGCGGCCCTTCCTGGGCGGTACGGACAGGGGTGGTCGTGCTCATGAGAGTCCCTCCGCCATCGGGCCAAGGGCCAGGGCCGGGAAGTAGGTCAAGCCGGTGATGATGAGGATGGCGCCGACGAGCAGGCCCGCGAAGAGCGGCTTCTCGGTGCGCAGGGTGCCCGCGGTCTCGGGCACGGGCTTCTGCTCGGCGAGCGAGCCGGCCAGCGCCAGCACGAACACCATCGGGACGAACCGGCCGAGCAGCATGGCGAGGCCGATCGTGGTGTTGTACCACTGGGTGTTGGCGTTGAGGCCGCCGAACGCGGAGCCGTTGTTGTTGGCGCCGGAGGTGAAGGCGTAGAGGACCTCGGAGAAGCCGTGGGCGCCGCTGCCGTGCACCGAGTTCTCCGCGGTGTTGAGGATGGAGTCCGGCGGGGTC
Organism: Streptomyces albireticuli; assembly: GCF_002192455.1. Classification (NCBI taxonomy): domain Bacteria; kingdom Bacillati; phylum Actinomycetota; class Actinomycetes; order Kitasatosporales; family Streptomycetaceae; genus Streptomyces; species Streptomyces albireticuli. Next base: position 2,060,907 of record NZ_CP021744.1, read on the forward strand.
GCCAGCGCCATCGACAGGGCCGTGAAGCCGAGCACCAGGGTCGGGGTGACGAGGATGTAGCAGGCGGCGAGCTTGATCTCGCGGGTGCCGATCTTCTTGCCGAGGTACTCGGGCGTCCGGCCGACCATCAGGCCCGCGATGAAGACCGCGATGACGGCCATCACGAGCATGCCGTACAGACCGGAGCCGACGCCGCCGGGCGCGATCTCGCCCAGCATCATGCCGAGCAGCGTGATGCCGCCGCCGAGGCCGGTGAGGGAGGAGTGGAAGCCGTCCACCGCGCCCGTGGAGGTGAGGGTGGTGGACGTCGCGAAGATCGCGGTGCCACTGATGCCGAAGCGCTGCTCCTTGCCCTCCATCGCGCCGCCCGCCGCCTGGAGCGCGGGGCCGTGGTGCGCGAACTCGGTCCACATCATCAGGGCCGTGAAGCCGAGCCAGATCAGGCCCATGGTCGCGAGGATCGCGTAGCCCTGCTTGACGTTGCCGACGAGCTTGCCGAAGGTCCGGGTCAGCGCGAAGGGGATGACCAGGATCAGGAAGACCTCGAAGAGGTTGGTGAAGGCGTCCGGGTTCTCGAAGGGGTGGGCGGAGTTGGCGTTGAAGTAGCCGCCGCCGTTGGTGCCCAGCTCCTTGATGACCTCCTGCGAGGCGACGGCGCCGCCGTTCACCTGCTGGGTGCCGCCGGTGAGCTGCCCGATCTCGTGGATGCCCGCGAAGTTCTGGATCGCGCCGCACGCGACGAGCACCAGCGCGCCGATCACCGAGATCGGGATGAGGATGCGGACGGTGCCGCGCACCAGGTCGGCCCAGAAGTTGCCGAGGTCACCGGTGCGGGAGCGGGCGAAGCCCCGGACGAGCGCGACGGCCACGGCCATGCCGACGGCGGCCGAGACGAAGTTCTGCACGGCGAGGCCGAGCGTCTGGACGGCGTGGCCCATGGCCTGCTCGCCCGAGTACGACTGCCAGTTGGTGTTGGCGACGAACGAGGCGGCCGTGTTGAACGCCTGGTCCGGGCTGATCGCGGTGAAGCCCAGCGACAGCGACTCCGGCAGCACGCCCTGGATCCGCTGGAGCAGGTAGAGGAAGAGGACACCGGCGACCGAGAAGGCGAGGATGCCGCGCAGATAGGCGGGCCAGCGCATTTCGGCGTTCGGGTCGGCGCCGATGCAGCGGTATATCCACTTCTCGACGCGCAGGTGCTTCTCGGAGCTGTAGACGCGGGCCATGTGGTCGCCGAGCGGGCGGTACACCAGGGCCAGCGCCGCGACGAGCGCGGTGAGCTGGAGAACTCCGGAAAGGACGGGGCTCATATCGGCGGTCAGAACCTCTCCGGGAAAACGAGGGCGAGGATCAGGTAGCCCAGCAGGGCGACGGCCACGACCAGGCCGACGACGTTCTCGGCGGTCACAGCTTCGTCACCCCCTTGGCGACGAGAGCCACCAACGCGAATACCGCGATCGTGGTGACGACGAAGGCCACGTCGGCCATCGTGTGCTCCTAGAGAGGTCGGGCAGTAACGGACCTCCACAGCAAACCGCTCTTATCAACGTACGAACGCCCCGTTGACGCCTCCCTTACGGCCATTAGCGCCCCCTTGACGGAATCCATACGGACGCCTCCAGGACCTGCGAAAACGCCGCTGGGCCGGGACCCCGGTTCGGGGTCCCGGCCCAGCGGAACGGCGTAATCCAGCCGTTTGACGAGCGTTTTCTAGCGAATCTCGGAGATCTCCGGACCGCGCTCCAGGCGCTCCACGCCACCGGCGAACCGGGAGCCCTCGGAGTCGTCCTGCTGGAGGCCCTCGGCCACCATCTGGGCGTCGTCCGGCAGCTTCAGCACGATCGGGTCGCGCGGCGCCATCGGGGAGTCGCCGCGCACGACGACGGTGTCCTTGAAGATCTGCTCCAGCAGGCCCGCGGTCTGCGGCTGCACCGCGCCCTGGCCGGAGATCACCCCGCGCAGGAACCAGCGCGGGCCGTCGCAGCCGACGAAGCGGACGAGCTGCACGCCCTGCGTGCCGTCCGGCAGCGCCACCGGCACCTGCGCCCGCAGCTCCCAGCCGAGCGGGCCCTGCGTCTCGTCGACGACACCGCCCTGCTGGGTGATGCCCGACGCGATCTCCTCGCGCACCTCGTGCCAGATGCCCTCGCGCTTGGGAGCGGCGAACGCCTGGAGCTGTACGGCGCTGTCGCGCAGCACGACCGTCGCGGCGACGATCGCGTCGCCGGCGACCTCGACCCGCAGCTCCATGCCCTCGACACCGGGCACGAACAGTCCACCGAGGTCGACCCGGCCCTCGCCGGCCTCCCGCACCTCGGAGAGGTCCCACGGCCCGTCGGGGCGCGGTTCCGGCTCCAGCCGGACCCGGCTCGCGGCCGCGGTGTCCGTCACGGACTCGTCGGCGAGGGTGTCCTCTGCCGACTCATCGGAGGTCACGTCGTCGATACGATCGACGGCGTCCTCGCTGCGCTTGCGGCGACGACCGAACACGTCACTGTCCTTCCCGGTCGCTTACGACCGAAGCGAATCCATTCCCCACGGCAGCGTGGCCACCGGTGGACCCGAAGCCCCCTTCGGCCCGTGCCGAGCCCGGAAGCTCCGCCACCTCGTGGAAGCGGACCTTCTCGACCTGCTGGACGACCAGTTGGGCGATGCGGTCGAACCTCTCGAACCGGACGGTCTCCCGCGGGTCCAGATTGACCACGATCACCTTGATCTCTCCACGGTACCCGGCATCGATGGTCCCCGGGGCATTCACCATGGACACCCCGCACCTGGCGGCGAGACCCGAACGCGGGTGCACGAACGCCGCGTACCCGTCGGGCAGCGCGATGGAGATCCCGGTGGGCAGCACCATGCGCTCCCCCGGGGGCAGCTCGGCGGCCTCGGTGGTCACCAGGTCGCAGCCGGCGTCGCCGGGGTGCCCGTACGCCGGGATCGGGACCTCGGGGTCCACCCGGCGGATCAGCACGTCGACGGGTGCGCCGCTGGGCGCATGACTCATGGATTCACCTCAAAAGCTCGCGCGACCTTCACCTGGTCGGGGTCGGCCAGGGCGGCCTGGATCTCGGCGGGACGGCCGTTCTCGATGAAGTGGTCGATCTTGACCTCGATGAACACCGCCGACGCGCGCACCGCGACGGGGCCCTCGGGACCGCCGATCCGGCCGGTGGCCGTGGCGTAGATCTTACGGCCGTGCACCGCGTGCACGGCGGCGTCCAGGTGCAGCACGGTGCCCACCGGCACGGGCTGGACGTAGTCCGTCTCCAGCCGGCCGGTCACCGCGATCACCCGCAGCAGCCAGCCCAGCGAGCCGAGCGTCTCGTCCAGCGCGGTGGCCAGCACCCCGCCGTGCGCGAGGCCGGGGGCGCCCTGGTGCGCCTCCTTGACGCGGAACTCCGCGGTGACGCTCACGCCCTCGCCCGCGCGGGCCTCCAGGTGCAGGCCGTGCGCGACGCCTCCGCCGCAGCCGAAGCAGTGTTCGTAGTGCGCCCCGATGGCCTCTCCGGGCGCGGGCGCGTCGGGGTGCCGCACCGGCGGCTCGGCACCGTCCGGCGGCGTCAGCGCTGTCGTTCTTCCACTCACAGGGGCTGACCTTACCCGCGACGGCCGGGCCCGGTCCCGTCCGTGTCAAGCTTGGGCCCATGCAGGGTTACGAAGAACGCCTCACCGCGCCCCGTTCCTGGTGGTTCATCGCGGTTCTCGCCGGGATCGCCATGGGGCTGATCATGCTCCCGCTGGGCCCGGTGCCGCTGGTCGGCGGGCTCGTCGGCGGCGGCGCGCTGGCCGCGGTGGCCGTGAGCGCCTACGGGTCGGCGCGGATCCGCCTGGCGGGCGGCGCGCTGCTGGCGGGCGACGCGCGGATCCCGGTCGAGGCGCTGGGACGGGCGGAGGTCCTGGACGCGGAGGAGGCCCTCGCCTGGCGCACGCACAAGGCCGACCCCCGTGCCTTCATGCTGCTGCGTGGCTATGTGCCCACCGCGGTGCGGATCGAGATCACCGATCCGTCCGACCCGACGCCTTACGTCTATCTCTCCACGCGCTCTCCCGAGCGTCTGACGGCCGCTCTCGCGGCCGTGCGGGCCTGAGCGGACCCCGGGGGGCTCTCAGGGCCTCCCGGGCGGCAGGGCGTCCCACGGCACCTGCTTGCGGCGCAGGTCCTTGCGCACCTTCTCGGCGAGCTTCCGGGTGTCCCTGCGGTTCATCACCGCGCCGACGGCGGCCCCGACCATGAACGGCGCGAGGCTCGGCAGATTGCGGACCGTGCGTTTGAGGATCTGCTGGCGCAGTTCGCGCTTCAGCTGGCCGCCCAGGGCGGCGTTGACCGAGGTGGGGGCGGTGACGTCGATGCCCCGCTCGTCGGCCCAGGCGGCGAGATAGGCCGTGGCCCGCTGCCGGGCGCTGCCGGGGGCCCGCACGCCGTAGACCTCGTGCAGCTCGGCGATGAGCTTGAACTCCACGCCGGCCACGCCGATGATCTCGGCGGCCAGCTCGGCCGGCATGGCCGGCGGTACGGGCATCATCGCCGCGGCGCCGACGCCGGCGCCCACGGTGGACGTGCCGTTCGCGGCGCCGGTCACCAGCTTGTCCGCGAGCTCCTCCGGGCCGAGGCCGGGAAACTGCTCGCGCAGGGTCGCGAGGTCGCGCACGGGGATGCGCGGGGCGGTCGCGATGATCCGGTCGACGACGGCGGTCAGGCCCGCCCGCGCCCCCCGGCCGCCCATTCTGGCGCCGTGGCCGACCGCCGCGGCGAGCGAGGCCGTGCGGCCCCGCTCGACGCCGGTGCCGGCCACGGCCCCGGCAGTGTCGTCCTGCCGCGCGGCGTCACCGGTCGGCCCGCTGGTCAGCTCGGGCCGGCGGGAACGCCGCTTCCGGAAAGGGGTCGAGCCTGCCATGGCAGACCCGGTCCTCAGTCGCAGTCGCGGCAGATCGGCTGGCCGTTCTTCTCGCGGGCCAGCTGGCTGCGGTGGTGCACGAGGAAGCAGCTCATGCAGGTGAACTCGTCGGCCTGCCGGGGCAGGACCCGGACGGACAGCTCCTCGTTGGAGAGGTCCGCGCCGGGCAGCTCCAGGCCCTCCGCGGCCTCGAAGTCGTCCACGTCGACCGTCGACGCCGACTTGTCGTTCCGCCGTGCCTTGAGTTCCTCGATGCTGTCCTCGTTGACGTCATCGTCGGTCTTGCGTGGGGTGTCGTAGTCCGTTGCCATGTCGCTCTCCCCCTCTGGGTGTCTGCGGTGTCTCCAGCGCACGTAACGCGTGAGAGGCCGGACTTGTGCCCGACCTGAGGCGGAGATTTTGCCTCACATCAAGGTCTGTTACTCAATCGACACCCAACCGCACACCTGAAGAGGTGATGGGGTTGGGTGGCGAACCGGACCGTACACGGTCCGAAAGCCGCGTGCGGATACGCCATCCCGTGTACTTCCCGTGATCAGGACCAACGGAAACCCCCATTTTCCCGGCGTTCCGCCGGTCCCGCCGATCACGGAGAGTGGATGGCCTGAAGTTTGCGCATGTGAGCGATCACACACGCCTACAGCAAGGGTCGGACCGTGAAAATTCCGCCCAAAGCGAACCCGCAGCCGCCCTATTCTCGCAGAATCTGTCAGGTAGGCAGCACCACTCTCATGATCAACCCGCCTCCCTCGCGTGATTCGGCCGTGATCCGGCCCCCGTGGGCACGTGCCACGGAGCGCACGATCGACAGGCCGAGACCCACCCCCTTGTCGCTCCCGGTGCGCTCCGTGCGCAGCCGGCGGAACGGCTCGAAGATGTTGTCCAGCTCGTACGCCGGGACGACCGGGCCGGTGTTCTCGACCACCAGCAGGGCGTGGCCCGGCATGGCCTGGGTGGTGACCTCCACCCAGCCGTCGTCGGTGTTGTAGCGCACGGCGTTCTGCACCAGGTTCAGCGCGATGCGCTCCAGGAGCACCCCGTTGCCCTGGACGACCGCGGGCTCCTGGGTGCCCCGCAGCTCCACGCCCTTGCCCTGCGCCTCCGCACGGGCCTGGTCCAGCGCCCTGGTGGCCACCTCGGCGAGATCCACGGGCTTGCGGTCCACGATCTCGTTGTCGCTGCGGGCGAGCAGCAGCAGCCCCTCCACGAGCTGCTCGCTGCGCTCGTTGGTGGCCAGCAGCGTCTTGCCGAGCTGCTGGAGCTCTATAGGGGCACCGGGGTCGGAGAGGTGGACCTCCAGCAGCGTGCGGTTGATCGCCAGTGGGGTCCGCAGCTCGTGCGAGGCGTTGGCCACGAACCGCTGCTGCGCGGTGAAGGCCCGCTCCAGCCGGTCGAGCATCTCGTCGAAGGTGTCCGAGAGCTCCTTCAACTCGTCCTCCGGCCCACCCAGTTCGATCCGCCGGGAGAGGTCCGTGGCGGCGACCCGGCGGGCGGTCCGGGTCATCTTGCCCAGGGGCGAGAGGACCCGGCCGGCCATGGCGTAGCCGAAGGCGAAGGCGATCACAGCGAGGCCGAGCAGGGCGAGCAGGGAGCGCTTGAGGAGGCTGTCGAGGGCCATGGCGCGCTGGTGCGCCATGCACTGGCGCAGGCCGTCCATGAAGACGTCGCTGTCATTGGTGGAGCGGAGGTAGCCGCACGTGCCGCTCGTCTGGACCTGTGCGTTGACGATCCGGAACGGCAGCTCGTTGCCCTGGCTGAGGGCGTCCGCCGCCAGCAGGTAGATGATCGTCAGCAGCAGCACCCCGGCCATCAGGAACATCCCGCCGTACAGCAGCGTGAGGCGTATCCGGATGGTCGGGCGCAGCCAGGGGAACGGCCGTACGACCGGCTGGCGGGGGTCCCAGCTGGGCTTGGGCGGCGTGGGCCGGGAGCCGGCCGGCGGGGCCGGGGCGGCGGGGGGTGTGGAGGGCACGGGTGATCAGATCCGGTATCCCGAGCCGGGCACGGTCACGATGACCGGGGGCTCGCCGAGCTTGCGGCGCAGGGTCATGACGGTGACCCGGACGACGTTGGTGAACGGGTCGGTGTTCTCGTCCCAGGCCTTCTCCAGCAGCTGCTCGGCCGAGACGACGGCGCCCTCGCTGCGCATGAGGACCTCCAGGACGGCGAACTCCTTCGGCGCGAGCTGGACCTCGCGGCCCTCGCGGAAGACCTCGCGGCGGTTGGGGTCGAGCTTGATCCCGGCCCGCTCCAGGACCGGGGGCAGGGCCACGGTCGTACGGCGGCCGAGGGCCCGGACACGGGCGGTCAGCTCGCTGAAGGCGAAGGGCTTCGGGAGGTAGTCGTCGGCACCGATCTCCAGGCCCTCCACGCGGTCGCTGACGTCGCCGGAGGCGGTCAGCATCAGCACGCGGGTGGGCATGCCGAGCTCGACGACCTTGCGGCAGACGTCGTCGCCGTGGACGACGGGCAGGTCGCGGTCGAGCACGATGACGTCGTAGTCGTTGACGGCGATGCGCTCCAGGGCCGCGGCCCCGTCGTACACGACGTCGACGGCCATGGCCTCCCGGCGCAGTCCGGTGGCGACGGCATCTGCGAGCAGCTGCTCGTCCTCGACGACGAGTACGCGCACGGCGTTCTTCCTTCCCTTTGAGCCCTGGGGGCACGTGACGAACCCGGGTCCCCGGGTATATCCATCCTGCCTGCAACGCCGGTAAACCGGCCGTAAGGGGCTCTTGGCAGCCAGTGAGCACCGGGATCCGGCGGGATTCCGGATTGGCGTGTGACGGCAGGTTTCCACGCGGAGCGCGGTGGGGAAGACGTCTGCACACCCGCGATCACACCGGCCCTGGCGGCTGCACGCCGTGTTACCCCCGCCACCGGGATCGGTCGTGATCGTTTCGCCGTCGGCACACCCCCGTGCCATCGACCCACGACGAGGGGGCGCAGCACCATGGACGCGTTCACCGCTGGCATTCTGCAGCGCATAGAGAGCACCCGGTCCGACCTGGACCAGGCCCGTAGGTCGGGCGACGAATTCCTCGCCGAGGTGGAGCAGGCCGCACTGGACGACCTTCACCGTCTGGCCGCCGAACACGGCGTCCAGGTCACGGCCGCTTAGGCCGTAGGGCTGATCCCACGCAGCGGAGCGCCCCCGTGCCGGCCGGCACGGGGGCGCTCTGTGCTGCCGGGGTGGCGTCGTCACCCGGGTGTCGCCCGCGCGGCGGCTGTGCGGCCGCCTCGGGGCCTGCCGGACGCGGCCGGGCCCCGGTCAGTCGCGCCAGGCCCCGAGGGCGTCCAGACGGGCCTGGAGCGGTTCGAAGAGGCCGGGCGGGGCGGCGACGGTGAGCTCGCCCGAGGCGGGCTCGCCGGGCCGGCCGCCGGTCAGGGCGCCCGCCTCCTCGGCGATCAGGGCGCCGGCCGCGTGGTCCCAGGGGTTGAGGCCCCGCTCGTAGTAGCCGTCGAGCCGGCCGCAGGCCACGTCGCAGAGGTCGATGGCGGCCGAGCCGCCGCGGCGGATGTCGCGCACCTCGGGCAGGAGGGCGCGCAGCACCTCGGCCTGGGCGGCGCGGCGCTCGGTGAGGTAGCCGAAGCCGGTGCCGATCAGGGCCTGGCCGAAGACGGGGGCGGGGCGGACCCGCAGCGGGCGGTCACCGGCGAAGGCGCCCTCGCCGCGGACCGCGCGGTACGTCTCGCCGCGTACGGGGGCGGCGACCACGCCTACGGCCGTCTCGCCGTCGATCTCGGCGGCGATGGAGACGGCCCAGGAGGGCAGCCCGTACAGATAGTTGACCGTGCCATCGATCGGATCGACGACCCAGCGCACTCCGCTGGTGCCGGTGGTGCTGGCGCCCTCCTCGCCCAGCACCCCGTCGGCGGGGCGGCGCTCGGCCAGGAAGTCGGTGATCAGTTTCTCGGCGGCGAGGTCCATCTCGGTGACGACGTCGATGGAGCTGGTCTTGGTGGCGGCCACGCCCAGGTCGTCCGGGCGGCCGTCGCGCAGCAGCACGCCCGCGCGGGCGGCCGCCTCAAGGGCGACGGAGAGGAGTTCGGCCTTCAGGGGGTTCACGGTGCGGGGGCTCCTCGGGCGTCAGGCGTACGGGCTGTCGGCGCCGGCGGCGGCCGGGCGGGGGGCCCGGGCGGGGCAGCAGCCGACGGGGCAGAGGTCGTGGGAGGGGCCGAGGGCGCCGAGGGCGCAGCGCTCGGGCCGCTCGCCGCGCTCGGTGGCGGCGCGCTCCAGGACCAGCTCGCGCACGGCGGCGGCGAAGCGCGGGTCGGCGCCCACGGTGGCGGCGCGGGCGACGGGCAGACCCAGCTCGGCGGCCTTGGCGGTGGCCTCGGTGTCGAGGTCGTACTTGACCTCCATGTGGTCCGAGACGAAGCCGATGGGGACCATGACGACGGCGGGGGCGCCCTCGCCGCGCAGGGTCTCCAGGTGGTCGCAGATGTCGGGTTCGAGCCACGGGATGTGCGGGGCGCCGCTGCGCGACTGGTAGACGAGCCGCCAGGGGTGCTCGGTGCCGGTCTCCGCACGGACCGCCTCGGCGATCGTCCGGGCGACGTCGAGGTGCTCGGCGACGTAGGCGCCGCCGTCGCCGTGGCCCTCGGCGGGCCCGGAGGTGTCCGCGGCGGCCGTGGGGATGGAGTGCGTGGTGAAGGCCAGGTGCGCGCCGGCCCGTACGTCCTCGGGCAGCGCGGCGAGCGCGGCGAGCGTCGCGTCGGTCATGGGCCGGACGAAGCCGGGGTGGTTGAAGTAGTGCCGCAGCTTGTCGACGCGCGGCGGGGTCAGGCCCTCGGCCTCCAGGGCGGCGAGGGCGTCCGCGAGGTTCTCGCGGTACTGCCGGCAGCCGGAGTAGGAGGCGTAGGCGCTGGTGGCCAGGGTCAGCACGCGGCGGTGCCCGGCGGCCGTCATCTCGCGCAGGGTGTCGGTCAGGTACGGCGCCCAGTTGCGGTTGCCCCAGTGGACCGGCAGGTCCAGGCCCTGTTCGGCGAAGTCCTTGCGCAGGGCGTCGAGCAGCTCGCGGTTCTGGTCGTTGATCGGGCTGACGCCGCCGAAGAGGAAGTAGTGCTGCCCGACCTCCTTGAGCCGCTCGCGGGGGATGCCGCGCCCCCGGGTGACGTTCTCCAGGAACGGGACGACGTCGTCCGGGCCCTCGGGGCCGCCGAAGGAGAGCAGCAACAGGGCGTCGTACGGCGCGGCTGCCGACGGGTGTGCCTGCTGGTCTGCTGGCTGGTCTGCTGTCTGGTCCGACATGCGTCCGATCCTGCCACCCTGCCCTGACCGGCAGGAAATGGCCGTGCGCCGCACACACGCGCGCACGTAAGCTGTATCGGCCACTTACATCCCTTACGGACGTCCCCGTAGCCGCTCCGGGCCGTCCGGTCCGCCCGGCCCCCGCGCCACGCCGTGCTGCCCCGTCCCGTCCGCGCCCCTCCCGAGCCTCCTGGCGGTTCCCTTGCCCAGCTCCTACCGCGACATATTCGCCGTCCCCGGCGCCACGGCCTTCTCCGCCGCCGGGCTCCTCGGCCGGATGCCGCTCTCGATGCTGGGCATCGGCATCGTCACGATGATCTCCCAGGTCACCGGGCGGTACGGACTGGCCGGCGCGCTCTCCGCGGCGCTGGCGGTTTCGGCCGCCGTGGTCGGCCCGCAGATATCCCGGCTCGTCGACCGGCACGGACAGCGCCGGGTGCTGCGCCCGGCCATGCTGGTCGCCGTGGCCTCGGTGGCGGGGCTGGTGCTCAGCACCCAGCAGCGCTGGCCGGACTGGACGCTCTTCCTCTTCGCGGCCTGCGCGGGCACCACGCCGAGCGTGGGGTCGATGGTGCGGGCCCGCTGGGCGGCGGTCTACGGCGGCACCCGCGAGCTGCACACGGCATACGCCTTCGAGTCCGTGGTCGACGAGGTGTGCTTCATCATCGGGCCGATCCTGTCGATCGGGCTGTCCACGGCCTGGTTCCCGGAGGCCGGTCCCCTGCTGGCCGCCGCCTTCCTCGCGGCCGGCGTCTGGTGGCTGACGGCGCAGCGCGGCACCGAGCCCGCCCCGCACCCCCGCGGTCAGCACTCCGGGGGCTCCGCGCTGCGCTCGCGCGGCCTCCAGGTGCTGGTCGCGACGTTCGTCGCGATGGGCGCGATCTTCGGCACGGTCGACGTGGTGACGGTCGCCTTCGCCGAGGACGAGGGCCACAAGGCGATGGCGAGCCTGGTGCTCGCCGTGTACGCGCTGGGTTCCTGCCTGGCGGGCGCGGTCTTCGGACTGCTGCACCTGAAGAGCGACATGGCCCGCCGCTGGCTCCTGGGCGTGTGTGCGATGGCCGTGAGTATGATCCCCCTCCAACTGGTCGGGAGCCTGCCGTTCCTGGCCGTGGCGCTCTTCCTCGCGGGGCTGTCCATCGCGCCGACCATGGTGACGACGATGGCCCTCGTCGAGCAGCACGTACCGCGCGCGCAGCTGACCGAGGGCATGACCTGGACGAGCACGGGGCTCGCGGTCGGCGTGGCGCTGGGGTCGTCGGCCGCCGGCTGGGTGGTCGACGCCGCCGGCGCCGAGGCGGGGTACGCGGTGGCCGGTGTGGCGGGAGCGCTCGCGGCGGCGGTCGCGTTCCTGGGATACCGCCGGCTCCGGGAGCCGGCGCCGCAGCGGCCCGGTCCGTCCGTGCCGCAGGCAAGGGGAGGGGCTGGGGCACATGACGGGGACGACGACCGCGGCGGGGACCGCGACAAGGGGTGCGTGGCGTAACTGGGCGGGGAACGTCACCGCCCGCCCCGCGCGGACCGTGGCACCGGCGAGCACGGCGGAGCTGGCGGCCGAGGTGGCGCGGGCCGCGGCGGACGGCCTGCGGGTCAAGGCCGTCGGCACGGGGCACTCCTTCACGGCGGCGGCCGCCACCGACGGCCTGCTGATCCGCCCCGACCGCCTCACCGGCGTCCGGGGCGTCGACCGGCGCGCCGGGACGGTGACGGTGGCCGCCGGCACCACGCTGCGCAGGCTCAACGCGGAGCTGGCCGCGCGGGGACTGTCGCTGGCCAACATGGGCGACATCATGGAGCAGACCGTCTCCGGGGCGGTCAGCACCGGCACCCACGGCACGGGCCGCGACTCGGCCTCGCTCTCCGCCCAGGTCAGAGCCCTGGAGCTGGTGACCGCCGACGGCTCGGCGCTCCGCTGCTCGGCGGGTGAGAACCCCGAGGTCTTCGCGGCGGCCCGGCTGGGCCTGGGCGCGCTGGGCGTGATCAGCGAGCTCACCTTCGCGGTGGAGCCCTCGTTCCTGCTCAGGGCCTGCGAGGAGCCGATGGGGCTGGGCCGGGTGACGGCCGAGTTCGATCAGCTCGTCGCCGAGAACGAGCACTTCGAGTTCTTCTGGTTCCCCCACACGCACAGCTGTGTCACCAAGCGCAACAACCGCAGCGCGGGTCCCGCGTCCCCGCCCGGCCGGGTCAGCGCCTGGGTCGAGGACGAGCTGGTCTCCAACGGACTCTTCCAGGCCGTCTGCACGGCCGGCCGCGCGGTGCCCGCGGCCGTGCCCGGCCTGGCCCGGGTGGCCGGCCGCGCCCTGTCCGCCCGCACCTACACCGACGACGCCTACAAGGTCTTCACCAGCCCGCGCCGCGTCCGCTTCGTGGAGATGGAGTACGCCCTGCCGCGCGAGGCCACGCTGGCGGCGCTGGCCGAACTCAGGGCGATGATCGAACGCTCGCGGCTGCGGATCGGCTTCCCCGTGGAGATACGGACCGCGCCGGCCGACGACATCCCGCTGTCCACGGCGCACGGCCGGGAGACGGCCTACATAGCGGTGCACATGTACCGGGGCGCGCCGTACCGCGCGTACTTCGCCGCGGCGGAGCGGATCATGACGGCGCACGGGGGGCGGCCGCACTGGGGGAAGCTGCACGGCCGCGACGCGGAGTACCTGGCGGGGGTGTATCCGCGGTTCGGGGAGTTCGTGGCGCTGCGGGACCGGCTGGATGCCGGGCGGGTGTTCGGGAACGCGTATCTGCGGCGGGTGCTGGGCGGGTGAGCGCGGCGGGTGGGGCGGGTGGGGTTTTCCCCTACCCGCCCCTTCCCGAATGTCCTCAGACGCCGGACGGGCTGGAGGACCAGCCCGTCCGGCGGTCGGGAGTCGGCACCCGGGCCAGGGCCGGGAACCGGAAGGGGTCGGGGCGGGGGCTGGGCCGGGAGCCGGAGTCCGAGCCTGAGCCTGGGGCGGGGCCCGGAGCCAAGGCCCGGGCCGGAGCCCGAGCCGGGGCCTGGGGCCAAGGCCCGAACCGGGAGCCGGAGCCCGAGCCGGCGCCTAGGGACGTAGCCGGGATCCGGAGCCGGCGCCTCGGCCCGGGCGGAGCCCGGGGCCGCAGCCCGAGGCAGTACCTGGGCCTGGGGCCGTAGCCCGGGCCCTAGCCGGGAGCCGGAGTCCGGGCCGGGGCCCGAGCCGGAGGCCCGAGCCGGGCCCGGGGCGGAGGCCCAGGGCGGGGGCCCGGGGCGGGGGCCGGTTACGAGACCGGGGTCTGCTTGCCCGTTGTGGACGTGCCCGCCGCCGCGTTCTGCTCCGGCGGCTTCGGCGTGCTCTGGCCGCCGCCCGTGGTGCCCTGCCCGCCGGTCGTCGTCCCGCCACCGGTCGTCTTGCCGTCGTCACCGCCCTTGCCGCTGTCCGGGGACTGCCCGCCCCCGGAGGGGTTCGGCTTCGGGGACTGCGAGGAGCCGCCCGTGGACGGGTCCACCGGGTCCGGGGACGTGGACGGGTCCGGCGACCGCTTGCCCGGGTCGCCGCCCGGCTCGGACGTGCCGGGGTCCGGCTTGCCGCCGCCGTCGGAGTCCTCGCCGTTCTCCTGACCGCCGCCGGACTCCGAGCCGTGCCCGGGGCCGCGCTCGGGCGCGGGGTCCTGCTTCTTGCCCGAGTTCCCGCCGGTCAGGATCTGGCTGACGGAGGTGCCCTTGCCGCCGTCGGCGCTCTCGCCGCTGACCAGCTCGACGGCGGTCACCGTGCCCATGGCCAGCGCGAAGATCGCGGCGGCGGCGAGCAGCGGGCGCTTGTAGCCGCGCCGGCGCGTGCCGTGTGTGGTGCCCGACGTGTACTCGTCATCGAAGGGGGCAGCCGTGCTGTCATGACCATCGGAGCGCGGATCAGCGTGCGGGCCGGAAAGCGCGCCCGCGTGTGCGCCGTTTCGCTCCGGCGGGTGGTTCACACCGGGCAACAGCTGTGTCGCGTCCACGGCAGGCCGCGGAGCGGCCGGATCGACACCGGGGAGCAGCCGCGTCGCGTCCGCGTCACCCGTCCGGCCCATCGGCCGGGTGCGATCCCGCTCGGGGCCGCCACGCCCGACCGCGCGGCCCGCGTCCTGGACCGGTACCTGGCGCATCTTCGGCCGTGCGGCCTGCGTCGTCGCCTCTCTGAGCTGCTCGCCCGTGCGCTTGAACAAGTGCTGGAAGATCGTGCCGCCCGACGTGGCCACGACACTGACGACGCCGGCGCCGATGACGGTGCCGTACACCCCGAGCTTGCCCGCGAGCAGTGCGGCGATCACCGCCGCCAGGGCGCTGCCGGCGACCTGCGCGACGCTCAGTTCCAGACGCTTGTTCTTCTGTTTTGCCTCGCTTTCGCCTTTGTCGTCCATCTCCTGCCTCTGTTAGCTCTTCGGTCCCTCTTGCAGCTAGAAGAGACATTCGAGCGTAACGAACAGTTCCGATTCGGGCGATTGTGTGAACCTCGACACCCGGACAACAGCCGTCCGTGTCGGAGGCTCCGGACCAACTCCCTTCTCCCGCGTGAACTTCGATGGCGCGCCGATCCACCCCCCGTGGCCCGAATGGAGTACTGTGGCGAGCCCTGGCCCGGTGTCCCGTCCGGCTGCCCGGACCCAACGGGAGGGATCCAGGCGGCTCTCGCCCCGTCAACTCGGCAATGTTGTGGCAGGCTGCACCCGGGCAGGCCACACTCGACTAGCGGAAGCAGCGACGCAGGTGACGTCGGCAGGCACCACCCGGGAGGTCCCCATGCCCGAACTGCGTGTCGTGGCCGTCTCCAACGACGGCACACGGCTGGTGCTCAAGGCTGCGGACAGCACGGAGTACACCCTTCCCATCGACGAACGGTTGCGTGCGGCCGTACGTAACGACCGTGCTCGCCTGGGCCAGATCGAGATCGAGGTGGAGAGCCATCTCCGCCCCCGCGACATCCAGGCACGTATACGCGCAGGCGCCTCCGCCGAGGAGGTCGCCCAGCTCGCGGGCATCCCCGTGGAGCGCGTCCGCAGGTTCGAGGGCCCGGTGCTCGCCGAGCGCGCGTTCATGGCCGAGCGCGCCCGTAAGACGCCCGTAAGACGCCCCGGCGAGAACACCGGCCCCCCGCTCGGCGAGTCCGTGGCGGAGCGGCTGGTGCTGCGCGGCGCCGAGAAGGACAGCGCGCAGTGGGACTCCTGGCGGCGCGACGACGGCACCTGGGAGGTCCTACTCGTCTACCGGGCGGCAGGTGAGCCGCGGGCTGCGAGCTGGAGCTTCGACCCGCCGAGGCGGATCGTTCAGGCGATGGACGACGAGGCGCGGGCGCTCATCGGCGAGACCGACGACACGCCCGAGCCGAGCTTCCCCTTCGTGCCGCGCATCGCCCGGCTGCCCCGGGACAGGCCGCTGGACCGCAGCCAGGACCGGACTGCCGACAGGCAGTCCGGCGGCTCCGACGGTGACTCCGACGCCGCGACGGCGGAGGTGCCCAAGGAGCGGGATTCGCTGACGAGCCTGCTGGAGGCCGTGCCCAGCTTCCGCGGCGACATGGTCGTGCCCGAGCCGCCCTCGGTGGCCCCGGTGGTGGCCGAGGAGCCGGACGAGGAGGCGGAGGCCGTCGAGCCGCCGGCCCCGGCGGCCAGCGCGGGCGCGGCGTACGCCGATGTGCTGATGCCGCGGTCCGTGGCCGGTCACCGCGACCGGCTGACCGGCACGACGGACCGTCAGGCGGAGGCGGACGGCGTCCGGCCGGGCCGCCGGGCGGCGGTGCCCAGCTGGGACGAGATCGTCTTCGGCACACGCCGGAAAAAACAGGAATGACGAAAAGACGACAAGAGAAGTAGCCATCCGTCACACCCCCGGCCCCGGCCGGGAACACCGCCGGCGGCCCGCCGCCCGGCCCCGCACGGGCCGGGCACCCGGGCCGCCGGACGGCCGCCGGATCCCGGCGGTACGGAAACCGCCGGGCCGCAGACCTTCGGCCCGGAGACCGTCAGCCCGGCAGGGGCCCCGTGGCGACCGGGCGGGACGGGTCGGCCGACCACTCGCTCCAGGAGCCCACGTAGAGGGCCGCCGGGGTGCCCGCCACCGCCAGGGCCAGCACCTCGTGCGCCCCGGAGACGCCCGAGCCGCAGTAGACGCCCACCTCCGGGCCCGGCTCCCCCGCCGCCCCGAGCTCCGTGAACCGCGCGGCGAGCTCCTTCGCGGGCCGGAACCGCCCGTCCGCGCCGACGTTCTCCGTGGTCGGCGCCGAGACCGCGCCGGGGATGTGCCCGCCCACCCGGTCGATCGGCTCGACCTCACCGCGATACCGCTCCCCCGCCCGCGCGTCCAGCAGCAGCCCCCGCCGGGCGAGCGCCGCCGCGCCGTCCGCGTCCAGCAGCGGCAGCGCGCCGGGCTCCGGGGCGAAGTCGCCCTCCACCGGCGCCGGGGCCTCCGTGGTCAGGGGCCCGCCCCGCGCGGTCCACTCCGCCAGCCCGCCGTCGAGGACCCGTACGTCCCCGTGCCCGGCCCAGCGCAGCAGCCACCAGGCGCGGGCCGCGGCCCAGCCCTGGCCGCCGTCGTAGACCACCACGGGCCGGTCCGCGCGGACACCGGCCCGCCGCATGGCCGCCCCGAACTCCTCGGCGTCCGGCAGCGGATGCCGCCCCGCGCCCTCCCCCGCCGGGCCCGCGAGCTCGGTGTCGAGGTCGACGAAGACCGCGCCGGGCAGGTGCCCCGCCTCGTACGCCGGGCGGCCGGGCGGGCCGCCGAGCTGCCAGCGGACGTCCAGCAGGGTGGGCGGCCGGTCGCCCGTCGCCACGTTCATGAGTTCGACTGCGGTGATGAGAGGGGTCATGGCCCCCATCCTGGCGTACCCGGCATTGGGCCGAACGGTCCTCTGGCCAGACCGCACGCGGTCGATCGATACTGGACCGCCATGACATCGGAGCGGGACCGAAAGGCGAATCCGGGCATTCTCCTGCGGGAACCCGTGAAACCCGGCGCGGCCGGGGGGCGCGCCACGGCCGGTGGTGCAAACATCTCCACGTGCCCCGTCCCGTACCACCCGCGCGCCGCGTGCCGGTGCGGGACGCGCGGCCACCCCGATGGTCCGAGGAGAGAATGACGATGACCGAGGTTTGGGGGTCTCCCCAGAGCGGTACGGGGGAGGCTCGGCACACCCCCGGCACCCCGTGCTGGACGAGTCTGCTGGCGCACGACCTGGAATCGATCAAGGACTTCTACAGCGGCCTGTTCGGCTGGGCCTACTACAGCCCGGGCCCCCGCCAGCTGGGCCCGTACGTCCGTGCCACCCTCGACGGCCGGGACGTCGCCGGGCTCGGTGAGCTGACGCCCGGCCGCCGGCTGCCGACCGCCTGGACCACGTACCTCGCCAGCGACGACGCCGACGAGGCGGCGGAGTGGATCCGCTGCTGCGGCGGCACGGTCGGGGTCGGGCCGCTGGCCGCGGAGGACGCCGGGCGGCTGGTGATCGCCTCCGACCCGGCCGGGGCGCCGTTCGGCGTGTGGCAGGGGCAGCGGATGGCCGGCGCCCAGCTGTCCGGAGTGCCGGGCACACCCGTCTGGCACGAGCTGCTGACCCGGCGGACGGCCACGGTCGTCAAGTTCTACCAGTCGCTCTTCGGATATCAGACCAAGCGGGCCGAGGCGCCGGACACCGACCGCCTCACGCTGCTCCTGGACGGCCGGCCGGTCGCCGCCGTGCGCGGCGTCGGGGCCGAGCTGCCCCGGGAGCGGGGCCCGCACTGGATGACGTACTTCGAGGTGGCGGACGCCGAGGACGCGGCGGCGCGGGTGACCGGGCTGGGCGGCCGGGTGCTGCGGCCCCCGCACCAGGGGCCGGACGGTGACGAGACCACCGTCGCGGACCCGGAGGGGGCGGTCCTCACACTCCGGCGGACGGCTCGCTGACGGGGTCGACGGGCAGCACGTCGGGCGACAGGGCAGCGGCGCGGGCCGCCGCCGCGGTCAGCCGGCGCCGGTGGTGGCGGCGGCACAGCACCTCGTAACCCACCACGGTCTCCGGCTGGTTGACGTCGCCGACGACGACCTGCGCGCCCTCGACGACCATCTGTCCGCCGACCGTACGGGCGTTGTGCGTGGCCCGCGCGCCGCACCAGCACAGCGCCTCGACCTGGAGCACCTCTATCCGGTCGGCCAGCTCGACGAGGCGCTGGGAGCCGGGGAAGAGCTTGGTGCGGAAGTCGGTGGTGATGCCGAAGGCGAAGACGTCGAGTTCGAGGTCGTCGACGACGCGGGCCAGCTGGTCGATCTGCTCCGGGGCGAGGAACTGCGCCTCGTCGGCGATGACGTAGTCCGCGCGGCCGCCCGCGGAGAGGTGGGCGACGATGTGCGCGTAGAAGTCGAACCCCTCGCCCGCCTCGACGGAGTCGGTGACCAGGCCGAGCCGGGAGGAGAGCTTGCCCTCGCCGGCGCGGTCGTTCCGGGTGAAGATCAGCCCTTGCAGGCCGCGGGCGGACCGGTTGTGCTCGATCTGCAGAGCGAGGGTGCTCTTTCCGCAGTCCATGGTTCCGGAGAAGAACACCAGCTCGGGCATGGGGAAGCCAATGCCTTTCATCAGTCGTCGTGTGGGGGGCGGGTGGGGCGGTGACGCGGGCTCAGGACCGGACTTCGAGGAGCGGCACCAGCTGCTCCACGGGGGTCATGGAGCCGTGCAGCCCGACCATCGCGGACTCGTTGGGCTCGGTCTCGGTGGCGACGATCGCGATGTCGTCGCGGGCCGCGGCCACCACGTCGCCGATCCGGCCGTGCACCCGGTCGTCCACGCCGTCGCCGGGCCGGCCGAACCAGCCCGCCTCGATGGCCTCGTCGCGGCCGGCCACCCACATCTGCTCGCCGAGCACCTCGCGCCAGACGGCCAGGACGTCGGCGGCGGCGCCGGGCACCGCGTAGACGTGGCGGGCGCGGGCCTCGCCGCCGAGGAGGGCCACGCCGGCGCGCAGCTCCCAGTCCTCGTCGAAGTCGATGCGCGACTCGGGGTCGAACGGGATGTCGATCATGCCGTGGTCGGCGGTGACGTAGAGCACCGAGCGGGGCGGCAGCTGCTCGGCGAGGCGCTGGGCCAGCCGGTCGACGTACATCAGCTGGCCGCGCCAGTCGTCGGAGTCGACGCCGAAGCGGTGGCCCTTGCCGTCGAGGTCGCTGTAGTAGGTGTAGACGAGCGAGCGGTCGGCGGCGCCCAGCCGGTCGGCGGCGAGGTCCATGCGGTCCTCGCCGGAGAGCCGGCCGTGGAAGGTGCCGCCGCTGAGCGCGATCTTCGTCAGCGGGGTGTGCTGGAAGTCGGGCGCGGAGACCTGGCAGGTGTGCACGCCGGCGGCGTCCGCGAGCTGGAAGACGGTGGGGTACGGCTGCCAGACGTGCGGGTCGGTCCACGGGCGCCAGCGCAGCTGGTTCATCAGCGCGCCGGTCGCCGGGTCGGCGACGGTGTAGCCGGGCAGGCCGTGGGCGCCCGGCGGCAGTCCGGTGCCGACGGAGGCGAGCGAGGTCGCGGTGGTGGAGGGGAAGCCCGCGGTCATCGGCTCGCCGGTGCCGTTCATGGAGCTCGGCAGCAGCGAATGCAGGAACGGTGCCTCGGCGGGGTGGGCGCGCAGCAGCTCCCAGCCCATGCCGTCGACCAGGAAGACGCAGACGCGGTCGGCGGGGGTCAGCTCCAGGCCGGTGGAGAGGCCGGGGACGCCCATGCCGGAGGCGACGGCGGGCAGCAGGTCGGCGAGCGAGCCGGTGCCGTAGCGCGGGAGGGGGGCGGAGCGGGGGTCGAGCGGGGCGGGCTCGGACCAGGAGGACGGAGCGCCCGAGGTCAGCGGGTAGGACATCAGCGGCCGGTCGCCGCGGTCGCCTCGGAGAGCGCCTGGGCGAAGGCGAGGGCCTGCCGGACGGTGTCCGGGCCGTCGCCCGCCTCGCTGACGCGCAGGCTCAGGTCGTCCGCGGTGGCGGAGCCGGTGTAGCCGTGGTCGGCGTCGCAGTTGGGGTCGCCGCAGGCGGCGGGCTCCAGGTCGATCCGGGAGACCGCGCCCCAGCCGATGGTGAGGACGACCTCGCGGGGCAGGGTGCCCGGGGTGTACGCCTCGGGGTTGGCGACGACGCGGCTGAGCACCACGGAGGAGATCCGGTCGAGCTTCACGGACTCGGTGGAGGTGGTGGCGTACGGGGACGGGGAGGTGCCGTCGGCCGCCTGCTCGTCGGTGTGGCTGACGATGAAGCGGTTGCCCGTGAGGACGAGGACCGTCACATGGCGGCGCACCTCGTTGGAGTCGAACGTCGTCTCCTGGTGCACGAGGTACGACACGACCGGCTCCCCGCCCACGGCGGCCTCCACCGCCTCGGCCACGAGGGCCGGGTAGTAGCCGCTGCGCTCGATCGCCGCGCGCAGCCCTTGGGTCGTCGTACCGGTCTTCGCCATACGCCCATCCTACGGGGCGTACGGGGTCCGTCCGTGCGTGCCCGCACGGACGGACGGCGGAGCCCGGGGGCCTCGCGGGGCAGGTGGCGGCGGGCCGTCAGTAGGCCGGGAGGCTGCGCGGGCCGAGGTCAGTGCGGGCCGGGGGCGGGGCGAGGCGGATGACGGCGCCGAGCACATGGACCCCTTGCGGCGCGACGATCACGGGCTCCAGGTCGGCGCCGACGACCTCGGGGTGGTCGTCGACCAGGCGGGAGACGCGCAGCAGCAGCTCCTCCAGGGCCCGGGTGTCCACCGGGGTGCTGCCGCGCCAGCCGAAGAGGAGCGGCGCGGTGCGGACCGAGCGGATCTGCTCCGCGGCGTCCCGGTCGGTGACGGGCACGAGGCGGTGCGCGGTGTCGCCGAGCAGCAGGGAGGGCGCCCCGGCCAGGCCGAAGGAGAGCACGGCCCCGGCGGCGGGGTCGATGGCGGCCCGCACGACGGTGTCGACGCCGCGCGGGGCCATCGACTGGACGACGAAGCGGGTCTCCTCGGGCTTGCCGAGGAGCTCGGTCAACTCGGTGTAGGACCTCCGCAGTTCCGTCTCGCCGCCCAGGTCGAGCCGGACGCCGCCGAGGTCGGCGCGGTGGCGCAGGTGCGGGGCGGTGGGCTTGAGGGCGACGGGGAAGCCGAGCCGCCGGGCGGCGCGGACGGCGGTGTCGGGGTCGGGGGCGGGCAGCGCGGGCAGCACGGCGATGCCGTAGCGGGCGAGCAGGCGCTGGGTGTCGGCGGCGGAGAGGGTGACGGCGCGGGGGTCCGCGGGCTCCGTGGGCGAGGTCCCGGGCACGGCGCCGTGGGCGGCGAGCAGGACGTCGATGTCGGCGGCGGCGCCCGCCTCGTCGATGTCGTCGTACTCGGGCACCTTGCCGGGCTCGGCGGCCAGCCGCCGCCAGCGGGCGTACCGCACGGCCTCGGCCAGGGCCCGTACGGCACGCTCGGCGGCGGGGTAGGCGGGGATCCGGACGGCGGGGGCCGGGCGCTCCCCGTCGCCGTCACCGCCGCTGCCGGCGCTTTCGCCGTCGCTCCCGCCCTCGGGAGCCGCGAGGGCCTCGGCGAGGCCCGGGATCTCCAGATGGACCACCGTCACCGGCTTCGCCGCCGGGGCGGCGGCCACCGCGGCGCGCAGCGCCCGCGCGAGGTCGGCCGCGGAGGCCTCGCCGACCCAGGGGATGGCGGTGACGACGACGGCGTCGCACTCGTCGTCCGCGAGGGCCAGGGCCAGGGCGGCGCGGAAGTCCTCCGGCTCGGCGGCCGTCGACAGGTCGTACGGCGGCTGGGGGCGCAGGCCGTCGGTCAGGCAGGCGTCGTAGGTGAGGAGGGCGAGGGACTCGGAATTGCCGAGGATGGCGACGCGGGGACCGGCCGGCAGCGGCTGGGAGGCGAGCAGCAGCCCGGTGTCGGCCAGCTCGGTGACGGTGTCGACGCGGATCACGCCGGCCTGCCGCAGCAGGTCGGAGACGGTGGCGTCGGGGATGCGGGTGGTGGGGACGGCGTGCCCGGTGGGCGCGGCGCCGCCGTGCCGGGCGCCCTTGACGACGACGACCGGCTTGCGGGCCGCCGTGCGCCGGGCGAGCCGGGCGAACTTGCGGGGGTTGCCGATGGACTCCAGGTACATGACGACGACGTCGGTGTCCGGGTCGTCGTGCCAGTACTGGAGGAAGTCGTTGCCGGAGACGTCGGCGCGGTTGCCGGCGGAGACGAAGGTGGAGACCCCGACCAGGCCGGCGGCGCGGCGGTGCAGCCCGGACAGCAGGGCGATGCCGATGGCGCCGGACTGGCTGAAGAGGCCGAGCCGGCCGGCGGCGGGCAGCTCGGGCGAGAGCGAGGCGTTGAGCCGGACGCCCGGGGCGGTGTTGATCAGGCCGAAGGCGTTGGGCCCGATGAGGCGCATGCCGTACGAGCGGGCCTGGCGGACCAGCTCGCGCTGCCGGTCGCGGCCGTCGGCGCCGCTCTCGGCGTAGCCGGCGGAGAGGACGACGAGGCCCTGGACGCCGTGCTCGCCGCACTCGGCGACGACGGAGGGCACCTGCTCGGCGGGGACGGCCACGACGGCGAGGTCGACCGGGCCGGGGATGTCGAGGACCGAGCGGTGGGCCGGCACGCCCTCGGGCTCCAGGACGGAGCCGCCCTCGGGGAAGGCGCGGTTGACCGCGTGCAGGCTGCCCGTGAACCCGCCCTCGCGCAGATTGCGCAGCACGGCCCGGCCCATCCCGCCGGGCTCGCGGCCGGTGCCGACGACGGCGACGGAGCCGGGGGCGATCAGGCGGTGGACGGAGCGGGCCTCGGCGCGCTGCTCGCGGGCGCGCTGCACGGCGAGGGACCGGTCGGTGGGCTCCAGGTCCAGCTCCAGGCGGACGACGCCGTCCTCGAAACTGCGCTTCTGGGTGTAGCCGGCGTCCGTGAACACCTTGATCATCTTGGTGTTGGCGGGCAGCACCTCGGCGGCGAAGCGCCGGATGGAGCGCTCGCGGGCGACGGCCGCGATGTGCTCCAGCAGGGCGGAGGCGACGCCGCGGCCCTGGTGGGCGTCCTGGACCAGGAAGGCGACCTCCGCCTCGTCGGCCGGGCCGGAGGAGGGCAGGCCGCGGGGGTCGATCCGGTCGTAGCGGACGGTGGCGATGAACTCGCCGCCGACGGTGGCGGCGAGCCCGACCCGGTCGACGTAGTCGTGATGGGTGAAGCGGTGCACGTCCCGGTCGGAGAGGCGGGGATAGGGGGCGAAGAAGCGGTAGTACTTCGACTCGTCCGAGACCTGTTCGTAGAAGCTGACCAGCCGCCCGGCGTCGTCGGCCGTGATGGGGCGGAGGTGCGCGGTACCGCCGTCGCGCAGCACCACGTCGGCTTCCCAGTGGGCCGGATACACCTGCTCGGACGGCGTCTGCATGGGGTCAGCGTAAGGCCGGGCGCCGACAACCCGCCTAGGGCCGTCCGGGGTGAACCAGGAGCACGTTCGCCCCTGTGCAACACTGGTCTAGACAACTCCTTACGACTTGAAGGGCAACACCATGGCTGAGCGCCGCGTCAACGTCGGCTGGGCCGAGGGCCTCCACGCCCGTCCGGCGTCGATCTTCGTTCGTGCGGCGACCGCCGCCGGCGTCCCGATGACGATCGCCAAGGCCGACGGCAACCCCGTCAACGCCGCCTCTATGCTGGCCGTGCTGGGCCTGGGCGCCCAGGGTGGCGAGGAGATCGTGCTCGCGTCCGACGCCGAGGGTGCCGAGGCCGCCCTGGACCGTCTGGCGAAGCTGGTCGCCGAGGGTCTCGAGGAGCTCCCGGAGACCGTCTGATTCACGGGAATCGCGCGCGGCGGGGCCGCGGCGGCCGATCGAGGCCGCCGCGGCCCCGCTGTCGTTCCCGGGCTTTCCTTCCCGCACCGGTTTCCGGTGCGCGCGCCGGAGGAATTCCGGCCTTCCCGCCGGGCGGGAATAGCAGCCAATTGTTAAGAACGTGCGCTCGCCGTGTGCACAGATTGTTTCGGGCTTTGTCCGGGGGTTTGTTTCCGGTGCTCCCGGTCCGTTTGCGCCGGCGGCCGCTCCGGGCCCCCGGCGTGCCGCGGCCGGGACGCGCTCCGCAGCCGGTAGGCGCCGGGCGCCCGGTCGGCGCGGGCCGTGGCGAGCGCCCGCGCCCGGTCGGCGTCCCCGCGCGCGACGGCGTCGACCAGGGCCGCGCAGGTGTCCCAGGCCACCACCGGCCGGGCCGGCGGCTCCGGCACGTACACCCAGGAGATCTTGAGCCGGAGCTGGGTGAGCAGGGCCGCGAGGCTGGGGCTGCCGGACGCCTGGGCGAGCGTCTCGTCGAACCAGTCGTCCAAGGGGCGCAGCTCGCCCGTGCGGCCGCCGCGGGCCCGCTCCTGGCCGAGCCTGACCAGGCCGCGCAGCACCTTCAGGTGCGCCTCCGTACGGCGCTGCGCGGCCCGCGCGGCGCCCAGCGGCTCCAGCAGCGCCCGGACCTCGATGAGATCGGCCGCCTCCTGCTCGGTGGGCTCGGCGACACAGGCGCCCGCGTGCCTGCGGGTGGTCACGAAGCCTTCGGAGGCGAGGGTGCGCAGCGCCTCGCGCACGGGCACCCGGGAGACGCCGTACCGGCGGGCGAGGACCTCCTCGGTGAGCCGGCCACCGGGCGGGAAGACGCCCGTGACGATGTCGTCGCGGATCGCCGTGCAGACCGCGTGCGCCGAAATGCGGCCGCCGTTCGGTGCCGCTTTACCATCGCCGTTCACGTACGGCCCCGCATGGGTGAACCTCCGCATTGACCCCCGCGAAACGCGGCCGATTGACGCCTGGTCAACGACTCTATTGCAGCGGCCCGCGATTTCCGATGGCGCCGAGGATTTCATCGATATGTTTTGGCCAACACGAAGGCCCCGGCCGGGGGCCGGGGCCTTCGTGGAACGACGCGGTGCGCGCGGGTGTCAGATGCCGACGCCGTGCGAGCGCAGGTACTCCACCGGGTCGATGTCGGAGCCGTAGGAGGGGCCGGTGCGGGCCTCGAAGTGCAGGTGCGGGCCGGTGACGTTGCCGGTGGCGCCGGAGATGCCGATCTCCTGGCCCGCGGTCACCGTCTGGCCGGCGCTGACGCCGATGGACGACAGGTGGCCGTACTGGGTGTAGGTGCCGTCGTTGTGCTTGATGACGACGTTGTTGCCGTAGGCGCCGCCGTAGCCGGCCTCGACCACGGTGCCCGCGCCGACGGAGCGGACCGACGTGCCGGACTCGGCGTGGAAGTCGACGCCGGTGTGGCTGCCGGAGGACCACAGGCCGCTGGAGGCCTTGTACGAGGTCGAGACGTACGAGCCCTCGATCGGCGACACGTAGGCGTTGAGCTTCTTGCGCTCTTCCTCGCGGGCGATGCGCTCCTGCTCCTTGCGCTCGGCCTCGGCCTTGCGGGCGGCCTCGTCCGCGAGCTTCTTGGTCTCGGCGGCCTGCTTCTTCGCCTCGGCCTCGGCCTGGAGGCGGGCGCTGGTCTCCTCGGCGGAGCTGCGCTGGACCTCGGCCTGCTCGCCCACGCGGGTGGCGGTGTCCTCACCGATGACGATGGCCTGGGTGAGGCCGGTGTCCTCGGCGCGCGGGGCGTCGTCGGTGGTGGCGGCGAGCGCGGGGGCGGCGAAGCCGGCGACGACGCCGGTGGCCGTCAGGGTGGCTATGCCCGCGATGTTCGCGCCGGTGCGCACGGCGCGGCTCGGACGACGGTGCTTCCCGGTGGCACGAGTGAACGCCATAGGTGCGGCTATTCCTTTCCTTCCTTCTCGCCTACCGGGTTAGCTGACGGGTTCGGAGCAGGAAGGTCTCCTACGGCTCCCTCCGGAAAGGGACCCGATTCACCCCAGGGACATGTGGGTCCCCGGCTCCCCTGGCTCGCGCCGTACGGGGACTCGGCGATGGTTGCCCGGGGCCGCGGATGCGACTCACATCTGACGGACAACCGCCCTGACGCTAAACGGCGCCCGATTCGAACGGCAAACAGAACTCACGTTTTGTGGCGTACGCCACATGCCAGACGTGCAACCACTCCACTAAATCGGACATAAGGGAGGCGCGTGGGTCTCGCCGACCTCACGCGCCTCCCCACTTCCTGACGAAGCGTCAGCCGGTGACGACCGTCACCTCGCCGATGCCCAGGGCCTTCACGGGCTCCGCGATCTGCGCGGCGTCGCCCACGAGGACCGTCACGAGCCGGTCGACCGGGAAGGCGTTGACGGCGGCCGCCGTGGCCTCCACCGTGCCCGTCGCCGCGAGACGTTCGTAGAGCCGGGCCTGGAAGTCGTCCGGGAGGTGCTGCTCGACCTGGTCGGCCAGCGTGCCCGCGACGGCCGCCGCCGTCTCGTACTTCAGCGGCGCGACGCCGACGAGGTTCTGCACCGCCACATCGCGCTCGGCGTCCGTCAGACCCTCGGCCGCGAGGGTGCGCAGCACGGTCCACAGGTCGTCGAGGGCCGGGCCGGTGGAGGCGGTGTCCACCGAGCCGCTGATGGCCAGCATGGCCGCGCCCGTGCCGTCCGGCGTGGAGCGCAGCACCTGGCCGAACGCCCGGACGCCGTAGGTGTAGCCCTTCTCCTCGCGCAGGACGCGGTCCAGGCGGGAGGTGAGGGTGCCGCCGAGGCAGTAGGTGCCGAGCACCTGGGCGGGCCAGACCCGGTCGTGCCGGTCGGCGCCGATCCGGCCGATGAGCAGCTGGGTCTGGACGGCGCCCGGCCGGTCCACGATGACCACACGGCCCGTGTCGTCCGCCGTGATGGGCGGGGCCTGCCGGGGGGCCGCGGGAGAGCCCGTCCAGGCGCCGAGGGTGTCCGCGAGCGCGGCGTCCAGGTCGACGCCGGTGAAGTCGCCGACGACAACGGCGGTGGTGGTGACGGGGCGGACGTGCGCCTCGTAGAAGGCCCGCACGGACGCGGCGTCGATGCGCTCGACGCTCTCCTCGGTGCCCTGACGGGGGCGCGACATCCGCGAGTCGGCCGGGAAGAGCTGCGCCGAGAGGGCCATGGCCGCCCGGCGGGCGGGGTTGGCCAGCTCGTGCGGGATCTCGTCCAGGCGGTTGCGGACGAGCCGCTCGACCTCGCCGTCGGGGAAGGCCGGGGCGCGCAGCGCGTCGGCGAGCAGACCCAGCGCCTTGACCAGCCGGGAGGCCGGGACCTCCAGGGAGATCCGGACGCCCGGGTGGTCGGCGTGCGCGTCGAGGGTGGCGCCGCAGCGCTCCAGCTCGGCGGCGAACTCCTCGGCCGTCAGCTTGTCGGTGCCCTCGGAGAGGGCGCGCGCCATGATGGTGGAGACGCCGTCGAGGCCGGCCGGCTCGGCCTCCAGGGGCGCGTCGAGGTTGATCTCGACGGCGACGACCTGCTGGCCGGGGCGGTGGCAGCGCAGCACCGTCAGGCCGTTGGGCAGCTGACCGCGCTCGGGGGCCGGGAAGGCCCACGGCGTGGGCGCGCCGGGCTGCGGCTGCGGGTGGAAGGTCATGGTGGCCGCGGCGTCGCTCACTGGGCCGTCTCCGTCTCTTCAGCGGTCACATCGGCCTCGGCGGCCTCGGGGGCGGTCGGTTCGTACACCAGCGCGGCGCGGTTGCCGGGGTGCAGCCGGGCCTTGGCGACCGCCTGCACCTCCTCCGGGGTGATGTCCAGCACGCGCCGCACGGCGGTCAGGGCGAGCTGCGGGTCACCGAAGAGCACGGCGAAGCGGCACAGTTCGTCGGCGCGGCCGCTGACGGTCGCGAGCCGGTCCAGCCACTCGCGCTCCAGCTGGGCCTGGGCGCGCTCCATCTCCTCCGGGGTCGGGCCCTCGGCGGCGAAGCGGGCCAGCTCGTCGTCGACGGCGGCCTCGATGTCCGGGACCTCCACGCCGCCCGACGCCTTGACGTCCAGCCAGCCGAGCGAGGGCGCGCCCACGAGCCGGAGCAGCCCGAAGCCTGCGGCGACGGCGCTGCGGTCGCGGCGGACCAGGCGGTTGTGCAGCCGGGAGGACTCGCCGCCGCCGAGGACGGTGAGGGCCAGGTCGGCGGCGTCGGCCTCACGGGTGCCGTCGTGCGGCAGCCGGTAGGCGGCCATCAGGGCGCGCGAGGGCACCTCCTCGCGCACGACCTCGCGCAGCTCCTGCCCCATCACGTCGGGGAGGGTGCCGTCGCGCGGGGGCTGCTTGCCGTCGTGCGCGGGGATGGACCCGAAGTACTTCTCGATCCAGGCGAGCGTCTGCTCGGGGTCGATGTCGCCGACGACCGACAGCACGGCGTTGCCCGGCGCGTAGTACGTCCGGAAGAAGGCGCGCGCGTCCTCCAGGGAGGCGGCGTCCAGGTCGGCCATGGAGCCGATCGGGGTGTGGTGGTACGGGTGGCCGTCGGGGTAGGCCATGGCCGTCAGCTTCTCGAAGGCCGTGCCGTAGGGCACGTTGTCGTACCGCTGGCGGCGCTCGTTCTTGACGACGTCGCGCTGGTTCTCCATCGACTCGTCGTCGAGGGCGGTGAGCAGCGAGCCCATGCGGTCCGCCTCCAGCCAGAGGGCGAGCTCCAGCTGGTGGGCGGGCATGGTCTCGAAGTAGTTGGTGCGCTCGAAGCTGGTGGTGCCGTTGAGCGAGCCGCCGGCGCCCTGCACCAGCTCGAAATGGCCGTTGCCCTTGACCTGGGCGGAGCCCTGGAACATAAGGTGCTCGAAGAGGTGGGCCAGCCCGGTGCGCCCCTTGACCTCGTGGCGCGAGCCGACGTCGTACCAGAGGCAGACGGCGGCGACGGGGGTCAGATGGTCTTCTGAGAGCACCACCCGCAGGCCGTTGGCCAGCCGGTGCTCGGTCGCTGTCAGGCCGCCGGAACCGGCCTGTTGCGTGGCCGTGTGACCCATGGGCATGTACGTCCCTTCGATCGCTTGAAATCTCGCGATGGTCCGCGATGACTCGCGTGATGAACAGTGCTGTCACTGTATGCAAGCGCGCTGACATCTGGCGAAGTTCCCGGGGCGGTCCGCTCTTACGGACGGGTCGCGGTCGGCGATGTCGGTGGGGCGGGCCACAATGGTCCGCGTCAGAACCCTGCCTCGGCAATCGATCGAAGGAGCCGCAGCCGCGATGGCCCGCCGCAGCACGAAGACCCCGCCGCCGGAGAACTTCGAGGAGCGCATCCTCGACATCGACGTCGTCGACGAGATGCAGGGTTCCTTCCTCGAGTACGCCTATTCGGTCATCTACTCCCGGGCCCTGCCGGACGCCCGGGACGGACTGAAGCCCGTCCACCGCCGCATCCTCTTCCAGATGAACGAGATGGGCCTGCGCCCCGACCGTTCGTACGTGAAGTGCGCCCGGGTCGTCGGCGAGGTGATGGGCAAGCTGCACCCGCACGGCGACGCCTCCATCTACGACGCCCTGGTGCGCATGGCCCAGCCGTTCTCCATGCGGGTGCCGCTGGTCGACGGCCACGGCAACTTCGGCTCGCTGGGCAACGACGACCCGCCCGCGGCCATGCGCTACACCGAGGCCCGGATGGCCTCGGCCACGTCGCTGATGACGGAGTCGATCGACGAGGACACCGTCGACTTCACGCCGAACTACGACGGCAGCGAGCAGGAGCCCGTAGCCCTCCCCGCCGCCTATCCGAACCTGCTGGTCAACGGCGCGTCCGGGATCGCGGTCGGCATGGCGACCAACATGCCGCCGCACAACCTCGGCGAGGTGATCGCCGCCGCCCGGCACCTCATCAAGCATCCGGGCGCCGACCTCGACACGCTGATGCGGTTCATCCCCGGCCCGGACCTGCCCACCGGCGGCCGGATCGTGGGTCTCGGCGGCGTCCGGGACGCCTACGAGACCGGCCGCGGCACCTTCAAGATCCGCGCCACGGTCGCCGTGGAGAACGTGACGGCCCGCCGCAAGGGCCTGGTCGTGACCGAGCTGCCCTTCACGGTCGGCCCCGAGAAGGTCATCTCCAAGATCAAGGACCTGGTCGGCTCGAAGAAGCTCCAGGGCATCGCCGACGTCAAGGACCTCACGGACCGCTCGCACGGCCTGCGCCTGGTCATCGAGATCAAGAACGGCTTCAACCCCGAGGCCGTCCTGGAGCAGCTCTACAAGCTGACGCCGATGGAGGAGTCCTTCGGCATCAACAACGTCGCCCTGGTCGACGGCCAGCCGCTGACCCTGGGCCTCAAGGAGCTGCTGGAGGTCTACGTCGACCACCGCTTCGAGGTGGTCCGCCGCCGGAGCGAGTTCCGGCGCGGCAAGCGGCGCGACCGGCTGCACCTGGTCGAGGGCCTGCTGGTGGCGCTCATCGACATCGACGAGGTCATCAGAATCATCCGATCGAGCGATAACGCCGCGCAGGCCAAGGAAGCCCTGATCGCGCGCTTCTCCCTCTCCGAGGTGCAGACGCAGTACATCCTCGACACCCCGCTGCGCCGCCTGACGAAGTTCGACCGCGTCGAGCTGGAGTCGGAGCGCGACCGGCTGACGGGCGAGATCGAGGAGCTGACCCGGATCCTGGAGTCCGACGCGGAGCTCCGCAAGCTCGTCTCCGGGGAACTGGCGGACGTCGCGAAGAAGTTCGGCACCGACCGGCGCACCGTGCTGCTGGAGTCGGCGGGCGCCCCCTCCTCGGCCGTGCCGCTCCAGGTCGCGGACGACCCGTGCCGGGTGCTGCTGTCCTCCACCGGCCTGCTGGCCCGTACAGCCTCGGGCGAGCCCTTCACGCCCGGCTCCGGGGAGGCCAAGCGCGTCAAGCACGACGTGATCGCCTCGGCGGTGCCGGCGACGGCGCTGGGCGAGGCGGGCGTGGTGACCTCGACCGGGCGGCTGCTGCGGCTGCGGGTGATCGACCTGCCGCAGCTGCCGGAGACGGCGGCCGCGCCGAACCTCTCGGGCGGCGCCCCGATCACGGAGTTCCTGTCGCTGGACGACGGCGAGCGCGTGGTCTGCCTCACCACCCTGGACGAGTCCTCGCCGGGCCTCGCGATCGGCACGGAGCAGGGCGTCGTCAAGCGCGTGGTCCCCGACTATCCGGCGAACAAGGACGAGTTGGAGGTCATCTCCCTCAAGGACGGCGACCGCGTCGTCGGCGCGGTCGAGCTGCGCACCGGCGAGGAGGACCTCGTCTTCGTCACCGACGACGCCCAGCTGCTGCGCTATCCGGCCGGTCAGGTGCGGCCGCAGGGCCGCCCGGCGGGCGGCATGGCCGGCATCAAGCTCACCGCCGGAGCGAAGGTGATCTCCTTCACGGCCGTCGACCCGGCGGCGGACGCCGTGGTGATCACGGTCGCGGGCGCGGCGGGCACCCTGCTGGGCGCCTCGGAGACGACGGCGAAGCTGACGCCCTTCGACCAGTACCCGCGCAAGGGCCGGGCGACGGGCGGTGTGCGCTGTCAGCGCTTCCTGAAGGGCGAGGACTGCCTGGTCCTGGCCTGGGCGGGCGCGGCCCCGGCACGGGCCGCGGGCGCGAACGGCACCCCGGTCGAGCTCCCGGATCCGGACCCGCGCCGCGACGGCTCGGGCACGCCGCTGGCGAAGGCCGTGGCGGCCGTGGCGGGGCCGGTGTAGGCACCGGGTGACGGCCGTGGGGCCGGGGCGTACGCACGCTCCGGCCCGGCCGCGGGAGGCGGCTCCCCGCCTCCCGCGCTCACGCCTGCGCGTACCGCAGCACGCCCCACATCGTGTGCTCCTCCGCGTCCTCCGGGGCCAGGTGCCGGCACGCGTCGAGCCCGGCCCGCAGGGCGTCCGGGTCGATCCCGGTGCCGATCAGCACCAGCTCGGTCGGCTCGTCCTCGCCGCGCGCCGCGGGCGTGGCGTAGAAGCGGAGGAAGTCGCCGACGGCGTGCACCTCGTACCGCTTCCGCCGGTGGCCCGCCGCGCCGAAGCGGACGTACCCCTTGATGCGGTAGAGGCCGTCGGGGCGGTTGTCGAGGAAGTCCATGAGCCGGCGCGGGTCCATCGGCTCGGCGGCCGTGAAGGAGACGCTGTCGTAGGCGGCGTGCAGATGGCCGCAGTCGCCGGCGCAGCCGTCGCCGTGGCCTTCGCCGTCGTGCCCGTGGCCCCGCGCGTCCTCGCGCTCCCGCTCGTCGCGGACGAGGTCCTCGAAGGACAGCTGCCGTATCGCCTCCGTGTCCTCCTCGCGCGGCTTGCGGTCGAAGAGCAGCTCCGGGTCGACCCGCCCGTAGGACGCCTCGACGACGGGGGTGCCGGGCCGCCCGATCCGTCCGAGCTCCTCGCGCAGGGCCGCCCGCGCGTCCTCCGCCACCCGGTCCGCCTTGTTGAGGACGACGAGGTCGGCGAGGGCCAGGTGCCGGTCGATCTCGGGGTGCCGGGCGCGGGTACGGGCGAACTCGGCGGCGTCCACGACCTCGACCAGGCCGCCGTAGACGATGCTCGTGTTGTCGCTGGCCAGGATCATGCGGATGAGCTCCTGGGGCTCGGCGAGCCCGCTGGCCTCGATCACGATGACGTCGATCCGGGCGGCCGGGCGGGCCAGCCGGTCGAGGAACCCGTCCAGCTCGCTGGTGTCGACGGCGCAGCACAGGCAGCCGTTGCCCAGCGACACCATCGAGTCGACCTGCCCGGCCACGCTCATGGCGTCGATCTCGATGCTGCCGAAGTCGTTGACGACCACGCCGATCCGGCTGCCCCCGCTTCTGCTCAGCAGGTGGTTCAGCAGGGTGGTCTTGCCGGAGCCCAGGAAGCCCGCGAGCACGATGACCGGGATCTGTCGCTTCGCCAACGGGGGCGCCTCCCTCACATGTCGGACGCAGCGGGAACCGGCTGCGGCGGGGGCGGACCGACATAGCGGGCCGCCGGGCGGATGATCTTCGAGTCCTCCGCCTGTTCCAGGATATTGGCGCTCCAGCCGATCACCCGGGCCGCGCAGAAGGTGGGGGTGAACATCTCCCGGGGCAGCCCGCACAGCTCCATGACGACGCCCGCGTAGAACTCCACGTTGGTGTGCAGCTCGCGGCCCGGCTTGAGCTCCGCGAGGATCGCCTCCACCCGTCCCTCGACCTCGACCGCGAGGTCGACGAGCGGGCCGCCGAACTCCTCGGCGATCTCGCGCAGCATCCGCGAGCGCGGGTCCTCGGTGCGGTAGACGGGGTGCCCGAAGCCCATGATCCGTTCGCCCGCCAGGACCCGCTCGCGGATCCAGCCGTCGGCGCGGCCGGGGGTGCCGATGGCGTCCAGGGTGTCCAGGGCACGACTGGGGGCGCCGCCGTGCAGCGGGCCGGACAGGGCGCCGATCGCGCCGCCGAGGCAGGCGACGAGGTCCGCGCCGGTGGAGGCGATGACACGAGCGGTGAAGGTGGAGGCGTTGAAGCCGTGGTCGACGGTCGAGATCAGGTACCGCTCGACGGCGCGGGCGTGCCGGGGGTCGGGTTCCGCGCCGGTGAGCATGTACAGGTAGTTGGCGGCGTGCGGCAGGTCGTCGCGCGGCGCCACGGGCTCCAGGCCCCGGCCGAGCCGGTACAGCGCGGTGAGCAGGGTGGGGACGGCGGCGCAGGCGGTGAGCGCGTCGGCCTCGCGCCGTGCGGCGTCGGTGTCGTACAGCGGGCGCAGGCCGGCGGAGGCGCCGAGCAGGGAGAGCGCGGTGCGCAGCCCGGCCAGCGGGCCGGAGGGGGCGCAGGAGCGGGCGAGGGCGGGCAGGGCGTCGCGGACGTCGGCCGGGAGGTGGCGCAGGGCCGCGGTCTCGGCCGCGAAGCCGGCGCGCCGGGCGGCGTCCGGGAGCGTGCCGCGGAGCATCAGGTGCCAGACGTCCTCGAAGGAGCGGCTTCCGGCCAGCTCTACGGCGGAGTACTGGCGGTAGTGGTAAAAGCCCTCGCTGCCACGGACGTCGCCCAGGGCGGTGTCGGTGACGACGACGCCCGCGAGTCCGCGCGGCACCTCGGTGATGGTCGGCATCTTTTCTGGCTCCTCGGTCTCTTGGCACTCGGCCTCGTGGCAGCTGACGTTGCTGAACCCGGCGTCGCTGAACCTTGCCTTACTGAACCTTGATCCGACTGTCCATGCTTGACTGAATGGATGTCAATATTGATTGAATCAATGTTGAGCTTGCGGATACGGTGTCGCCCATGGCGGATCACACGACGGACGGGCCGGCGGCGGGCGGGACGGCCTCCGGACCAGGGGGACCCCGGCTGACCACCCGCGAGGTCGCCGAACGGCTGGGCGTGAAGCCCGAGACCGTCTACGCGTACGTCAGCCGGGGCCAGCTCACGAGCCGCCGCGGTCAGGGCGGCCGGGGCAGCACCTTCGACGCCACGGAGGTCGACGCGCTGGCGCGGCGGGGGCGCCGCGAGCCGGCCTTCGGCGGCGAGACCTCGATCCGTACGGGCGTGACCCTCATCGAGGGCGACCGGTACTACTACCGCGGCGTCGACGCGACGGAGCTGGCCGCGCGGCACGGGTACGAGGAGGTGGCGGAGTGGCTGTGGACCGGGGAACTGCGACCCGGCACCCGCTTCACCGCGCCCGCCGGGATCCTGTCGGCAGCGCGCCGCGCGGTCGCCGCGCTGCCCGGGCACAGCGGGCCCACCGACCGGCTGCGGGTGGCCGCGATCGCGGCGGCCACCGCCGATCCGCTGCGCTTCGACCTCTCCGCGCCCTCCGTCCTCGGCGCCGCGCGCGGCCTGATCCCGACGCTGGTGGACGCCCTGCCGCCCGCCGGCGAGCTCCAGGACGCCGCAGCCGCAGCCGGGTCCGGGCATGGCTCCGGAGAGGACGGCACCGCCCCCCTGGCCGCACGCCTGTGGTCGCGACTGACGGCACGGACACCCGACGACGCGTCACTACGAGCCCTGGAGGCGGCCCTTGTGCTGCTCATCGACCACGATCTCGCCGCGTCCACGCTCGCGGTGCGGGTCGCGGCCTCCGCGCGGGCGCACCCGTACGCGGTGGTCTCGGCCGGGCTCGGCGCGCTGGAGGGGCCACTGCACGGCGCGGCGAGCGGTCTGGCGCACCGGATGCTGACGGAGGTGCTGGAGCGGGGCAGCGCGGCGGCCGTGGTGGCGGACCACCTGCGGGGCGGCCGGAGCGTCCCGGGGCTGGGGCACCGGCTCTACCCGGGACCGGACCCCCGGGCGCGGGAGCTGTTCGCCCGCCTGGAGTCCGTCCCGGGCGCCCGGGAAGCCCTGGCGGCGGCGCGTGAGGTGGAGGCGACTGCGGCCCGGCAGGGCACCCCGCACGCCAACGTCGACCTCGCGCTCGCGGTGCTCACGGTCTCGTCGGGAATGGCTCCGGAGGCGGGTGAGACGGTCTTCGCCGTGGCCCGTACGGCCGGCTGGGTCGCCCATGCCCTGGAGGAGTACGCCGAACGCCCGCTGCGGCTCCGGCCCGTAGGCCAGTACTGCGGGCCCAGGCCGCCCCGCCCGACGCCGTGAGAGGTCCTTTCCGCGCCGCCGAAAGGCGCTGGGAAGGCTCTTCCCACCCCGCCCGTCACACCTGTTCGTCGCAATCCGCACATACAATCCACGCCAGGGTAGGTTAGGCTAACCTTCGTGAGTACGTGCGCGACTGCCTCTCGCCGCCTTGCCGAGCCGTTGTCCGGTACCGCGGCCACCGCCCGGACGTGGCTGCTGATCGAGCAGCCCGGCCCGTGGGGCGCCGACGCCCTCACCACCAGCCACCTCGACCCCGCCGTCGGCCGCGCCCTGGCCGCGGCCACCGAGGGCACCGGCGTACGGGTCGCCCTGATCCGGCGCCCCGGCCGGCACGCCGACTGCCACGGGCCCACGACGCAGCGGGTGTTCGCCGCCCACACCGCGCCGGGCCGCTCCTGGATCCGTACCGCCGCCCTCGCCGACCCGGCGTCCCTGGCCTCGCTGAACTTCGCCGCGCTCGGCGCGGGCGAGCACGACGGCCTGTGGGAGCCGCACACCGGCGCGCCGCTCGTCTTCGTCTGCACCAACGGCAAGCGCGACCGCTGCTGCGCCCTGCTGGGCCGCCCGCTGGCCGCCGAGCTCGCCGCGACCGGCTCCATCGACACCTGGGAGATCACCCATATCGGTGGTCACCGCTTCTCCCCCACCCTCTTCGTCCTGCCGTACGGCTACGCCTACGGACGGGTCACCGCGCACGAGGTCAAGGACATCGTGGAGGCCGCCCGCGACGGCCGGATCGCCACCGGCAACTGCCGCGGCCGCTCGGCCTGGGAACGCCCCGCGCAGGCCGCCGAGCTGGCGGTGCGCGAGCTCACCGGCGAGGAGGGAGCGGGCGCCCTGGACGTCGTACGGACCGAGGGGCCGGCCCCGCACTGGTCCGTGACCGTCACCCACGCCGACGGCCGCGCGTGGCGGGTCGCGGTGGAGCAGGGCGCCGCCGAGCCGCCGCGGCCCGAGAGCTGCGGGCGGGTGCCCGGCAGCCCGGCCCGGATGGACGTCGCGTCGGTCACCCCGCTGGTGTCCGTC
The DNA here is from genome assembly GCF_002192455.1 of Streptomyces albireticuli. Taxonomy (NCBI): domain Bacteria; kingdom Bacillati; phylum Actinomycetota; class Actinomycetes; order Kitasatosporales; family Streptomycetaceae; genus Streptomyces; species Streptomyces albireticuli. The sequence goes on from NZ_CP021744.1 coordinate 2,097,321, forward strand.
TCCCCGCTGGCCGGCGTCAGCCCGCCTTCCTGACGAACTCCGTGGTGTAGGTCTTCTCCAGGTCCACCTTCGCGTTCTTGAGGTTGGGGTTGAAGGACTTGAGCACCTCGTGGACGGTCCGCGGCCCGTCGGCGGGCATCACGCCGTCCGGGGTGAACATCGGCAGCGTGTTGCGCACCGCCTCGATGTACTGCGCCTTGCCGCCCTTCGCGTAGTCCTCCGGCATCTTGGCGGCGATCTCCTCCGGACTGTGCGTGGACATCCACTTCAGGGTCTTCACGAAGGCGTTGGCGAGCTTCTGCACGGTCTCCTTGTGGTCGTTCACCCAGCCGGTGTTCATATAGAGGCTCGACGCGGGGTAGAGGCCGCCGAGCGCCGCCCGGGAGCCCTCGGGGGTGCGCATGTCGACGAGCACCTTGCCGGCGTCCTTGGCGAGGATCTGCGCGACGGTCGGGTCGGTCGTCATGCCCGCGTCGATGGAACCCTGCTGGAGCGCGGCGAGGAAGGTCTGCCCCGCGCCGACGGCCACGGGCGTGATGTCGCTGACCTTCACGCCGTTCTTGACCGCCAGATACTTGGTCAGGAAGTCGGTGGAGGAGCCGAGTCCGGTGACGCCCAGCTTCTTGCCCTTGAAGTCCTTGGGCGAGGTGAGGGTGGGGGCCGCCTTCTTGGAGACGATCTCCACCTCACCCGGCGTCCGGGCCAGCTGGACGACCGACTCCACGTTCTTGCCCTTCACCTGGAGGTCGAGCGTGTGGTCGTAGAAGCCGACGACCCCCTGGACCTCTCCCGCGACGAGCGCGGTCGTGGCCTGCACCCCGGCGGGCTCGCTGAGCAGCCTGACCGCCACCCCCTCCTCCTGGAAGTAGCCGAGCCGCTGGGTGAGCACGGCCGGCATGTAGATGACCTTGTCCAGGCCACCGACCATGATCGTGACGGTGTCCCCCTTGGCCGCCTCGGCGGCCTTCTCCGCGGTGCGGGTCTTCGAGGCGTCGTCGGCGCACCCGGTGAGACCCGCGGCGAGGAGGAGGCAGAGGGATCCGGCGGCGGCCGCCACGCGGGCGGGGCGCTTGCTGAAGCTGGGCATCAAGTGTTCCCTACGGTCGGGACGTACGCCGGAACGCACGGCCGTGGTGACGGACGGGGCGTGGGGGGCGCGGCGGGACGGTCTCAGTCGCCCGAGCCCGGGGCGCCGGGCTTCCAGCGGAAGAGCCGCTTCTCCGCGAAGGTCAGCAGCCCCTCGGCGAGCAGGGCGACGACAGCGAGGATGACCATCGCGGCAAAGACTCCGGCCGAGTTGAACGTGTTCTGGGAATTGGAGACGAGGAGCCCGATGCCCTTGATCGCGCCGATGTACTCGCCGACGATCGCGCCGATCAGCGCGAAGCCGAAGCTCACGTGGAGGCTGGTGAAGATCCAGGAGGTCGCGGAGGGAACGACGACCTGAAGGGTCACCCGGCGGTTGCTCGCGCCCAGGATCCGGGCGTTGGCCACCAGGTTGCGGTCGACCTCGCGGGCGCCCTGGAAAGCGTTGAAGAACACCGGGAAGAAGACCAGCACGACGGCCGAGGCGACCTTGGACGTGGGACCCAGCCCGAACCAGATCAGGAAGATCGGCGCGAGCACGATCCGCGGCACCGCGTTGAGGACCTTGATGTACGGGCCGAAGACGTCGGAGAGGAAGCGGACCCGGCCGAGCACGATGCCGAGCACCACACCGGCGCCGACGCCGACGACCCAGCCGAGCAGGGCCTCGTAGAGCGTGTACCCGATCTGCTCGCCGAGCGAGCCCTGCGGGGTGCCGTGCAGGGTCCACTGGACGATCTGGTCCCAGATCGCCGACGGCATGGAGAAGTAGAACGAGTCGATCAAGCCATTCCGGGACAGCAGCTCCCAGGCGGCGAGCACCAGGACGAGCAGCAGCACCCGGGCCCCGTACACGAGGAGCCTGCGGCGGCGGGCGGCCCGCACGCGGGCCGCCGTACGGCCGGTACGGAGGGCGAGGGGCGCGCCGACGGACTCCACGGACTCAAGCGACACGGGAAGCCCCCCTCTCACGGGTGACACGGACCTCTTCGCCGAGGGACGCCCAGATCTCGCGGTAGATCTCCACGAACTCCGGCTCCAGCCGGACGGCTTCGACCTTGCGCGGCCGGGGCAGCCGGACGGGGAAGACCTCCTTGACGGTCGCCGGGCCGGCGGTCATCACCACGACCTTGTCGGCGAGCGCGATCGCCTCCTCCAGGTCGTGGGTGACGAAGACGACGGAGGCCGCCGTTCCGTCGGCGCGGCCGGCGCTCCGGAGCTCCAGGAGCTCGTCCGACATCAGGGCCCGCGTCTGGACGTCGAGGGCCGAGAAGGGCTCGTCCATCAGCAGGATCGCGGGGTCGCACACGAAGGTCTGGGCGAGCGCGACGCGCTTGCGCTGCCCGCCGGAGAGCTGGTGCGGATAGCGGTCGGCGAAGGAGTCGAGGCCGACCCGGCCGAGCCAGTCGCGGGCCCGGTCGCGGGCCTCGGCCTTCGGCACGCCGCGGAAGCGCGGGCCCGCCATCACGTTGGACAGCACGGTGCGCCAGGGGAAGACCGCGTCCTGCTGGAAGACGAAGCCGATCTCCGGGCGGATGCCGCGCACCGGCTCGCCGCCGACCAGCACCTCGCCCTCGGTGGGCTCCTCCAGGCCGCTGACCAGCGTGAGCGTGGTGGACTTACCGCATCCGGTCGGTCCCACGACCGCCACGAACTCGCCCCGCTCCACGGTGAGGTCGAGGTCCCGTACCGCCGTGTGCGCGGCCCCCGAGGGGGTCCGGAACACCTTGCTCGCGCCCCGCAGCTCGATCGCCGGGGTGCGGCCGCCCGGCGGGGGGCCGCCGTGCCTGTCGCCGTTCATCCGCATGCCTCCTTCGCGCGGCCGCGTCGCCGGGACCCGCGCTCCTGGGACCCCGTTCCGGCCGGTGCTGGAGGTTAGGTGCGGCGCGCGGCGACGGCACAGGCTTGTGGGCGCTGTGCGGCTTCCGCGCACGAACCCTGTTCTGCTCCTTTTGCTCGCGGTAGAACCTCGCGGTAGCGCAACGAATGCGCCACGGGACTGGGCTACGCGGCAGGGCCCGGATACGTTCTGTTGACGCCGCAGAAACGGACAGCCGCTGAACCGGAATTGACCCCTCCGGTACAGCCGGCTGACGGACCGGTCCCGCGTGGGCGGGAGACGACACGAAAGGGACACAGATGCGCCCCCGGTGGCCCCGCCGCGTCTTCGCCCAGGTCCTGCTCGTCCACCTCCTGATCATCACCGGCGTCGCCGGGCTCGCCGCCGGGCTCTTCCTCGCGCCGCTCGGCGCCCAGCTGGACGAACAGGCCGAGCGCCGGGCGCTGTCCATCGCCCAGGCCACCGCCGCCCAGCCGGACCTCGCCCACGACCTGCTGGCCGGTCGGCCCGCCCCGGACGGCCCGGTGCAGGCCGGCGCCGAACGCATCCGGCTGGCCACGGGCGCCAGTTATGTGGTGATCGTCGACACCCGGGGCATCCGCTACTCCCACACCACTCCCTCCCGCATCGGCGGCCGCGTCAGTACCGACCCCGGGCCGGCCCTGAGCGGCCGCGAGTGGACGGGCATCGGGCGCGGCACCCTCGGCCGCTCCGCGCGGGGCAAGGTGCCGCTGCGCGACGACGAGGGGGCCGTCGTCGGGGCCGTCTCCGTCGGCATCGCCTACGACAACGTGCACGCCCTGCTGGTCCGCGCGGTACCGGGCATCCTGCTGTACGCGGGCGCCGCGCTCGCGGCCGGCGCGCTGGCCGCGGTCGCCGTCTCCCGGCGGCTGCGCAAGCGCACCCACGGCATCGAACTCACCGAGATATCGGCGCTCCTGAACGAGCGTGAGGCCATGCTCCACGGCATCCGCGAGGGCGTGGTGGCACTGGACCGGCGCGGCCGCGTGCGCCTGGTCAACGACGAGGCGCAGCGGCTGCTCGGCCTCGGGCCGGATGCCATCGGGCAGCCGCTCGACACCGTCCTGCCGCCCGGCCGGACCACCGATGTGCTGGCGGGCCGGGTCACCGGGACGGACCTGCTCACCGTGCGGGACGGCCGGGTGCTCGTCGCCAACCGGATGGACACCGCCGACGGCGGCACCGTCGCGACCCTGCGCGACCGCACGGAGCTGGAGCAGCTGCGCAGGGAGCTGGACGGCACCCGGGGGCTGACCGACGCGCTGCGCGCCCAGGACCACGAGCACGCCAACCGGCTGCACACGCTCCTGGGCCTGCTGGAGCTCGGCCTGCACGAGGAGGCCGCCGCGTTCGTCGCGGAGGTGACGGGCGCGCACCGGGCCACGGCCGAGCAGGTCACCGAGCGCGTCCGGGACCCCGTGGTCGGCGCGCTGCTGGTGGGCAAGAGCGCGGTGGCCGCGGAGCGCGGCGTGGCGCTGCGGGTGAGCCCGGGCAGCCGGCTGCCCGACCGGGTGGTGGACGCGCGGGACGTGGTGACGGTGCTCGGCAACCTCGTGGACAACGCCCTGGACGCGGCCGCGGCACGGTCCCGCGGGGACGCCTGGGGCAAGCCCTGGGTGGAGGTCGACCTGCGCGCGGTGGGCTCCGCCGTCGTCCTCCGGGTCTCGGACAACGGTCCGGGCATACCGGAGGCCGCCAGGGAGCTGGTGTTCACGGACGGCTGGTCCACCAAGGAGTCGTCCCCGCACCGCCGCCGGGGCCTCGGTCTCGCGCTCGTACGGCGGCTGGCCGAGCGCTACGGCGGAACGGCGCGGTCGGGTGAACGGGAAGGCGGCGGCGCGGTGTTCACCGTGGAGCTGCCGGAAGCACTGAACCACCTCGAAGGGGTGAAACGATGATCGAGGTCCTGGTCGTGGACGACGACTTCCGCGTCGCCGAGATCAACGCCGCTTACGTCGCGCGGGTCCCCGGCTTCCACGTCGGCGCCAAGGCCCACAACGCGGCGCAGGCCATGGCCGTGCTGGAGCGCGGCGGCATCGACCTGGTCCTGCTGGACCACTTCCTGCCGGACGAGACCGGCCTGTCCCTGGTCCGCCGGATACGCCAGCGCGGCCACCTCACCGACGTGATCATGGTGACGGCCTCACGGGACATCGCGACCGTACAGGCGGCGATGTGCTACGGCGCGCTCCAGTACCTCGTCAAGCCGTTCACCTTCCCCGGGCTGCGGGTGAAGCTGGAGGCGTACGCGCAGCTGCGGCGGACCCTCGACGACGCGGAGGAGGCGGGCCAGGACCAGGTCGACCGGATCTTCGGCACCCTGCGGACGGCGGCCACCAGCGCGCCGCTGCCCAAGGGCCACTCCGCGCCGACGGCCGAGCTGATCCGCCGGGTGCTCTCGGACGCGGCGCGGCCCCTGTCGGCGCACGAGGTCGCGGCCCGCTCCGGGCTGAGCCGCTCGACGGCGCAGCGCTATCTCAAGCGGCTGGAGGAGTCCGGCAGGCTCCGCCTCACCCTCAGATACGGCGAGACGGGCCGCCCGGAGCACCGCTACGCCTGGGCGGTGGCCGGCTGACACCCGCCGGCCACCACGCCCCCGAGGGGGCCGTCAGGCGTCGATGCGCGAGCGGTCCAGCGTCGCCGCCGAGTTGGTGATGAACTCCTTACGGGGGGCCACCTCATTGCCCATCAGCAGGTCGAAGGCGCGCTCGGCGGCCTCCAGGTCGCTGATGTTGATGCGGCGCAGGGTGCGGTGGCGGGGGTCCATCGTGGTCTCCGCGAGCTGGTCGGCGTCCATCTCACCGAGGCCCTTGTAGCGCTGGATGCCGTCCTTGTACGGGATGTTCTTGCGCTCCAGCTCCAGCAGGGTCTGGCGCAGCTCGCTGTCGGAGTAGGTGTAGATGTACTTGTCCTGGCCCTTCTTCGGGCGCGTGAGCTCCACCCGGTGCAGCGGGGGCACCGCGGAGAAGACCCGGCCCTCCTCCACCATGGGGCGCATGTAGCGCTGGAAGAGCGTCAGCAGCAGGCAGCGGATGTGCGCGCCGTCCACATCGGCGTCGGCGAGGAAGATGACCTTGCCGTAGCGGGCCGCGTCGATGTCGAAGGTCCGGCCGGACCCGGCTCCTATGACCTGGATGATCGCGCCGCACTCGGCGTTCTTCAGCATGTCGGAGACGGACGACTTCTGGACGTTCAAAATCTTGCCGCGGATCGGCAGCAGCGCCTGGAACTCGGAGTTCCGCGCCAGCTTCGCGGTGCCGAGCGCGGAGTCGCCCTCGACGATGAACAGCTCACTGCGCTCGACGTCGTCGCTGCGGCAGTCGGCGAGCTTGGCCGGGAGCGAGGAGGACTCCAGGGCCGTCTTCCGGCGCTGCGCCTCCTTGTGCTGCCGGGCGGCGATGCGGGTACGGGCCGCCGCGACGACCTTCTCCATGACGGCGCGGGCCTGCTGCTTGGCGTCGCGCTTGGTGGACGTCAGGAACGCCTTGAGCTCCTTGGCGACCACGTTCGCCACGATCCGGGTGGCGGCCGAGGTGCCCAGGACCTCCTTGGTCTGCCCCTCGAACTGCGGTTCGGCCAGCCGGACCGTCACCACGGCCGTGAGGCCCTCCATGGCGTCGTCCTTGACGACGTCGTCCTCGGCGACCCGGAGCAGCTTCGACGAGCGGAGTACCTCGTTGACGGTCTTGGTGATGGACCGCTCGAATCCGGACACGTGCGTGCCGCCCTTGGGGGTGGCGATGATGTTGACGAAGGACTTCACGCTCGAGTCGTAGCCGGTGCCCCAGCGCAGGGCGATGTCCACGCCCAGCTCGCGGGTGACCTCGGTGGGCGTCATATGGCCGCGGTCGTCGAGGACCGGCACGGTCTCCTTGAAGGTGCCCTGGCCGGTCAGCCGGAGCACGTCGCAGACGGCCTTGTCCTGGGCCAGGTACTCGCAGAACTCGCTGATGCCGCCGTCGTAGCGGAACGTCTCCTCGGTGGCGCCCTCGCCGTCGAGGCCGCGCTCGTCGCGGACGACGATCGTCAGGCCGGGCACCAGGAACGCCGTCTGCCGGGCGCGCCCGTAGAGCGTCTCCAGGGAGAGCTTGGCGTCCTTGAGGAAGATCTGGCGGTCCGCCCAGTAGCGCACCCGGGTGCCGGTGCGGGTCTTGGGGACCTTCTTGCCCTTGAGGAGGCCGTTGCCCGGGTCGAAGGGGGCGTCCGGGCCGGACTCGGTGAAGATGCCGGGGACACCGCGGCGGAAGCTGATGGCGTGGGTCCGGCTGTTCCGGTCGACCTCGACGTCCAGGCGGGCGGAGAGGGCGTTGACGACGGAGGCGCCGACGCCGTGCAGACCGCCGGAGGCGGCGTACGAGCCGCCGCCGAACTTTCCGCCGGCGTGCAGCTTGGTCATGACGACCTCGACGCCGGACAGGCCGGTCTTGGGCTCGACGTCCACGGGGATGCCGCGGCCGTTGTCCCGCACCTCCACGGAGCCGTCGTCGTGGAGGATCACGTCGATCCGGTCGCAGAAGCCGCCCAGGGCCTCGTCCACGGAATTGTCGATGATCTCCCAGAGGCAGTGCATCAGACCGCGGCTGTCGGTCGAGCCGATATACATGCCGGGGCGCTTGCGGACGGCCTCGAGGCCCTCGAGGACGAGCAGGTGCCGCGCGGTGTAGTTGGATCCGTCCCGGTCTGCCCCGGTCAGCAACGCAGTGGACGGCACGGACATCTCGGCGGTCACGCGGTTCGCTCCTCGCTGAATTTCTTTTTGGCCCGGGTCGGGCGCAGTGATGGCTCGGTCGCCGTTCAGAGGGTACCGAGGCCTGGTAGAGCCTTTGCGCAGCCACCCGTGGGAACGCCCATGCTAGTCCAGGATCGATCAAATGTTCGATGACTCGATGGGGTGACGTGCACATCACGTTCCCTTGGAGGCATGAACCATTTAGGCTCCGGGCACGTCCTGAACAACAAACCCGGCAAGCCGGCCGGGTGGACGAAAGCTCCCCAGCGATGTGAAACCGTAAGCCCACGCAATACGGCTCATTCGCCGCCAACCGTCAAGATCCGGCCTGCTCCGAAGGAAGTTTCGAGGAAAAGCCGCGAGCGGGAACGTTTTCGGCCTGGTTGGATGTTGACCCTGGTACGACAGCTCGTCGAGCTAGAGAAGAGGCGACGTGACTACTGTTCTGACCCCCGCGAGCCCGCTGACGGCCGCTGACCGCTGCGACCGGTGCGGCGCTCAGGCATACCTGCGCGTCGTTCTCATGAGCGGCGGCGAACTGCTCTTCTGCGCCCACCACGGGCGTAAGTTCGAGCCAGAACTCAAGAAGATCGCCGCGGAAATACAGGACGAGACGGAGCGGCTCACCGCCTCTCCGGCGTCCGCGTCCGACGAGGACCGCTGAGTCCGCAGTGGAACGCTGACACATCGCATCCGACGACGAGCGAGGTCCGGCCATCCAGGGCCGGGCAGCCGCGGGCGGCCACCCCCACCGGGGAGGCCGCCCGCTCTCGTGCGCGCGCCCTCCCGGCGCCCCCGCGAAACGCTCAGCACGCCCCCACAGGCCCTCACCGCCGTCACCACGGCCTCCGGGGGTGCACTCCGGCACTCCTTTGCCCGGCCGCCCCGCGAGGCGGCGAGACGGGCCGCTGGGCTCTCGCCGGGGCCGTCGCGGCGGTGTGCGAGCGGGCCCGCGACCGGTCCGGGCGCCCCGCCTGCGGTACGGGCCGCCGGTCAGGACGCCGCGCGGCCGGGCCCGCCGGCGTCGCGACCCGGCCGGACCGCGCCTCCGCGGGCGATATCGGCGCGGCGGGCTTCACCGTGTCCACGCTGTGCGCCTTCACCTGGGCGATGGCCGCCGAGATCCGGGTGTACACCCCCGGGTGTCCGGGCTGGGCGCAGCCGCTCCCCCAGGACACCAGCCCCACCAGCCGCCCCCGCGCCACCAGCGGCCCTCCGCTGTCGCCCTGGCAGGCGTCCCGGCCGCCCGCGGGCAGCCCCGCGCAGAGCATCGTCGCCCGCCGGTAGACGCCCTCCGCGCTCCCGGGGTACGCCCGCTCGCACTGCGCGTCGTCCATGACGACCAGCCCCGCCGCCCGCAGGGTCTCGGAGTACGTGCCGTTGCCGAACATGTCGCCCCAGCCGTAGACCGCGGTCGGCGTGCCGGTGCGGTAGACGGCGTCGCCCGCCTGCGCCAGCGCGATCGCGCTGTCGTGCGGCAGCGGGTCCTTCAGGGTGAGCACGGCGAGGTCGCCCTCGTTGGTCTCGGTGTCGAAGTCGGGGTTGACCCAGGTGGCGCGCAGCTCCAGCTCGGACCCGGACACGCCCCTCAGGTCGTCCCGGCCGTAGATCACCCGGAGGTCCTTGGCCTCGGTCACGTCCGTCCCGAGGACCTCGCGGCTGAGGCAGTGCGCCGCCGTGAGCACCGTCCGCTGTCCCACCACGGCGCCGCCGCAGAACTGCCCCGAACGGGCGGGACCGAACCGCTGGCGGCTCGCCAGGGCCACCGCCCAGGGCGCCTCCGCGGCCCGGACGGACTGCCCGCCGACGACCGCCAGGTCCGCCTGCGCGGGGACCGGCGTCGCCAGCAGCAGCGCGACCGCGCCGGCCAACGGGTAGCTCAGCGAACGCATGCACACTCCTGACCGTATGAAGTCCCCTGCATACCCAGGGTCACCCCGTCCGCCGATCATCGCATCCCGAAGCCCGAAGGCCCGGCACCTCGGAAGAGGTGCCGGGCCTTCGGGGACTTCGGAAACGGGCGACCGCCCCGGTTTCTAGTCGAGGTAGTCGCGCAGGACCTGCGAGCGGGACGGGTGGCGCAGCTTGGACATGGTCTTCGACTCGATCTGACGGATGCGCTCGCGCGTCACGCCGTAGACCTTGCCGATCTCGTCCAGCGTCTTCGGCTGGCCGTCGGTGAGGCCGAAGCGCATGGAGACCACGCCCGCCTCACGCTCGCTGAGCGTGTCCAGGACGGAGTGCAGCTGCTCCTGGAGGAGCGTGAAGCTGACCGCGTCGGCCGGCACGACCGCCTCGGAGTCCTCGATGAGGTCACCGAACTCGCTGTCGCCGTCCTCACCCAGGGGGGTGTGGAGGGAGATCGGCTCACGGCCGTACTTCTGGACCTCGATGACCTTCTCGGGGGTCATGTCGAGCTCCTTGGCCAGCTCCTCCGGGGTGGGCTCGCGGCCCAGGTCCTGGAGCATCTGGCGCTGGACACGCGCGAGCTTGTTGATGACCTCGACCATGTGCACCGGGATACGGATGGTGCGGGCCTGGTCGGCCATCGCGCGCGTGATGGCCTGGCGGATCCACCAGGTCGCATACGTGGAGAACTTGTAGCCCTTGGTGTAGTCGAACTTCTCGACCGCGCGGATCAGACCGAGGTTGCCCTCCTGGATCAGGTCCAGGAAGAGCATGCCGCGGCCGGTGTAGCGCTTGGCCAGGGAGACCACCAGACGGAGGTTGGCCTCCAGGAGGTGGTTCTTGGCGCGGCGCCCGTCCTCGGCGATGATCTCCAGCTCGCGCTTGAGCTTCGGGGCGAGCTTGTCGCTGTTCGCCAGCTTGTCCTCGGCGAACAGGCCCGCCTCGATGCGCTTGGCGAGCTCGACCTCCTGCTCGGCGTTGAGGAGCGGGACCTTACCGATCTGCTTGAGGTAGTCCTTGACCGGGTCGGCGGTGGCGCCGGCCACCGCGACCTGCTGCGCGGGGGCGTCGTCCTCGTCGTCGTCGGAGAGGACGAAGCCCTTGTTCTCGCCGGTCTCGTCCTCCTCCTCGCCGGCCTTGCCGGGGGTGGGGGTCTCCTCGACGAGCTCGTCGTCGAGCAGCTCGTCGGCGTCCTTCTTGGAGGCGGTCTTCTTGGCCGCCGTCTTCTTCGCGGTGGCCTTCTTGGCCACCGTCTTCTTGGCCACCGCCTTCTTGGCGGCGGTCTTCTTCGCGGGCGACGCGGTCTCGTCGCCCTCGGCGTCGCCGTACGCGCCGACGGACGCGCCGGACGTGGCCTGCCGGGACGTGACCGTCTTGGAGGCGACGGTCTTGGTCGCGGTGCGCTTCGCCGGGCTCTTCGCTGCGACGCTCTTACGGGTGCGCTTGGGCGCCTCGGCGGCACTGACCATCAGCGTCACACCCTCCTCGTCGAGGACCTGGTTGAGGCTGCGCAGAACATTCTTCCACTGGGTTGGCGGAATCTGGTCAGCCTCGAAGGCCCGACGCACGTCGTCGCCGGCGATCTGCCCCTCGGCCTTTCCCTGCTCGATGAGCGCCATCAGAGACTCGGATTCGGCGATCTCCGGCGGGAGCGTACGGGATGTGCTGGCCGACACGAACAACCTCTCGGAACGATGGAAACGGCTTCCGGCCCCGGTCCGCTCTGAACGAGGGACCGGTTCCGACGACCGCCGGCAATGGATGAACCGACGGCGCGCGGGTGGTGAGTACGGACGGACACAGCACCTCGAACGAGGCCGGTATTCCCTCCGCCGCTGCCACCTCTTTAGTCATCGCACTGCCTCAAAGAGCGTTACGCCCAATCCTCGTGGCCCGAGTCACACCACATAACGGAGTGAAAGGCCATACAAGAGGACATAGCATCCCGCCGCTCCTCGGCTGCGGCCCCGGTCCGAGCTCCGGGGGCGGCCTGCGGTGCCCGTCCGGCGACGGATCGGGCGCGCGGCCGGGGTGTCGGCCGCGCGCCCGATCCGCTTCCGCGGTCCCGCGCGCGGCCCGTCCGTGCGATCCGGCCCGTGCCGTCCCGCCTCTTCCCGCGGTCAGTGTTCGCGCGGCGCGGGCACCACGCGCTCGACGTCGGGGTGGGCGGTCAGCAGCTGGCGCATGGCGGCCTCCGCCCCCGCGGCGTCGCCCGCGCCCACGGCGTCGACGATCCGGAGGTGGTGGCCGACGCCGGCCTCGGTGGGGCGGTCGCAGCCGCCGGCCGGGGCGCCCGAGACGTGCAGCGCGGAGGAGACGATGCCGGAGAGGTGCTCGAGCATGCGGTTGCCCGCGACCTGGAGGAGCAGGGAGTGGAACTCGGCGTCGGCGCGCGAGAACGTGAGCGAGTCGCCCTGGGCCAGCGCGTGGCCCATGATCTCGGCCATGTCGGCCAGGCGCTGCTGGACGTCCTCGCGGCCGTGCCCGGCGGCGAGGCGGGCGGCGAGCGGCTCGATGGTCCAGCGGAGCTCGCAGAGCTCGCGGCGCTGGTCCTCGCGCTGGGGCCCGAAGGCCCGCCACTCGATGATGTCCGGGTCGAGGAGGTTCCAGTCGGCGACGGGACGGACGCGGGTGCCTACGTTGGGGCGGGCGCTGACCAGGCCCTTGGCCTCCAGGACGCGCAGGGATTCGCGGACGACGGTGCGGGAGACCTCGAAGCGCTGTCCGATCTCCTCCGGGACGAGGGGGCGGTCGGCCCCCAGGTCCCCGGAGACGATCATCTGGCCGAGCTGCTGCACGAGCTGTCCGTGCAGCCCTCGGCCCCGGCTGCCGGCCGCGCGGCGGCCGGCCCGGCTCAGTTCCGCCTCGCTGTCCCAGGCGGGTGGGGTCCCACGGTCGGCCCCGTGGGCCTCCCCGTAGGAGTATCGGTCCAGCTCGCCCGAGCCTGTGAGGCCGGAGTCGGAGGGGCGAGCCGCGGTCATCATGGTGTGCGCAAGGGTACTCACGCCTCCTTTGTCGGCGACACCTCCAGCTCCCTTGAGGTCTTTGGTGAAAAGCACACGAAAGGGTGATCGCCCATTACCTCATAATTGACGCCTAACTGTGCGGAAACGGGCTCGGTTACCGGGTGCTTTGGATGCGGAGCGTGACATTCGAGGCGCCGGGCTCACGGGGAGTTCACGGGTGTGAGCGGGCGGGCGCGCGCCCTCATCGCGGCCGACCGCGGAACACCGTGAGGACGTACGCGCCGAGGAGCGCGGTGAGCGAGAGCGCGAGCCCCCACCCGACGGGCTGGGAGACCAGCCGCAGGGCCGCCGAGACGCCCTGGTCCATGCCGGAGGGCCACTGCACGACGGCCGCCGAACGCAGCCGCTCCGGGAGCCCGACCAGCGACCGGGCGGCGGGCTCGGCCAGCAGACCGCCCAGCACCGGGACCACCAGCGTCGGCACCGCCAGCACCGCCACCAGCCCGAGCGCCGTGGACCGGAACAGCCCGGCGGCGAGCAGGCCGGCCCAGGCGCAGCCCAGGGTCAGCCCCGCCCAGCCGACGAGCGCGACGGCCAGCTCGCCCGAGGGGCCGACGGTGACGTCGCCGAAGAGCAGCCCCACGGCCGCGGCGTCGAGGGTGACGGAGGCGAGCGCGAGCAGCAGGGCCGCCCCGGCCGTGACGGCGAGCTTGGCGCCGAGCAGGCCGAGGCGGCGGGGGACGGTGCCCTGGTCGGGGGCGAGCGCGGGGTAGCGGAACTCCTGGCCGAAGGAGAGCGCACCGATGAGCCCGGCGCCGAAGGCGGCCGGCGGCAGCGGCAGCAGGGCGGGCCAGCCGGTGAACAGGCGGGGCTCCGGCGATCCGGTGCGGGCGAGGAGCACGGAGGCGAGGACCGAGACGAGGAGCGCGGCGGCGGCCACCACCCAGGCGGTCCGCACCCCGGCGGCGCGGCGGAGTTCGTAGCGCAGCGGCCAGACGGGGTCGGACGCCGGGAGGCGGGGCTGGACGCGGGGCGGCAGGGCGGAGCGGGCGGCGGCGCGGCCGCTCCGGGCGGAGCGGGCGGCCTCCGCACTGCCCGCACTGCCCGCACGGCCAGAGGCGGCGTCGGCGGGGTTCGCGGGTGCCGCCGGCGCGCCGGGAGCCTCTGCCGCGTCATGTGCTCCCGGCGGCGGCACGGCGGGGTGGGCGGCGGGCTGCCTGCCGTCGGCGCGGGGCAGGGGGGTCACCGGGCCGGTGTCGCCGACCTCCTCGGTCAGCCGGTGGACGAGGATCCCGTGGCGGTAGGCGGCCTCCCCGACGGCGGCGCAGCTGCTGTTGTAGACCGAGAGCCGGCCGCCGCCTTCGTTGACGACCTCCATCGGCGGCCCCGCGTCCGCGGCCCCCGTGGCGTCGCCGGCGCCGCCCGCGCCGGCCTCGGAGTCGAGGACGTGGGCGAGGCGGTCGGCGAGCGGCGTCCGCACGGCGACGCGGGGGCGCAGCCGGGTGCGGGCGAAGTCGTCGACGGCCTGGTCGGCCACGAGGCGCCCGTGGTCGATGGTGACGACCTGGTCGGCGACGCGGGCGGCCTCCTTGGGGTCGCGCGAGGTGACGAGGACGGCGCCGCCTTGGACGGCGTAGCCGCGCAGCAGTCCGTGGAGCCAGGCGGTCTCGCGGGGGGAGAGCTCATGGGCGGGCTCGTCGAGGACGAGGGTGTGGGGGTCGCCGAGGAGGGCGGCGGCGAGGCCGAGGCGGCGGTCCATGCCGAGCGAGAAGGTGCCGAGGCGCTGGTCGGCGAGGCCGCTGAGGCCGACGACCTCCAGGACCTCGTCGGCACGGGCGACGGGGACCCCCGCGGCCGCGCTGAGCATGCGCAGATGCCCCCGGGCGCTGCGGGAGGGGTGGCCGGGGACGTCGCCCAGCAGCACCCCGATCTCCCGCGTGGGGTGCGGGACGCGGTCGAGGGTGCGGCCCCGGAAGAGCGCGACGCCGCGGCCGGGGTCGAGGCGCAGGATCAGGCGCAGCGCGCTGGTCTTCCCGGCGCCCCTCTCCCCCAGCAGGACGGTGACCTTCCCGGGGCGCGCCTCGAAGGTGAGGTCGTCCACGGCGAGCGGCTGGTTGCGGCGGGGAGCACTGGTCAGTCCGATGGCCTGGATCATGGCTTCTCCCGCAGGGCGTGAGCCGGCTCGGCGGCGCCAGGGCGCACGCGAGCGTGAGGACGTACGGCAGCACGGTAACCCGTTATGTCCTATTTGTTACGCAATGCGCGCGGCGTGTGTTGCCGTGTCCGCGCCCCACGTCCCGGGGCGCGGAAGGGCGCCAGGGGACGGGGCCGGGGGGGAGGGGCCGGGAGTAGGAGAAAGCCGGGGGCAGGAGAAAGACAGCCCTGCCCTCGCCCCCCCCGTTCGGCAAGGCGAGGGCAGAACGGGCACAAGGGCAGGGACGGGCAGGACAGGGCAAGGACACGGCACCGGCCGGGCCCGTCGGGCCGCTACGCCTCCGGCCGCAGCATCGGCGGGTTGAGCAGCGTGGCCCCGCCGGCCCGGAAGAGCTGGGCCGGCCGGCCACCCTGACGCGTCGTCGTCCCGCCCGTCGGCACCAGGAAGCCCGGCGTGCCGGTCACCTTGCGGTGGAAATTGCGCGGATCCAGCGCGACGCCCCACACCGCCTCGTACACCCGGCGCAGCTCTCCCACCGTGAACTCCTGGGGACAGAAGGCCGTGGCGAGCGAGGAGTACTCGATCTTGGACCGGGCGCGCTCGACGCCGTCCGCGAGGATCCGGGCGTGGTCGAAGGCGAGCGGGGCCGCCTGCTCGTCCTCGCGGGCGTACCCGACCTCCTGGTCCAGCAGGTCCTCCACAGGCGCCCAGCGCACGCTCCTGGCGTCGCCGCCCGCGCGAGGTGCCGGCAGGTCCGGCGCCAGCGCGAGGTGCGCCACGCTGACCACCCGCATCCTGGGGTCGCGCTTGGGGTCGCCGTAGGTGGCGAGCTGCTCAAGGTGGGCGGCGTTGGGCAGCAGCGGCCCGGCGGGGTCGTGGGCGTGCAGCCCGGTCTCCTCGGCGAGCTCCCGCGCTGCCGCTGTCGAGAGGTCCTCGTCGCCCCGCACGAACCCGCCCGGGAGCGCCCAGCGACCCTGGTACGGAGGCTCGCCGCGGCGTACGGCGAGCGCGCACAGCGCGTGACGGCGCACGGTGAGCACGACCAGGTCGACAGTGACAGCGAAGGGCGGAAAGGCCGACGGGTCGTAGGGCATGACGCGATCATAGTCGTCTGCTTGACGATAAACAGGGTCTTGAGGGCGCCCCTGAAGCGTCCCGTCGAAGAGTCCCACTCACACCCCCAGTTGCAGGCCATCGGCCGCTTCCTCGACCATCCCGAGCCCGAGCCGGCTGATCCGCACCGCGAACGGCTGCTCGGCCACCCGCAGACCGGTGAACCGCAGCGCGCCGAGCGGCGTCGTGCGCAGCGGGCGGACGGCCACACTGCCCGCCGGCACGTCGGGGCGCACCCCGGCGAGCGTGGTCAGCAACTGCACCGCGCCCGCGGCGGCGACCGCGGCCGGCCGGCAGGCCGCCGGATGCGGCAGCGGGGCGCTCCCGGTCGCGCGCTGTTCGCCCGCGTACATCTCCGGCAGGCGGTGGCCGAAGGACTCGGCGGCGTCGATGACGCCGCGCAGCAGGCCACCCGCCTCCTGCTCGTAGCCGGCTGCCGCCAGCCCCGCCACGGCCACGGCCGTCTCGTGGACCCGCACGGCCCCGCTGCGGTGCCCGAACGGATTGTGCCCGGGCTCCTTCGCACCGAGGCTGCGCAGCCCCCAGCCGGAGTCGAGGGCCGGACCGCCGAGCAGCCGGGCCAGCTGCTCGGTCCGCACCTTGTCGAGCAGTCCGGGAGCGTGGGTGCCCGCCCCGAGCAGGCCGGTGTCGAGCAGATGCGCGGCGGCGGAGCCGAGGTGCGGTATCAGGCGCCCGTCGGGTGTCCGGGCGGCCGCGGGCCGACCGCCCCCGGGGTCCTCGATCCAGAACTCCTCGCGGAATCGGCTCCGCAGACCGGCGGCCCAGGCCCGCCAGCGCTCCGCCCCGGGCCGCCCGTGGGCTTCCAGGAGGTCCGCCCCGAGCAGCGCCGCGCGGTGGGCGTGCGCCTGCACCTCGCAGCGGTACGGTCCGGCGGGCAGCGGGTCGGCGAGACAGCCGCCCGTCGCCGTGCCGTCCTCCGCGACGGCCGACCCCAGCCACTCCAGGCACCGCTCGGCGGCCGGCAGCAGCGCCTGCGTCTCCCGCTCGGGCAGCCCCCACCGCCGGGCCTCGGCGAGGACGACCGGGAAGAGCAGCGTCGCCTCGATCCCCGTGCACCCCGGCGGCAGATGGGCCCCCGCGTGGCGCAGCGCTCCGGGGAAGCTCCCCCGGTCCGGCCCGGTGCCCGCGATCTGGGTGCGGGCCAGGGTCCGCAGGGTCCCGGCGGCGACCCGGACGCCCAGCGGCAGCGTCATCCGGGCCGCCCAGAGGGCCTCGGCCGGGGCCAGCCCGCAACGCCAGGGGACCCCGGCCGCGAGGTGCACATCGCCCGGCTGCGCGGGGTCGCGCAGCAGCAGCGCCCTGAGGTCGTCGAGCGCCCCCGCGAAGAGGGCCGCCGCGCGCGGGTCGTCCCCGTCCGCCTCCGCGTCCCCCCACGGCAGGGTGGCGCCCCGGCCGTGGGAAGCGGCGGTCTCGGGCGGGCGGGCCCTGCCCGGCTGCTCCAGCCCCGCGCGGAGCTCGATGGCCCGCGTGCCCCCGGGGGGCAGGTCGATCTCCCAGCAGAGCAGGCCGGCCGAGGCCAGGGTGTCGCTGGGCGCGGGTTCCGCGGTGACCACGGCCTGTGCGCCGGGCGCCGTCCACCGCAGCCCCGAGGCGTGCACGGCGGCGGGCACCTCCGGGCCGGGCATGCCCGCCGCGACGGCGCCCAGCTCGGCCAGGTCCGTGCCCAGGGACACCTCCACCCGGAGCCGCAGCGGACGGCCGGCGGTGCTGCGCAGGACGACACGCTCCACGCCCTCGGCCGAGCGGAGCCGTTCGACCGTGACGGCCGGATCCGGGCCGGAGTCCGCGGCGGTCCGCACGGTGCCGACGAAGCGGGCCCGGTCGGCGGCGAGCATGCGGCCTTGCACGGGCAGCGGGGGCTCGCCGCCGACCCGCACCAGACACCGCGCGAGGATCCGCCTCCCGCCGCGGTAGAACCCGTCGAGCCCCTGTCCTGTCATCTGCCCGTGCTCACCGGAGACGGCCAGGGCGGGCAGTGCGACACAGATCAGAGCCGTGTGCACGGGCTGCGGGCCGGGCGGCCGCGCGCTGCCCGTCCGCTGCTGCGGCGCCGAGGGCCGGTGGGTCGGCCGGCCTTGGGGGGCGATGCCTTGCACGTGTCTGCACTCCCCTGCGGGTGTCTTGGCCCAGGACGACGGGCAACGCTTACGGGCCACCCGGATGAACGGCACCGGGCCGGTCGAAGTCACGGTGGCGCTCGGCACGTCGCGCGCCCCGGCCCTGCCGGGCGGTGTCACTGGGATCCCTGCTGCCCGTCGCGCACCTCGCGCGCCGTGCTCCTGCGCCGCACGCGCGGGCGGCCCGCGGGCCCGGTCGTACCACCCGGGCCGGTGCCGCCGGTGGCGCCGCCCGGCCTGGCCCCTCGGCGCGCGGCCCGGCGCGGCCGCTCCTCCTCCACCGCCGAGGCCGCCTCCACCCGGGTCGCGGCGGCCTCGGCCCGCACGGCGGCCCGCAGCGCCCGGTCGGCCTGCTCCCGGCGCAGGCAGTTCCGCAGCGGCTCCGGGTCCAGGCCCTCGTTGCACGCGCGGTGCAGGAGCTGGGCGAAGAGGTACTGGGGGTCGAGACTCAGGGCGCGGCTGAGCGCGACGCGGGCCTCGGGGTGGTCGCCGATGGACCAGGCGACCCAGCCCGCGAGGGTCACGGGGGCGGTCGCGTGCTCGGTGTAGGGCGGCACGCAGCGCCGGGCGACGGCCCGCCACACCCGCAGCACCGCCGGTGCCTGCGGGCCCTCCATCCATTCGGCGGCGCGGTCGCGCGTCGTGCGGTCCTGGAGCCCGATGATCAGCGCCGCGGCCTCCTCGGCGGTGAGGAGGGTGTCGTCGCGGGCGTCGGACTCGGCCCGGCCGGGCACGGGCGGCGCCTCGTCGAACCGGCGGACCAGCCGGCCGGTGAGGTCCAGCGTCTCCTGCCGCACGCCCTCGCAGTCGGCCTCGCGGAGGATGCGCGGCACCAGGGCGAAGGCGGCCGCGTCGAGCGCCCTCTCCTGCTCGTCGGCGCCGTCGCCGGCCAGGGGCGCGAACCGGGCTTCCATCTGACGCAGCGACCCTCGTACCTCGATGCCCGCGTAGGTGGCGGCGGCCGCCATGACGGAGGTGCTGGGGAAGGCCAGGGGTGTGCCGTCGGGCGGGCAGCAGCGGGGATCGGGGCAGCAGTAGGACCAGAAACGGCCGTCGGAGATGCACAGTGCCTCGTGGACCGGCATGTCGAGCCGGCCGCACGCGAGGCGGAGGGTCTGGGCGAGCGGACGGAGCCGCTCCATCACCTCGCGCGGGGTCTCGCCGGGCGCGGGGTCCTGGCAGAAGAAGAGGACGACCCCGTCGGGGCGGGCGCCGCGCTTGCCGCTGCCGGTCAGCAGCGTCTCGGCGAGCAGGGTGCAGACGTCGGGCCACTCCTCGCGGACGGGCGGGATGCCGAGCCTGAGCCGGCCCCCGAAGCGGCCGCGCTCACCGTGCAGCGCGACCATCACGACGCTGTCGTCCGGCCGGAAGCCCAGGAGGTACGGGAGCGCGTCGGCCAGCTCGGCCGGGCTGCACAGCGTGACCTGCTGTTCCGCGTGCGGGCCCGGCGCGGCGGTGGAGGCGGACGGGCGGGGCGAGTCGTTGTGCTGAGTCATGGCGAGAGAGTCGCGTGGATCCGGCACGGCCCACCAGCCCTGTGGATAACTCCGGAATGATGGTCCTACGAATCCTGTGGACAACGTGCCGTCACCCCGTCCGACCCTCCCGGCTCGCCGCGATCCCCGGGTTTTCCACAGCCGAGCGGCCTCGTTCGCGCGATGTCAGTGGTCTCGTGTTGCATGGGGGCATGACCAACGAAGATCTGCGTCGCTCGGCCGACACCGTCCTGGCCCGCCTCGTCGGAGACACCACGGGCACGGCGAGACTGCGCGAGGATCAGTGGCGCGCGATCGAGGCGCTGGTCGCCCACCGCCGCCGCGCGCTGGTCGTCCAGCGGACGGGCTGGGGCAAGTCGGCCGTGTATTTCGTCGCCACGGCACTGCTGCGCGAGCGCGGCAGCGGCCCCACGGTGATCGTCTCGCCCCTGCTGGCGCTGATGCGCAACCAGGTGGAGGCCGCCGCGCGCGCCGGTATCCGCGCGCGCACGATCAACTCCGCCAACACCGAGGAGTGGGACACCGTCCAGGCGGAGGTGGCCGCGGGCGAGGTCGACGTGCTCCTGGTCAGCCCGGAGCGGCTCAACAACCCGGACTTCCGCGATCAGGTGCTGCCCAAGCTCGCCGCCGCCACCGGCCTCCTGGTCGTCGACGAGGCACACTGCATCTCCGACTGGGGCCACGACTTCCGGCCCGACTACCGCCGGCTGCGGACGATGCTGGCCGAACTCTCCCCGGGCGTCCCGGTCCTCGCGACCACGGCCACCGCCAACGCCCGGGTCACGGCCGACGTCGCCGAGCAGCTGGGCACGGGCGAGGGGGCCGAGGAGGCGCTCGTGCTGCGGGGCCCGCTGGACCGGGAGAGCCTCAGCCTGAGCGTGCTGAACCTGCCGGACGCCGCCCACCGGCTGGCCTGGCTCGCCGACCGGCTCGGCGATCTTCCGGGTTCCGGCATCATCTACACCCTCACGGTGGCCGCGGCTGAAGAGGTCACGGCGTTCCTGCGGCGGCGCGGCCACACCGTCGCCTCGTACACCGGCAAGACGGAGAACGCCGACCGGCAGCAGGCGGAGGAGGACCTCCTCGCCAACCGCGTCAAGGCGCTCGTCGCCACGTCCGCGCTGGGCATGGGATTCGACAAGCCTGACCTGGGCTTCGTGGTCCACCTGGGTTCGCCCTCCTCCCCCATCGCCTACTACCAGCAGGTGGGACGCGCCGGGCGCGGCGTGGAGCACGCCGAGGTGCTCCTCCTGCCGGGCCGGGAGGACGAGGCGATCTGGAAGTACTTCGCCTCCCTCGCCTTCCCGCCGGAGGAGCAGGTCCGCCGCACGCTGGACGTCCTGGCCGCCGCGGGCCGGCCCGTCTCCCTGCCCGCCCTGGAACCTCAGGTGGAGCTGCGGCGCTCCCGCCTGGAGACCATGCTCAAGGTCCTCGACGTGGACGGCGCGGTGCACCGTGTCCGTGGCGGCTGGACGGCGACCGGCCGACCGTGGGCGTACGACGGCGAGCGCTACGCCTGGGTCGCCCGCCAGCGCGAGGCGGAGCAGCAGGCCATGCGTGACTACGCCGCCACGACGGAATGCCGGATGGAGTTCCTGCGGCGCCAGCTCGACGACGAGCAGGCCGCCCCTTGCGGCCGCTGCGACAACTGCGCCGGCTCCCGGTTCACCGCCGAGGTGTCCTCCGTGGCGCTCGACGCGTCCCGGGGAGAGCTGGGACGGCCGGGTGTCGAGGTGGAGCCGCGCCGGATGTGGCCGACGGGCATGGCCGCGGTCGGCGTGGACCTGAAGGGCCGCATCCCCGCGGGCGAACAGGCCGCTCCGGGCCGGGCCCTCGGCCGGCTCTCCGACATCGGCTGGGGCAACCGGCTGCGCCCGCTGCTGGCCCCGCAGGCACCGGACTGCGTCATCCCCGACGACGTGGCCGACGCGGTCGTGACCGTTCTCGCCGACTGGGCCCGCGGGCCGGGCGGTTGGGCGACCGGCGCTCCCGACGCCCTCGCGCGGCCGGTGGGCGTGGTCACCGTCGACTCCCGGACCCGGCCGCAGCTGATCCGGTCGCTGGGCGAGCGCATCGCCACGATCGGGCGCATGCCCCTGCTCGGCACGGTCTCCTACCGGGACACGGAGACGGACACCCGGCTGCCGCGCACCAACAGCGCGCAGCGGTTGCGGGCGTTGGACGGCGCGCTGACCGTGCCGCCGTCCCTCGCCGCGGCGCTGGCCGAGGCCGGCGGGCCCGTCCTGCTGGTGGACGACCTCTCCGACACCGGCTGGACGCTCGCCGTGGCCGCCCGGCTGCTGCGGCGCGCCGGAGCACGGGAGGTGCTCCCGCTGGTGCTGGCGGTGCAGGGGTAGGAGCGCGTGGCCGGCGGGGCGGCAGGGCACGTCCGGGCAGGTGCGGAGCGGTACGGGGCAGGCTCTCGTGAGTGGCGCCAATTGATCGTTGCCGCCTGCCGGTGCGGCCGGGAGAATTGGAGCAGCTCCCCGCCCCGTCCGACCTCATCGCTCACGGGCTCGCCGGGACTGCCCTCACACGTACCTCCGGCCCGCCGCCCGCCCTGCCCGTGGGCACGCAGACGAAGGGAGGCTCATGGCCTTCGGCTTCGCTCCGCCACCGCCCGCCGACCCCGGCCCCCGCATCGGCCGGCTGCTCGAACCCGCCGAGTGGGCCGCCGCCGGAATCCCTTTGCTGCGCGACCCCCGCGAGGTGATCACCGGCCTGCACTCCCGGCACCGGCCGGCGCCCTCGACGGCCGTCGTCGCCGTCCTCGACCACGAGGAACGGGTCACCGCGAGCGCGTCCTTCACCCGGCGGCCCACCACGCCGGACGGCTGGGAGCTCCGCAACGCGCTCCTCACCCAGCTGCGCCTGGTGATCCCCCACGACCTGCGCCGCCGCACCCCGGTCCGGACGGCCGTGCTGCTCTACTGCCGGACCGGCGAGGCCCACTGGACGGAGGAGGACGGGGCGTGGATGTGGGGGCTGCGGGACGCCTGCACCCTGCACGGTCTGCGCTGCGGCGCGTACATCACGCTGACCGCGAGCGGCTGGCGGATCCTCGGCGAGGGCCGCAGCGGGCGCCGGCCCCGTTCGCCCGCGCACCGGGCGGCACGGCTGACCTCCGGTGGCGGGGCGCCCGAGGCGCACCGCCACACGGCGGCCCGCTGACGTCCCGCGCACCGGCGGTCTCCGGGCAAGCGAACGGCGGCCGCCCTCCCCGCGAGGGGTGGGCGGCCGCCGGACGGCTCGGGCTCAGACGCCCGCCGGAAGAAGGGCGTTGACCCGCTGCGGGTCGCCGCAGACGACCAGCAGCGCACCGGCGCGGGAGACCGCGGCGGTCACCGCCTCGTCACCACCGCCGTTGACGGCGACGACCACGACGGGACGGGCCTTGACGCGCGTGGCGTCGGCCGCCGCGTAGAAGACGTCGTCTCCGGCGTCGTGCTGCGCCCAGTAGGACGCCTCGCCGAACGACAGCTCGTGCGCGGCCCACGGGTGCGGGTCGCCGGTGGTGAGGACCAGGATCTCGCCCGGCTCACGGCCGGTGTCGAGCAGCAGGTCGACGGCCTCGTCGGCGGCGTCCAGCGCACCCTGCGCGGGCGCGGGGATCAGCTGGACCTGCGGTCCGGCGGCGGGGGCCGGGGTGGCCGGGGCCGGCGTCATGGCGCGCGGAGCGCGCGGCGACGGGATCGGGCCGCGGTCGGCTCCGGCGCCGCCGGGCCGCATCGGGACCGGTCGGGGGCCGGGGCCAGGAACGGGACGGGGGGTCTGCGCGCTGCGGCCGGGGTTCGGAACGGCGCGGGGACCCGGGACACTCTCGTGAATCTGAGGCTCCTCGGGGATGAGAGGCATGAGTTGATATTTATCAAACACCGGTGCGGGTCGCATCGGCGGGTGGCGGTTCGGGCCACTCAGAAGTCAAAGCCGAGCTGGCCACCGGCCTCCAGAGCGAGTGCTTCGGGGGCGCTACGGGCCCGCTTGAGGTGCTGCCACCTGGGCAGCGCGTCCAGATAGGACCAGGACAGTCGGTGGTGCGGGGTGGGGCCCAGCGCCTCCAGGGCCGTGCGGTGCACCGGCGAGGGGTATCCGGCGTTGTCGCAGAAGCCGAATTCGGCGTACTCCGTGCCCAGTTCGGCCATCATGGCGTCGCGCCGCACCTTGGCGATCACCGAGGCCGCGGCGACCACCACACAGGACTGGTCGCCCTTGATGACCGTACGGACCTTCCAGGGATCCCCGAGGTAGTCGTGCTTACCGTCGAGGATCACGGCGTCGGGCCGTACGGGCAGCGCCTCCAGCGCACGTGTCGCGGCCAGCCGCAGCGCCGCCGTCATACCCAGCTCGTCGATCTCCTGTGGGGAGGAGTGGCCGAGGGCGTGGGCGGTGACCCAGCCCTCCAGCACGTCGGCGAGCGCGGTCCGCCGCTTCGGGGTCAGGAGCTTGGAGTCGGTCAGCCCCTCCGGGGGGCGGCGCAGGCCGGTGACAGCCGCGCACACGGTGACCGGCCCGGCCCAGGCCCCTCGGCCGACCTCGTCGACTCCGGCGACGATCTTGGCTCCGGTCGTGGCGCGCAGGGAGCGCTCGACGCTGTGGGTAGGCGGTTCGTACGGCATGGCGCCAGCAAGCGTACGCCCCCGCCGCCGACCCGAGTAGCCCCGCCCCCTCCCCTTTTCCCCGGGTCAGCCCGCGAGCGTGGGCAGCCAGGCCGGCAGAGGCTCGGTGCGCTCCAGCCAGGCCGCGGGCGGAGCCCCTCGTTCCGCCGCGGCGACCACGCCCCCGGCGATCGCGGACGTGGTGTCCACGTCGCCGCCCGCCTGCGCCGTCGTCCAGAACGCGGTCTCGTAGGAGCCGAGGTTGCGGGCCGCCGCCCACAGCGCGAACGGCACGGTGTCGTGCGCGCTCGTGCGGCGGCCGCAGCCGAGGACGGCGGCGACGGTACCGGCGTCGGCGTAGTCGAGCATGTCCCGCGCCCGCCGCAGCCCCGCCTGCACGGCGCTGCGCGGCACGAGCGCGATCACTCCGTCCAGCAGCGCCTCGGGGCCGGTGGAGCCGGCCGGGTCGGCCGCGATGGCCGACGCCGCGGCCACGGCCATCGCCCCGGCCACGGCCTCCCGGTGCTGATGGGTGGTGTAGGCCGAGATCTCGGCCTGGTGCGTCGCCTGTTCCGGGTCGTCGGCGTACCAGGCACCCAGGGGCGCGATGCGCATGGCCGCGCCGTTGCCCCAGGACCCCTGGCCGTTGAACAGGGCCGCGGCCAGCTCGCGCCAGTCGCCGCCCTCCCTGATCAGGCGCAGCATCCGGTTGACCGCCGGCCCGTATCCGCGGTCGAAGTCGTGGTGATCGGCGAAGGAGCGCGCGAGGGCGTCCTGGTCGATGCGGCCGTGCTCGACGAGGACGGCCAGCACGGAGCAGGCCATCTCGGTGTCGTCGGTCCACTGCCAGAGGGCGGGCGGCAGCTCACGGCGCTTGAGGGAGGGGTAGTTGACGGGGACGAAGAACTGGGACCCGAGGGCGTCACCCAGGGCCAGCCCGCGCAGGCTCGCCAGGGCTCGATGGAATCGGTCAGCGGTCATCGCAGCGAACTCTAACCGGTGAAGCCGTACGGTTCAGGGGTGCACCAGCGCTCGAACGGCCGGTCCAGGTGGTACCGCCCGTCGGTGCCGAGGACCAGGGCGCGCGTCTCGCCGTTGCCGGGGTTCGAAAGGCATTCGAACTCCGCGACGGTCCAGTGCAGCCAGCGCATGCAGAAGAGGCGCATGGTCAGGCCGTGGGTGACGAGCAGGACGTTCGGCGGGTGGCCGGGGTCGTCGAAGCTGCGCCACAGGCTCTCCAGGAAGGCTCCGACCCGGTCGTAGACGTCTGCGCCGGACTCTCCCTGGGCGAAGCGGTAGAAGAAGTGGCCGTAGGCGTCCCGATAGGCCTTCTGCTTGCGCACCTCGGCTGGGTCCTGCCAGTTGCCCCAGTCCTGCTCACGCAGGCGGGGTTCCTCCCGGACCCTGACCCGGGCGGGGTCGAGGCCCAGGGCGTGGAAAGTCTGATGCGTGCGGCGGTAGGGGGAGACGTAGGCGGAGACCCGTTCGTCGCCGAACAGCTCGCGCAGCTGGACGCCGGCTTCCTGGGCCTGTTTGCGACCGGTCTCGGTGAGGCTCAGGGCGTGATCGGGTTCCCGTTCGTAGACGGTGTCGTCCACGTTGCCCACGGACTCTCCGTGCCGGATGAGGACGATGCGTCGGGGCCGTGACATGCCGCCACCCTAGATCGAGCGCCGGCTCTCCGCCTCGCCTCACGCCAGGACCGGTGTCCGGCCGGCCCGTATCTCGCAGTGGCGGCCGGTGAAACGGCTGCGCAGCATCCGGTCGTGGGAGACGACCACCAGGGCCCCGGTCCACGCCTCCAGCGCCTCCTCCAGCTGCTCCACCAGGCCGAGGGCGAGGTGATTGGCCGGCTCGTCGAGGAGCAGCAGATCGGCGGGGCGGGCGAGGAGGCGGGCCAGCCCGAGGCGGCGGCGCTGCCCTGCGGAGAGCGCGCCGACGGGCACATGGAGGTCGCGCTCGCGGAACAGGCCGTACGAGAGCAGGAGCGCCCGGTGCTCCTCCTCGTCTCCCGGCAGTCCGCGCCCGAAGACAGCGAGCAGCCGCTCGGAGGGGCGGTCCGCCGGTATCTCCTGGGCGAGGTATCCGATGCTCCCCCGTCTGCGGACGGTGCCGGTGTCGGGCGCGGTCACCCCCGCCAGGAGGCGCATGAGGGTGGACTTGCCGGCGCCGTTGGCGCCGTGGACGAGGAGGCGCTCGCCCGCGCCGATCCGCAGGGAGTCCACCGCGAGCCGCTCGCCGACCCGGACGCCGTCGAGCTCGACGAGCGTCCCCTCGGTGGATCCCGCGGAGGGCCGCGCGGTGAACCGCAGCGGGTCGGGCGGGCGCGGCACCGGGTGCTCCTGGAGCCTGCGCAGCCTCTCACGGGCGTTGCGCACCCGGCTGGAGACCGAGGACTGCACCCGTCCGCGGTCCCGGTCGTACGCCATCTTGTTGCCGTCCTTCATGGCCCGGCCCGGGGCGACCCGCTGGGCGGTGGTGGCCGCGGTCTCGGTGAGGGCCGCCGTCTCGGCCGTCCACTCGGCGTACTCCTGCTCCCAGCGGCGGCGGGCCGCCTCGCGCTCCGCGACGAATCCGGCATAGCCGTCGCCGTAGCGGACGAGGGACCTGCGGTCGGCGTCGACCTCGACCACGGCGGTCGCCACGCGCTCCAGGAAGACCCGGTCGTGGGAGACCGCGAGGACGGTGCCGGGGTGGGTGCGCAAGGTGTCCTCCAGCCAGGCGAGCGCGGCGCCGTCCAGGTGGTTGGTCGGCTCGTCCAGGAGCATGACCTCGGGGGCCGCGGCGACGAGGCAGGCCAGCCCGAGCCGGGCCTGTTCACCGCCGGAGAGAGTGCCGAGCGGCCGCTCGCGGCCGATGTGGGCGAGGCCCAGGGCGTGGAGGGCCTTGTCGACGCGGGCGTCGGCCTCGTAGCCGCCACGGGACTCGAAGGCGGTGAGCACCTCTCCGTACTCCACGAGGGCCTCCGGCCCGGCCTCGGCGAGCCCGCGCTCCAGCTCCCGGAGGCGGCTCTCCATGGCGCGGAGGTCCGCGAGTGCCGCGTCGACGGCGTCGGCGACCGTGCCGTCCGGAGGGAGCTCGGGCGTCTGGCCGAGATGGCCGACCCCACCGGCCGCCGTCACGACGACCGCGCCGTCGTCGGGACGCTCCCGGCCCGCCAGGAGCCTCAGCAGGGTGGACTTGCCCGCGCCGTTCTCCCCGACCACACCGATCCGTTCACCCGGCCGGACCGAGAACGTCGCGTCGTCGAGAAGCGGCCGGTCGCCTCGGGACAGGGAGACCCCGCGCAGGGAAAGCTGAGTGGGCATGCGCACCTCCATCGGCAAACACAACTGAAGTTGCATTATCCTCAGCATGACACAGCCCATCGACTAACACAACAGGAGTTGCATTTGCCTTCCCGAGCCCGCTCCGGCGCCCCGTCCGCCCCCGAGCCCCCCTCCTCCCAGGCCCCCGGCACGGTCCGCCCCGGCGGCCGCACCGCCCGCACCCGCGCGGCCGTCCGCGACGCGGTCCTCACGGGGCTGGTCGAGCACGGCTATCCAGGGCTCACGGTCGAGTACGTCGCCGAACACTCCGGCGTCCACAAGACGACCCTCTACCGGCGCTGGGGAGGCGTCGAAGGCCTGGTGGCGGACGCCCTCGACCTCGCCGGCGAGGACAGCTGGACGCCGCCGGACACCGGCAGCCTCCAGGGCGACCTGCGCGCGCTGGCACAGGAGATCGCCGACACCTTCGGCGACCCCGCCGGCGCGGCGGCGCCCGCCGCCTTCATCGCCGCGGCGTTCCAGTCCGACCGCGCGGCCGAGGCCCTGCGGGGCTTCTACGCGGAGCGCTTCGCACGCTGCGCGCCCTTGGTCGCACGTGCCGTCGAGCGCGGCGAGGCCCCCGCCGGCACGGATCCCGGGGCCCTGGCACGGGCCGTCTCGGCACCGCTGTTCCTGAGGCTGTTCATCACCCGCGAACCCGTCGACGCGGCCGCGGCCGGCCAAGCGGCGGAAGCCGCCCTGGCCGCCACTCGTGCCGGCGTCTACGCGTCACCCGCCTGAACCGGCAAGCGGAATCCGCACCGATAGCGGTCACACCGTCCAGGAGGGCTCTATCGCGACGATGTCGCCCCCGATGGCCGCCACGTCCGTCTCGGTCTGGGCCCGCAGGGCCAGCCGCTCCACCCGCTCGGCCCGGTATTTGCCGTGCTCGGCCTCGGAGTTCCACAGGGAAAGCACCAGGAACTCCGGGCCCGGCGCCTCACCGAACAGACCGCGCAGCATGCCCGGGGATCCGGCCATCGCCGGATTCCAGACCTTCTCCTGCATGAGCGTGAAGTGCTCCACCCGGTCCTCACGGACCCGGCAGTGGGCGACGCGCACCACGTCCGCGTCCGAGAACTGCGGGCGGAAACCCACCTTCACGTCGAAGCGGTGCTCGAAGAGCCGCACTTGGATGTCCTTGTACGTACCCGCCTGTGCCGCCGCCAGCCTGTCGTGCGAACGCGCCATGAAGGAGTCGTAGAACGCCCGGCTCTCCCAGAAACCGAAGAGGTGCGCCACATGCGGACGACTTCGGCTCCATCCCCCTCCCTGGCCCCGGAACCCGGGCTCGCCGAGCAATCCCGCCCACTTCCGCTGCCCCCGCTCGAAGCCGCGACGGTCCACCACGGTGCAGCGAATCCACTTGACCAGCACCGCGCCATCGTACGGTGCCGGAGGGGGCGCACATCACGTACCGGAGGAGTACGCCCCCAGGAGCCTCTCGGAGTCCGCCTCACCGAGCTCGATACGGAACTCCCTCGCCAGCAGTTCCACCAACTCCTCCGCCGCGATCTCCCGTTGCTCCTGCGAACCGTCGGCACGGGCGGTGGAGAACACCGAGCCCACCAGGTTCCACCGCGACTCGGCCGCGGTCTGCTGCACCACGACGCGGGAGACGAAGGGCGAGTGCGGGTGGGTGGAGATGTAGTGGTTCATCACCGCGTAGTCGACCGGGAAGCGCTCCTCCGGGCCGATGGCGTAGAGGTCGAACCACCCGTCCGGATGCAGCGAGCGCAGCACGCGCGTGCCGTCGGCCCGGGGCTCCGTCCCGAACGTCCAGTCCCCCTGCCGCACCGGCGCGCTGTCGTGGAAGGCCAGCGGCTCCAGCAGCCCCTCCCCGCCGAAGCCGACGTCACACAGCCATTCCCCGCCGTCGGCGGTCACCTTCAACGCCATGTGTGTGACGGGGCGCAGCTTGTCGCCGCCCATGCGGATCCGCGCGCCGAGCCCGGTGAAGGAGAATCCGATGCGCTCCAGGACCGCCGCGAGCAGCAGGTTCTGCTCGTAGCAGTAACCACCCCTGGCCTGCGCCACCATCTTGTCCTGAAGCGCCTTGATTTCCAGCCGGACCGGCCTGCCGAGCAGAATCTCCAGGTTCTCGAAGGGAAAGGCCGCCACATGGCCGCGGTGAACCGCCCGCAGCGTCGCGAGATCAGGCCCGACCGCCCCCTCCAGTCCGATGCGCGCCAGATAGGCGCCCAGGTCCAATTCCTTGCCACCCCACATGGACTCACTCATTCCCTCGTACGATTCCGCTTTCCTCGCGACTGCTCGCCGCCCTCAGTATTCACGCCCGTGACGCCGGCGGCCGCGAGGAGCACGGAGGCCGCGCTCCTGGCCCGTCCGGCCGCGTCGGACACACCCGTGACGGCGGCCGTGGTGATCGCCCCGTCGACGAAGAGGGCCAGCTGGTCGGCCAGCGTCTCCGGGTCCGCGGCCCCGGCGGCGCGGACGAGGCCGAGGAGATAGTCGCGCACCTCCGCCTTGTGCTCCCGGGCCGCGTCGGCCACGGCCGCCGAGCCGGCGCCCATCTCGCCGAAGGCGTTGATGAAGGCGCAGCCCCGGAAGTCCGGCTCACCGAACCACCATTCGAGCCAGTCGAACACCGCGAGCGGCCGGTCCGCGACCGAGGGCTCGGCCGCGACATGGGCGGCCAGGGCGCCCCGCCAACGCCGGTCCCGCCGCCGCAGATAGGCCTCGACCAGCTCCTCCTTCGACGCGAAGCACTGGTAGAGACGCTTGAGGGAGACCCCCGACGCGGCCCGGATCCGGTCCATGCCGACCGCCTGGACCCCGTGCCCGTAGAACAGCGTCTCGGCCGCGTCGAGCAGACGACCCTCGGCCTCGATGTCTTCCATGCCACACCCCACTAGCGGAGAGAACGTTCGTTCTCTAGGCTACTCGACGTCGGGAGAACGATCGTTCTCCCGACGCGGGAGCACCCCTATGACAAGAGAGGCATGCCATGACACAGCGCCCCCTCCTGCCCCCGTTCGACGAGGAGACCGCCCGCGCGAAGGTGCAGGCCGCCGAGGACGCCTGGAACAGCCGCGACCCCGACCGCGTCGCCCTCGCGTACACGGAGGACTGCGTCTGGCGGAACCGGGAAGAATTCATCGTGGGCCGTGAGGAGATCCGCGCCTTTCTCCGCCGCAAATGGGAGATGGAGCTCAACTACCGTCTCCGCAAGGACCTGTGGTCCTGGACCGGCAACCGCATCTCCGTGCGTTTCCGCTACGAGTGGCAGGACGCGGACGGCCGGCAGTGGCGCAGTTACGGCAACGAGCAATGGGAGTTCGACCCCGACGGGCTGATGCGCCGCCGTGAGGCCAGCATCAACGACCTCCGGATCGACGGATCCGCCACGCACGACGGGGAGATCCATGGCGAACACAGGGACGACTTGTGGACGTCCATGGCACCATAAGGCAACCGACGCCACATTTCTGGCAGTTGCCGACGTCATGCCGCCGGGCATGCAGCTCCGAGGAAGGGGGAGGCCCCGTGAGCGGTCTCAACAAAGGGCTCGGAAAGGTCGAGGTGGCGCTCAAGTGGGACCCCAGCCCCTCCGGCGACCCGGACCACGACCTCGACATCATCGCCGCCACCTACCCCGCGCACGACCCGTACGGCGAACCCTCGTACCTCGTGCACTTCGGCAGCCGCTCGCCGGACGGCACCATCACACTCAACAGGGACAGCCGCACCGGCCAGGGTTTCGGCTTCGACGAGGTCATGATCCTGGAGCTCGACCGGCTGGCGGCCACGTACGCCCGTGTCGTCGTCGGCGTCGCCATCCAGCAGCAGGACGGCCGTAAGCCGTTCGGCGCCGTGCCGAACACGGCCGTCCGGGTGCTGGACGGGCGGGCCGAGCTGGTGGCCGACGACTTCTCCGGCGTGACCGGCTGCACGGCCACGACCGTCGCGGAGTTCGCCCGGGACGACTCCGGAGCCTGGCACTTCCACCCCAGCGCGCACGGCTTCGACACCGATCCGGCGACCTTCGCCGCACGCATGGGCAGCGTCCGGACGGCCTGACGCACCGGCCCGGAGGCGTCCGGCAAGGCGAGGACATCGGACGAAGTCCTCGCGCATGCCGAAGGAGGCGGAGCCGGGAACCGGCTCCGCCTCCTCGCGTTCACCTCACGCCCGGGCGGGTCTCACACCCACCCGGGGCCGGGGATCAGCTGCAACCGCTGGTCGAGCCGCAGCCCTCGCACAGGTAGCAGCTGCCCGCGCGGCGCATCTTCGTGCCGCAGGAGAAGCAGAGCGGGGCGTCGGCGTTCAGGCCGAGCTGCATCTCCACCAGCTCGGTGGAGTTGTGGGCCTGCTTCGGGGCCGGGACGGCGGCCACGGGCTGGGCCGGGGCCTCCGCCTTCGGCGCGGCCAGCTGGCGCGGGGCCGACTGGGCCAGGCCCTCGACGTCGACCTCCTCGTCGGACGGCTCGTACGAACCGGTGTCCAGGTGACGCTGACGCTCCTCGGCGGAGTGGATGCCCAGCGCCGAGCGGGTCTCGAACGGCAGGAAGTCCAGCGCCAGGCGGCGGAAGATGTAGTCGACGATCGACTGCGCCATCCGCACGTCCGGGTCGTCCGTCATGCCGGCCGGCTCGAAGCGCATGTTGGTGAACTTCGAGACGTAGGTCTCCAGCGGCACGCCGTACTGGAGGCCGACCGAGACGGCGATGGAGAAGGCGTCCATCATGCCCGCGAGGGTCGAACCCTGCTTGGACATCTTCAGGAAGACCTCGCCGAGACCGTCGTCCGGGTAGGAGTTCGCGGTCATGTAGCCCTCGGCGCCACCGACCGTGAAGGAGGTGGTGATCCCCGGGCGGCCCTTGGGGAGGCGCTTGCGGACCGGACGGTACTCGACGACCTTCTCCGCGACGGGGGCGACGGCCTCGGGGGCCTTCTCCTCCTTCTTCTTCGCGGAGAGCGGCTGGCCGACCTTGCAGTTGTCGCGGTAGATCGCGAGCGCCTTCAGGCCGAGCTTCCAGCCCTCGTAGTAGACCTCCTCGACCTCCTCGACGGTGGCCGACTCGGGAAGGTTCACGGTCTTGGAGATCGCACCGGACAGGAACGGCTGCGCGGCGGCCATCATGCGCACGTGGCCCATGGCGGAGATCGCGCGCTCACCCATGGCGCAGTCGAAGACCTCGTAGTGCTCGGCCTTCAGACCCGGGGCGTCGATGACATTGCCGTGCTCGGCGATGTGAGCGACGATCGCCTCGATCTGCTCCGGCTGGTAGCCGAGGCGCTTGAGGGCCTTGGGGACCGTGTTGTTCACGATCTGCATCGAGCCGCCGCCGACGAGCTTCTTGAACTTGACCAGGGCCAGGTCCGGCTCGACGCCCGTGGTGTCGCAGTCCATCATCAGGCCGATGGTGCCGGTGGGGGCGAGCACCGACGCCTGGGCGTTGCGGAAGCCGTTCTTCTCGCCGAGGCGGATGACGTCCTGCCAGGCCTCGGTGGCCGCGGCCCACACCGGGGTGTCCAGGTCATCCATGCGCGGGGCGGTGCCGTTGGCGTCCGCGTGCTGCTTCATGACGCGCTTGTGGGCGTCGGCGTTGCGGGCGTAGCCGTCGTACGGGCCGACGACGGCGGCCAGCTCGGCGGAGCGCTTGTAGGAGGTGCCGGTCATCAGGGAGGTGATGGCGCCGGCGAGCGCGCGGCCGCCCTCGCTGTCGTAGGCGTGGCCGGTGGCCATCAGCAGGGCGCCGAGGTTGGCGTAGCCGATGCCCAGCTGGCGGAAGGCGCGGGTGGTCTCGCCGATCTTCTCGGTCGGGAAGTCGGCGAAGCAGATGGAGATGTCCATCGCCGTGATGACCAGCTCGACGACCTTGGCGAAGCGCTCGGCGTCGAACGACTGGTTGCCCTTGTCGTCGTCGCGCAGGAACTTCATGAGGTTGAGGGAGGCGAGGTTGCACGAGGAGTTGTCCAGGTGCATGTACTCGCTGCACGGGTTGGACGCGGTGATCCGGCCCGACTCCGGCGAGGTGTGCCAGTGGTTGATCGTGTCGTCGTACTGGATGCCCGGGTCGGCGCAGGCCCAGGCGGCCTCGGCCATCTTACGGAAGAGGCCCTTGGCGTCGATCTCCTCGATGACCTCACCGGTCATCCGGCCTCGCAGGCCGAACTTCGAGCCGGTCTCGACGGCCTTCATGAACTCGTCGTTGACGCGGACGGAGTTGTTGGCGTTCTGGTACTGGACGGACGTGATGTCGTCGCCGCCCAGGTCCATGTCGAAGCCGGCGTCGCGCAGGGCGCGGACCTTCTCCTCCTCCTTCACCTTGGTCTCGATGAAGGCCTCGACGTCGGGGTGGTCGACGTCGAGGACGACCATCTTGGCCGCGCGGCGGGTGGCGCCGCCCGACTTGATCGTTCCTGCGGAGGCGTCGGCGCCGCGCATGAAGGAGACCGGGCCGGAGGCGTTGCCGCCGGAGGAGAGCAGCTCCTTGGAGGAGCGGATGCGGGAGAGGTTCAGGCCGGCGCCGGAGCCGCCCTTGAAGATCATCCCCTCTTCCTTGTACCAGTCGAGGATGGACTCCATGGAGTCGTCGACGGAGAGGATGAAGCAGGCGGAGACCTGCTGCGGCTGCTTGGTGCCGACGTTGAACCACACCGGCGAGTTGAAGCTGAAGACCTGGTGCAGCAGGGCGTAGGTCAGCTCGTGCTCGAAGATCTCGGCGTCCGCCGGGGAGGCGAAGTACCCGTGCTCCTCACCGGCCTTGCGGTAGGTGAGGACCACGCGGTCGATGAGCTGGCGCAGGCTGGACTCGCGCTCGGGGGAACCGGTGGCGCCACGGAAGTACTTGCTGGTGACGATGTTGACCGCGTTCACCGACCAGAAGTCGGGGAACTCGACGCCACGCTGCTCGAAGTTGATCGAGCCGTCGCGCCAGTTGGTCATGACGACGTCACGGCGCTCCCAGACCACCTCGTCGTACGGATGCACGCCGGGAGTCGTGTGGATGCGCTCGATGTGCAGACCCTTGGCGCCCTTGGTCCCCTTGGAGCGGGAACCTCGTGCCGGGCCGCTCGTCGTCTCGGTCATGCCGCCTCCCTCTACGGGCAAAACGCCCTAATGCGCCCAATTCTTCCGTGGCGCGGATGTCTGTCTTTCACCCGGCGCGCGAGGCGCGCCGGGCAGGTCTCTGTATGTGTCGCCGCGCTATTCGGCGGCCGTGGCGGGCGCGGGAACCCCGGGGCCCCCGTCGCGCTCGCCGGCGGTGGTGACGGGCCGCTGCTCGCGGAGCTCCGCGACGGCGGCCTCGAAGTCCTCGAGCGAGTCGAACGCCTGGTACACGGACGCGAACCGCAGATAGGCGACGAGGTCGAGGTCCCGGAGGGGGCCGAGTATGGCGAGCCCGACGTCGTGCGTCGAGAGCTCGGCGCTGCCCGTGGCGCGCACCGCCTCCTCCACCCGCTGGCCCAGCTTCGCCAGGGCGTCCTCGGTGACGGGACGGCCCTGGCACGCCTTGCGGACGCCGGAGATGACCTTGGTGCGGCTGAAGGGCTCGGTGACCCCGCTGCGCTTGATCACCATCAGTGACGCTGTCTCTACCGTCGTGAACCGGCGGGAGCAGTCGGGGCACTGGCGGCGCCTGCGGATCGAGCAGCCGTCATCGGTGGTCCGGCTGTCGACCACTCGGCTGTCGGGGTGCCTGCAGAAGGGGCAGTGCATGGCTCTCCACCCTCCTCACCCTCGTAAGACTGTGCACGATCTCCGGCTTCACCGGGCCCCTCGTTCGGGCCCTTGCGAAGCAGCTCCCAGCATAGGCGATGACCGCGACCGGAGATGACCAGCCGAGGCTCTTCGACCACAACCGGTGGGTAGCCGACGCCCATCAAACCACTAGATCTGGTGCCGGGCGGGCAAGCGCGCCGGACGCGTGTCGAACGCCACGGACGGGTTCCGACCCTACGGGAGACGCCCCGGCCGGGGCCCGGTGGGGGCATCCGTGACACGCTGGTGACACACTGGGCGCGGCGCCCGCACGGCATTTCCGGGACACCGCACCGCCGCCCGCGGCCGTGCGGCCACCCGCTCGGCGGGGCCCGCGGGGTCCGGCACGGCCGTCCGGACTTCGCACCGAAGGGTACCGTAATAGCCCGAATTGATCTTCGGCCGTACACCCTCTCACCTGATCGCGTCAGCCAATCTTCGATATTTCACTCGAACGTGTGTTTGGCGCAACCTTTCGAAAGCAACTACCGTTGTCCAGCTAGGGAGAACATTTCGAGAGGGGCCGACGTGACCACCACCGCAGACAGCGCCACCATCACCGCCCAGGACCGCTCCCAGAACCGACTCGACCAGGCACACCCGATGAATGACGCAGCCATGAACCCCGAGGGGCAGAAGCCCGCTCGCGCCCTTCCCGGACGACCTCCAGGAATCCGGGCGGACAGCTCGGGACTCACCGACCGGCAGCGGCGGGTCATCGAAGTGATCAGGGACTCCGTCCAGCGCCGGGGATACCCACCCTCCATGCGCGAGATCGGCCAGGCGGTGGGGCTGTCGAGCACCTCCTCCGTGGCCCATCAGCTCATGGCGCTGGAGCGCAAGGGGTTCCTCCGCCGCGACCCGCACCGCCCCCGGGCGTACGAGGTCCGCGGCTCCGACCAGCCCAGCACCCAGCCGACCGACACCACCGGCAAGCCCGCCGCCTCGTACGTCCCGCTGGTCGGCCGGATCGCCGCCGGTGGTCCGATCCTGGCCGAGGAGTCCGTCGAGGATGTCTTCCCCCTCCCCCGGCAGCTCGTCGGCGACGGAGAGCTGTTCGTCCTGAAGGTGGTCGGCGACTCCATGATCGAGGCCGCCATCTGTGACGGTGACTGGGTGACGGTGCGCCGCCAGCCCGTCGCGGAGAACGGCGATATCGTGGCCGCGATGCTCGACGGCGAGGCCACGGTCAAGCGTTTCAAGCGCGAGGACGGCCATGTGTGGCTGCTCCCGCACAACGCCGCCTACCAGCCCATCCCCGGTGACGAGGCCACCATCCTCGGCAAGGTGGTGGCAGTGCTGCGCCGCGTCTGAAGGAGCGTCGCAAGACCGGGCCCCGGAACCACTGCGCCGGTTCCGGGGCCCTGCTGTATTCCCGCCCGGATCCCGGCGGCCGCGTGCCGGATTCCACTCCGGGGCCCGGCACGCGGCCGCCTCCGCTACTTCTCCTCGGCCTTGGCCGCCGCGTCGATCGCGGCCAGCGAGCGCCGCACCTGATTACGGTCCGTGGTGTACCAGAAGTCCGGCATGGACGCCCGCAGGAAGCTGCCGTAGCGGGCGGTGGCCAGCCGGGGGTCGAGCACCGCCACCACGCCCCGGTCCCCCGAGGCCCTTACGAGCCGGCCGGCGCCCTGGGCCATCAGCAGCGCCGCGTGTGTCGCGGCGACGGACATGAAGCCATTGCCGCCGGCCTCCTCCACGGCCTTCTGCCGGGCGCTCATCAGCGGATCGTCGGGCCGCGGGAAGGGCACCCGGTCCATCACGACGAGCTGGCAGCTCGGCCCCGGCACGTCCACCCCCTGCCACAGCGACAGGGTGCCGAACAGACAGGTGCGGGCGTCGGCGGCGAAATTCCGGATGAGCTCGCCGAGGGTCTCCTCGCCCTGGAGCAGGATCGGCGTGTCGATCCGCCCGCGCAGCGCCTCCGCGGCCGCCTGGGCGGCGCGCATCGAGGAGAACAGCCCCAGCGTGCGGCCGCCGGCGGCCTCCACCAGCTCGGCCAGCTCGTCGAGCATGTCGGTGCGGCTGCCCTCCCGGCCGGGCTGGGAGAGGTGCCGCGCGACGTAGAGGATCCCCTGCTTGGGGTAGTCGAAGGGCGAGCCGACGTCGACGCCCTTCCACTGCGGGACGTCCGCGCCGCCGGTGCCCTCCGGCGCGAGGCCCAGCGAGGCGCCCACGCCGTTGAAGTCGCCGCCCAGCTTGAGCGTGGCGGACGTCAGGACCACGGACCGCTCGGCGAAGAGCTTCTCCCGCAGCAGGCCCGACACCGTGAGCGGGGCGACGCGCAGGGACGCGCCGAAGCGGTCGTGGCGCTCGTACCAGACGACGTCGTACTCCGAGCCCTCGACGATGCGCTCCGCCACGGTGTGGATGTTCTCCACGGCGGCGAGGGCCTGCTTGCGGACGGCGTCCTCGTCCTGGACGGACTTGTCGCGGGTGTTGCCGATGCAGGTGATCACCGTGCGGGCCGCGTCGCGCAGTGCCGCGAGGGCGTATTCAAGATCCTCGGGAAGCTCCTCCAGGCGGCCCGGGAGCGCCAGCTCCATCAGCCGCTCGAAGCCCTCGGCGGCCGTCTGGAGACCGTCCGCCGCCTTCTCGTCGACCAACTTGGCCGCGCGCCGCACCGCGCGATTGACCTGGCCGGGGGTGAGCTCGCCGGTGGCGACGCCGGTGACCCGGGAGACCAGCTCATGGGCCTCGTCGACGATCAGCACCTCGTGGCTGGGCAGCACCGGGGCGCCCTCGATCGCGTCGATGGCCAGCAGGGCGTGGTTCGTGACCACGACATCGGCGAGCTTGGCGCGCTCGCGCGCCGCCTCGGCGAAGCACTCCGCGCCGTACGCGCACTTCGACGCGCCCAGGCACTCGCGGGACGTCACCGAGACCTGGGACCAGGCCCGGTCGGAGACCCCGGGGGTGAGGTCGTCGCGATCACCGGTCTCGGTCTCGTCCGACCAGTCGCGCAGACGCAGCAGGTCCTTGCCCAGCTTGCTGGTCGGCGCCGCGGCCTCGAAGGGGTCGAAGAGGCCCTCTTCCTCCTCCTGCGGCACTCCCTCGTGGAGCCGGTGCAGGCACAGGTAATTCGACCGGCCCTTGAGCATGGCGTACTGCGGGCGGCGGCGCAGCAGCGGCTGGAGGGCGTCGACCGTGCGCGGAAGATCGCGCTCGACGAGCTGGCGCTGGAGCGCCAGCGTGGCGGTCGCGACGACCACGCGCTCGCCGTGGGCCAGGGCGGGCACCAGATAGCCGAGGGACTTGCCGGTGCCGGTGCCGGCCTGCACGAGCAGGTGGTCACCGCCGTCGACGGCTTCGGCGACGGCTTCGGCCATGGTGACCTGGCCGGGCCGCTCGGTGCCGCCGACGGCGGTGACGGCGGCGTGGAGCAGGTCGGCGAGGGAGGGCGAGGAGGAGGGAGTCATAGCCCTTCCACCCTAAGGGGCGGCACTGACATCACCGACGCCGTCCGGGAATCCTCGGGACGGATCACAGCGCGGGCGGTGACCCGGAGGAAGCAGGGCCCCGCCCGCCCGGCGACGTGCGGCGGACGGAAGGGCGCGCGACCGGCGCCACGGTTCTCCGGCCGGAGGCGGTGCGGGCGGTACCGCCCGATCTCCGCCCGTACGAGTGAGCGGAAATCGGTCCGGAGCACGCGGAGTTGCCGCGGCCGGGGCGTCAGAGGAGCGCGCGCAGGGCACGGTCGCGGATCATCAGCGCGGCGCGCTTGCCGGGCAGGTCGATCTCGCCGGTCAGCCGGAAGCCCGCGCTGAGGAAGGCGGCCACGCAAGGGGTGTTGCGGAGGTCCGGCTCGGCCACGACCCGGGCGCAGGCGGGCCGGTGATCGAGGATGTGGTCGGCGACGGCGCGCAGCAGGCGGCTCCCGATCCCGCGGGCCCGGTCGGCGACCTTGCCGATGAGGAGGTGGACCCCGGTGTCGTGCGGCCGGGCGGGGTAGTGGCGGGCGAGCGGATCGAGGTCCGCGCGGTAGATCTCCCAGTAGCTCATGGGGACGCCGCCGACCACGCCGAGACAGGGGAGGCTGCGTCCGTCCCCGTCGAGCTGGGCGCGCAGGTGGGCCTCGACGACGCTCTCGGGGCCGTCGAGCGCCCAGAAGGCCGCGACCGCCGGATCGTTCATCCACCGGGCGAGCAGCGGGAGATCACGCTCGAGCCGCACGGGGACGAGCTGGAAACCGCCCACCGGGGTGGCGACCGGCCCCCATTCGGCGAGGGAGTCGAGGAGGTCGTGGCCGCCCCGGCCGGGGCCGTGGCCGCTCAGAGGCCGTCCTCTGCCCGTACCGGGCCCCTCGGCGGACGCCTGCGGCAGATCGCAGGTGATGAGCTCGACGAAGTCGTCCGGAAGCCTCAGATCGAGGGTGTCCTCGGTGCTGGAGTGGACACTGGGGTCGGTGGGTGGCACGGACACACGCTCCTTTCGAGGGATCCCGTCGGTCCGAGGGGCTGCCGGGCCTCGGCGCTCCGAGGCCCCGGGTTCCGTTCACCCGGGCCCGGGTCCCCGGATCCCGTCGGTCCGGGGCCAGGGCCACCGGTCATCCGGCGGAGGTGACCAGGGGGTTGGCGATGGTGACGTAGACGGACTGGGCGTCGACCGGTCCGACGAGCTCGTCGAGCCCGTGCAGCCTGGTCAGCAGATTGGCCTTGCAGCGCAGGGTGGGCGCTTCCAGCAGGTGGGCGGGCAGCGGTGAGCGGGTCGCGGCCGGCCCGGCGGCGGCTCCCTTGAGGAAGCGCCGGAGCGCGGCGAGCAGGATCCGCTCGTCGGCGAGGCGTTGGGCGCCGAAGGCGCCGATCAGCCCGAGGACGTTGTTGACGCCGAGGTAGTAGGCGAACCGCTCGTCGGTCACCTCGTCGGGGACGAAGGTGTCGCTCTCGGTGCCGATGCCGGGGAGCAGCCGGTCGAGTGTCTCGCGGTGCGACTCGCGGAAGTAGTAGCCCTGGTTGTCGCGGTAGCGCCCGCCGACCGGCCAGCCGTCCCGGTCCAGGAGCACGAGGGTGTTCTGCTGATGGGCCTCCAGGGCGATGCCGGCCTCGCCGTCGAGCCACAGCACGGGCCGGACGACGGCTTCCAGATACCGCAGGAACCACTCCGCGGAGACGGCTCCGGCGGGGCGGCCGGTGCGCAGGACGAGGCGGGCGACGATGTCGGCGAGCCGTGAGTGCATGGCGAGATGGCCTGCGGGGCCCGGCGGTTCGGGACCGTCCGCCCAGGGGCGCGGCGAGACGATCCCGGCCAGGCAGGCGGCGTCGTCACCGGGGCCGAAGGGGTTGTGCCGGATGACGGCGTCGAGGCCGGTGAGCGGGGTGCCGTCCGGGGCGTCGACGGCGAGCCAGGCCGGGTCGCGGACGATGTCGAAGCCGAGCCCGCCGGAGCAGGCCGCGCGCCACCGCTCGGCGAGTCCGCTGCGCAGCAGCCGGTGCACCTCCACGCCCCGCCACAGCTCCTTACGGAGGTTCTCCCTGCGGGAGTTGGTGATGCGCAGCCCCAGGGAGAGCTTGAGCATGGCGGGCGCGCCGGGGCGGTGCACCGTGCGTACGGAGGAGGTGGGGTGCCAGGACTCGCCGAAGGGGCCGAGGTCGCGGAGCAGCCCCGCGTCCATGAGCGCGGCCACGGCGGGGCGGCTGTGGACGTCCCGCGCCTGCCAGGGGTGGAGCGGCAGCGGCACGGTGTCCGGAGGCACGTGCAGCCCCGGGCCCGCGAGCCGGACGGCCAGGGTGACGGCGTCCACGGCGCGGCCGCGCTCGGTCCAGGCCGAGTCGGTGGCGAGCAGGGAGCGGTGGACGGCCAGCCAGTGCAGGGGGAAGGAGCCGCGCGCCTCCGGGGAGTAGCGGTGCGACTCCGCCTCGGAGAGGCCTTCGCGGCTCTTGGGAGCGGGGTGGAGGGGGTGCCCCAGGAGCAGGGACTGCTCGGCGTGGAGGAAGAGGTCCCTGGTGTCGGGGTCGGCGGGCCGCTCCCGGCGGGCCGCCAGGAACTCCGCCGTCCGGCGCGCCGAGTCCGCGACCCGGCCGACGAGTGCGGCGCCGTCCTCGGTGGGGGTGCCGCCGGCGCGCGCGGCGCGGTGCGCGGCCTCGCGGGTGAGGAGGGCGGCGAGGGTGACTGCGTCGACCGCGGGCGCGTCGGCGGGGCCGTCCCGCAGGGCGACCGGCCCGAACCGGTGCCAGCCGACGGCGGACCAGTGGCGTACGGGCACGCGCAGCGCGGTGCCGCTGGCGATGAGGGGCACCGTAAGGACGTCGCCGTCGGGACGGGCGACGTCGTGCTCCCGGGCCCAGCAGCGCAGCAGGTTCTCCGCCGTGGCGGCGTCGGCGGCGGCCTTCGGGTCGGGGTGTTCCAGTGGGTCCGCGGCGGCCGCGGCGGGAGCGGTCCCGTCGGGGTGGCCGCTCTGGTGGGGCACGGCGGGGACCACGGCCCCGGGCGGCCCGCCCGGCTCGCGCTCCTGGCCGGTGGTGGACGCGTCCGTGCCGTGGGATGCGTTCATGCGGTGTGCGGCGGGCATGCCACGGCGTCAGGCCGGGTATGCGGCGCCTGCCTCCTTCGGCGTGCTCAGGGTGGCTGCGCGGTGGCCCGTCCGGCAGACCGCGGCGATGGCGTCGGCGAGCCGGTCGAGAACCGCTTCGGCCTGCTCGTCGGTGAGGGTGAGCGGGGGCAGGAGGCGTACGACGCAGGAGTGGCGGCCGCCCAGCTCCACGATCAGGCCCCGGCGCAGGCACTCCCGCTGCACGGCGGCGGCCAGCTCCGGAGCGGCGGGCAGCGGCGCGGGCCGGGTGGCCGCGCGCAAGCCGGCCGGCTCCGTCCCGGCGCCCGCGCACCCCGGGCGCCCGTCGGTCTGCGGCGGCACGGCCGGGCCGGGCTGCCGGGTGCCGCCCGACGGCGGGCCCGCCAGCCAGAGGCCGTCCGCGAGCAGGTCGGACTCCGGTCGGCCGCTGTCCCCGCCGGTGCCCGCGGCGCCGCCGCGCCCGACCTCGAAGGGCGACTGACCGGCGGGGCCGTCGGGGCGGACGAACTCGATGCCGATCATGAGCCCGAGGCCGCGCACGTCCCCCACGCAGTCGTGTTCGCGGGCGAGGTCGCGAAGGCGGCGGAGCATCCGCTCGCCGAGGACCGCGGCGCGCTCGGCGAGGCCGTTCTCCCGGACGTGGCGCAGGGTCGCGGTGCCGGCCGCCATGGCCAGTTGGTTGCCCCGGAAGGTGCCCGCGTGGTCGCCGGGCTCCCAGGCGTCCAGGTCGGCGCG
This sequence comes from Streptomyces albireticuli, assembly GCF_002192455.1. Taxonomy (NCBI): domain Bacteria; kingdom Bacillati; phylum Actinomycetota; class Actinomycetes; order Kitasatosporales; family Streptomycetaceae; genus Streptomyces; species Streptomyces albireticuli. The sequence goes on from NZ_CP021744.1 coordinate 2,139,648, forward strand.
GTAGACGACGACGGCGAGCGGGAGGCTGCCGCCGATCGCCTTGGAGAGCACCATGACGTCGGGGACGATCCCGCTGTGCTCCACCGCCCAGAACGCCCCGGTGCGGCCCACGCCCGTCTGCACCTCGTCGGCGATCAGGGGGATGGAGCGGGCGGCCGTGATCGCGCGCATCCGGCGCAGCCAGCCGTCCGGCGCCGGGATGACCCCGCCTTCGCCCTGTACGGGCTCGACGACCATCGCGGCGGGCGCGCGGACGCCGCTCTTGGGGTCGTCGAGCAGGCTCTCGGTCCAGTGCGCGGCCAGGCGCGCGCCGTCCTCGCCGCCCACGCCGAACGGGCAGCGGTAGTCCTGCGGGAAGGGCAGCCGGGTCACCCGGACGCCGGGGGCGCCGCCGGACGCGGCCATGGCCCCTTCCGTCATGCCGTGGTACGCGCCGGTGAACGCCAGCAGGCCGTCGCGGCCGGTGGCGGTGCGGACGAGCTTGAACGCGGCTTCCACGGCGTCCGTGCCGGCCGGTCCGCAGAACTGGACGCGGGCGGAGTCGGCCAGCTCCCGGGGCAGGGTGGCGAACAGCTCGCTGGTGAAGTCGTCCTTCACGGGCGTGGCCAGGTCGAGGACGTGCAGCGGTGCCCCGGAGTCAAGGACGGCGCGGATGGCTTCGAGCACGACCGGGTGATTGTGGCCCAGGGCCAGCGACCCGGCCCCCTGGAGGCAGTCCAGATAGCGGCGCCCGTCGGCACCCTCGATCGTCAGGCCCCGGGCGCGCACCGGCACGATGGGCAGGGAGCGGGCGTACGTCCGGGCGGCCGATTCCCGCGCCGACTGCCGCCGGAGAATGCCCTCGTAGGCCGTGGACGACGGTGCCGTCGGCGGTAGCTGGGTCACGGCCACGGCTTCGGATCCTCCTGCTGCTGAACGCCGGTCGGTTCTCCCCCGTACGTACCAACGACGCCGCGAGCCACGGAACACGGCTCCCGGTCAAGATCCTTCCGCGCGGAACCGGGGACCCGGCCTCCTCCGTCTCCCCTTCCACCGGCATAGTGGGGTCCCGCTCCTCCACTGGGGCGGTGCATGACAACTTCATAGGGTGTTCCGCGCAGAACGGGCACACCGTCACACAGCAGATCGATCAGGGGGAACCCACTCCATGCCTTCCATCCGTCGGCCCGCGCTGGCAGCGGCCGCTCTGTCCGCCGCGCTGGCCCTGACCGCCACCGCGTGCGGCCCTACCGAGGACAAGGCCTCCGGCGGCGACAAGCCCAGCGCCTCCGCCGCGCAGCCGGGCGACGACGTCATCCAGCTGCCCAAGAACCTCCCGTCCTCCCTCAAGGACCTGGACAAGTGGAAGAACGGGGCCTGGAAGAACTGGGACAAGGATCAGTGGCTGCGTGAGGCGCGCGACTTCATCAACCCGATGATCAAGGGCCACTGGAAGCCCGACACGATGAAGGACGCGCGCTCCAGCGACAAGACGCTCGCCAGCAAGGGCGCCCCCGGCACCGCCCCGGGCGCCTCGGGCGACCAGGGCGTCACCGACCCGGAGCCGGCCCCGGTCAAGGCCAAGTCGGTCAACCTGCCCTACCACAACTACGCCGCCCCGGTCGGCAAGGTCTTCTTCGACAGCCCCCAGGGCCACATGGTCTGCTCGGCCACCGTGGTCAAGGACCCGGCGCACCCCGGCAAGTCCAACATGGTGTGGACCGCGGGCCACTGCGTGCACGCCGGCAAGAAGGGCGGCTGGTACCGCAACATCGCCTTCGTGCCGTCCTACAACGACAAGGGCCTCTCCGGCGCGCAGGTGAACACCGCCCCGGTGCAGGACGTCGCCCCGTACGGCGTGTGGTGGGCGGACTGGGCGCAGACCTCCGGCCAGTGGATCACCCAGGGCTCGGAGACCGGTGGCTCGGGCGCTCCTTACGACTTCGCCGTGCTGCACGTGAAGCCCGAGGCCGGGTCCGGCAAGTCGCTGGAGGAGACCGTCGGCAACGCCCTTACGGTCGACTTCGAGGCCCCGCAGGTGAAGTCCATCCAGTCCATGGGCGCTTGGGGCTACCCAGCCGCGCCGCCCTTCGACGGCCAGAAGATGTACGACTGCGTCGACCGGCCGGGCCGGCTGACGATCGAGCCGTCGCAGCCCACGATGTACCGCATCGGCTGCACCATGACCGGCGGTTCGTCGGGCGGCGGCTGGTTCGCCAAGCGCGACGGCAAGGTGGTGCTGGTCTCCAACACCTCCATCGGCCCGTCCGACAGCACCTGGCTCGCCGGCCCGCGCCTCGGCACCGAGGCCAAGGGCGTCTACGACGCGCTCAGCCAGAAGTTCGCCAAGCGCTGAGGAACCGCTCCTCCCGAGAGGCTGTGAGCGCCGCCGCGGAAGCGGCCAGGCGAAACGGTCATCCACGACCGAAGGCCCGCCCCCGATGCCGGGGGCGGGCCTTCGTGTCCTTGACGCTACGGACGGGACCGGTCAGTCGCCGGCCTTCCCGCAGCGCTGGAGCTCGGCGGCGAGCTCCTCGTGCACCCGCGCCTTGATGAGGGTGCCCTCCTCGGTGTGCTCCTCGGAGATCACCTCACCGTCGGCGTGGACCCGCGCGATCAGCGAGCCCTGGGTGTAGGGCACGAGTGTCTCGATCTCGACGGCGGGCCGCGGCAGCTCGGTGTCGATCAGGGCCAGCAGGCGCTCGATGCCCTCACCGGTGCGCGCCGAGACCGCGATGGAGTGCTTCTCGACCCGCAGCAGGCGCTGGAGGACGAGCGGGTCAGCGGCATCGGCCTTGTTGATCACCACGATCTCGGGCACGTCGACCGCGCCGACCTCACGGATGACCTCGCGCACGGCCGCCAGCTGCTCCTCCGGCGCCGGGTGCGAACCATCCACCACGTGCAGGATCAGGTCGGAGTCGCCGACCTCCTCCATGGTGGAGCGGAAGGCCTCGACGAGGTGGTGCGGCAGGTGCCGGACGAACCCGACGGTGTCGGCCAGGGTGTAGAGCCGGCCGGTGGGCGTCTCGGCCCGGCGCACGGTCGGGTCGAGGGTGGCGAACAGGGCGTTCTCCACCAGCACACCCGCGCCGGTGAGGCGGTTGAGCAGCGAGGACTTGCCGGCGTTGGTGTAACCGGCGATGGCGACCGACGGGACCTTGTTCCGGCGGCGCTCCTGGCGCTTGATGTCGCGCCCGGTCTTCATCTCGGCGATCTCGCGGCGCATCTTCGCCATCTTCTCGCGGATGCGCCGACGATCCGTCTCGATCTTGGTCTCACCGGGGCCGCGCGTGGCCATGCCGCCGCCACCGCCACCACCCATCTGCCGGGAGAGCGACTGGCCCCAGCCGCGCAGCCGCGGCAGCATGTACTGCATCTGGGCGAGCGCGACCTGGGCCTTGCCCTCTCGGGACTTGGCGTGCTGGGCGAAGATGTCGAGGATCAGGGCGGTGCGGTCGACCACCTTGACCTTGACGACGTCCTCGAGGTGGATGAGCTGACCGGGGCTGAGCTCACCGTCGCAGACCACGGTGTCGGCGCCGGTCTCCAGGACGATGTCCCGGAGCTCCTGGGCCTTGCCCGAGCCGATGTACGTGGCCGGGTCGGGCTTGTCGCGGCGCTGGACGACACCGTCGAGGACGAGGGCGCCGGCGGTCTCGGCGAGGGCGGCGAGCTCCGCGAGGGAGTTCTCCGCGTCCTGCACCGAGCCCGAGGTCCAGACGCCGACCAGCACGACGCGCTCCAGGCGCAGCTGGCGGTACTCGACCTCGGTGACGTCCTCCAGCTCGGTGGAGAGACCCGCGACGCGGCGCAGCGCCGCGCGCTCGGAGCGGTCGTACTGCTCGCCGTCGCGCTCCCCGTCGATCTCGTGGCTCCAGGCGACGTCCTCTTCCATCAGGGCGTCGGCCCGAAGGCTATCCGGGAGGCTCTGCCGGTCCTGGGGAAGGGAAGAAGAGGAGGTCATTTGATCCTTACGTCGTTGGGAAGAGGTGGCACCTGACCGGAGCCACACCGTCGACAACGCGTGACGACGCCCGGAGATTCCCCGGGCCGGCAACCGCGCCGACCCGTCGATCGTGCCACGCCGTGGCCTGGTCGTCACGCGGATTTCGAGACGGGCTTCCAGTCCGCGTGACCAGGCATGGGCGGGGTCGTTGGTTCGTACAACCACGCCCTCAGGAACTGTGTCAGGTCCTGGCCGGAGACCTGTGAGGCGAGCGCGACGAAGTCGGTCGTGCCCGCCGTGGAGTCGCGGTGGCCCGCGACCCACTCCCGCTCCAGGCGCTCGAAGGCGGGTGCGCCGATCTTCTGGCGCAGCGCGTAGAGCACCAAGGCCCCGCCGTCGTAGACATTGGGACGGAAGATACTGGTCTTCCTCCCCGGCTGGGGCACCTTGGGGGCGGCGGGCGGCCCGCCGTCGGCACGCCAGGCGTTCGACTGCTCGTACGCGGAACGCATCCGGGTGGTGAGGACGCGGCCGCCCTTCTCCTCGGCGTACAGCGCCTCGTACCAGGTGGCGTGGGCCTCGTTGAGCCAGAGGTCGGACCAGGCGCGCGGGCTGACGCTGTCGCCGAACCACTGGTGGGCGAGCTCGTGCACCATGACGGATTCGAGGTACCAGTTGGGGATGTCGGTCCGAACGAACAGGTCGCGCTCGAAGAGCGAGAGGGTCTGGGTCTCCAGCTCGAAGCCGGTCGAGGCGTCGGCCAGCAGCACCCCGTAGGTCTCGAAGGGGTACGGGCCGACCTTCCGCTCCATCCAGGCGAGGTGGTCCGGCGTCCTGGCGAGCCACTTCTCCAGCTGCCGGCGGTCGGCGGCGGGCACGACGTCACGCACGGGAAGGCCGTGCGGGCCGGTGCGGCGGGGGACGGCCGAGCGGCCGATGGAGACCTGGGCGAGCTCGGTGGCCATGGGGTGCGGGCTGCGGTACGTCCAGATGGTCTGCGCGCCCCTGGTCGAGCGGCCGTCGGGCAGCCCGTTGGCCACCACGGTCAGCTCCTTGGGCGCGGTGACGCGGAAGGTGAAGCGGGCCTTGTCCGAGGGGTGGTCGTTGCCGGGGAAGACGCGGTGGCCCGCGTCCGCCTGATTGGCCATGACCAGGCCGTCGCTGGTGCGGACCCAGCCGCTGTCGGCGACGCGCGGATCGCTGGTGTGGCGGACGGTGACGGTGAAGTTCCCTTCGTCGGGCAGGGTCACGGCCGGGGTGACGGCCAGGTCCTCCTTGACAGGGGTGAACTCGGCGGGCAGGCCGTTGACCACGACGGAGCGGACGGTGCCCGCGGCGAAGTCGAGGTTGAAGCGCTCCAGCCGGTCGGTGGCCTCGGCCTGGAGGGTGGTGACGGCGTCGAGCGGCTTGTCGTTGCCGTGATAGGTGAAGGCGATGTCGTAGGAGAGGACGTCGAAGCCTGGGTTGCCCAGCTCCGGGAAGAGCCGGTCGCCGATGCCCTGCGAGGTCGCGGACGGCGGGGCGGCGGCGCCCAGGAGGAGGGCCGAGACGGCTGCGGCGAGGGCGGCCCGGCGGCTCGCGGACCGCCAGGGGATCGGGGAGCGTCTCCCGGATGTGTGGGGCATGCGTCCACCGCTATCAGCGCCGGGGCCCCCGCCGTCGGCGGCACGACGCCGCCCCACCCGTATGAGCACTCCGGAAGGATGTGCGGTCACCGGGCGGGCGGCCGAGCCGCCCCCGGGTCACAGGGGGGCGCCCGCGACGGCCCGTCCGGCCCGCTCGACGTCGTAGACCCCCGGCACCCGGCGCATCGCCCGCATCAGCTCCGGCAGCCGGCCGGCGTCGGTGAGCTGGAGGGTGTAGGTGTGACGCACCCGCTGTTCGTGCGGCGGCTCGACGGCGGCCGAGATGACGGCCGCCCCCTCGGCGGCGATGGCCTCGGTGAGGTCGGCGAGGAGGTGCGGCCGGCTGAACGACTCGGCCCGGAGCGTCACGCGGTAGTCGCAGGCGACGGCGCTGTCGGGCGCGCCCCAGCGCACGTCCACCGGCGCGCGTCCCGAGGCGGTCATGCGCTGCACCGCCGGGCACTGCGCGCGGTGCACGGTGACGGTGCCGCCGCGCACCTCGAAGCCCGTGACCTTGTCGGGCGGCACGGGCGTACAGCAGCCGGCCAGCCGGACGCTCGCGGCGGCGAGGTCGGCGCCGTCGGCCGCGACGACGACGGGCCAGCGCAGGGCCGGCGCGGTCGAGCGCGGCGGCGGGCACGGCCGGTCCGCGGCCTGCGGCACGGACGGGGTGGCGGGGTCGGGCGCCGGGTGGGTGGCCAGCCAGCGCTCGATGGCGATCCGCGCGGCGGGCGTACGGGCGTGCTCCAGCCAGTCGGGAGAGGGACCGGACACGGCGTCACGGGACATCAGGAGGTGCAGCGTGTCCCCGTCGCGCAGGACGGTGCTCAGCGTCGCCAGCCGGCCGTTGACCCGGGCGCCGATGCAGGCGTGCGCGCCTTCCCCGTGCTGGGCGTAGGCGGCGTCGACACAGCTCGAACCGGCCGGCAGGCCGATGGTGCCGCCGTCGGCGCGGAAGACGGTGACCTCGCGGTCCTGGGCGAGCTCGTCGCGGAGCGAGGTCCAGAAGGTGTCGGGGTCGGGGGTGGCGCGCTGCCATTCCAGGAGCCGGGAGAGCCAGCCCGGCCGGGTCGGGTCGACGCGCTCACCGTCCGTCGCGTCGGGCGTCTCGGGCGCCGCGTAGGGGTTGCCGAGGGCGACGACGCCGGCCTCGGCGACGCGGTGCATCTGGTGGGTGCGGATGAGGACCTGCGCGGGCTCGCCGCTCGGGCCGGCCACCGCGGTGTGCAGCGACTGGTACAGGTTGAACTTCGGGACGGCGATGAAGTCCTTGAACTCGGAGACGAAAGGCTGGAAGCACGTGTGCAGTTCGCCCAGGACGGCGTAGCAGTCGGCGTCCTCCCCGACGAGCACCAGGAGTCTGCCGAGGTCCGATCCGGTCACCTTGCCGCGCTTGAGGCGCACGCGGTGGACGGAGACGAAGTGCCGGGCGCGGACGAGGACGTCGGCGGCGATGCCCGCGTCGCGCATGACGGAGCGGATGCGCTCGGCGGTCGCCTCCAGGGGGTTCGGGCCCGCCACGTGGGAGAGGACGAGGTCGCGGGTGCGGGCGTACTCCTCGGGGTGGAGGATCGCGAAGACGAGGTCCTCCAGCTCGGTCTTGAGTGCCTGCACGCCCAGCCGCTCGGCGAGGGGGATCAGCACGTCGCGGGTGACCTTGGCGATGCGGACCTGCTTCTCGGGGCGCATCACGCCGAGGGTGCGCATGTTGTGCAGCCGGTCGGCGAGCTTGATGGACATCACGCGGACGTCGTTGCCGGTGGCGACGAGCATCTTGCGGAAGGTCTCCGGCTCGGCCGCCGCGCCGTAGTCGACCTTCTCCAGCTTGGTCACGCCGTCGACGAGGAAGCGGACCTCCTCACCGAACTGACCCCGCACCTGATCCAGCGTCACCTCGGTGTCCTCGACGGTGTCGTGCAGGAGGGAGGCGGTCAAGGTGGTCGTCTCGGCGCCCAGTTCGGCGAGGATCAGGGTCACGGCGAGCGGGTGCGTGATGTACGGCTCGCCGCTCTTGCGCGTCTGGCCGCGGTGCGAGGACTCCGCGAGGAGGTAGGCGCGGCGGAGGATGTCGAGGTCCGCCCCGGGGTGGTGGGCGCGATGGACCTTGGCGACGTGGTCGATGGCGTCCGGCAGCCGGCCCCGCGAGCCGGAGCCGCTCAGCGCCGCCCGCCCCAGCCGTCTCAGGTCGAGACGGGCCCGGCCGCGCCAGCGGCCGGGAGCACCTTCGTTCGGGGCGTCTGCGCTCATGGGCACCTCCGGCAGCGTCGACCGGCGGTCGGCTCACGCCTTCCGGACCGGTGCTTGATGCTACCGAGCCCATCACGCGCTGCTCGCCCGCTCTCGCCCAGAGTGAAACGGATCACCCATTCGAGCGAGCCACGCTGCCGGTCGTTCGGCAAACGGTCCCGGGCCGGGGTAGTGCGCCGGTGGCGGCCGGGTGTCAGCCGAGGACGGTGTCCAGCCAGGACGCGTCGAACACGCCCTCCGCGACGATCACCGCGGGGCCGGTCATCTCGACGGAGCCGTCGGGCGTCTCGGCTATCTCCAGGCGTCCGCCGGGGAGGTCCACGGTGTACGTGACGGGCAGGCCGGTGACCGCCGGGTCGAGGCCGTCGCGGCGGGCCGTCGCGACCATCACGGCGCAGGCGCCCGTGCCGCAGGAGCGGGTCTCGCCGGAGCCGCGCTCGTGCACCCGCATGGCGACGTGGCGCGGGCCGCGGTCCACGACGAACTCGACGTTGGTGCCGTCGGGGTACGCGCCCTCGGGGGCGACGGCGGGGGCCGTGAAGAGATTGCCGGCGTCGGCGAGGTCCTCGACGAAGCAGACCGCGTGCGGGTTGCCCATGTTGACGTGGAGGGCGGGCCAGCTGCGGGTGCCGACGGTGACCGTGACGGGGCCCGCGGGCAGCAGGGCCTTGCCCATGGAGACGGTGATCCCGCCGCCGGCGCTCTCCTTGGCGATGTGCGCGTGGCGGACGCCGGCGCGGGTGGCGACGGCGAGGTCGCCCGCCTCGGCCAGGCCGGCGTGCTGGAGGTAGCGGGCGAAGACGCGGACGCCGTTGCCGCACATCTCGGCGATGGTGCCGTCGCTGTTGCGGTAGTCCATGAACCACTCGGCCTCGTCGGCCATCGCGCGTGCCTCGGGGTGGGCCGCGGACCGGACGACGCGCAGGACGCCGTCCGCGCCGATGCCCGCCCGGCGGTCGCACAGACGGGCGACGGCGGCCGGGGACAGCTCGATACGGCCGTCGAGATCGGGGACGATCACGAAGTCGTTCTCCGTGCCGTGGCCCTTGAGGAAGGCGATCTGTGTGCTCACGCTTCGATGGTACGGGGCCGGTGTGACAACCTCCCTGGCCAGGCCCCGTAAGGGGCCCGCTAACGCAGACGGGCGACGCGCCAGACGGCGAGGACGACCACCAGGGCGACGACGGCGGTGTACGAGGCGACGTACCGCCAGTCGGGGCGGCTGCCGGAGCCGCGGGGCGGCAGGCCGGGCCAGGTGTAGCCGACGCGGCGGGCGGCCATCACGCCCCAGCCCGCGGCGCAGCAGCTGATCAGCAGGCCGAGCATGGCGACGACCGGTCCACCGTCGCCGAACTCGAAGGCGAGCGGGAAGGCGAACATCAGCGACCCGGTCGCGGCGAGGACGACGATGGGCGCGATCTGCCAGATGCGCAGCCTGCGCTGCGGGCGCAGCTCCCGGAAGGAGGCGGGGGCGGCCGCGTCGGGGGTGGCTTCGTCCGTCTCGCCGGTGTCCTCGGGGCCATCCGGAGTCAGTGCCTCCGGATCTCCCCCGGCCACCGCCGGGAGGTGTCCCCTCCGGGGCGGCTGTTGCGGTCTGTCACGAGGGCCGGCCTCCATCGCCACGCGCCCTCCCAACTCGGACTTCACGGCTCGATCGAAGCTTGATGATGGCACGCTCCCGCAGGCCGCAAGGGCGTGCATAGCGTCCCGATGCCATCACGTGATCAGGCTGTGACCGCCCGTTCGACCAACCTCAGCGCTTGCCCGGGGAGTTCCGCCCGGTCGTCGGCCGCGCCGCTCAGCCAGTGGACGCGCTTGTCCTTCCGGAACCACGAGTCCTGCCGGCGCGCGAAGCGCTTGGTGGCCCTTACGGTCTCCAGGCGCGCCTCCTCCTCGGTGCAGTCCCCGGCGAGGAAGGAGAGCACCTGCTGGTACCCGAGCGCGCGGGACGCCGTACGCCCCTCGCGCAGGCCCTCGCGCTCCAGCGCGCGCACCTCGTCGACGAGTCCCGCCTCCCACATGCGGTCCACCCGGACGGTGATCCGCTCGTCGAGCTCGGGGCGCTCGACGTCGACACCGATCTGCAACGCGTCGTACACGGGGTCTTCACCCGGCAGGTTGGCGGTGAAGGGCCGTCCGGTCAGCTCGATGACCTCCAGGGCGCGCACGATGCGGCGGCCGTTGCCCGGCAGGATCGCGCGGGCGGCGGCGGGGTCGGCGGCGGCCAGCCGGGCGTGCAGCTCGCCGGGGCCCCGCTCGGCCAGCTCCTCCTCCAGGCGGGCGCGGACGGCCGGGTCGGTGCCGGGGAAGTCGAGGGCGTCGATCGTGCCCTTGATGTAGAGCCCGGAGCCGCCGACGAGCACCGGGGTGCGGCCCTCGGCGAGCAGCTTGTCGATCACGGCGCGGGCCAGCCGCTGGTACTCGGCGACGCTCGCGGCCTCCGTGACGTCCCAGATGTCGAGCAGGTGGTGCGGCACTCCCTGCCGCTCCTCCGGCGTCAGCTTGGCCGTACCGATGTCCATGCCCCGGTAGAGCTGCATGGAGTCGGCGTTGACCACCTCACCGCCCAGGTGCTGGGCGAGGGCGACGCCGAGGTCGGACTTGCCGGCCGCCGTGGGACCCACGACGGCGATGACCCGCGGTACGGGAACTGCGTTTTTCACCGGGTTTCTCACCGGATCAGTCTCGCAAACCTTTGCAGTACCCCACGAACGAGCGACGTGACGCGACGCTGCCGGTTTCGTTGCCTGTTGCGAGGTTCCGAGAGCCGGTTCACAGGTCGGTGTCCGGAAGCGGCGCAATGGACCGCCCCGGGCGACGCGGGATTTCGCTCACACCAGTAAGGTAATGGAGTAGATATGGGCGTGTTTTCAAGGTTTCGCCGTAAGAAGGCCGAAGCGTCAACCGAAGAGGCGGCGACAGCCACTCTGACGACGGAATCGGCCGACGACGCCGGGACCACCGAGACCGCCGAGGCCGAGCCGGAGCAGACCGGCGAGGCCAAGGCGGAACCCGCGGCGGGCGAGGGAGTCGAGATTCCCAAGCAGCAGTCCGCGGAGAAGGCGGCTGACAGCGAGGCCGGTGAGGGCGCCCGTAAGTAGCTTTGACGAGGAAAGACGAGGGAAGGCGCCATGGGCCTGTTGGACAATCTCAAGGCCAAGCTCGGTCCCGTGAAGGACAAGGTCGGCGACCTCGCGCAGCAGCACGGGGACAAGATCGAGCAGGGGTTGGAGAAGGCCGCCAAGGTCGTCGACGAGAAGACCAAGGGCAAGTACAGCAGCCAGATCCAGACGGGCACCGGCAAGGCCAAGGACGCCATCGACCGCCTCGCCGAGAAGGATGGCAAGGACGGCGGTACGGGCTCCACGGCCCCCTGAGACCTCGTCGGCGACGGGCCGCGGAGCGGGTGCTCCACGGCCCGTCGCCGTTCACCCCTCCGCGTCCGCGTACGCCGCTCTGAAGGCCGCACGGGTGCCGGAGGCATTCCAGTGAGCGCGGGGGCCCTGCGGCCGCCCAGGAGTGCCGTGGAAGCGGCTCCCGGGGCCCTCAGGACCAGGTGGCCACGAAGTAGCCGACGCCGTAGGGCGCCTCGTCGTGGAGCAGCGCGCCGGTCAGGCCCGCGCCCTCGCCCGCTCCCGCGAGCACCTGCCAGGGCGCCCGCCCCGCGGCCTTCAGCTCGTAGGCCAGCTCCCCGTCGATCGCCGCCAGCGCGGCACTGTCGGCGGCGCCCAGCGCCCGCGCGGCCGCCGCGTCGAAGTCCTCCGCCCGCGGGTCGAGGTAGCCGGGGGCCTTGAGGGTGCGGCAGGCGCTGCCGTCGCCCATCACCAGGAGCGCGAGCCGTTCGTCGGTCGCGGCCAGCTCACGGCCGACGGCCAGGGCACGGTCGGTCTCCAGCGGCTCGCCGACACCCAGGCCCTCCACGGGCGCGGCGGCCCAGCCCGTACGGCCCAGCAGCCACGCGGCCACGGCCAGGGACTGCGGCAGCGGCCGCTCCCCCGCGGCCTCGCCCCGCCCCAGCCGCACGTCGACGTCCACGCCGAAGCCGCGGAACGATCCGGTGGCACCCTGCGGGTGCGGGCCGCGGCCGGAGGCGCCGGCGGGGCCGATGACGACGAGCCGGTCGGGCCGCGCGGCGGCCAGCACGCCCACGGCGTCCAGGCAGGCGGCGCGCAGGCCGTCCAGCTCGGGTGCGGCCCCCGCGGCGACCTCGGGGACGAGCAGCGGCGGACAGGGGCATACGGCGGCGGCGACAAGCATGATCCGCAGCCTAGTGGGGCGGCGGGCCCGGGTCGCGGCGGGCACCCGAGGGGCCGGGGCGTTCCTCGGCCCCTGGCCGGACGGACACGGGCCCGGGGAGCGACCGTGGTCGCTCCCCGGGCCCGGGCCGTGTCAGACGAGGCTGCAACCGCCGCCCGTCGGCGCGGGCAGCGGGGCCGGGGCGCCGATGCCCGGGAGGCCCAGCATCACGCCCGCCCCCTTCTCGGCCGGTGCGGCGTTGCGCTTCTCCCAGGCGTCGCCCGCGCGCGTGCGGCGCACGGCCTTGGCGGGGCCCTCGGCAAGGAGGTGGTGCGGGGCGGCGTAGGTGATCTCGACGGTCACCACGTCACCCGGGCGCACGTCCTCGTCCGGCTTGGTGAAGTGCACCAGGCGGTTGTCGGGGGCGCGGCCGGACAGGCGGTGCGTGGCGCCGTCCTTACGGCCCTCGCCCTCGGCGACCATGATCTCCAGAGTGCGGCCGACCTGCTTCTTGTTCTCGTCCCAGGAGATCTCCTCCTGGAGGGCGACGAGACGCTCGTAGCGCGCCTGCACGACCTCCTTGGGGATCTGGCCCTCCATGGTCGCGGCGGGGGTGCCCGGGCGCTTGGAGTACTGGAACGTGAAGGCGTTCGCGAAGCGGGCCTCGCGGACCACGTGCATGGTCTGCTCGAAGTCCTCCTCGGTCTCGCCGGGGAAGCCCACGATGATGTCGGTGGAGATGGCGGCGTCCGGCATGGCGGCGCGCACCTTCTCGATGATGCCCAGGAAGCGGTCCTGGCGGTACGAGCGGCGCATGGCCTTGAGCACCGGGTCCGAACCGGACTGGAGCGGCATGTGCAGCTGGTGCATCACGTTCGGCGTCTCGGCCATGGCGGCGATGACGTCGTCGGTGAAGTCGCGCGGGTGCGGCGAGGTGAAGCGCACGCGCTCCAGGCCCTCGATCTCCCCGCAGGCGCGCAGCAGCTTGGAGAAGGCCTCGCGGTCGCCCATGTCGGAGCCGTAGGCGTTGACGTTCTGCCCGAGCAGGGTGATCTCGCTGACGCCCTCGGCGACGAGCGCCTCCACCTCGGCCAGGATGTCGCCGGGGCGGCGGTCCTTCTCCTTGCCGCGCAGCGCCGGGACGATGCAGAAGGTGCAGGTGTTGTTGCAGCCGACGGAGATGGAGACCCAGGCCGCGTACGCGCTCTCGCGCCGCGTGGGCAGCGTCGAGGGGAACGCCTCCAGCGACTCGGCGATCTCGACCTGTGCCTCCTCCTGGACGCGGGCGCGCTCCAGCAGGACGGGCAGCTTGCCGATGTTGTGCGTGCCGAAGACGACGTCGACCCAGGGGGCCCGCTTGACGATGGTGTCGCGGTCCTTCTGGGCGAGGCAGCCGCCGACGGCGATCTGCATCCCGGGCCGCTTCGTCTTCATCGGGGCCAGCCGGCCGAGATTGCCGTACAGCTTGTTGTCGGCGTTCTCCCGCACCGCGCAGGTGTTGAAGACGACCACGTCGGCGTCGCCCTCGGGGGTGCCTTCGGGCGCGCGGACATAGCCCGCGTCCTCCAGCAGGCCGGACAGCCGCTCGGAGTCATGGACGTTCATCTGGCACCCGTAGGTGCGCACCTCGTATGTCTTCGCACTCATCTCAATCGACCAGGGTACGTGGTCACCCGGACAGCCCGCCCCTTCCCTTCCCCTTCCCGCTCCTCCTCCCGCGCGCGTACCCCACGCGCGGCGCTCCGCGGCCCGTGCGACCGGTCCGGGTGGCGTCCTGTGTCAAGGCACTGCCGAAGCCCGGCCGGGCCTGGCAGGATCCGCCCATGGTTCCCCGACTCCCACGCCTCGGCGGGCGCCGCGCCGTACGGGCCGGCGCCGCGGCGGCCCTCGCGCTCGCGCTGTTCCTGTGGTGGCTCGTGTCCCTGCACGGCACGTCGTCGCCCGCGGGGCGGCTGTCGTTCGCCACAGGGGTCCCGACCGGGGTGTACGCGAAGTACGGCGATCTGCTGAAGGAGGACCTGGGCCACGACATGCCCGACCTGGAGGTGCGGCTCAGGAGCAGCCAGGGGTCGCTGGACAACCTCCAGCAGCTCACGTCGGGGAAGGCGGACTTCACCCTGGCCACCGCCGACTCGGTGGCCACCTACCAGGACCGGCGGCAGCCGGGCGCGGAGGGGCTGCGGGCGTGCGCGCGGCTCTACGACGACTACATCCAGCTGGTGGTCGAGAAGGACTCCGCGGTGCGGTCGGCGCGGGACCTCAAGGGGCTGCGGGTCGGTGTCGGCACGGACGACTCGGGCGTGCAGCTGATCACGCGGCGGCTGCTGAAGGCCGCCGGGCTGGACTTCGACAAGGACATAACGCCGGTGCGGGTCGGCATCGACCGGATGCCGGGCCTGCTGGAGAGCGGGGAGCTCGACGCGTTCTTCTGGTCCGGCGGCCTGCCGACGAACGCCGTGTCGGCACTGGGACGGCGGATGTCCATCCGGCTCGTCCAGCTGGGCGACCTGATCGGCCCGCTGCACACGCTGGGGCCGGAGACGCGCTTCTACCGGGCGGCGGTCATGCCGGTCGACGCCTATCCGGAGCTGCGGGCCTCGCAGTCGGTGAAGACGATAGCGGTCGCGAATCTCCTGATGACCATGGACAGCGCGGACCCGGAGCTGGCGGAGAGCGTCACCCGCTCGGTGATGAACAGTCGCGACCGCATAGGGCAGAAGGTGCACGCGGCGCAGAAAGTGGACCTCCGGACGGCGATTTTCACGGACCCCCTGGACCTCCACAAGGGAGCCCGGCGCTACTACCTGTCGGTGAAGCCCTAGGACGCGGTGCCACCGGCCGTCGACCCATGACCATGGACCGAAGGCATTCACTTGTGCGAATGCGGGCCCTTGCTTCCCTTGTCGGCCTCGCCGCAGTGGCGCGGCACCCTGATCACCGCCCGCAGCCCCTGCGGCTCGTTCGGCGCGTAGGAGAGCGTGGCGCCGCCGGCCGCGAGGAGGGCACGGGAGATCGACAGACCGAGCCCCGAGCCCGAGACGTTCTGATGGCGGCCGCTGCGCCAGAAGCGGTCGCCGATCCGGGTCAGCTCGTCCTCGGTGAGGCCGGGGCCGCCGTCGGCGACCGTGATGCCCACGGTGTCGGCCTCCACGGCGACGCTGACCTCGACGTAGGCCTCCGCGGGCGTGAACTTGAGGGCGTTGTCGACCACGGCGTCGAGGGCGCTGGAGAGGGCCACCGGATCGGCCCAGCCGGTGGCCGCGGCCGGGCCGCGGTAGGTGAGGGTGACGCGCTCCCGGTCGGCGACCGGCGACCAGGCGCCCACCCGGTCGGTGACGATCTCCGCTATGTCCGCGAGCTGGAGGTCCGCAGCCGCGTGCTCGGCCAGGGCGAGATCGAGCAGGTCGTCGAGGACGCGGGCGAGGCGCTTGCCCTCGGTGCGGACGGACGCGATCTCCTCATGGCCGTCCGGCAGGTCGAGGGCGAGCAGCTCGATGCGCAGCAGCAGGGCGGAGAGGGGGTTGCGCAGCTGGTGCGAGGCATCTGCGACGAAGGCGCGCTGCTGCTCCAGGACCGTCTCGACGTTGTCGGCCATCTCGTTGAACGACCGGGCCAGGCGGCGCAGCTCGGGCGGTCCGCTGTCCACCGCGACGCGGGAGTTCATCCGGCCCGTGGCTATGCCGTGCGTGGCCGCGTCGAGGGTCCGTACGGGCCGCAGCACCCAGCCGGTGAGGCGGAAGGCGGCGGCCACCGCGACGAGCATGGCCGCGGTCTCCCCGGCCACCAGCAGCAGCCAGGAGTGCAGGATCCTGGAGCGCAGCGCCCCGGTCGGCGAGTCGGTGACGACGACGGCGACCACGTCGCCGTCCCGGATGACCGGCGAGGCGACGGTCAGCCGGGTGTGCCGTAACGGCCAGACCTGGCTGGGGTCGTGGCTGCGCCGGCCCGCCAGGGCCTCCTGGAAGGCGCGCTGCCCCTCACCCTCGCGCGGTACGGCCCAGCCCCCCGGGGCGACAGCCATGGCCCGTCCGTCGCGGTAGAAGATGCCCACCTTGATGTCGTAGACGTCCTCGTAGCGCAGGAGTTCGTCGCGCAAGGTGTTGAGGCGCTCGTCGTTCCCCGCGTCGGGGTCGAACGGCCGGGCGGTGACGTACTGGGCGAGCGAGGCGAAGCGGGCGGTGTCGTCGATGCGGTCGACGACCAGCCGCTGCTGCTCGGCCGCGGCGATGCTGCCGGCCAGCGGGAAGCCCAGGGCCAGCAGGACGCCCGCGAGCAGGACGATGAGGAGCGGGAGGAGTCGGGTGCGCACGGGTCAGACCGGCCGTCACGCGGCCGGGACGACGATTTTGTAGCCGACGCCGCGCACCGTCTCGATGAGGGCGGGCATCCGCAGCTTGGCGCGGAGCGAGGCGACGTGCACCTCCAGCGTGCGCCCCGTGCCCTCCCAACTGGTGCGCCAGACCTCACTGATGATCTGTTCACGGCGGAAGACGACGCCCGGGCGCTGGGCGAGCAGGGCCAGCAGGTCGAACTCCTTACGGGTGAGCGGGACGGTGGCGCCGCCCACGGAGACCTGGCGGTTGGGGAGCTCGATGGTGAGCGGGCCCAGCCGCAGGGGCTGCGGCGCCTCGCTGCCGCGCTGCTCCTCGGTGCCCGCGCTGTCGGTGGGCGGGGTACGGCGGGCCACCGCGTGGATGCGGGCGAGGAGTTCGCCGGTGTCGTAGGGCTTCACCACGTAGTCGTCGGCGCCGAGGTTGAGTCCGTGGATCTTCGACCGGGTGTCGGCGCGGGCGGTGACCATGATGACGGGCGTGGTGGTGCGCTTGCGGATCTTGCCGCAGACCTCGAAGCCGTCCTGGTCGGGCAGGCCGAGGTCGAGCAGGACGACGGCGAACGGCGCGCCCGTGTCGGGCAGCAGCGCGCGCAAAGCCTCCTCGCCGCTGCGGGCGTGCGTGACGTAGAAGCCGTGCCGGGCGAGGACGGCCGCCAGGGCCGCGGCCACATGGTCGTCGTCCTCCACGAGCAGAAGTCTCATCCGCCTCCCTCCGTCCGGCTCGCGCGTGGCTGTGGCAACGCTGTGGCAACACCGCATCCACGCTGATGGACGCCCACCTCGTCAAGGGGGATGTAGGTGTGAGGGCGCTTCCGTTATGCAGCCGGTACGCCCGCACAACCCTTGAACACACCGTGCGCCCCCTTCACGCCGTGTGTCCCTTTGCGGCCGGATCGTTATGCTCAATTTCAGCTCAGATGTAATGACGCTGGTAGTTCACGCTCATTAGGGTCCTCCCCAACCGAGGAGGATGGAGCGAGGAACGCCGATGAGCGAAGTATCGGTGACCAAGGACGCCGCGGCGGCCCCCGCGGACGCGCTGGTCGTCCTGCACAACGTGAACAAGCACTTCGGCGCGCTGCATGTGCTCCAGGACGTCGACCTGACGATCGCGCGCGGCGAGGTCGTCGTCGTCATCGGGCCCTCGGGCTCCGGTAAGTCGACACTGTGCAGGACCATCAACCGGCTGGAGACGACCGATTCCGGATCGATCACCATCGACGGCAAGCCCCTGCCCCAGGAGGGCAAGGAGCTGGCGCGGCTGCGCGCCGACGTGGGGATGGTCTTCCAGTCGTTCAATCTCTTCGCCCACAAGACCGTCCTGGAGAACGTGACCCTGGGGCAGGTCAAGGTCCGCAGGACCGACCGCAAGCAGGCCGAGCAGAAGGCCCGCGCCCTGCTCGACCGGGTCGGGGTGGGCGCCCAGGCGGAGAAGTACCCGGCGCAGTTGTCGGGTGGTCAGCAGCAGCGGGTGGCGATCGCGCGGGCGCTGGCCATGGATCCGAAGGTGATGCTGTTCGACGAGCCGACGTCGGCGCTGGACCCGGAGATGATCAATGAGGTGCTGGAGGTCATGCAGCAGCTCGCCCGGGACGGAATGACGATGGTCGTCGTCACCCATGAGATGGGCTTCGCGCGCTCCGCCGCGAACCGGGTGGTCTTCATGGCGGACGGCCGCATCGTCGAGGAAGCCCGGCCGGACCAGTTCTTCAGCAACCCGCGCAGCGACCGGGCCAAGGACTTCCTGTCGAAGATCCTTCACCACTGACCCGTCACGCCTCTTACCCACCACCCGACGGACCGCCCGGCTCCGGAGGTATCCGACGTCTGCCGGCCCGGCGGCCACCCGCCGCCGCACCGGCCGCCTCGTCACACCCGTAGACGCAAAGGATGTTCACCATGAAGCTCCGCAAAACCGCCGCAGCGGCCGCCGTGGTGCTGGCGCTCACCGCGACCGCGACCGCCTGCGGCAAGTCGGGCAGCCCCGACGACAAGGGCGACAAGGCCGGGGACAACAAGTCCGCGCCGCCCGTGCCGACCTACAAGGTGAACACCGCCGCCGACGTCAAGGAATCGCCCGTCTTCGAGAAGATCAAGGGCAAGACCATCACCATCGGCACCAAGGCCGACCAGCCCGGCCTCGGCTACCAGAACCCCGGCACCCAGAAGCGCACCGGTTTCGACGTGGAGATCGCCCGCATGATCGCGGCCGACCTCGGCTTCGACGAGGCGCACATCAAGTGGCAGACGATTCCCTCCGAGGCCCGTGAGACGCAGATCGCCAGCGGCGGCGTCGACCTCTACGTCGGCACGTACACGATCAACGACGAGCGGAAGAAGCAGGTCGGGTTCGGCGGCCCGTACTACATCGCCGGGCAGGACCTGCTGGTGAAGGCCGACAGCGACATCAAGGGCCCGGACGACCTCAAGGGCAAGAAGGTCTGCTCGGCGAGCGGTTCCACGCCGCTCAAGCGGATCAAGGAGCCCAAGTACGGCGTGGCCGAGGCCAAGGCCCAGCAGACCTACCAGCTCTGTGTGCAGGAGGTCGTCAACGGCACGGCCGACGCCCTCACCACGGACGACTCGATCCTCAAGGGCTACGCCGCGCAGAACAAGGGCGCCCTGAAGGTCGTCGGCAACCCGTTCTCCAAGGAGCCCTACGGCGTGGGCCTCAAGAAGGAGGACAAGGCGCTGCGGAACGCCGTCAACGACGCCCTCGAGGCCCACATGAAGAACGGCGACTGGAAGAAGGCGTACGACGCCACGCTCGGTCTCTCCGGCGTCCCGGCCTCGAACCCGCCGGCGGTCGACCGCTACTGACGGTCGGCGTCCGACCGGTCCCGCGGCGGCGGCCGGAGCCCTGGACCTCACCGGTCCACGGGGCTCCGGCCGCCGGGGCCGCTGATACCCGCCACGCGATTTCCGGAGACTTGACTTGAACGTTTTGTCGGACAACTTTGCGATGTTCCGCGAAGGCTTTCTCGGCACCGTCGAGCTGACGGCGCTCAGCGCTCTGCTCGCCCTCGTGCTGGGCACCCTGATCGCGGCGTTCCGCGTCTCTCCGGTGCCCGCCCTGCGCGTCTTCGGCACCGCCTGGGTGACGTTGCTGCGCAACACCCCCCTGGTCCTGCTCTTCCTCGTCGTCACCCTGGGCCTGCCGGCCCTCGGCCTCAAGGGGTGGGACTCCTTCTGGCTCGCCGTGATGGCGCTGGGCTGCTACACCTCGGCGTTCGTCTGCGAGGCCATCCGGTCCGGCATCAACACGGTGCCGGTGGGGCAGGCGGAGGCGGCCCGCTCGATCGGGATGACCTTCAGCCAGACGCTGGGCCAGATAGTCCTGCCCCAGGCGGCCCGGACGGCGATCCCGCCGATCGGCAGCCTGATGATCGCGCTGGCCAAGAACACGGCGATCGCCTCGGGCTTCAACGTGACGGAGCTCGGATCGGTGCAGAAGACCCTCAACGCCGACGCCGGCTACAACATCTACGTGATCTTCGCCTGGATCGCGGTCTGCTACATCATCATCACTTTCGCTATCAGCGGCCTCTTCCGGCTGCTGGAGAACCGGCTGGCGGTGGCCCGATGAGCGCGAGCGTCCTCTACGACGTACCCGGCCCGAAGGCGAAGGTGCGCAACCGGATCTACGGCGGCCTGTCCACCGTCGTCCTCCTCGGCCTGCTGGCCTTCATCGGCTACAAGCTGGACGCCACCGGCCAGTTCCAGGCCGAACTGTGGGACGACTACGAATACAGCAACACCCACGAGCGGATCCTCGACGGCCTGCTGACCACGCTCAAGACCTTCGCCATCGCCGCCGTGCTCTCGGTGGCCCTCGGCGCGGTGCTGGCCGCGGCCCGGCTCTCCGACCACCGTCCGGTGCGCTGGCTGGCGACCACGGTCGTGGAGTTCTTCCGCGCCATGCCGCTGCTCATCATGATCTTCCTGCTGTTCGCGGCGGTGTTCACCTCCGAGCCGATGTGGGCGCTGGTCATCGGGCTCACGCTGTACAACGGCTCGGTGCAGGCGGAGATCTTCCGGTCCGGCATCAACGCCGTGCCCAAGGGGCAGAGCGAGGCGGCGTACGCGCTCGGCCTGCGCAAGACGCAGGTGATGACGAGCGTCCTCATCCCGCAGGCCGTGCGCTCGATGCTGCCGTCGATCATCAGCCAGCTCGTGGTGACCCTGAAGGACACCTCCCTCGGATTCATCATTCTGTACGAGGAGCTGCTGTTCGTCGGTCGCGCTTTCGCCCAGCAGACCGAGCCGGTGAACGGCGTCTACGCCTTCATCCCGATGGTGATCGTCTTCGGTTCGATCTACATCCTGCTGTGCCTGGCCCTGTCGTCGCTCGCCACCTGGGTCGAACGGCGCACGAAGCGCTCGCGCAAGGGCGCTCCGCCTGCCATGCCCAAGAACAGCGCCGCCCTCGTCGCGGACGCGGGACAGGGCGGATGACCGGTTCTCTCTCCGGCGCCTCCGGCGCGCGCGGTGCCCGGACCGGCCGGGCGCCGCGCGCCTGACGCCCCGTCGGCCGGAGCGGCCGACGGGGCGCGCCCGCTCCGGCGCACCTCGGACAGGCCCCTGATCGCTTGACGCGGGCACCCGCAGTGGGTTGCATACGTTCTGTGATCGAGCACCGTGTTCCCCCCTCCGGCGACCGTACGCCCCACGCGTCGCGTACCGCGCGTACGCGACGCGGCGCCCGTGGCGGAGCCGTCCGCCGGCCCGGGGCGGCGCAGGGAGCCGTGTCGTGGATCCGGTGATCGTCGTCGGGGCCGGCCCGGTCGGCCTCACGCTCGCGCTCTCCCTCGCCCGGAACGATGTGCCGGTGGTCGTCCTCGACGAGGCCGCCGGGGAGGGCGGGACGCAGGAGCGCCTCGCCCGGACCGTCGTGCTGCGGCCGGACACCGCCGCCTTGCTGGAGCGGCTGGGGTGCGCCACGGCCGAGGGGGCCCGCTGGACGGGCTGGCGCACCCTGCGCCGCCGCGCCGAGTCCGCGCGGGTGCCCTTCGCGCGGCCGGCTCCGGCCGAGGAGGACGGAGCCTCGGAGGAGCCCGGCGAAGGCGGCGGGGAACAGGCCGGCGCCGAGTCGCCGTTGCACCTGCCGCAGCACGTCCTGGTCCGGGAGCTGCGGGCCGGGCTCGCCCTCCACGACAAGGTGCGGATCGTCCCCGGCACCCGCGTGGACACCCTGCGGCAGGACCCGGCGGGGGTCAGCGTGCACACCCGGGGGGACGAGGGCTCGCACTGGCGGGGCAGCTATCTCGTCGGCTGCGACGGCGCCCGGTCGACCGTCCGCAAGCTGCTGGGGGCGCGCTTCCCGGGGCGTACGGCCGTCGAGCGGTACGCGGTCGCCGCGCTCCGCGCCGAGCTGCCCTGGCCCGGCGAGGCCGTGCTGCACCGGTCGCCGCCGCGCGGCCCGGAGGTGACGGCACGTCCACTGCCGGACGGCGTGTGGCGGCTGGACTGGCTGCTGCCGCCGGGCGGCGATCTGGTCACCCCCGACGCCCTCCTGACGCTGGTGCGCGACTCCCTGACCTCCTGGTGCGGCGAACCGCCGCCGTACGAACTGCTGGACACCGGCGTGCACGCCGTGCACCACCGGCTCACCCGCCGGATGCGGACGGACCGGGCCTTCCTCGCCGGGGACGCGGCCCATCTGCTCGGGGCGCTCGGCACCCAGGGCCTGGACGAAGGACTGCGGGACGCCGAGAACCTCTCCTGGAAGCTCACCCTGGCCTGGCACCAGGGCGCCTCGGAGACCCTGCTCGACAGCTACGAGACGGAGCGCCGCGGAGCCATAGTGGCCCGGCTGCGGGCCGCCGACCGGGTGCTGCCGGCGGTACGGGGCGAGGGCGGCTGGAGCACGGTGCGGCGCACCCTGGTGCCGGGCGCCGTGCGCGGCCACGACGAGCTGCTCACGGACGGGCACCTCGGCCGCGGTTCCCTGGGCGCGCCCGGGTTCCACGCCCGCACACCCCTGGCCCCCGCGGGGCCGCCGACCGGCTCCGTCCCGGTGGGCACAGCGGTCGGCGAGCAGGTCGAGGACGTCCCGGTGACGGCGCCGGACGGGTCGGCGGCGCTGCTGCGGGAGCGGCTGGGCGGCGCCCTGCTCGTGGTGCTCGTCGCGCCCGGTACGGGCGTGTGGGAGCGGCGGCACTGGCTGGGCGCGGGGCTCATGCCCCGGCTGGCGGCGGCGGTCGGCGCCCTGCCGATGCCGGCCGAGCTGCTCGTCGCCGAGGGGTATCCGGGCGCGGCGGCCCATACCGTGCTGCTGGTGCGGCCGGACGGGTATCTGGTGGCCGCCCTGGCCGGGGTGCGGGCGGCGGAGCTGGCCGTGTGCGCGGACGCCGTGCGCGGCGGGGCCCCGGGCGGGCCGTCGGCGCCGGAGGCCGAGGGCGACGCGGACCGGGGCGCGGAGCCGGGCGCGCGCGCCGACGGCGTGGGCGCCGAGCGCGCGACGGCGTCCGACGAGGCCCCCAGTGAAGCCACGGCCAACCGTTGACCCGCTCCTGACCGTCGTGGTGGACTACTCACTGTGACTGACAGCGGCGTGCGCTTCTGGCGGAGGGTCCATCTCGACCTCGTCCGCTACGCGGGCTGTGTCTGTCGTCCGTCCTGCTGATCCGCTCCCCCCGCCGCGTGGCCGCGTCGAGTGCCGCGCGCTCCTTCGCGATCACTCAGGACGGTCCTCCGTGTCTCTTCCCGCCCGTACGTCCGCGCCTTCCGGTGCGGTGGCCCCGGCTCTCTCCGGCGCGCCCTCGGCCGCCGACCTCCTCGACTTCGCCCGCCGGACGGCCGGCGATCCCGCGCTCGTCGCCGCGCTCCCCCTCGATCCCCAGGGCCGGACCTGGGTCCGTCTGGAAGGGCCGGGCGGCAGCGAGGCGTGGCTGATCGGCTGGCCGCCGGGCAGCGGCACCGGCTGGCACGACCACGGCGGTTCCCATGGGGCCTTCGCCGCGGCGGCGGGGGTGCTGACCGAGCAGTCGCTCGCCGCGCAGTTGCCCACGGAGGGCTGGCGGACGCTGGAGCTGGTCGACGGCGTCGACCGCGAGCGGCAGCTGTCCGACGGGCGTGGCCGGGCCTTCGGCCCGCATCATGTGCACCAGGTGCTCAATCCGTCGCCGGACCGGCACGCCGTGTCCGTGCACGCCTATTACCCGCCGCTGCCGATGATGCGGCGGTACAGCCGCTCGGGCCAGGTGCTGCGGCTGGAGCAGGTCGAGTGGCCGGAGGAGTGGGCATGAGGGTCGAGGAACTGCTGACGGCCGCCCGGGAGGGGCTCGACCGCCTCGGTCCGGCGGAGGCCGCCGCCGCGCGGGACGAGGGCGGGCTGCTCGTCGACATCCGCTACGCGGCACTCCGGGAGCGCGACGGGGTCATCCCCGGGGCCCTGATCGTCGAGCGCAACGAGCTGGAGTGGCGGCTGGACCCGGTGTGCGAGCACCGCGCGCCGGAGGCCACGGGGCACGACCTGCGCGTGGTCGTGATCTGCAACGAGGGCTACGCCTCCAGCCTCGCCGCCGTCTCCCTGCGCGCGCTGGGCCTGCGCCGTGCGACGGATCTGGTCGGCGGCTTCCAGGCCTGGCGGGCGGCGGGGCTGCCGGTGGCGGCCCCTGCCCGCCCTCTGCCGTAGGGGCGACTGCCACCGCCATGGCCTTCGCGCGCCGGGCCGTCCGGACTTCGCGGCCGGAGCGCGGGACGGAGCCAGGCAGGAGAGGGAGACAGGACTCCCGGGCCCGCCGGAGGGCAAGACGGCTCAGTGCCTCCGGGGCCCTGGGCCGTTGGGCTAGGCATCCGGCAGATAGTGCTCCAGCAGCTCCGGCTCCTCGCCTTCCTCCTCCAGGGCCCGGCGCACCACCCGGAGGGCGAGGCCCTCGGGGTATCCCTTGCGGGCCAGCATTCCGGCGAGGCGGCGGAGCCGCTTCTCCCGGTCCAGCCCGCGGGTCGCCCGCAGCTTGCGGTCGACCAGCTCGCGGGCGGTGCGCTCCTCCTGCTCGGAGTCGAGCCGGCCGACCGCTTCGTCGATCACCGCGGCGTCCACGCCCTTGGTGCGCAGCTCGCGCGCCAGGGCGCGGCGGGCCAGGCCCCGGCCGTGGTGCCGGGACTCGACCCACGCGCCGGCGAACGCCGAGTCGTCGATGAGGCCCACGTCCTCGAAGCGGGAGAGGACCTCTTCCGCCACCTCGGCCGGGATGTCCCGCTTGGCCAGCGCGTCCGCGAGCTGCTTGCGGGTGCGCGGGGATCCGGTGAGCAGGCGCAGGCAGATCGCCCGCGCCTGCTCCTCGGGTCGCGGTGGCGCTCCGCCCCCGGCCCTCGACGAGGACGGGGCGTCACCGCGGGTCGGGTCGGCCGGGAGCGGGTCCGGCCGGTCTCCCCCGGCACCGGACGGGGGGTATTCCGATCGCCGTGTCACGGATCAGCTCTTGGCGGCCGTGGCCTTGGTCGCCTTGCCCGTGGACTTCGCCGGAGCGGGCACCGACTTGGCCGGCTCGGCGGCAGCGGCACCGGCCGCGTCCGCGCCGGGCTCGGCGGCCGGGGTCTCGGGCCGGACGCCCACGCCCAGCTTCTCCTTGATCTTCTTCTCGATCTCGTTGGCGAGGTCGGGGTTGTCCTTGAGGAAGTTGCGGGCGTTCTCCTTGCCCTGGCCGAGCTGGTCGCCCTCGTAGGTGTACCAAGCGCCGGCCTTGCGGACGAAGCCGTGCTCGACGCCCATGTCGATCAGGCCGCCCTCGCGGCTGATGCCCTGGCCGTAGAGGATGTCGAACTCGGCCTGCTTGAAGGGCGGCGAGACCTTGTTCTTCACGACCTTCACGCGGGTGCGGTTGCCGACCGCCTCCGTGCCGTCCTTGAGGGTCTCGATGCGGCGGATGTCCAGACGCACGGAGGCGTAGAACTTCAGCGCGCGGCCACCCGTCGTCGTCTCCGGCGAGCCGAACATGACGCCGATCTTCTCGCGGAGCTGGTTGATGAAGATCGCGGTGGTCTTGGACTGGTTCAGCGCGCTGGTGATCTTACGGAGCGCCTGGCTCATCAGCCGGGCCTGGAGGCCGACGTGCGAGTCGCCCATCTCGCCCTCGATCTCCGCGCGCGGCACCAGGGCGGCGACGGAGTCGATGACGATCAGGTCGAGGGCACCGGAGCGGACCAGCATGTCCACGATCTCCAGCGCCTGCTCGCCGGTGTCCGGCTGGGAGAGGATCAGGTTGTCCGTGTCGACGCCGAGCGCCTTCGCGTACTCCGGGTCGAGCGCGTGCTCCGCGTCGACGAAGGCGACCGTGCCGCCCGCCCGCTGGGCGTTGGCCACGGCGTGCAGGGTCAGGGTCGTCTTACCGGAGGACTCCGGGCCGTACACCTCCACGACGCGGCCGCGGGGCAGTCCGCCGACGCCGAGGGCGACGTCGAGAGCGGTCGACCCGGTGGGGATCACCTCGATGGGCTCGTTCGGCCGGTCGCCGAGGCGCATCACCGCGCCCTTGCCGAATTGGCGTTCAATCTGTGCGAGAGCGGCGTCCAGCGCCTTCTCGCGGTCGGTTCCTGCCATGGGTTCCACCCGGTTTGCTTGAGTCGATCGCTTCACGTCAACGACGCTAACGCCTGCCACTGACAATGGCCCCGGGCACCGCCCCAGCCTGTGGATAACTCGCCTCTCAGGAGGCCCGGTAACACCCATGAGAATGGATGTTCGATTTCGGTGTCAAGCAGGCCGCCCCTGGACACGCGGGTCGTCCGTGACGTCGTAACGCTTCACGTACGCCCCCAGGAACGCCTGGAGTGTCGCGGTCGCCGGAATGGCGACGAGCGCGCCCACCGCACCGAGCAGCGCGGTGCCGGCGACCACCGAACCGAAGGCCACGGCCGGGTGGATGTCCACGGTCCTGGCGGTGATCCGGGGCTGGAGCACATAGTTCTCGAACTGCTGGTAGACCACGACGAAGCCGAGCACCCACACCGCGTACCAGGGGTTCACGGTGAAGGCGAGCAGCATGGGCAGGGCGCCCGCGAGGTAGGTGCCGATGGTCGGGATGAACTGGGAGACGAGCCCGACCCAGATCGCCAGCGCCGGGGCGTAGGGCACACCCAGGACCTCCAGCAGAACATAGTGCGCGACGCCGGAGATCAGCGCCATCAGCGCGCGCGAGTAGAGGTAACCGCCCGTCTTGGCGACGGCGATCTCCCAGGCCCGCAGCACCTCCGCCTGCCGGCGGGGCGGCAGCACGGAGCACAGGGCGCGCCGCAGCCGGGGCCCGTCGGCCGCGAAGTAGAACGAGAACAGCACGATCGTCAGCAGCTGGAACAGCCCGCCGAGGACGGTGGCGGAGACGTCCAGCACCCCGCCGGCGCTGCTCTTCAGGTACTTCTGGAGCCAGTCCGAGTGCAGCACGCTCTCCTGGACCTCGACCCGGGAGAGGTGGGTGCGGAACGTCCGGTTGATCCACCTGATCACCGAGTCCAGGTAGGAGGGGAAGTTCTCCACCATGGTGATGATCTGATCGGCAAGCATCGAGCCGAGGAGGGTGAAGAACCCCGCCGCGACGACGGTGATGCCGAGGAAGACCAGGCCCGTCGCGAGCCCCCGGCGCATCCCGCGCGCGGCCATCCGCGCCACGGCCGGCTCGATGGCCAGGGCCAGGAAGAAGGCGATCAGGATGTTGAGCAGCAGCCCGATGAGCTGGTGGAAGGCCCACTCCGCCAGCTGGAAGCAGGCGAAGAGAGCGAGCGCCGCGACCATCGCGCGGGGCAGCCAGCGCGGCATGCGGGCATCGGAGTCGGGCGGGGGCGGTGGGGTGGAGGAGTCCGGAGCCGTGTCGTCTGCTGCCACGGGCTCAGTGTGGACCATCGGGTGGAGCGGGTACGGGAACGTTCCCGTACCCGGCCGGGTACGCGCCGGAGGGACCAGCCGACCGGCCCCCGGTTCCGTCCGGGCGGCCCTCCGGACGAGGGGCCGGCCAGGGACGTCAAAGGGTCAGCGGCGGTCCTCGGGGATCTCCAGCGCCCGGCACACACCGCGCCAGACGTCCTTGGCGTTCCAGCCCGCGTCCAGCGCCTCGTGCACGGTCCTCCCGCCGAGCTCGGACATCACATGATCGCGCGCGAAGGAGTCGGCGTACGCCGCGCCGAAATAATCCGCCATCCGCTGCCAGAAGACCGTCAACCGCATGCGACCAGTATCCCGCCCCTGAGAGTGCTGCCCCGCACGAGCCGCTGACCGGCGGCCCTTTCCGTCCTACGGTCGGTGCATGGCCCGATCCGGAGCATCCCCCGCAGCCCGTGCCGAGCAGTTCGTCTGGCTGACCGCCCGCGCCCTCGAACAGCGGAGATTCGCTTTCCACTTCCTGGACGGCGGACCCGACGCCGTCGAGACGGCCCTGAACGCCTATCTGGGCGACGACGGTGGGTACGGCTACGCCCTGGAGCCCGATCTGCGCGGCCCGGTCAGCCAGCCGCTGCACACCGCGCACGCGCTCCACGTGCTCGACGAGATCGGCCGCTGCGGCGACCGCCGGGTGGAGCGGGTCTGCCGTTATCTGACGTCCGTCTCCACCCCGGACGGCGCCCTGCCCGCGCTGCACCCTTCGCTGCGCGGCTACCCGGCGGCCCCCTGGCTCCCCGTGGTCGACGACCCGCCGAGCGACCTGCTCGCCACCGGCCCCGTCGTCGGCCTGCTGCACCGCAACGCGGTGTGGCACGCGTGGCTGTTCCGGGCGACCGACTTCTGCTGGGAAGCCGTCGACGCCCTGGGCGACGGCGCGAAGACTCACCCGTACGAGGTCCAGGCGGCCGTCGCCTTCCTCGACGGCGCCCCGGACCGGGCCCGCGCGGAGGCGGCCGCGGAGCGGCTGGGCCGGGTGGTGCGGGAACAGCGGCTGGTGGTCCTGGACCCCGACTGCATCACCGGCCATCCCGTCGCGGAGGGCTACGCGCCGGGCGAACTCCACTTCCCGTACGACTTCGCCCGGCGCCCCGGCTCCCTGGCCCGCCCCTGGTTCAGCGACGCGGAGCTGGAGCGGTCGCTGGACTTCCTCACCGCCTCGCAGGAGGAGGACGGTGGCTGGCCGATCCGCTGGCGCGCGTGGGCGCCGGGCACCAGGCTGGAGGGCCGGCCGATGGTGACGATCACCGCGCTGCTGACGCTGCGCGCGTACGGCCGGATCGCCTGACCCGCGAAGGCGCGGAGCCCGGCGGAGAACCCGCCCCGCGCCCTCTCCGACCTGCGGTTCCGGGGCGTTGTCAGTGGTGCGGTGCACGATGGGGTGCATGGCGGACGACGTGGCGGCCGGTACGGCGGCGGATGCGACGGGGGACCCGGCCGAGGGCCTCGCGGGGTTCTCCCCCGCGACGCGCTCCTGGTTCACGGGGGCGTTCACCGCGCCCACGGCCGCGCAGAGCGGCGCCTGGCGGGCGATCGGCCGGGGCTCCGACGTCCTGGTGGTGGCCCCTACGGGTTCGGGCAAGACCCTGGCCGCCTTCCTCGCCTCCCTGGACCGGCTGGCGAGCACCCCGCCACCCGCCGAGCCCAAGAAGCGCTGCCGGGTGCTCTATGTCTCCCCGCTCAAGGCCCTCGCCGTCGACGTCGAGCGGAATCTCCGCAGCCCGCTCACGGGGATCCGGCAGGAGTCCGTGCGGCTGGGCCTGCCCGAGCCCGAGGTCCGGGTGGGGATCCGGTCCGGCGACACCCCGCCGGCCGAGCGCCGGGCGCTGGTCAACCGCCCTCCGGACATCCTGATCACCACCCCGGAGTCCCTGTTCCTGATGCTCACGTCCGCCGCGCGCGACGCGCTCGCGGGGGTGGAGACGGTCATCCTGGACGAGGTGCACGCCGTCGCCGGCACCAAGCGGGGCGCACACCTCGCGCTCTCGCTGGAGCGCCTCGACACCCTGCTGGCGCGCCCGGCCCGGCGCATCGGCCTCTCCGCGACCGTCCGGCCGGTCGACGAGGTGGCCCGCTATCTGTCGCCGCAGCGCAAGGTCGAGATCGTCCAGCCGCCGTCCGGCAAGGAGTTCGACCTCTCGGTCGTCGTCCCCGTGGAGGACCTGGGAGAGCTCGGCGCCTCGCCCGTGCAGGAGGGCGACGCCAAGGAGAAGCCGTCGATCTGGCCGCACGTGGAGGAGCGGATCGCCGACCTCGTCCAGGCGCACCGCTCCACGATCGTGTTCGCCAACTCCCGCCGCCTCGCCGAGCGGCTGTGCAACCGGCTCAACGAGATCGCCTACGAGCGGGCCACCGGCGAGCCCCTGCCCGAGCACCACTCCCCCGCGGAGCTGATGGCCGAGTCCGGCGCGGCGCGGGGGGCTCCCCCGGTGCTGGCACGCGCCCACCACGGCTCGGTCTCCAAGGAGCAGCGGGCGCTGGTCGAGGAGGACCTGAAGGCCGGCCGGCTGCCGGCCGTCGTCGCCACCTCCAGCCTGGAGCTGGGCATCGACATGGGCGCGGTGGACCTGGTCGTCCAGGTCGAGTCGCCGCCCTCGGTGGCCTCCGGGCTCCAGCGGGTCGGCCGCGCCGGGCACCAGGTCGGCGCGGTCTCCACCGGCGTCGTCTTCCCCAAGTACCGCGGCGACCTGGTGCAGGCCGCCGTCGTGACGGAGCGGATGCGCGCGGGGGCCATCGAGGCGCTGCGGGTGCCCGCCAACCCCCTGGACGTCCTGGCCCAGCAGATCGTCGCCATGGTGGCGGTCGACACCTGGGAGGTGACGGAGCTGCTGGCCGTGGTGCGGCGCGCGGCCCCCTTCGCCGCGCTGCCCGAGTCCGCCTTCACGGCGGTGCTCGACATGCTCGCCGGGCGCTATCCGTCCGACGCCTTCGCGGAGCTGCGGCCGCGCCTGGTCTGGGACCGGGTGGCCGGCACGCTCAGCGGGCGCCCCGGGGCGCAGCGGCTCGCCGTCACCTCCGGCGGCACCATCCCCGACCGCGGCCTCTTCGGTGTGTTCCTGGCGGGCGCGGAGTCCGGGAAGGGCGCCAAGGGCGGCCGCCGGGTCGGCGAGCTGGACGAGGAGATGGTGTACGAGTCGCGGGTGGGCGACGTCTTCACCCTGGGCACCACCTCATGGCGGATCGAGGACATCACCCGCGACCGGGTCCTGGTCACCCCGGCGCCGGGGGTTCCCGGCCGGCTGCCGTTCTGGAAGGGCGACCAGCTGGGCCGCCCGCTCGAACTGGGCCGGGCGCTGGGCGCCTTCCTGCGGGAGGTCGGCGGCCTGGCGCCCGAGGCGGCCCGGGAGCGGCTCGCCGCGGCCGGTCTCGACACCTGGGCGGCGGACAACGTCCTGGCGTATCTCGCCGAGCAGCGCCAGGCCTGCGGCCATGTGCCCGACGACCGGACGGTCGTGGTGGAGCGCTTCCGTGACGAGCTGGGCGACTGGCGGGTCGTCGTCCACTCCCCCTTCGGCGCGCAGGTGCACGCCCCGTGGGCCCTGGCGCTCGGCGCCCGGCTCACCGAGCGGTACGGCATGGACGCCCAGGTGATGCACGCCGACGACGGCATCGTGCTGCGGTTGCCCGACGCCGATCTGATGGGCCTGGACCTGCTGGACGCCGACCCCGCCCGGCAGGGCGCGGAGTACGACGCGGAGCAGTCCCCCGTCGGGGCCGCCGATGTGGCCTTCGACCAGGGCGAGGTCGCCCAGCTGGTCACGGACCAGGTGGGCGGCTCGGCGCTGTTCGCCGCGCGGTTCCGGGAGTGCGCCGCCCGCGCCCTGCTGCTGCCCCGCCGCAACCCCGGCAAGCGCACCCCGCTGTGGCAGCAGCGCCAGCGGGCGGCCCAGCTGTTGCAGGTGGCCGAGGAGTTCGGCTCGTTCCCGATCGTCCTGGAGGCCGTCCGCGAGTGCCTCCAGGACGTCTTCGACGTCCCTGGTCTGACCGAGCTGATGGGCGACATCGAGGCCCGCCGCGTCCGGCTGGTGGAAGTGACCACGCCGGAGCCCTCGCCGTTCGCGCGCTCACTGCTGTTCGGCTACGTGGCCCAGTTCCTCTACGAGGGCGACTCCCCGCTCGCCGAGCGCCGGGCCGCCGCCCTCTCCCTGGACTCACGGCTCCTCGCCGAGCTGCTGGGCCAGGCGGAGCTGCGGGAGCTGCTCGACCCGGAGGTGCTGGCCGAGCTGGAGCGCGAGCTCCAGTGGCTGACCGACGACCGGCGGGCCAAGGACGCCGAGGGCGTCGCCGACCTGCTGCGCCTCCTCGGCCCGCTCACCGACGCCGAGCTGGCCGAGCGCGGCGCCGACCCGGAGTGGGTGCGGGAGCTGGCGGCCGCGCGCCGCGCGCTGGGCGTCCGCGTCGCCGGGCGGGACCACTGGGCGGCGATCGAGGACGCCGGACGGCTCCGCGACGCCCTGGGCACGGCCCTGCCCGTCGGCGTTCCGGAGGCCTTCACCGAGCCCGTCAAGGACCCGCTCGGCGATCTCCTCGCCCGCTACGCCCGGACCCACGGGCCCTTCACCTCGGCGCAGGCCGCCGCCCGCTTCGGGCTGGGGCCCGCGGTGACCGACGGGGCGCTCCAGCGCCTCGCGGCGAACGGCCGGGTCGTCCAGGGGGAGTTCCACCCCTCCGGCATCGGTCAGGAATGGTGCGACGCCGCCGTCCTGCGCAGGCTGCGCCGCCGCTCCCTCGCCGCGCTGCGGCACGAGCTGGAGCCGGTGCCGCCCACCGCGCTCGCCGCCTTCCTCCCGCAGTGGCAGCACGTCGGCACCCACAGTCTGCGCGGCGTCGACGGCCTGGTGCGCGCCGTCGAGCAGTTGCAGGGCGCGCCGGTCCCGGCCTCCGCCCTGGAGAAGTTGGTGCTGCCCTCGCGGGTGGCGGACTTCTCCCCGGCGATGCTCGACGAGCTCACGGCGGCGGGCGAGGTCGTCTGGGCGGGGGCGGGCGCGCTGTCCGGCAAGGACGGCTGGGTGTCGCTGCTGCTCGCCGACGCCGCGCCCCTGCTGCTGCCCGAACCGCATCCGCTGGAGCTCTCGCCCGTCCACCGCGCCGTGCTCGACGCCCTCTCGGGCGGGTACGGCCTGTTCTTCCGTCAGATCGCGGACCGGGTGCGCGCGGAGTCCCCCGAGAGCACGGATCCGCAGATCGCCGACGCCGTCTGGGACCTCGCCTGGTCCGGCCGGCTCACCAACGACACCCTCGCCCCGCTCCGCGCCTACCTGGGATCGGGCCGGACGGCGGGCTCCACGGCGCACCGCGCCAAGCGGGCGGTGCCCCGGGGGCGTTACGGCTCCTTCGGCGCCCGCGGCGGGGTGCCGCTGCGCCCCACCGCGTCCCGTGGCGGACCGCCCACGGTCGCGGGCCGCTGGTCGCTGCTGCCCGCGCACGAACCCGATCCCACGCACCGGGCCCACGCCCTGGCCCGTACGCTCCTCGATCGCCACGGCGTGGTGACCCGGGGCGCGGTGGCGGCCGAGGGCGTGGAGGGCGGTTTCTCCGCGGCCTACCGGGTGCTGTCCGTCTTCGAGGAGAGCGGGCAGGCCCGCCGGGGGTACGTCGTCGAGGGCCTGGGCGCCGCGCAGTTCGCCATGGACGGCGCGGTCGACCGGCTGCGGGCCGTCGGCTCGGCACGCGAGCGCGCGGGAGGCGGCGCGTTCGCCGAGGAGCCTTCCGGCCCCTCCTGGGAGGGGCCCGGGTCCGCGCGGAAGCCCGCCCGCCGGCGGGCCGTCGTCCTCGCCGCCGCCGACCCCGCCAACGCCTACGGTGCCGCCCTGCCCTGGCCCGAGCCGCCCGAGGGGGCGACCCACAAGCCCGGCCGCAAGGCGGGCTCCCTCGTGGTGCTCCTCGACGGGGCCCTCGCCCTGTACATGGAGCGCGGCGGCAAGACCCTTCTCGCCTGGCCGGAGGAGGAGGGCGGCGGGGCACTGGAGGCCGACGCCGGGCTCCGCGAGGCCGCTGCAGCCCTCGCCGACGCGGCCCGCGCCGGCGCCCTGGGCACCGTCACGGTCGAGCGGATCAACGGCTCCCCCGCGCTCTCCTCACCGCTGGGTGCCCTGCTGGAGACCGCGGGTTTCCACGCCACGCCGCGCGGGCTGCGCCTGCGGGCGCCCTGACCGCGCCTCCGGGCGGCCGCACCGGGCGGGACGGGGCCGCGAGCCGGGTGCCCCGGCCCGTACCGGCGGCGGCATCATGGTCGGCATGCCCGAAGGAGACACCGTCTGGCGCACGGCCCAGCGCCTCCACGGCGCGCTGGCGGGCGAGCCGCTCACCCGCAGCGACCTGCGCGTCCCCCAGCTCGCCACCGCCGACCTCACAGGTCGGCGCGTCATCGAGGTCGTGCCGCGGGGCAAGCATCTGCTGACCCGCGTCGAGGGCGGCCTCACCCTGCACTCGCACCTCAGGATGGACGGGTCCTGGCGCGTCTTCGCCCCGGGCGAGCGGTGGCGTGGCGGCCCGTCGCACCAGATCCGCGCCGTCCTCGCCAACGCCGCCCACACCGCCGTCGGCTACCGCCTGCCCGTCCTGGAGCTGCTGCGCACGGCGGACGAGGCCACGGCCGTCGGCCATCTCGGCCCCGACCTCCTCGGCCCCGACTGGGACGCCGCCGAGGCGCTGCGCCGCCTGCTCGCCGACCCCGCGCGCCCCCTCGGCGAGGCCGTGCTCGACCAGCGGAACCTCGCGGGCATCGGCAATGTCTACAAGTCGGAGCTCTGCTTCCTGCTCCGCGTCTCCCCCTGGCTGCCGGTGGCTGAGCTGCCCGCGCCCGAACGGCTGCCCGCCCTGGCCAAGAAGCTCCTGGAGGCCAACAAGGACCGGCCCACCCGCACCACCACGGCCGATCCCCGCAGGGACCACCAGCTGTGGGTCTACGGCCGCGCGGGGCGCCCCTGCCGCCGCTGCGGCACTGCTCTGCGCACCGCCGACCAGGGGAAGCCGGGGCAGGAACGCCCCACCTACTGGTGCCCCCGCTGCCAGCCGGAGCATCCCGCTGGGCCGCCCGGGTGACGACGGGACGGTCATGTCCCGCACCGGCCGGCGTGCACCGGCCATGACGCGTGCGGCTCGCGCGGGCCCGGCTCAGGACATGGGCGGCCCACTCCGCCGCCGGGCCATGAGGCTCCCCGCGGCCGCCCGCACGACTCTGGAGACCCGCCGGGGCCGGCGCGTCCACGGCACGCAGTGCACGGGCAGCAGGCTCAGCCCCCAGCCGCCCGCGACGACGAACACTTCCACGGGCCCGCCCCGGCCCGGCTGTCCGAGCGCCCGCAGCGCGGCCCACCACCACAGACCTCCCAGGACGAGCGCGGTACCCAGTCGCCCACGCGACCGGCAGCGGCCCCAGAAGTCACGCCGGATCATGGCTGCCTCCTTCGGCCGACGGTAGACCGGCCGCCCGTCCCGTGGGAGAGCGCACCCAGGTCCGTGGACAGCGCACGTCCTACCCGTACGCGCCCCCTCGGCCGCGCGGAGCGTCGGCCGGACGGTCCGTCATACGGCCGGGCCGGTCCGGTCTCCCGCGCGGGGGAAGCGGATCACGGGCCCGGCCATGCCCCCAGGAGAACGCCGTCACGCCACCACCGCCACCGGAGCGCCCCGAAAGCCCGGACTGCCCATACAGCTCGTACGCCTCGTACGGCCCGAAATGCGGAATCCCCCGGACCACGAGGATCCGGGGGATTCCCTAGACATGAACCGGACAGGCCAGACGTTCGACAAACGGGCCGTTCGACGACCTCGACGCCCATCGGGTCAGCCCGTCACCTCAGGCGTTCTCCGCCTGGAACATCCAGTGATGCTTCTCCAGATCACCCGTCAGACCGATCAGAATGTCCTGCGTGACGGGGTCCGGATCACCGGTGACCTGAATACGCTCACGCATTCGAGTGATAACCGCACCGAGCGCATTGACCAGGATCTGCACCGCTCCGGTGTCCTTGTTCCAGCCGTCGCCCACCGGGTCGATGCCGCTGGTCTTCGCGACCGTCTCGGCCCTGCCGTCCGGCGCCACACCGAGGGCGGAGGAGCGCTCGGCGACGGTGTCGGCGTGGATCCGCGCGCTCGCGACGACCTCGTCGAGCTGGAGGTGGACCGAGCGGAAACGTGGCCCCACCACGGTCCAGTGAACCTGCTTGGCCACCAGCGAGAGATCGACCAGGTCGACCAGGGCGCCCTGGAGGGCGTCACCGACGGTCTTACGGTCCTGCTCGGACAGCGGGCTCTTCACCACAGACATCCGCTTCTCCTGTTCGCGTGTCCAGTCCGTTCATTTGCTCCCGGTTCCTCCACCATCGCACAAAGGTGACGAAGGGGACGGAAACGCCAGGATCCCGGTCAGACATCTGACCGGGATCCTCGACGGGAAACACCTGTTTTCCAGACTGCTCTTCCTGACCGCCGTCAGGCCGCGACCACATCCACGGCCTCCGCGGGAGCCTTGATGGTGACTCGCTCCCCCGGCACGCCCGTCACGGACGTCACGGACACCGAATTGAACATAGGCCGCATCGGCGCGGGTACCGGCTCGCTCGCCGCCGCCGACTGCGCCAGCTCGGCGAGCGACAATTCATCACTCACCTCACGCATGACCTCGGACATCCGAACGTCCAGAGCGTCGCAGATTGCGGAGAGAAGCTCGGAGGACGCCTCTTTCTGCCCCCGCTCGACCTCGGAGAGGTAACCGAGCGAGACCCGGGCGGAAGAGGAGACCTCGCGCAGAGTGCGGCCCTGGCGCTGGCGCTGCCGACGCAGCACGTCACCCAGCAGGCGACGGAGCAAAATCATCGGTGGCTCCCTCCTTGGACCGCGAATCCGGATCCTTCACGCCCCACCGTACCGCCTCGGGCTCCGGCCGTGCGGGGAGCTATGTCGTGTTCACTCAGGGCTGTAAACATCAATTCCCCCCGTTGTGTTCCGTATCCTTTGCGCCCACGTTTTCTGTCAGTTCGCCCAGCAGCAGTTCCAGCACGGCTTGTACGCTTTCCGCCCGGATCCGCGCCCGGTCGCCGTCCAGGGACAGCTCCCGCACGGCCGTCGCGCCGGCCGGCCCCGCCGCGGCGACGAAGACCGTACCGACGGGCTTGCCGTCCTGTGCGTCCGGCCCGGCGACACCGGTGGTGGCGACCCCCCAGTCGGCGCCGAGCAGCACCCGCACGCCCCGCGCCATCTGCCCGGCGACCTCGCCGTCGACCGCGCCCCGGGCGGCGAGCAACCCGCCGTCCACGCCCAGCACCTCTCGCTTGACCTCGGTCGCGTACGCCGTGACCGAGCCGCGCACCGCGCGGGACGCGCCCGGCACCGCGGTCAGCTCGGCGGCCACCAGGCCGCCGGTCAGCGACTCGGCGGCGGCCACCGTACGGCCCCCGTCGACCAGGGCCCGCAGGACCGCGGCCGCCGCGCCCTCACCGTCGGCACCGCCCGCCACCGCGCTCATCGCACGGCTTCCCGGCCCACCCGCTCGCGCTGCGCGGCCAGGCCGGCCCGGCGCAGCACGAGGGCCTGCCGTACGTAGTCGAGACCGGTGAGCACGGTCAACGTCACGGCCACCGCCATCACCCAGAAGCGGGCAGTGGCCAACGGCCCGGTCAGCGCCAGGATGTACATCCCCACCGCCACGCCCTGCGCGAGCGTCTTCATCTTGCCGCCGCGGCTGGCCGGGATGACCCCGTGCTTGATCACCCAGAACCGCATCAGCGTGATGCCGACCTCACGGAAGAGGATCACGCCTGTGACCCACCACGGCAGGAGGGTCAGCGAGGACAGGCAGATCAGCGCCGCACCCATGATCGCCTTGTCCGCGATCGGGTCGGCGATCTTGCCGAAGTCGGTGACCAGGTTGTACATCCGGGCCAGGTGCCCGTCGAACAGGTCCGTGATCATGGCGATGGCGAACGCGGCCCAGGCGAAGGATCGCCAGGCCGGGTCGGAACCGCCGTCGTGGAGCATCAGCAGGACGAACCCGGGCACCAGGAGGAGCCGGATCATGGTCAGGATGTTGGCGATGTTCCACAGCCCGGCCGGGGGCCGCACGGCCGTCGCCGGGGCGTGGCCTCCTGCGGCGGAGGCCGGGACTCCGGTCATCTGCGCGCCTCCTCGGAACAGCCTCCGTCACCCAGGGGCTCGGCGACGAGGTCCACGCCCTCGGTCGCCACCACCTTGGCCACGACCATGCTGCCGGGCGCGAACGTCCTGTCGGTGCGGATCATGACCTGACCGTCGGTCTCGGGTGCCTGGTGGGCGGCCCGGCCGATCACACCGTCCTCCTCGTCGACGCGGTCGACGAGTACTTCCATGGTCTCTCCGAGCCGCTCCTCCGCGCGCTGCGCGGTCAGCTCCTCGGCGAGCCGCGAGACCTGCTCCAGCCGCTCCGCGACCACCTCGGGGTCCAGCTTGTCCTCGTAGGTGGCGGCCTCGGTGCCGTCCTCGTCGGAGTAGCCGAAGACGCCGATCGCGTCCAGCCGCGCGCCGGCGAGGAAGCGCTCCAGCTCCGCCACGTCCGCCTCGGTCTCACCGGGGAAGCCGACGATGAAGTTGGAGCGGGCACCCGCCGTCGGCGCCTTGGCGCGGATCTGGTCGAGCAGCTCCAGGAAGCGGTCGGTGTCGCCGAAGCGGCGCATCGCGCGCAGCACGCCGGGCGCCGAGTGCTGGAAGGACAGGTCGAAGTAGGGGGCGATCTTCTCCGTCGACGTCAGGACGTCGATCAGGCCGGGCCGCATCTCGGCCGGCTGGAGGTAGCTGACGCGGACCCGCTCCAGGCCGTCCACGGCCGCCAGCTCCGGCAGCAGCGTCTCCAGCAGCCGGATGTCGCCGAGGTCCTTGCCGTACGAGGTGTTGTTCTCGGAGACCAGCATGACCTCCTTGACGCCCTGCTCCGCGAGCCAGCGCGTCTCGCCCAGCACGTCGGAGGGGCGGCGGGAGATGAAGGACCCGCGGAAGGAGGGGATGGCGCAGAAGGAGCAGCGCCGGTCGCAGCCGGAGGCCAGCTTCACCGAGGCGACCGGGTTGGTGCCCAGCCGGCGGCGCAGCGGCGCCCGGGGCCCGGAGGCCGGGGCGAGGCCGTCCGGCAGGTCGGCCGGCGGGGTGTCCTGCGCGTGGCCGGGCAGGGCGACCTTGCCGGCCTCGCCCGCGCCCTGGCGCTCGGCGGGGCTGATCGGCAGCAGCTTGCGCCGGTCGCGGGGGGTGTGGGAGGCGTGGACGCCGCCGGAGAGGATGGTCTGGAGCCGGTCGGAGATGTCGGCGTAGTCGTCGAAGCCGAGCACGCCGTCGGCCTCGGGCAGCGCCTCGGCGAGCTCCTTGCCGTACCGCTCGGCCATGCAGCCGACGGCGACCACGGCCTGGGTACGGCCGTGGTCCTTGAGGTCATTGGCTTCGAGCAGGGCGTCGACGGAGTCCTTCTTGGCGGCCTCGACGAAGCCACAGGTGTTGACAACGGCCACATCGGCTTCGGCGGCGTCCTCGACGAGGTCCCAGCCATCCGCCGCCAAGCGGCCTGCCAGCTCCTCCGAGTCCACCTCGTTACGGGCGCAGCCAAGTGTGACAAGAGCGACGGTACGGCGTTCGGGCATAGGGCTCAGCCTACTTTGTCCCGGGGCCGTATCGGTTGCCGAGTGTGCACCAGTACCGAGAGGATGGTCACCCGACGGCGTGCCGCTCCCCGTTTCGGCGCCCGCTCCGCCGCTGGTCAGCCGCGGATCGGAGCGGGCGAGGCCGGAACCGGCCCGGATCAGCCCTCCACCGGGTCACCCTTGGTGTAGCTCAGGCGCTGAACCTGCCCGTCGTCGCCCAGGTTCTTGACCTCCTTGCCGTTCACGAACAGCTGTACGGCTCCGGCGTTGCCGAGGACCAGGTCGATCCGCTTGCTGTCGGTGAAGGTCTTGGAGGCTCCCTGCTTGAGGACGCCCTCCTCCAGCAGCTTGCCGTTGTGGTCCTTGGCGGACATCCAGGTCTGGCCGTGGTCGGCGGTGAGCTTGACGGTGACCTTGTTGGCCGGCACGCCGGCGATGGCGCTCTCGGACTGCTCGGGCTTGGGGTCGGCGGGCTTGCCGGGGGTGGCCTTCTTGCTCGGGGCCGTGGACGGCTTGACGGTGGCGGGGTCCGCGGCGACGGAGCCGCCCGAGTCCTTGGCCCCGCCGTTGAAGAGCGTGAAGCCGACGAAGCCCACGACGGCGACGATCGCCGCGACCATCGCGGCCGTCCAGTTGGGGCGCCGGGGCTCGGGGCGGATGCGCTCGGCGTCGAAGAGCGGCGCCGCCGGGGTCGGCGAGGGCCGCCCGCCGTGCTCCGCGGCGTACTGCACGAGCAGCGGGGCGGGGTCCAGTCCGACGGTCCGCGCCAGCACGCGGATATGCCCTCGGGCGTACACGTGGCCACCGCAGCGCGAGAAGTCGTCCTGCTCGATCGCGTGGACGATCGGCACGCGTACGCGGGTGCTCGAACTGACTTCTTCTACGGTCAGCCCCGCACCGATACGAGCCTGCTGGAGGGCCCGGCCGACGGACGGCCGGTCGTCCGCGGGAGTGTCGTCCGCGGGAGAGTTGCCGATGGACACGTGGGCGCCTTTCGAGCGTGCAGCCACCTGCTGGAGGTTCAGTCTAGGGGGGATACGAAAGCGTCGGGCAAGCGGAAAGCCGGACTTTGTACGCCATCAGATGGTTCTACGGCGCCGACTGTGGGACATCGGCCCGCCCCCTCTCCTCAACTGGGCACACCGCCGAGAGAAACGGTTGATCAACCACCTCTTACGAGGGGTTCCCGGCGCCCTGGGAGCCGGTCGCCGCGGCTACGCGTCCCCCCTGATCACCGCGAGCACGGCGTCCAGCTCGTCGGGCTTGACCAGCACGTCGCGAGCCTTGGAGCCCTCGCTCGGGCCCACGATGTTGCGCGACTCCATCAGGTCCATGAGTCTGCCCGCCTTGGCGAATCCCACACGCAATTTCCGCTGGAGCATCGAGGTGGATCCGAACTGGGTGGAGACCACCAGTTCGGCCGCCTGGCACAGGAGGTCGAGATCGTCGCCGATCTCCTCGTCGATCTCCTTCTTCTTCGCCGTGCCGACCGTGACGTCGTCCCGGAAGACCGGGGCCATCTGGTCCTTGCAGTGCTGCACGACCGCCGCGACCTCCGCCTCGGTGACGAAGGCGCCCTGCATGCGGACGGGCTTGCTCGCCCCCATCGGCAGATAGAGGCTGTCGCCCTTGCCGATCAGCTTCTCGGCGCCCGGCTGGTCGAGGATGACCCGGCTGTCGGCGAGCGAGGAGGTCGCGAACGCCAGCCGCGAGGGCACGTTCGCCTTGATCAGGCCCGTGACGACGTCGACGGAGGGGCGCTGGGTGGCGAGCACGAGGTGGATGCCGGCGGCGCGCGCCAGCTGGGTGATGCGGACGATCGAGTCCTCGACGTCGCGCGGCGCGACCATCATCAGGTCGGCCAGCTCGTCCACGATGACCAGCAGGTACGGGTAGGGGGACAGCTCGCGGCCGCTGCCCTCCGGCGGCTTGACCTTGCCGGCCCGGACGGCGGCGTTGAAGTCGTCGATGTGCCGGAAGCCGAAGGCGGCCAGGTCGTCGTAGCGCAGGTCCATCTCGCGGACGACCCACTGGAGGGCCTCGGCGGCGCGCTTGGGGTTGGTGATGATCGGCGTGATCAGGTGCGGGATGCCCTCGTAGGCGGTCAGCTCGACCCGCTTGGGGTCGACCAGCACCATCCGCACGTCGTCCGGGGTCGCCCGGACCATGACCGAGGTGATCAGGCAGTTGATGCAGGACGACTTTCCGGAGCCGGTGGCTCCGGCGACGAGGATGTGCGGCATCTTCGTCAGGTTGGACATGACATAGCCGCCCTCGACGTCCTTGCCGAGCGCCACGAGCATCGGGTGCTCGTCACCCGCGGCGTCCGCCAGCCGCAGCACGTCGCCGAGGTTGACCATCTCGCGGTCGGTGTTGGGGATCTCGATGCCGACCGCGGACTTGCCGGGGATCGGGCTGATGATCCGCACGTCCGGGCTGGCGACGGCGTAGGCGATGTTCTTGGCGAGCGCGGTGATCCGCTCGACCTTGACGGCGGGGCCGAGCTCGACCTCGTAGCGGGTGACCGTCGGGCCGCGGGTGAAGCCGGTGACCGCCGCGTCCACCTTGAACTCCGCGAAGACGTTGGTCAGCGCGGCCACTATGGCGTCGTTGGCGGCGCTGCGGGCCTTGCCCGGTCCGCCGCGCTCCAGCAGGTCGAGCGAGGGCAGCGCGTAGGTGATGTCACCGGACAGCTGGAGCTGCTCGGCGCGCGCGGGGAGGCCCGCCGGGGCCTCGGGTGCGGGGCGGGTGAGGTCGGGGACGTCCTTGGTGAGGTCCAGGACGCCGTCCTCCCGCCCGGTGCCGCGCGCGGCAGGCACGGCGCCCGGCTGCTCCCCGGCGTCCTGGGAGATGCCGCTGCTGAGCCCGGCGACGAGCGGGGTGGGCGGCACGCCGTGCAGCACGGCGCCGTCGACCGAGGCGGCCGCGGCGGCGGCCAGGTCCACGGCGTCCGGCTCCCGGCCGCCCGGCGGTACGGGCTGCCCGGCGGCGCGGCGCGGCTTGCGGCGCTTGCTCAGCGCCTCCTCCTCGGCGTCCGCGGCCAGGGTCTCGTCGAGATCAAGGTGCGCGGATGCGCGCCGGGGGCGCTTGGCGGGCGTTTCGCGCCAGTCCTCGGCGTATTCCTCGCGCCCGGCGTCCTCCGGCTCGTACTCGCCCGGCAGCGGTTCGATCACCCCGAGCCGTACCCCGAGGTGCCGCAGCCGCCGCGGGATGGCGTTGACCGGGGTCGCGGTGACCACCAGCAGGCCGAAGATCGTCAGCAGTACGAGCAGCGGTACGGCGAGGACCCGGCCGACCGTCATTATCAGCGGCGAGGCGGCGGCCCAGCCGATCATCCCGCCCGCGTCCTGGAGGGCCTGGGTGCCAGCGTCCCGGCTGGGCGAGCCACAGGCCACGTGGACCTGCCCGAGGACGCCGACGACCAGCGCGGACAGGCCGATGACGATCCGTCCGTTGGCCTCCGGGCGCTCGGGGTGGCGGAAGAGCCTGAGGGCGATGACGCCGAGCAGTATCGGCACGACCAGGTCGAGGCGGCCGAAGGCGCCGGTGACGAGCATCGTCACCAGCTCCCCGACCGGGCCTTCCAGACTGGACCAGGTGCCGGCGGCGACCACGAGGGCGACCCCGAGCAGCAGCAGGGCGAGGCCGTCCTTACGGTGCGCCGGGTCGAGGTTCTTGGCACCGCGCCCGACGCCGCGGAAGACCGCGCCGACGCCGTGGGCGACCCCGCGGCCGACCCGGCGCACACCGCCGGGAGCGGCGGGCGCGCGGCGCGGCGCGGGCCTGGCCGCGGCCTTCTTGGCGGGAGCCTTACGGGCGGGCGCGCGGCCGGCGGGCTTCGCCGGCGCCTTCTTCGCGCTCTTGGCGGTTGCCTTGGCGGGCGCCTTCCCGGCGGCGCTCGCGGGACGCCCGGCGCGCTGCTTCGAGGGGCCCGCCGTGCTCTGGGAACCCTTGCCGGACGTACGTGAGGCCATGGAGCCGAGATTACCGTCGTCGGGCGCGAGGGACACCCGCGCCCATGCGTTCACCCGTTCGTGTCGCGATCCCGCGCTGCCAAGGGTGACATGGCGTCAGGGAGTCAGCTGGGCGAGGCGAGCGGGCCGGCGGGGCCGCCCGTGCCCGGCTCCAGAGCGTCCAGCGCCCGCCGCAGCCCGGTGAGTTTGCGCTCCAGGTGGGCGGCGGTGGCGATGGCCGCCGCGTCCGCGGACTCGTCGAGCTGCTTGGTGAGCGCCTCTGCCTGCTCCTCGACGGCGGCCAGCCGGGCGGAGAGCTCCGCGAGCAGCCCGGCGGGCTCCTGCGGCGCCGTCGCGCCACCGCGGCTCTGGCCGCTCTCCAGCTGGAGCCGCAACAGCGCGGCCTGCTCCCGCAGCTGGCAGTTCTTCATGTACAGCTCGACGAAGACCGAGACCTTGGCGCGCAGCACCCACGGGTCGAAGGGCTTGGAGATGTAGTCGACCGCGCCCGCGGCGTAACCGCGGAAGGTGTGGTGCGGACCGTGGTTGATCGCGGTGAGGAAGATGATCGGGATGTCCCGCGTCCGCTCCCGCCGCTTGATGTGCGCGGCGGTCTCGAAGCCGTCCATGCCCGGCATCTGGACGTCCAGCAGGATCACCGCGAAATCGTCCGTCAGCAGCGCCTTGAGCGCTTCCTCCCCTGACGATGCCCGCACCAGTGTCTGATCGAGCGCCGAGAGGATGGCCTCCAGCGCCAGCAGATTTTCCGGCCGGTCATCGACCAGGAGGATCTTGGCCTTCTGCACCATGCCCCGTCCTCCTCG
Organism: Streptomyces albireticuli; assembly: GCF_002192455.1. Classification (NCBI taxonomy): domain Bacteria; kingdom Bacillati; phylum Actinomycetota; class Actinomycetes; order Kitasatosporales; family Streptomycetaceae; genus Streptomyces; species Streptomyces albireticuli. Next base: position 2,183,267 of record NZ_CP021744.1, read on the forward strand.
CCCCGGCTTGGGGTCGCCCCAGCTCGAAGAGCCGAGGGAAGCACCGGGCGCCGCCCCAGGGGACGACTCCCTTGCGCCGCCCGTCCTTGTGCCGGTCATGGTAGCCGCACCCTGCCGGTCGCCACACCCTGTCACCGCGATGTCACTGTGCACGTAGCGGAAACGTAGTGGGAGACCAGAAGGTTCCCCGGATCCCGGCCTCCCACACGTCATCGGCCACAGTCGGTCAACAGGTGGTCAGGAACCTTCCGGCCATCCGTCACTCGGCGCGCATCCACTGCTCCATCACCGTCAGCAGGTGATCCGTGTCGACCGGTTTGGTGACATAGTCCGACGCCCCGGCATCGATGCTCTTCTCCCGGTCGCCCTTCATCGCCTTGGCCGTCAGCGCGATGATGGGAAGCCCCGCGAACTGCGGCATCCTGCGGATCGCGGCCGTCGTGGCATAGCCGTCCATCTCCGGCATCATGATGTCCATCAGGACCACCACGACATCGTCGTGCTGCTCCAGGACCTCGATCCCCTCCCGGCCGTTCTCGGCGTAGAGCACCGAGAGCCCGTGCTGCTCCAGGACGCTCGTCAGGGCGAAGACGTTGCGGATGTCGTCGTCGACGATCAGCACCTTCTCGCCGTGGAAGCTCCTGCGGAAGCCCCGGCCGAAGCCGTGGTCCGACGGTTGCTCTGCGTCACCGACGGGCGGGCTCTGCCACGGGTCGCCCTCCGGGACGGCGGGCTCGGCAGCCGCCGGGCGGGACACCGGGTCCACCGGCGCGGGCGCGGGCCACTGCCCGGCCGCCTGCGCGGCCCGCCTGCGCCGCAGGAAGAGGCCGGCCGCACCGCGCGCGGAGTCCTCCACGGCCCCCGTAAGGCTCTCGCCGATGTGGTCCACGTGACCCGCGAAGTCCTCGCCCGGAAGCTCCGGCACCGCGGCGACGTGGCCGCCCGGCGTGAGCTGCGGATAGCCCTGGGGCGGCAGCTCACCGGCGTTGAGCGGGAGGTAGAGCGTGAAGGTGGAACCACGGCCCGGCTCGCTCGCCGCGTGGATCTCACCGCCGAGCAGCCGGGCGATCTCCCGGCTGATCGACAGCCCGAGGCCGGTGCCGCCGTACTTACGGCTGGTCGTCCCGTCCGCCTGCTTGAACGCCTCGAAGATCACCCGCATCTTGCTCGCGGCGATGCCGATGCCGGTGTCCGTGACGGAGAAGGCGATCACCTCACCGTCCGGGTCCCGCAGCGAACCCGCCTCCAGCAGCTGCTCGCGGATGCTGTCCGGCACATCGCCGCCGGCCGGCCGGATGACCAGCTCGACCGCGCCCGTGTCCGTGAACTTCACGGCGTTCGACAGCAGGTTGCGCAGCACCTGGAGCAGCCGCTGCTCGTCGGTGTGCAGCGTCGACGGCAGCTCCGGCGAGACCCTTACGGAGAAGTCCAGGCCCTTCTCCGCCGTCAGCGGCCGGAAGGTGGCCTCCACGTAGTCGACGAGCTGGACCAGCGCGATGCGCGTCGGGCTGACGTCCATCTTGCCCGCCTCGACCTTCGACAGGTCCAGGATGTCGTTGATCAGCTGGAGCAGGTCCGAACCCGCGCCGTGGATCGTCTCGGCGAACTCGACCTGCTTCGGCGAGAGGTTGCCCTCGGCGTTGTCCGCGAGCAGCTTCGCCAGGATCAGCAGCGAGTTCAGCGGGGTGCGCAGCTCGTGCGACATGTTGGCGAGGAACTCGGACTTGTAGCGCATCGAGACGGCGAGCTGCTCGGCGCGCTCCTCGAGCACCTGCCGGGCCTCCTCGATCTCGGTGTTCTTCACCTCGATGTCGCGGTTCTGCCGGGCCAGCCGCTCCGACTTCTCCTCCAGCTCGGCGTTGGAGATCTCCAGCGCCTTCTGCCGGTTCTCCAACTCCGCCGACCGCTCGCGCAGTTGCTCGGTGAGCTCCTGCGACTGCTTGAGCAGCACCTCGGTCTTGGTGTTGACGCTGATCGTGTTGACGCTCGTGCCGATCATCTCGGCGATCTGGTTGAGGAAGTCCTTCTGGATCTGTGCGAACGGCTGGAACGACGCCAGCTCGATGACGCCCAGGACCTGGCCCTCGAACAGCACCGGCAGCACGATCACATGGGCCGGCGGGGCCTCCCCCAGCCCGGAGGCGATCTTCAGATAGCCCGGCGGCACGTTCTCGACGAGGATCGTCCGCTTCTCCTGCGCGGCCGTGCCGATGAGCGTCTCGCCCGGCCGGAAGGAGGTCGGCATCGAGCCCATGGAGTAGCCGTACGAGCCGAGCATCCGCAGCTCGTACGCGTCCTCGCCGCCCTCGCCCTCCAGCGGGTCCTCCGGCATCGCCAGGAAGAACGCGCCGTGCTGCGCCGAGACCACCGGCGTCAGCTCGCTCATGATCAGCCCGGCGACGTCCTCCAGGTCCCGGCGGCCCTGCATCAGGCCGGAGATCCGGGCGAGGTTGCCCTTGAGCCAGTCCTGCTCCTTGTTGGCGAGCGTGGTCTCGCGGAGGTTGGCGATCATCGTGTTGATGTTGTCCTGGAGCTCCAGGATCTCGCCGGCCGCGTCCACGTCGATCTTGAGGTTGAGGTCGCCGCGGGTCACCGCGGTGGCGACCTCGGCGATGGCGCGCACCTGGCGGGTCAGATTGCCCGCCATCTCGTTCACGGACTCCGTGAGGTCGCGCCAGGTGCCGTCCACGTCGCGCACCCGGGCCTGGCCGCCCAGCTGTCCCTCGGTGCCCACCTCGCGGGCCACCCGGGTCACCTGGTCGGCGAAGGAGGACAGCTGGTCGACCATCGTGTTGATGGTGGTCTTGAGCTGGAGGATCTCACCGCGCGCATCGATGTCGATCTTCTTGGTCAGGTCGCCCTGGGCGATGGCGGTGGTCACCATCGCGATGTTGCGGACCTGCCCGGTGAGGTTGGACGCCATCGAGTTCACGGACTCGGTGAGGTCCTTCCACGTCCCGCTGACGCCCAGGACACGGGCCTGCCCGCCGAGGATGCCGTCGGTGCCCACCTCGCGCGCCACGCGCGTGACCTCGTCCGCGAAGGACGACAGCGTCGTGACCATGGTGTTGACGGTGTCGGCCAGCTGCGCGACCTCGCCGCGCGCCTCGACCGTCACCTTCTTGGTCAGGTCGCCGTTGGCGACGGCGCTGGCGACCTGCGAGATGTTGCGGACCTGGCTGGTCAGGTTGTTGGCCATCAGGTTGACGTTGTCGCTGAGGTCCTTCCAGATGCCGGTGACGTCCCGGACCCGCGCCTGCCCGCCGAGCTGGCCTTCGGTACCCACGTCCCGGGCGACCCGGTTCACCTGCTCGGCGAAGTCGGACAACTGGTCGACCATCGTGTTCACGGTGGTGACGAGTTCGAGGATCTCGCCCTTGGCGTCGACCGTGATCTTCTTCGACAGATCGCCCTTGGCCACCGCCGTCGTCACCTCGGCGATGTTGCGCACCTGCGAAGTGAGGTTGTTGGCCATGAAGTTGACGGACTGGGTGAGGTCCTTCCAGGTGCCGGAGACGCCCTGCACCTCCGCCTGGCCGCCCAGGATGCCCTCGGTGCCGACCTCACGGGCCACCCTCGTCACCTGATCGGCGAACGAGGACAGCTGGTCGACCATCGTGTTGAGGGTGTTCTTGAGCTCCAGGATCTCGCCCCGGGCGTCCACGTCGATCTTCTGCGACAGATCGCCGCGCGCGACCGCCGTGGCCACCTGGGCGATGTTCCGCACCTGTGCGGTCAGGTTCCCGGCCATGCCGTTGACGGAGTCCGTGAGGTCGCGCCAGACGCCGGCCACGCCGGGCACCTGCGCCTGACCGCCCAGCCGGCCCTCGGTACCCACGTCCCGGGCGACCCGGGTCACCTGCTCGGCGAAGGCGGAGAGCTGGTCGACCATCGTGTTGATGGTGTTCTTCAGCTCCAGGATCTCGCCCCGGGCGTCCACGTCGATCTTCTGCGACAGATCACCCCGGGCCACCGCCGTCGTCACCTGGGCGATCTGGCGGACCTGCGAGGTCAGGTTCCCGGCCATGAAGTTGACCGAGTCGGTCAGCTCCTTCCAGGTGCCGCTGACGCCGTCCACCCGGGCCTGGCCGCCCAGCCGGCCCTCGGTGCCCACGTCCCGCGCCATCCGCGTGACCTGGTCGGCGAAGGACGACAGCTGGTCGACCATCGTGTTCACGGTGTTCTTCAGCTGGAGCATCTCGCCGGAGACATCCACGGTGACCTTCTGCGACAGGTCGCCGTTGGCCACCGCCGTCGTCACCTGGGCGATGTTGCGGACCTGGCCGGTGAGGTTGCGGAAGGCGGTGTTCACCGAATCGGTGAGGTCCTTCCACGTCCCCGCCGCACCCGGCACCGCGGCCTGACCGCCCAGCTCACCCTCGACACCGATCTCCCGTGCCACACGCGTCACTTCGGCGCCGAAGGCCGACAGCTGGTCGACCATCGTGTTGACGGTGTTCTTCAGGTCCAGCATCTCGCCGGACACGTCGACGGTGACCTTCTGCCCCAGATCACCGTTGGCCACGGCCTTGGTCACCTGGGCGATGTCACGCACCTGCGTGGTGACGTTCCGGAAGGCGGTGTTCACCGAATCGGTGAGGTCCTTCCACGTCCCCGCCGCACCCGGCACCTGCGCCTGGCCGCCGAGCTGTCCCTCGGCGCCGACCTCACTGGCCACCCGGGTGACCTCGTCGGCGAAGGTCCGCAGGGTCTCCGTCATCTGGTTGATCGTCTCGGCCAGCTGCGCGACCTCGCCGCGCGCGCTCACCGTCACCTTCTGCGACAGATCGCCGTTCGCGACCGCCGTGGTGACCTGCGCGATCCCCCGCACCTGCGCCGTCAGATTGCCGGCCATCAGATTGACCGAGTCGGTGAGGTCCTTCCAGACGCCCGCGACGCCCGGCACCTGTGCCTGACCGCCCAGCTCGCCCTCGGTACCCACCTCGCGCGCGACGCGGGTCACCTCGGAGGCGAAGGACGAGAGCTGGTCCACCATGGTGTTCACGGTGTTCTTCAGCTCCAGCATCTCGCCCGCCACGTGCACCGTGACCTTGCGGGAGAGATCGCCCTTCGCGACCGCCGTCGTCACGAGAGCGATGTCACGCACCTGAGCGGTGAGCCGGGAGGCCATCGTGTTGACGGAATCCGTGAGGTCCTTCCACGAACCCGACATTCCTCGCACCCGGGCCTGCCCGCCGAGCTTGCCCTCGGTGCCGACCTCGCTCGCCACCCGCGTCACCTCGTCGGTGAACGCCGACAGCTGGTCCACCAGCCCGTTGACCGTGCGGCCCACCTTGAGGAACTCGCCCCGCAGCGGGTGCGCCTCCCCGTCCGCCCCGGGCGAGCGCAGGTCCATCCGCTGCTCCAGGTCGCCCTCGGCCACCGCCGACAGCACCCGCCCGACCTCGGACACCGGCCGCACCAGGTCGTCCACCAGGGCGTTCGACGCGTCGATCGCCGCGGCCCAGGCTCCCTCGCAGGCCCCGGTCTCCAGCCGTTCCGTGAGTTTTCCCTCACGGCCGACCACCCGGCGCACCCGCGCCAGCTCGCCGGTCAGCTGCATATTGCGGTCGGCGACCTCGTTGAAGACCGCCGCGATCTCGGCCATCACGCCGTCGCCGGAGACCGTCAGCCGTTTACGGAAGTTCCCGTCCCGCATCGCGGCGAGCGCCGACAGCAGCCGGTTCAGCGCCGCCGTGTCGACTTCCGTCGTCCCATTGGCCCGGGACCGTCCGCCCTTCGCGCGCGTGCTCACTGCCCGCGCCTCCGCGCCAGACTCCACCGTGTCCCTCCCGCAGGGTCGATCATCCTCGTCGGGCTTTCAGTTCAATCTTTCCCAGTGTTTCACCCTGGCCCGGCCAGGCCATAACAGTTCGGCAGCATCGCACACGGCCCGCGGGCACTCCCAAGGTGGAATCAGCGCGCACCGCCCTCCGCCCGTGCGATGAAGGTAAGTAACCTGGCATCCGGCCGGGCAATGGAGGGGCGCTGCGACATGGGTGAGCAGATCGCCGAGACGTACACGAGGAGACCTGTGATCACCGCGCGGGCTGCCGCCACCTTCGAGCCGGTCGGACGTTCGGTAGCCGCCGCCCGGGCCTTTGTCAGGGACACACTCCAGGGATGGGGTTTTCCCGACATCATCGATGACGCGGTCGTCCTCACGAGCGAGCTCGTCACCAACGCCGTCGTCCACGCCGGCACCGCCGCGGACGTCCTGTGCATGCGCACGGAGGACGGCGTGCGCGTCGAGGTCGCCGACCGCTATCCGGAGCGCGAGGTGCCGCTCCAGAGCTCGCCGCGCCGCATCGGCGGCGTGGACCGCGAGGGCGGCCGCGGCCTGCTCCTGTGCGCCGCGCTGGCCGCCCGCTGGGGCGTCGAGTACACCCCCACGCACAAGCAGGTGTGGTTCCAGCTCGACCTGTCCGACCGCCCGGCCGGCACCCGCTCCGCCGGCCCCGCCCTGCCGCCCGAGGCCCTTCCGGTGGCCGACCCCCGGGTCAGGGTCGCGGTCGTCCAGATCGACCGCACGGGCGCCATCAGCTCCTGGAACGACGACGCCGACGTCCTCTTCGGCTTCCCCGCCGACCAGGTGATCGGCAAGCCCCTCACCGACTTCGCCGCCTGGCCGCACACCCCCGGCACCTCCACGGGTGTCGCCGAGGCCCTGCGCCTCTCCCGCTGGGAGGGCTCCTACGGCATAAGGGGCGCCGACGGCCGTATCACCCCCGTCTACGCCTCCCACCTGCGCGTACGGGACATCGCCGGCGCCCCCTCCACGGTCTGCCTGCTCGTCCGGGAGGACGAGCGCGCCGTCCTCCAGAGCCTCCAGCGCACCCCCGCGACGGACACGGCCACCAGCGAGCGGGGCCCGGCCACGGACCCCTTCGAGGTGTTCATCGGCTCGCCCGCCCCCGACGACCTCGACGGGCTGCTCCAGCGCACGGTCGAGCGCGCCCGTGACATGCTCGACGGCGACGCCGCCTATCTGCTGCTCGCCACCGACGACGAGACCGAGCTGGAGGTCCGCGCCTCCACCGGCCTGCCCTCGGCCCGCCAGCGCTTCGCCCGCGTCCCCGTCGAGGCCGGCACGGGCCGCTACGGCTCGGCCCGGATGCCCGCCGTCCATGAGGACCTCGCCGTCCTGCCCGGCGCCGTCCCGCTGCTCGCCGACACCGGCATGCGCTCGGTCGTCACCGTCCCGCTGAAGGTCGAGGGCCGCCTCACCGGTTCACTGGGCGTCGCCGCCGAGGCCCCCGGCCGCTACACGAACGAGGAGGCGCTCCGCCTCCAGTTCGCCGCCGACCGCATCGCCCTCGCCGTCGAGCGGGCCCGGCTCAACGAGCTGGAGCGGCTCCGCCGAGGCTCGCTGTCCTTCCTCGTCGAGGCCTCCGACCTGCTGGCGGGCACCCTGGACCGGGACCAGACGCTGGCCCTGATGGCCCAGATGACGGTCCCCACCCTCGCCGCCTGGTGCGCGGTCTACACCGTGGCCGACCCGGCCTCGGAACCCGAGCTGTCGTACGTCCTGCACGAGGACGAGGACCGCATCGACGGTCTGAAGACGCTCCTCGGCAAGCTCGACCCGCCGGAGCCAGTGCCCACCCCCGGCGCCCGCGTCTGGACGGCGCCCGCGGAGGCCGCGCACGCCGCAGCGCTGCGCAACTCCCTGCGCAGCCTCGGCCTCACAGACATCGCCCAGCAGCCGGTCGGCCCCGGCACCTCGCTCGCCACGGCGACCGCCGTGGGCGGCGAGACGGTGGTGCTGCCGCTGGTGGCCCGCAACCGCGTCATCGGCATGCTCACCCTCGGCAAGCCCACCGACGACCACTTCCGCCAGGAGATCCTGGAGCTCGCCGAGGACCTCTCCCGCCGTGCCGCGCTGGCCCTGGACAATTCCCGGCTCTACAGCGAGCGCACGGCCATCAGCCAGTCCCTCCAGCGCAGCCTGCTGCCCCCGGAGCTGCCCCTCGTGCCGGGCGTCGAGGTCGACGTGATCTACCGCGCCGCAGGCGAGGGCAACGAGGTGGGCGGCGATTTCTACGACCTGTTCCCGATCCGCGACGGCGCGTACGGCTTCGCCATCGGCGACGTGTGCGGCACGGGCCCGGAGGCGGCCGCCGTCACGGGCCTCGCCCGGCACGCCCTCCGGCTCCTCGCCCGCGAGGGTTACGGCGGCCCGGCGGTACTGGAGCGGCTCAACGCCGCGATCCTGGACGAGGGCGCCCGCAGCCGTTTCCTCACGCTGCTCTACGGGGAGCTGTGGCCGCAGGAGGACGGCAGCGCGATCCTCAAGGTCGTCTGCGCCGGCCATCCGCTGCCGCTGCGGCTGCGCCCCGACGGCGGTGTGGAGGCCGCGGCGGACCCCCAGCCGCTGCTGGGCGTGATGGAGGACCTGGAGCTGTACGAGCAGACCGTCACGCTCGATCCGGGCGACGTCCTGCTGTGCGTCACGGACGGTGTGACCGAGCGCCGCGAGGGTGCCCGCATGCTCGGCGACGACGGCCTGGCGGACGTCCTGACGACGTGTACGGGTCTGACGGCCGGTGCGGTGACGGCGCGGATCCTGCGCGCCGTGGAGCGCTTCGCGGCGGAGCCCGCGTCGGACGACATGGCGATCCTGGCCATGCGAGTGCCGGAGCGTCAGGAGCCCTGAACCGGGGGCCGGTCCGGCCGGCCCCCGATATCCGGGTCTCCCCCGGGCATCCGGATACGAAGAAGGCCCCCGCCATTCGGCGGGGGCCTTCTTCTGTGGAGCCCCAATACGGAATCGAACCGTAGACCTTCTCCTTACCATGGAGACGCTCTGCCGACTGAGCTATTGGGGCCGGCAACGAGATAAAGCATACCCGACTTTCGCACGTCCTTTTGACCACCCCGGGGGTGCGGGCCCAGGCGGTTCTCGACAGCGGTCTAGACGGCCGCCGGCAGCAGCCCGCCGAGGGCGTTGCACGCCGCGACGACCCGGTGCAACTCCCGCTGGGTGGCCGAGGCGTCCATGGGCAGCGCGAGGCACTGGTCGGCGGCGCGCTCGGTCTCCGCCAGCCACAACTCCCGCCTGAAGGACGGCAGCCGGTGCACGGGTGTCTGTACGGGCACGTGGCAGCGTACGCCGCGGAGGCGCAGGGCCCTCGCGAACGCGTCCCGGTCGGGCCGCCCGTTGCCGGGCACCCGCACCACGTACGAGCGGTAGCCGTGCGGGACCCCCGGGGGCACGGAGGGCGTCTCCACGCCCCTGAGCCGGGCGTTCAGGTACAGGGCGTTCTCCTGGCGCCGCCGGGTGTTCTCGTCGGCGGGCGCGGCCGGCTCGTACTCGACGACGAGCAGTCCTCGCTTCTCCGCGACGGCCCGGAGGCCGGCCAGGTCGGCGTGTCGCCCGAAGAGGTGTACGGGCATCACGGCCGCGGTGCGCAGTGTCAGGGTGGCGGCGACCGAGGCCGGGTCGAGGCAGAGGCTCTGCGGGTCGATGTCGGCGAACACGGGCGTCGCTCCGGCCCGGCGGACGACCTCGGCGGCGTCCGTCGTGGCGTATGAGGGCACGACGACCTCGTCACCTGTACCGATACCCGCTGCGGTCAGCATCTCCACGGTCCCCATGGAGGGAGGGTTACCGCGCGACGTTAACGCGGGGTGACACTCCGCAGTTCATCGTGAAAACAAAAAAGCTCTGTTGTCTGAACCGAAGTTCAGACAACAGAGCTTTTTCTAAAATTTGTTCGGCGGCGTCCTACTCTCCCACACGGTCCCCCATGCAGTACCATCGGCGCTGAAAGGCTTAGCTTCCGGGTTCGGAATGTAACCGGGCGTTTCCCTAACGCTATGACCACCGAAACTCTATGAAATTAACGAAACCGGATATCGACACGGGTCGTTACTTCAGAACCTACACAGTGGACGCGAGCAACTGAGGACAAGCCCTCGGCCTATTAGTACCAGTCAGCTCCAACCGTTACCGGTCTTCCACACCTGGCCTATCAACCCAGTCGTCTACTGGGAGCCTTACCCTCTCAAAGGAGGAGGGAGTCCTCATCTCGAAGCAGGCTTCCCGCTTAGATGCTTTCAGCGGTTATCCTTTCCGAACGTAGCCAACCAGCCATGCCCTTGGCAGGACAACTGGCACACCAGAGGTTCGTCCGTCCCGGTCCTCTCGTACTAGGGACAGCCCTTCTCAAGACTCCTACGCGCACAGCGGATAGGGACCGAACTGTCTCACGACGTTCTAAACCCAGCTCGCGTACCGCTTTAATGGGCGAACAGCCCAACCCTTGGGACCGACTCCAGCCCCAGGATGCGACGAGCCGACATCGAGGTGCCAAACCATCCCGTCGATATGGACTCTTGGGGAAGATCAGCCTGTTATCCCCGGGGTACCTTTTATCCGTTGAGCGACGGCGCTTCCACAAGCCACCGCCGGATCACTAGTCCCGACTTTCGTCCCTGCTCGACCCGTCGGTCTCACAGTCAAGCTCCCTTGTGCACTTACACTCAACACCTGATTGCCAACCAGGCTGAGGGAACCTTTGGGCGCCTCCGTTACTCTTTAGGAGGCAACCGCCCCAGTTAAACTACCCACCAGACACTGTCCCTGATCCGGATCACGGACCCAGGTTAGACATCCAGCACGACCAGAGTGGTATTTCAACGACGACTCCACACACACTGGCGTGCATGCTTCACAGTCTCCCACCTATCCTACACAAGCCGAACCGAACACCAATATCAAGCTATAGTAAAGGTCCCGGGGTCTTTCCGTCCTGCTGCGCGAAACGAGCATCTTTACTCGTAGTGCAATTTCACCGGGCCTATGGTTGAGACAGTCGAGAAGTCGTTACGCCATTCGTGCAGGTCGGAACTTACCCGACAAGGAATTTCGCTACCTTAGGATGGTTATAGTTACCACCGCCGTTTACTGGCGCTTAAGTTCTCAGCTTCGCCTGGACGAATCCAAGCTAACCGGTCCCCTTAACGTTCCAGCACCGGGCAGGCGTCAGTCCGTATACATCGCCTTACGGCTTCGCACGGACCTGTGTTTTTAGTAAACAGTCGCTTCTCGCTGGTCTCTGCGGCCACACCCAGCTCAGGAAGTAAATTCCATCACCGGACATGGCCCCCCTTCTCCCGAAGTTACGGGGGCATTTTGCCGAGTTCCTTAACCATAGTTCACCCGAACGCCTCGGTATTCTCTACCTGACCACCTGAGTCGGTTTAGGGTACGGGCCGCCATGAAACTCGCTAGAGGCTTTTCTCGACAGCATAGGATCATCCACTTCACCACAATCGGCTCGGCATCAGGTCTCAGCCTTAACGTGTGACGGATTTGCCTACCACACGGCCTACACCCTTACCCCGGGACAACCACCGCCCGGGCTGGACTACCTTCCTGCGTCACCCCATCGCTTACCTACTACCACCTTGGGTCAGCGGCTCCACCACTCCCCTTTGTCCGAAGACTCCAGGGCGGCTTCACGGCCTTAGCATTAATGGATTCGATATTGGGCGTTTCAAAGCGGGTACCGGAATATCAACCGGTTGTCCATCGACTACGCCTGTCGGCCTCGCCTTAGGTCCCGACTTACCCTGGGCAGATCAGCTTGACCCAGGAACCCTTAGTCAATCGGCGCACACGTTTCCCACGTGTGTATCGCTACTCATGCCTGCATTCTCACTCGTGAACCGTCCACAACTCGCTTCCGCGGCTGCTTCACCCGGCACACGACGCTCCCCTACCCATCCC